>VGHJ01000016.1 GCA_016868295.1 Betaproteobacteria bacterium | reverse complement strand
GCCCGGGCCGGGGAGCCGAAATCGATCCATCCGGCAGGCAACCGAGTCGTCCAGCCCTTCAGACGTACGTTCTGGAGCAGGCATGACAGGCAGGTCATGGCCGATAGCTTCTGTTGCTACATGACCGCTGAATCACGGCTTCGGCCGAGAACCGGAAGAAGGAGCCCACTCAACCTTCGTTCTGATCCCAATAGCCTGCTTCGCGTTGATGGCGAATTGCCAGAATCAGTACGGCTTTCTGCTTTTCTTCGAAACTGTAGAGTGCGACGTAACCCGTACGTCCGCGAGAGATGACGGAGTTCCGCAATTCATGTTCGACGGGGCGCCCGATCAGGGGATGGCGTTGCAGTACGGCGATGGCTTCCTCGATCAGTCCGACCGTTTCCGCCGCCGCAGGCGGATCGCTCTCGGCCAGGAAATCGGTCAGCCGCTCGAGGTCGGCGAGCGCCTGGCCCGAATAGATCAGCCTCGCCAAGACTTGGCTTTCGGCTTCGCGGTTTTCCTGCCGGCGATGCGGGCCTTGAGGTAGGCGTGAACCTCGTCGGCATCGTAACCCTTGCCGGTGCGCAGCATCTGCTCGCGCGCTGCTTGCGCCTCGGCCACGAAGCTGGCCCGGCGCTCGGCTGACGCGGCCGCCTGCTCGATCGCCTGGACCATGAAGGCGTGGGGCGAGACGCCCTGCTTCTGTGCGGCAGCAACGGCGCGTTGCTTGAGTTCTTCGGGCAGTTTCAGTGAGGTGGTGGACATGGGGCCCCCAAAGGCGATACGAGTGACACTAAAGTAACACCATTATCCCGCCTTGACAAGCCGCAGCCGCCGCTCTGCGGAGACTGACTTTTGCGCGGCTGCTCAGGCTGACGGTGGGGCGAGGGAGAGTTCGGCGAGCAGGGCTTCCTGCGCCGAGAAGCCCTTCTTGCGCGAGCGCTTGCGGCGGTAGCGGCCGTCCTCGTCCATCTCCCAGGCTTGGCTGTTGTCGGCGAGGTAGGGCATGAGGCCTTCCTTGAGGATGCGGCGCTTGAGCTTGGCGTCGAGCACGGGGAAGCAGGTTTCGATGCGGCGAAAGAAGTTGCGCTCCATCCAGTCGGCGCTGGAGAGGTACATCTTCATCTCGCCGTCGGCATAGAAGTAGAACACGCGGGTGTGCTCGAGGAAGCGGCCGACGACGGAACGTACGCTGATGTTGTCGGACAGCCCCTCGATGCCGGGCCGCAGGGCGCAGGCGCCGCGCACGATGAGGTCGATGGTGACGCCGGCCTGCGAGGCGTCGTAGAGCGCCTCGATGATCTCCGGGTCGAGCAGGGCGTTCATCTTGGCGAGAATGCGCACGCGTTTTCCCGCGCGGGCGTTGTCCGCCTCGGCGCGGATGGCGGCGAGCATGGCCTGGTGCAGGGTGAACGGCGCCAGCAGCAGGTGATTGAGCTTGCTTGCCTTGCCCAGGCCGGTGAGCTGCTTGAAGACCTCGTTCACGTCGGCGCAGAGCGCCTCGTTGCAACTGAGCAGACCGAAGTCGGTGTACAGCTTGGCGGTGCGCGGGTGGTAGTTGCCGGTGCCGAGGTGCACGTAGCGGCGCAGCACGCTTCCCTTGTCGCCGTCCTCGCGCCGCACCACCATCAGCATCTTGGCATGGGTCTTGTAGCCGAACACGCCGTATACGACATGGGCGCCGACTTCCTCCAGGCGCGCCGCCCAGTTGATGTTGGCCTCCTCGTCGAAGCGCGCCATGAGTTCCACCACCGCCGTCACCTCCTTGCCCTGGCGCGCGGCGCGCATGAGCAGATCCATCAGCACGGAGTCGGTGCCGGTACGGTACACCGTCATCTTGATGGCGACCACGGCGGGGTCGTCCACCGCCTGCTCGAGGAACTCGACCACCGGGCTGAAGGACTGATAGGGGTGGTGCAGCAGCACGTCCTGCTTGCGGATGCTGGCGAAAACGTCGTAGTTCTTGGCGAGCACCTTGGGCAGGCCCGGCTGGAAGGGCGGGTACTTCAGGTCGGGGCGGTCGACGAGATCGGGCACCTGCATCAGGCGCACCAGGTTCACGATGCCGGGCACGCGGTAGAGGTCGTCGTAGCCGAGGGCGAACTGCTGCAGCAGGAAGTCGGCCATGACTTCCGAGCAGCTGTCGGCGACCTCGAGGCGCACGGCGTCGCCGAAATGGCGCTGCGGCAGCTCGCCCTGCAGCGCCAGGCGCAGGTTCTTGATCTCCTCCTCGTCCACCCACAGGTCGCTGTTGCGCGTGACGCGGAACTGGTAGCAGCCGAGCACGTTCATGCCGGAGAACAGCTCGCCGACATGGGCGTGCAGCACGGAGGAGAGGAAGACGAAGCCGTGCGGCGCGCCGGCGATGGCCTCCGGCAGCCGGATCACGCGCGGCAGCACGCGCGGCGCCTGCACGATGGCCGCGCCCGAACTGCGGCCGAAGGCGTCCTTGCCCTCGAGCTCGATGGCGAAGTTGAGGCTCTTGTTGAGCACGCGCGGGAAGGGGTGCGCCGGGTCGAGGCCGATCGGGGTGAGCACCGGCATCACCTCGCGGAAGAAGTAGTCCCGGATCCAGGCCGCCTGCGCCTCGGTCCAGGCGCTGCGCTTGAGGAAGCGGATGCCCTGCTTCTCCAGTGCCGGCAGCATGACCTCGTTGAGCAGGTCGTACTGCTCCTCGACCAGGTCGTGGGCCTGGGCGGCCACGAGGCGGAAGGCTTCGTGCGGGGTGAGGCCGTCGGTGCCGGGCGCGACGACCGCGAGCTTGACCTGCTCCTTGAGGCCGGCGACGCGGATCTCGAAGAACTCGTCGAGGTTGCTGGAGACGATGCAGAGGAAGCGCAGGCGCTCCAGCAGCGGCACGCGCTCGTCGGCCGCCTGACCGAGCACGCGGCGGTTGAAGGCGAGCAGCGAGAGTTCGCGGTTGAGGAAATGCTCGGCGGGGAAGCGCCGGGCGCTGGAGCCTTTGTTCATCGATTCCAATTGAATCAGGAATCCCTTATATGTTCAAGCCGCAGGATATGACTGGGATGTGACGGGCGGATGACAGGGTGCGCGGGGTAGAATTCGCCGCATGGCTTACGAACTCGTCGCCGCCGTCGATCTGGGCTCCAACAGTTTCCGCCTGCAGGTCGGCCGCGTGGTGGACGACCAGATCTACCCCCTCGACTCGCTCAAGGAGCCGGTGCGCCTGGCCGCCGGCCTCACCGCCCAGAAGACCCTCGACGGCCCCTCGCAGCTGCGCGCGCTGGAGGCACTGGCCCGCTTCGGCGAGCGCCTGCGCGGCTTCGACGCCGGCGCCGTGCGCGCCGTGGCCACCAACGCCCTGCGCGTGGCCAAGAACGCGCCGCAGTTTCTCGCCCAGGCCGAGGCGGCGCTGGGCTTCCCCATCGAGATCATCGCCGGCCGCGAGGAAGCGCGCCTGATCTTCCTCGGCGTCGCCCACACCCTGCCCAATCCGCGCACCCAGCAACTGGTGGTCGACATCGGCGGCGGTTCGACGGAATTCATCATCGGGCGCAACATCGAGCCGATCGAGCTGGAGTCGCTCTACATGGGCTGCGTCGGCTTCAGCCTGCAGTACTTTCCGCGCGGCCGCATCGAGAAATCCGGCATGAAGGCGGCCGAACTGGCGGCACGCAAGGAACTGCAGGCCATCGTGCGCCAGTACAAGAAGACCGGCTGGGAGGCGGCGGTCGGCTCCTCCGGCACGGCCAAGGCGCTGGCCGACATCCTCGAGATGAACGGCCTGTCGGATGCCGGCATCACGCGCGACGGGCTGGAGCGCCTGCGCGCCCTCCTGCTGCATGCCGGCGATACGGGGCGGCTGGCCTTGCAGGGCCTGCGGCCGGACCGCATCCCGGTGCTGCCGGGGGGGCTCGCCATCATGCTGGCGGTGTTCAAGGAGTTCGGCCTCGAGCGCATGACCTTCTCCGAGGGCGCGCTGCGCCTGGGCGTGCTCTACGATCTGCTCGGCCGCTACCACCACCAGGATCTGCGCAACGCCACGGTGCAGCATTTCATGCGGCGGTACCAGGTCGACACCGGCCAGGCCGCCCGCGTGACGGCGACGGCACGCGGCTTCCTGCTGCAGCTGCTGCCGGCGGCGGCCGGGGAGCAGGCCGATGCGCAGGTGCTCGACTGGGCGGCGCTGCTGCACGAGATCGGCATTTCGGTGGCGCATTCCAGCTACCACAAGCACAGCGCCTACATTCTCGCCAACGCCGACATGCCGGGGTTCTCGAAGATGGACCAGTCGCGTCTGTCGCGCATCGTGCTGGCCCACCGCGGCAAGCTGGAACGGGTGGGGGACATCATGCCCGACAGCGCCGACTGGCCGATCATCTTCAGCCTGCGCCTGGCGGCGATCCTGCACCGCGCGCGCGACGATGCCCCTCTGCCCGAGATCGCCCTGCGCCGCAGCGGGCGCGGCTTCGTCGTCGGCGTCGATCCCCACTGGCTGGCGGCCTCGCCCCTGACGGCGGCGGCGCTGGACGAGGAAGGCCGGCAGTGGGCCGGCCTCGGCATGGAGCTCAAGCTCAAGGCCGGACGCGGCAAAAGCCAGGCTGCGGCATAATGCTGCGGCGGGCGGGCTCGATCAGTACAACAAGGGGGAACGGGTGAGCAGCGCAAGCATCGCCTTGGAAACGGATGCGGAGGGCCGGCGCTGGCTGCGCCTGGGAGGCGAATGGCGCCTGATGGCGCTGGCGTCCCGCTACGAGGCGCTCAGGACCGAGCTCCAGGCCCGCGCGCGCGATGCCGATCTGGGCTGGAACCTCGACGGCATCGAGTCCCTCGATTCGGTCGGCGCCATGATGCTGTGGCAGGCCTGGGGACACGCCTTCCCCGAACGGGTGCAGATTCCCCCCTCTCTGGAGCCGGTTTTCGCGCGGCTCTATGCCTCCACCAAGAAGCCGGAGACGGGGCCGGAGCCGAAAGGGCGGCTGGAATGGGTGGTGACCGTGGGCCGGCTGTCGCTCGGGCTGTGGCGCCATCTGGTCGATTTCGTCGCACTGGTCGGCCAGCTCATCATCGACATCGGCCACGTCCTGCGCGCGCCGCGCGAGGGCCCCTGGCGCGAGACCTCGGCCAACCTGTACAAGAGCGGCGTGCGCGCCATGCCGGTGACCGCCCTGGTCGGTTTTCTCATCGGCATCGTGCTCTCCTATCTCTCCGCACTGCAGCTGAAGAACTTCGGTGCCGACATCTTCATCGTGAACATCCTCGGCATGGGCATCATCCGCGAACTGGGGCCGGTGCTGGTGGCGGTGCTGGTGGCGGGGCGCTCCGGCTCGGCCATGACGGCGCAGCTCGGCGTCATGCGCGTCACCGAGGAGATCGACGCGCTGGCGACCATGGGCGTCTCGCGCAGCCTGCGCCTGGTCTTCCCCAAGGTGGCGGCGCTGGCCCTGGCCATGCCCCTGCTCGTGCTGTGGACCAGCGCCATCGCCCTCATGGGCGGCGCGGTGTCGGCGCAGTTCCAGCTCGACATCTCCTACGCTTTCTTCATCGACACCCTGCCCAAGGTGGTGCCGGTGGCCAACCTCACCATCGCCATGGCCAAGGGCGTCACCTTCGGCATCCTGGTGGCGCTGGTGGCCTGCCACTTCGGCCTGCGCGTGCGGCCGAACACGGAGAGCCTGTCCTCGAACACCACCGCCTCGGTGGTCTCCGCCATCACCATCGTCATCCTGGTCGACGCCGTCTTCGCCATCGCCACGCGCAAGATCGGGATGCCGCTGTGAAGCCGGTCATCGAGGTCGACAACCTGTCCACCCGCTTCGGCGAACACTGGGTGCACCGCGACCTCAACCTCGTCATCGAGGCGGGAAAGGTGATGGCCCTGGTGGGCGGTTCGGGCAGCGGCAAGACGACGCTGCTGCGCCAGATGATCGGCCTGCTGCACCCCACCAAGGGGCAGATCCGCCTCTTCGGCGAGCCGCTGTTCACGGGCAGCATCGTGCAGGAACGCAACCTGCGCCGCCGCTTCGGCATGCTGTTCCAGTACGGCGCGCTGTATTCCGCATTCAACGTCTTCCAGAACATCGCCTTCCCGCTGCGCGAGCTGGGCGTGCTCGACGAGGACCTGATCCACGATCTGGTGATGCTCAAGCTCTCCATGGTCGAGCTGCTGCCGCGCCATGCCTGGCTGATGCCCTCGGAGCTCTCCGGCGGCATGATCAAGCGCGTCGCCCTGGCGCGCGCCCTCTCCATGGAGCCGGAGCTGCTGCTGCTCGACGAGCCCACCGCCGGCCTCGACCCGGACCGCAGCGAATCCTTCGTGCGCCTGATCAACAGCCTGCACAGGCAGCTCGGGCTCACCGTGGTGCTGGTGACGCACGACCTCGACACCCTGGCCGGCATGGCCAGCCGCGTTGCGGTGCTGGCCGAACAGCGTATACTCGCGCTCGGGACGATCGACGAGATCACCCGGGTCGACCACCCCTTCATCCGCAACTTCTTCTGCTGCGACCGCGCGCATCGGGCGCTGCAGGAACGCATGAACGGATAACAAAAAATGGAAAGCCGGGCTCACGCACTTGCTGCTGGCATCTTCACCCTCCTGCTCGGGCTGGCCGTGGCCGCCTCCGTCTTCTGGTTCTCCGGCCGGCGCGAGGCGATGAGCGAGTACGTGATCGTGACCAAGGGCAACGTGTCGGGCCTCAATACCCAGGCGCAGGTGCGCTTTCGCGGCATTCGCGCCGGCAAGGTGACCGACATCGAACTCGATCCGAAAGACCCGCGCAACATCCTCATCACCATCAGCATCGACGCTGACCTGCCGGTCACCAAGGGGACGACGGCGCGGCTCAACTACCAGGGCGTCACCGGCCTCGCCTCCATTCTGATCGAGGACAAGGGCGAGAATGCGGAGCCGCTGACGGGGACCGACGACGATCTGCCGCGCATAGCACTGCAGCCGGGCTTCATGGACACCCTGGGCGAGAACGCCGCCGAGTTGATGACGCAGATGCGCCAGGTGGCCGAGCGCACCACGGCGCTGCTCTCCGACCAGAACGTCAAGCGCATCGGCCAGACCCTGGTCAACGTCGAGAGCGCCACCGCCGGGCTGTCGAACAGCACCAAGGAACTGCCGCAATTGATGGCCTCGCTCCGGCAGGCGCTGAGCGACGAGAACCTGAAGCGCCTGTCGGCCACCCTGGCCAACATGGAAAAAGTCAGTGGCGAGGCGCCGCCGCTGATCGCCAGCCTGCAGGGCGTGGCGAAGAAGATCGACGCGCTGCTCGGCGAGTCCGGCGGCGAGATCGCGCAGACCACGCTGCCGCGCCTGAACGCGCTGCTGCAGGAGCTGGCGGTCAACTCCCGCCAGATGGCGCGCCTGCTCGATCAGATCGAGGAATCGCCCAACATGCTCGTCTTCGGCCGGCCCGCGTCGCGGCCCGGTCCGGGCGAGGCGGGATTCACGGCGCAATGAGGCACACCATGCGTAATGCGTTCATGCTGATCTCCGCACTGTTGCTGGCCGCCTGCGGCGCCGGCCCCAAGGCGAATTCGAACCTGGCCTACTACGACCTCGGTACGGTGCAGCCTGCGCCGAACAACCGCATCGTCGCCAGCCTGCGCAGCATCGACGTCTTCGCCGTGTCCTGGCTGGATGCGACGGCCATGCAGTACCGGCTGCTCTATGCCGCCAGCCAGCGCCGGCAAAGCTATGCCGAGAGCCGCTGGGCGGCGACGCCGGCCGATTTGCTCGGCCACGCCCTGCGCAAGCGCATGCTGTCGGGCGAGGCGGGCGGCGCCTGTCGTCTGCGCGTCGACCTGGACGAGTTCGTCCATGCTTTCGATACGCCCAAGGACAGCCGCGCCGTTCTCGAGGCGCGCGTGCAACTGCTGGCGCCGGCGGGCGGGGAGGTGCTGGCGCGGCGCAGCTTCAGCGTGGCGAAACCTTCCGCCACGCCCGACGCGCGCGGCGGGGTGACGGCGATGGCCGCCGCGGTCGAAACCTTCTCCGCCGAGATGCATGACTGGCTGGGCGGCCTTGACCGTTCCGCCACCGCCGGATTGAATATTGCCCAACGCTGCCGCTGAGCCGTTTGCGGGCTGACCGGCCGCCCCAATAAAGGAAATATCCATGCCGGAAAACCCCTATCAGAGCGGTCTCGACCGAACCGCCGCCAACTACACACCCCTGTCGCCGCTCTCCTTCCTCGAGCGGACGGCGTCCGTCTATCCGCAGCGCACCTCCGTCATCCACGGCGCCCGCCGCTACACGTGGGCGGAGACCTACGCCCGCTGCCGCCGCCTCGCCTCGGCCCTGGCCGCGCGCGGCATCGGCAGGAACGACACCGTCGCCGCGATGCTCGCCAACACGCCGGAAATGGCGGAATGCCACTTCGGCGTGCCCATGGCCGGCGCCGTGCTGAATACCCTGAACACCCGCCTCGACGCCGAGGCCATCGCCTTCATGCTCGACCACGGCGAGGCCAAGGTCCTGATCACCGACCGCGAGTTCTCGCCGACCGTCTCCAGGGCGCTGGGTTTGATCGGCCGCGAGTTGCTGGTGATCGACGTGGACGATCCAGAATACAGCGGCCCGGGCGAGCGCCTCGGCAGCGTCGACTACGAGGCCTTCCTCGCCTCGGGCGATCCCGCCTTCGCCTGGCAGGGGCCGGCCGACGAATGGGACGCCATCTCGCTCAACTACACCTCGGGCACCACCGGCAACCCGAAGGGCGTGGTCTACCATCATCGCGGCGCCTATCTCAACGCCGTCTCCAACATCGTCTCCTGGGGCATGCCGCCGCATGCGGTGTATTTGTGGACCCTGCCGATGTTCCACTGCAACGGCTGGTGCTTCCCGTGGACCATGGCCGCGAATGCCGGCACCAACGTCTGCCTGCGCAGGGTGGAAGCGAAGGCCATCCTCGACGCCATCCGTGAGCACAAGGTGACGCACTACTGCGGCGCGCCCATCGTGCATTCGATGCTGATCAACGCGCCGGCGGAATGGCGCGAGGGCATCGATCACAAAGTCAGCGCGCTGGTGGCGGCGGCGCCGCCGCCGGCCTCGATGATCGAGGGCATGAACCGGATCGGCTTCGACATCACGCATGTGTACGGCCTGACCGAGACCTATGGCCCGGCCTCGGTCTGCGCCCGGCACCCCGAGTGGAGCGCGCTGCCGCTGGAGGAACAGGTGCGCCTGAACGGCCGCCAGGGCGTGCGCTACCACCTGCAGGAAGGCGTCACGGTGATGGACCCGGAAACGATGCAGCCGGTGCCGCGCGACGGCGAGACCATGGGCGAGATCATGTTCCGCGGCAACATCACCATGAAGGGCTACCTGAAGAATCCCAAGGCGACCGAGGAGGCGTTCCGTGGCGGCTGGTATCATTCCGGCGATCTCGCCGTGATGCAGCCCGACGGCTACGTCAAGATCAAGGACCGCTCCAAGGACGTCATCATCTCCGGCGGCGAGAACATCTCCTCGGTCGAGGTGGAGGACGTGCTCTACCGCCACGCCGCCGTGCTGGCGGCGGCGGTGGTGGCCACGCCCGATCCGAAGTGGGGCGAGGTGCCCTGCGCCTTCGTCGAGCTGAAGGAGGGCGCCCAGGCGACGGAGGCCGAGTTCATCGACTTCTGCCGCGAGCGGATGGCGCGCTTCAAGGTGCCGAAGAAGGTGGTGTTCGGCCCGCTGCCGAAGACGTCCACCGGCAAGATCCAGAAGTTCATCCTGCGGGAGCGGGCCAAGTCCGTTTCCGCCATCGAATAGGAGCCTGTCCATGAGCGCCGTGATGCAATCCGCCAACGAACCCCTGCTGCTGCGCAGCGACGACAACGGCGTGACCACGCTCACGCTGAACCGCGCCGGCCAGTTCAATTCCCTTTCCGACGCCCTCATCGACGAGCTGTCCGCGGCGCTCGACGCCGTCGCGGCGGACAAGTCGGTGCGCGTCGTCGTGCTGGCCGGCGCCGGCAAGGCCTTCTGCGCCGGCCACGACCTGAAGGAGATGCGCGCCAGTCCGAGCAAGGAATACCAGCAGGCGCTGTTCGGGAAGTGCGGCAGGATGATGATGAAGCTGGTCGAACTGCCGCAGCCGGTGATCGCGCGGGTGCACGGCATGGCGGTGGCGGCCGGCTGCCAGCTGGTGGCCATGTGCGACCTGGCGGTGGCGGCGGATACGGTGAAATTCGCCGTATCCGGCGTGAATCTGGGCCTCTTCTGCAGCACGCCGGCGGTGCCGCTGTCGCGCAATCTGCCGCGCAAGCAGGCTTTCGAGATGCTGGTCACGGGCGAGTTCATGGATGCCGCCACGGCCATCGCGCGCGGCCTGGTGAATCGCGTCGTGCCGGCCGACCAGGTCGATGCCGAGGTGAAGAAGCTGACCGATTCCATCTGCGCCAAGTCGCCGGCGGCGGTGGCGATGGGCAAGCAGGCCTTCTATCGCCAGATCGAGATGGGGCTGGGCGGCGCCTACCAGCTCGCCGCCGAGACCATGGCCTGCAACATGATGGCCGAGGACGCCCAGGCCGGCATCGACGCCTTCATCGCCAAGCAGCCGATGCCGGAGTGGCGGGGACGCTGAGTTCGCCCGTCAACGGGCGATCCGGTCGGCGATCCAGTGCTTCATCTCGTCCATGTCGGCGTCGAACCTGCCGCAGCTCATCAGGCTCAATCCGAACACGTAGGCGTAGAGCAGCAGGCTGCGGCTGGACGCTTCCAGTTCCGTCATGCCGCGCGCCATGAAGCCCATGCGGCCGAACTCGAGGCGGGCGGCATCGACTTCCTCGACTACGGCAGCGGCGGCCGCGTCGCGCCGCGCCCAGTCGCGCATCGCCATCTCGATGTGCATGCCCTTGCGGTTGCGGTTGGCGCTGTAGACCTCGATGACGTGATAGGCGCGCGGCAGTTCTTCCCCCGGCACGGCGCGCGTCTGCTTCTGGATGTCGCGGATGCGGCCTTCCTTCCAGGTCTCCAGCACGGCGTCGAGCAGGTCGCGGCGGTCCTTGAAGTGCCAGTAGAAGCTGCCCTTGGTGACCCGCAGGCGTTTGGCCAGCACCTCGACGCGGATGCCCTCGAGCCCCTGCTCGGCGAGGATGTCGAGCGCCGCCTTGATCCAGGCGGATCGGTCCAGTTGCTGTCGGTTCGGCTCGGTTTTGGCCATTGTCGTCGGACGTATTGAAAAGACCGGAAGCTTGCGCTAGGATAGCGCCTTCCATACGGTAGCGTATGGAATAATTCTGCCGGCAGGCGCCGGCCGTGTCAATTCCCGCGGTGCGGTGACATAATCGGCCGCTGGAGAGGAAATCGGATTTCGCATAAGGAGAGCAGGATTGAAGATCCTCGTACCGGTCAAGCGCGTCGTTGACTACAACGTCAAGGTGCGCGTCAAGGGCGACGGTTCCGGCGTGGACCTCGCCAACGTCAAGATGTCGATGAACCCCTTCGACGAGATCGCCGTCGAGGAGGCCGTGCGCCTCAGGGAAGCCGGCATCGCCACCGAGGTGGTCGCCGTGTCCTGCGGCGTCGCCGCCTGCCAGGAGACCCTGCGCACGGCGCTGGCCATCGGTGCCGACCGCGCCATCCTGGTCGAGTCCGATGCCGAGTTGCAGCCGCTGGCGGTGGCCAAGCTGATCAAGGCCGTCGCCGACAAGGAGGGCCCGCAGGCGGTCATCTTCGGCAAGCAGGCCATCGACGACGACGCCAACCAGACCGGCCAGATGTTCGCCGCCCTGATGGGCTGGCCGCAGGCGACCTTCGCCTCCAAGGTCGTCATCGCCGACGGCAAGGCGACGGTGATGCGCGAGATCGACGGCGGCCTCGAGACCGTAACGCTTGCGCTGCCGGCGGTGGTGACTACCGACCTGCGCCTGAACGAGCCGCGCTACGCCACGCTGCCCAACATCATGAAGGCCAAGAAGAAGCCGCTCGACACCCTGAAGCCGGCCGACCTCGGCGTCGACGTCGCGCCGCGCCTCGCCACGCTGAAGGTCGCCGAGCCGCCCAAGCGCGCCGGCGGCGCCAAGGTGGCCGACGTCAAGCAGCTGGTCGATAAACTCAAGAACGAAGCGAAGGTGATCTGATGGCCATTCTCGTCATTGCCGAACACGACAACGCGACGCTCAAGAGCGCGACGCTGAACACCCTCTCCGCCGCGAAGCAGCTCGGCGGCGAGATCCACGTGCTGGTCGCCGGCAGCGGCTGCGCCGCTGCCGCCCAGGCCGCGGCCCAGCTCGACGGCGTCGCCAAGGTGCGCGTCGCCGACGCGGCGCACTACGCCGACCAGCTGCCGGAGAACCTGGCCGCGCTGGTGCATGCCAACGCCGCCGGCTACAGCCACATCCTGGCGCCGGCCTCCACCTTCGGCAAGAATGTGCTGCCGCGCGTGGCGGCGCTGCTCGACGTGGCGCAGATCTCCGACATCGTCGCCGTCGAAACCGCCGACACCTTCGTGCGGCCGATCTACGCCGGCAACGCCCTGGCGACGGTGAAGAGCGCCGACGCCGTGAAGGTGATCACCGTGCGCGGCACCGCCTTCGAGGCGGCCGGAGTTAACCCAAATGCAGGCGGCTCGGCCGCCGTCGAGCCGCTCGTCGCGGGCGCCGACCTCGGCGTCTCGAAGCTGGTCGGCCGCGAGCTGACCAAGAGCGCGCGGCCCGAACTCGGCGCGGCGAAGATCATCGTCTCCGGCGGCCGCGGCCTCGGCAGCGGCGAAAACTACCGCAGCGTGCTCGAGCCGCTCGCCGACAAGCTCGGCGCGGCGCTCGGCGCCTCGCGCGCGGCGGTGGACGCCGGCTTCGTGCCGAACGACTACCAGGTCGGCCAGACCGGCAAGATCGTGGCCCCCGAGCTCTACATCGCCGTCGGCATCTCGGGCGCCATCCAGCACCTCGCCGGCATGAAGGACAGCAAGGTGATCGTCGCCATCAACAAGGATCCCGAGGCGCCGATCTTCCAGGTCGCCGACTACGGCCTGGTGGCCGATCTGTTCCAGGCCGTGCCGGAGCTGGTCGCCGAACTGGGCTGACGCATACACATGGAGAACATGAGATGAGCACCTATTCCGCTCCCCTGAACGACATGCATTTCGTGCTGCGCGAGCTCGCCGGCATCGAGCAGGTCGCCAAGCTGCCGGGCTACGAGGAGGCCTCGCCCGATACGGTGGATGCCATCCTCGAGGAGGCCGCCAAGTTCGCCACCGGCGCGCTTTCCCCGCTCAACGGCTCTGGCGACCACGAGGGCGCGAAGTGGCACGACAGCAACGTCACCATGCCGGCCGGCTTCAGGGAGGCCTACGGGCAGTTCGTCGAGAACGGCTGGAACGGCATCGGCGCCGAGCAGGAGTTCGGCGGGCAGGGCATGCCCAAGGTGGTGGTCGCCGCCGTGCAGGAGATGTGGAAGGCTTCCAACATGGCCTTCTCGCTGTGCCCGCTGCTTACCACCGGCGCCATCGAGGCGATCACCCTCAACGGCTCGCCCGAGCTGAAGGCCGCCTACCTGCCGAAGATGATCGAGGGCCGCTGGACCGGCACCATGAACCTGACCGAGCCGCAGGCCGGCTCCGACCTGGCGCTGGTGCGCTCGCGCGCCGTGCCGCAGGGCGACGGCACCTACAAGGTCTTCGGCCAGAAGATCTTCATCACCTACGGCGAGCACGACATGAGCGAGAACATCATCCACCTCGTGCTGGCGCGCACGCCGGACGCGCCCGAGGGGGTGAAGGGCATCTCGCTCTTCGTCGTGCCGAAGTTCCTCCTCAACGCCGACGGCACGCCGGGCGCGCGCAACGATGCGCGCTGCGTCTCCATCGAGCACAAGCTGGGCATCCACGCCAGCCCGACCTGCGTCATGGCCTATGGTGACAACGGTGGCGCCGTGGGCTACCTCGTCGGCAAGGAGAACGAGGGCCTCAAGTACATGTTCGTCATGATGAACGCGGCGCGCTTCGCCGTCGGCCTCGAGGGCGTGGCGATCGCCGATCGCGCCTACCAGCGCGCGCTCGAATACGCGAAGGAGCGCATCCAGGGGCGCGACCTCGCCGACGGCTCGGGGCCGGTGCCGATCATCCGCCATCCCGACATCCGCCGCATGCTGATGCTGATGAAATCGCAAACCGAGGCCATGCGCGCGCTGGCCTACGTCGTCGCCGCGGCCCACGACGCGGCGGCGCGCCATCCGGACGCGGAGGAGCGCAAGCGCAATCAGGCCTTCGTCGACCTGATGATCCCGGTGGTGAAGGGCTGGAGCACCGAGACCGGCATCGAGGTCGCCTCGCTCGGCGTGCAGATCCACGGCGGCATGGGCTTCATCGAGGAAACGGGCGCCGCGCAGTACCTGCGCGACGCGCGCATCACCACCATCTACGAGGGCACCACCGGCATCCAGGCGAACGACCTGATCGGGCGCAAGATCGCCCGCGAGGGCGGCGCGACGATCAAGGCCGTCGTCGGCATCATGAAGCAGGTGGAGGCCGAGCTTGCCAGGCAACCGGGCGAGGAATTCGCGGCCATCCACGCCAGCTTTGCCCAAGGCGTCAAGGCGCTGGCCGATGCGGCGACCTACATCGCGACGAACTTCGGCCAGGACGTCAAGGGCGTCCATGTCGGTGCCGTGCCATTCCTGCGGCTGATGGGCATTGTGTCGGGCGGCTGGCAACTGGCGCGCGCCGCGCTGGTGGCGCAGAAGAAACTTGCGTCGGGCGAGGGCGATGCCGGCTTCTGCCGGACGAAGATCGGCACGGCGCGCTTCTTTGCCGATCACCTGCTGACCCAGGCGCCGGGCCTGGCCGCCACGGTTATTCGGGGCAGCGCCGGTGCGCTGTCCATCCCCGAAGAGAATCTTTGAGCAAGCCGAGGCGGCGGCCAGCCGCCGCCTCTATTCCTTCCGGCTGTCTTTTTTCCAGGAACCGACGTCGGGCGCGCCGGCGGGATCGAACCATTTCAGCTTGTCGTGGAGCCTGACCACCTCGCCGACGATGATGAGGGTGGGCGGCTTGAGCTGGGCCGACTCGGCCTCATGCGGCAGGCTGGCCAAGGTGCCGATCAGGATGCGCTGCCGGTTCGTCGTTCCCTGCTGCACGATGGCGGCGGGGGTGCTGTCGGGCAGGCCGTGGGCGACGAGTTCCCGGCACAGCACCGGCAGGCCGTGCAGCCCCATGTAGAAGACGACGGTCTGGTGCGGCCGCGCCAGACCGGTCCAGTCGAGGTTCATCGTGCCGTCCTTGAGGTGGCCGGTGACGAAGACGCAGGCCTGGGCGTAGTCGCGGTGGGTGAGCGGAATGCCTGAGTACGAGGCGACGCCCGCCGCCGCGGTGATGCCTGGCACCACCTCGAAGGAAATGCCGTGGGCGGACAGCGTCTCGATCTCCTCGCCGCCGCGGCCGAAGATGAAGGGGTCGCCGCCCTTCAGGCGCAGCACGCGCTTGCCTTCCCCGGCCAGCTTCACCAGCAGGGCGTTGATGTCCTCCTGGCGCAGGGTGTGGTTGTTGCGCTCCTTGCCGACGTAGATGCGGCTCGCGTCGCGCCGGCACAGCTCGACGATGGCCGGCGACACGAGGTGGTCGTGCACGACGACATCGGCCTGCTGCATCAGCTTGAGGGCGCGGAAGGTGAGGAGATCCGGGTTGCCGGGGCCGGCGCCGACGAGATAGACCTCGCCGCGCGGCGGCTCGTCCTTCGTTGCGGAGAGCTGTTCCTCGAAGTGCTTCTGCGCTTCCGCCGCCTTTCCGGCCAGCACGAGGTCGGCGAAGGCGCCGCCGAGCATCCTTTCCCAGAAGATGCGCCGCTGCGGCGGATTGGCGAAGCGATTCTTCACCCGATCGCGCAGATCGTGGGCGAGTTGCGCCAGGCGCCCGTAGGCGGCCGGCAGCATCGTCTCCAGCTTCGCCCGCACCAGGCGCGCCAGCACCGGCGAGGCGCCGCCGGTCGACACCGCCACGATCATCGGCGAGCGGTCGACGATGGAGGGGAAGATGAAGCTGCACAGCTCGGGCGCGTCGACGACGTTCACCGGGATGTCGCGCGCCTTTGCCGCGCGCGAGACCGCCGCGTTCGCCTCGTGGTCGTCGGTGGCGGCGATGACCAGCGCCGCACCGGCGAGATGGCCGTCCGCGAAGCGCGCCGCGACATGATCGATGCGGCCGGCGGCGGCTTCGGCGGCGAGGGTCTCGCCCAGTTCCGGCGCCACGACGGCGACCTTCGCGCCGCAGCCGAGCAGGAGGCCCACCTTGCGCGCGGCAACGGCGCCGCCGCCGACGACGAGGCAGCGCGTGCCCTTGAGGTTGAGGAAGATCGGCAGGGAATCCATGAATCAGGCGGTGGCGGCGGCCGGTCTGTGCACGGCCGCCTTCATTCCATGTTGGGCGCCATTATACCTGCGAAGTCTAGTTGGCCGAGCCGCAGCCGCCGCGGCTGCCGCAGCCGCCGCAGCTCGAGGGCGGACAGGCGCCGGTCGCCGGGTTCTGCATGAAGACGAACTGCCACTCCCCCGGCTCGACCTCGACGAAATCGAGCAGGAAACCGTCGAGCAGCTCGCGGCTGGGCGGGGCGATGAGTACGGTGAGGCCCTCGGATTCGAAGGAGAGATCGTGTTCGCGCTCGTCGTCGAAGCCGAGGCCGAAGGCGAGCTGGCCGTCCTCGTCGAACTTGGCGGCGACGCGCAGGGCCATGCCGACGGCGTCGCTCTGGGCGGCGGAATCGAGGATGCGGGTGGCGGCGGCGGGGGTCAGGGTGAACATGTCGGGTCCTTTCAGGGGTTGGGGCGGGCAGCCATCTTGTCGCGGGCAAAGCCGACGAAGCGGGCGGCCCAGTTGCAGTTGCCGGCGCTCCTGAGGTGCGTGTAGGAGGCCAGCAGGTTCTTGTGGACGATGCCGTCGTGGGCGCCATCGGCGCCGTGGCCGCGCTTTACCTCGTAGGCGAAACGCGTATCCGGCGCGAGGTTCTCCAGGCTGGAGTAGTGGAATTCGTGGGCCGGGATTTCATCCGGATGCGCCCCCGCGGGCACCCAGGGGTGCGCGTCGGTGGGCGTCAGGCGCACATAGCCGCGGCCGACCGGCTTCTCGTGCATGACGACGTCGGCGGGGAGGACGCCGGCCATCTCGCGGCGCTCGCTGCGCCAGGCCAGGCTGCGGGCGAGATACATCAGCCCGCCGCATTCGGCATAGGCGGGGAGTCCCGCCTCGATGGCGTTCTTCACCGATTCGCGCATGGATGTATTGGCCTCCAGTTCGCGCATGAAGCACTCGGGGAAGCCGCCGCCGAGGAAGAGGGCATCCACCTCGGGCAGGCGTGCATCGGCGACGGGGCTGAAGGGCACCAGCTTGGCGCCGGCCTGCGCGAGGGCGTCGAGGTCGTCGGCATAGTAGAAGCCGAAGGCCCGGTCGCGGGCGATGCCGATGCGCACGGGGGGCAGCGCCGACGGCGCGGCGGCAACGATGGCGGGCTTGAGCGGCTTGTCGGTGGCCGTCGCCTCGAGCAGGCGGTCGATGTCGACCTGCTCGGAGACGATGCCGGCGATGACGGCGATGCGCGCCTCGGCGGCGGCGGCTTCAAAGGCCGGCATCAGGCCGAGGTGGCGCTCGACGATGGCGAGCGACGGGTTCTCCAGCACGGCGCCCAGCACCGGCACGTCGGTGTAGTGCTCGATCACCGCGCGCAGCTTGGCCTCGTGGCGTTTGCCGCCGAGGCGGTTGAGGATGACGCCGGCGATGCGAATGTTGCGGTCGAAGGCCTGGTAGCCGAGGATCAGCGGCGCGATGCCGCGCGTCATGCCGCGCGCGTCGAGCACCAGCACGACCGGCAGGCCGAGCAGTTCCGCCAGGGCGGCGTTGCTGTTGCTGCCGGCGAGGTCGAGGCCGTCGTAGAGCCCCTTGTTGCCCTCGACAAGGGCGGCGTCGGCGGCAGCAGCATGGCGGACGAAGCCGTCGAGGATCTCGGCGTAGGGCTGCAGGTAGAAATCCAGGTTGCGGCAGGGGCGCCCCGCCGCCAGTCCCAGCCAGATCGGGTCGATATAGTCCGGGCCCTTCTTGAAGGTCTGCACGGCGAGGCCGCGGCTGCGCAGGGCGGCGGCGAGGCCGAGGCTCAGCGTGGTCTTGCCGGAGGACTTGTGCGCGGCGGAAACGAGAAAGCGGTGCATGCCGCCAGTTTAACGCGCCGAGCGGCGAACCGCGCTCAGTCTTCGGCGTTCAGCTTGGCGAAGTCGTCCTGCGGCAGGAAATGCAGGACGCGCACCGCGACGACGGTGACGAGGAAGGCGAGCGCGATGCCGCCGAAGCCGAGGGCAAACTCGCCGAGCACCGGCGCATAGCTGTTCACCACGCCGTCCTGGAAGGTGCTGCTGACGGCGTAGCCGGGGAAGAGTTCCAGCGGATAGGCCTGGCCGCCGACGATGGTGACGAACATCTGCGCCAACCCCCCCAGCACCACCAGCACCGAGGCGGCGATGACGCGCGCCTGGGTCGCGCCGGGTGCGAAGATCAGAACGAGGGGAATGATGCCGCCGAGCACGATCTGGCCGAGCCAGAAGGCCGCCGTGTACATGCCGCCATCGAGCAGCAGGAAGCGCTCGTAGGCCTCCTGCTTGGCGAAGTAGAGGCCGGTCAGGTGCATCACCACGGTGAAGTAGAGCGCCGCGCCGACGAAGACGGCGAGCAGGTTCTTCATGCGGGCGAGGATGCGCTCATCCAGCTTCAGATTGTTCCAGGCGTACATGCTGCCCTGCACGATGAGGAAGGCCGCCAGGCCGTAGGCGAAGGAATAGATGATGAACATCGGCGCCAGCAGGGCCGAGCCGTAGGCGTTGCGGGCGATGAGGAAGCCGAAGATCGAGCCGGTGGCAGTGGTCAGCGCCAGGCGCCAGAAGAAGGCGAGGAAGCCGAGCACCTTCGAGTACGGATTCAGGCTGCGGTCCATCATGGTCACCAGATAGGCGGCGACGATGACGAAGAAGCCCGAGTAGAACATCATGTTGAGGGCGAAGATCGACTTGAAGTTGAAATGCGTCATCGCCACGATGAGGCGGTCGGGGCGGCCGAGGTCGGCCGCCAGCACGGCAAGGCCGCCGGCCATCATGGCCAGCGCCAGCAGCCCGGAGAGCGGGGCGCGCGCCTTGTAGGCCGGCTTGCCGAACACCGAGCCGATCGAGGCGACGTTGAGCACGCCCGAAGCCGCCACGATGAGGAACACGGCGAAGACGTGCGGCATGCCCCAGACGATCTGGTTGTCCATGCCGGTGACGACGTGGCCGCTGTGCTCGAAGTGCAGGAAGGCGGCGAAGGCCGCCAGCATGAACAGGCCGCCCAGGACCAGCAGGCCCCAGAAGGCGGCGGGGCGGCTTTGCGTTTCGACGTAGGAGGCAGACGCCATCTTCAAATCCCTTCGTAGCGGACGCCGAGGTCGAGCTTGAGGTCGGCGCGCACCTGGGTGGTCTTCACCTCGCGGATGCGCTTGGCGATGGCGCTCTCGGGGTCGTTCAGGTCGCCGAACAGCATGGCGTTGTGTCCGGCCGCGGCGCAGGCCTCGACGCAGGCCGGGGTGCCGCCGCGGTCGACGCGATGCACGCACAGCGTGCAGCCCTCGACGCAGCCCTGGCCGCGCGGCACCTCGGGGTTCTGGTCGGTGTGCGGCTCGTGCACGAAGGAGCGCACCTTGTACGGGCAGGCCATCATGCAGTAGCGGCAGCCGATGCAGATGTGGCGGTCGACCAGCACGATGCCGTCGGCGCGCTTGAACGAGGCGCCGGTCGGGCAGACGTCCACGCAAGGCGGGTGGGCGCAGTGCTGGCACATCATCGGCAGCGAGAGGGCGTGGCCGCTCTTGAGTTCCTTCAGGTCGATCTTGCGGATCCACTGTGCGTCGGTGCGCGGCTTCTTCACTTCGCCGAGGCCGTTCTCCTTGCCGCAGGCGGTGACGCAATCGGTGCAGCCGCTCTGGCAGCGCGAGGTGTCGATGAGCATGCCCCAGCGCACCTTCGACGTGACGGGTTCGTTGTCCGGCTTGGCGGAGGCGATCTCGACTAGGCGGATGCCGGGGGCCAAAGTCAGTCCCGCCAGGGCGGCGGTCGAGGCGGCGATGAAGCCGCGACGGCTCTTGTTCTCGCTCATGGCTTGGCTCCCGCGGTCTTCTGGCCGGGCTTGGGCTGGTGGCAGTCCCAGCAGTCGAGCTTCACCGCGGCGTACTCATGGCAGCTCTGGCAGAAGCCGTCCTTGCCGAGCACCGTGCCGGTCTTCTGGCCGGCGTGGCAGGCGATGCACTCGTTCAGGCTGTGCTTCTTCGTGCGTATGCCCTGATGCATGGTCTTGTCGCGCTGGTGCTGAAGGAGCTTCATGTGGTCGCGCCGCATGAGCTCCTTCGGCTCGACGCACTGGCCGGGCTTCTCGATGGCGATCGCCGGCAGCGGCGTGCGGCCGGGCTCCGCCGCGTGCGCCGCGGCAAAAGTCAGTCCCCACAGCACGGCGATGACGATCGCTTTCACGGTCACTCCCCGAGGCCCATCTGGATGTAGCCGGTCGGGCAGACGTCGTGGCAGATGTGGCAGCCGATGCACTTGTTGTAGTCGGTGTAGACGTAGCGGCCGGTGGTGGCCTCCTTCTTCGGCACGCGCTTGACCGCCGTCTGCGGGCAGTACACCACGCAGTTGTCGCACTCGAAGCACTGGCCGCAGCTCATGCAGCGCTTGGCTTCCGCCACCGCCTGCTTCTCGTCGAGCCCGCCGAGGCGCTCCTGGAAATTGCCCAGCGCCTGCTCCTTGTTCAGGGTGATGACGCCGCGGATGTTGCGCGGCGTGTAGCTGAAATGGCCGAGGAACAGCTCCTTGTGCGTGATGACGTAGCGGTCGGAGCGGTTGTCGAAGTTGTGCACCGCGCCCTTGGAGGCGTCGGTGCCGCGCAGCGGCTCCTTCACCGGCTCGACCGGTTTGCCGGACTCGACGAGCTTCCTCTGCATGTCCCAGTAGTGCACGTCGATCTTGGCGCGCTTGTCCTGCTCCTCGCCGCGCAGGTGGCGGTCGATGCCCTCGGCAGCGATCCAGCCGTGGCCGATGGCGGTGGTGAGCAGATGCGGGCGGACGACGTCGCCGCCGGTGAACACGCCGGGCTTGCCGGCCACCTGGTAGTTCTTGTCGGCGACGATGCCGCCCTTGCCGGAATCGAATTCCTCGAGGCCGGTGAAATCGACCGCCTGGCCGATGGCCGAGACGATGAGGTCGGCCGGGACGTCCTGCTCGGTGCCGGGCAGCATCTTGATCTCGAGCTTCGGGCCGACGAACTTGGCCTCGCACTGGGCGATGCGCAAGGCGGTGGCGCGACCGTCGGCGCCGCGCACCACGCCGACCGGCGCCCAGCCGCCGCGGATATCGATGCCTTCGGCCCTGGCCTGTTCGATCTCGTGCTTGTTGGCCTGCATCTTGTCGACGCCGAACACCGAGGTCAGGGTCACTTCGGCGCCCTGGCGGGCGGAAATCTCGGCGACGTCATGGGCGGCGCGGCCGCCGATGACCTCCTCGGCGTGATCGGTCGGCTTCGGGTCGTCGATGGCGCCGAGGCGGCGCGCCACGGTGGCGACGTCGATCGAGGTGTCGCCGCCGCCGACCACCACCACGCGCTTGCCGACGTGGCGCATGCGGCCGTCGTTGAAGGCGCGCAGGAAGGCGGTCGCGGTGACCACGTTGGGGGCGTCGTTGCCCTCGCAGGGCAGCGCACGGCCGCCCTGGGCGCCGAGGCCGAGGAACACCGCGTCGTACTGCTTGCGGATGTCCTCCATCCTGATGTCTGTGCCGATGCGCGTCTTCAGCTGCGCCTTGACGCCGAGTTCGAGGATGCGCTGGATCTCGGCGTCGAGCAGGTCGCGCGGCGTGCGGAAGCCGGGGATGCCGTAGCGCATCATGCCGCCGAGGAACTCGTGCTCGTCGAAGATCGTCACTTCATGGCCCATGCGCGCCAGCTGGTAGGCGCAGGAGAGGCCGGCCGGGCCGCCGCCGATGACCGCCACCTTCTTGCCGGTCTTCGTCTCGGGCGCCTTGAACTGCAGCTTGTTCTGGATGGCGTAGTCGCCGAGGAAGTGCTCGACGGAGTTGATGCCGACGTGGTCTTCCAGGGCATTGCGGTTGCAGCCGGTCTCGCAGGGCGCCGGGCAGACGCGGCCCATCACCGCCGGAAAGGGGTTGGCCTCGGTGAGGCGGCGCCAGGCGTATTCCTGCCACGGCATGACCGGCTTGCCGTCGGCACCGACCGGCGGCTTCTCGATGCCGCGCACGATGTTGAGGTAGCCGCGGATGTCCTCGCCGGAGGGGCAGCTGCCCTGGCAGGGCGGCGTCGACTGGATGTAGGTCGGGCACTTGTAGGAGTAGCTGGCCTGGAAGATGTGCTTGTTCCAGGGCACGTGCTTGCTGTCGCCGTCCTTGTAGCGACGGAAGTTCAGTTGCTGGCTATCGGATTTCTCGTTGGTGGCCGACATCGTTGTCTCCTTGTAATCCTTAATCGTTGCTGCCGAGCTTGATTGCCGTGCTGACGAGCTGGTGCACGCCGCCGACCATGCCGCGGTTGAACTTGTAGTAGGGCAGGACCTTGGTGAACTGCGCCTTGCAGATGGCGCAGATGGTCGCCATGAAATTCACGCCGTCGCGATCCACCACTTGCTTGAGCGCCTCCATGCGCGGCAACGCGCCCTTGACGCGCAGCTCGAGCAGTTCGTCGGTGAGGAGCCCGCCGCCGCCGCCGCAGCAGAAGGTGGCCTCGTGCGTCGTGCCGGGCGCCATCTCGACGTATTTATTGGCCACCGCCTTGATGATCGAGCGCGGGATCTCGAATTGCCCGCCGGGCGCGTCGCCCATGCGCGAGGCGCGCGCCACGTTGCAGGAGTCGTGGAAGGTGACGATGCGGTGGTCGTTGGCTTCCTTGTCGAACTTCAGCGCACCTTGCTGGATCAGGTCCCAGGTCACCTCGCAGATGTGCGCCGGCTGCTTGTAGCGGTGGTCGAGCTGCTTCTGCAGTTCGATGGCGAAGGGGTCGGTCGCGCCGGCGCCGACGCCGGTCAGCGTGTTCCAGAAGCTGTAGGCGACGCGCCAGGCGTGGCCGCACTCGCCGACGACGATGCGCTTGACGCCGAGCTCGAGCGCCGCCTCGCGGATGCGCAGGGCGATCCTGCGCAACTGGTCGTAGTTGCCGATGAACATGCCGAAGTTGCCGGCCTCCGAGGCCTTCGAGGACAGCGTCCACGAGACGCCGGCGGCGTGGAAGACCTTGGCGTAGCCGATCAGGCTGTCGATGTGCGGCTCGGCGAAGAAGTCGGCCGAGGGGGTCACCAGCAGGACCTCGGCGCCCTGCACGTCCATCGGGAATTTGACGTCGACCCCGGTGTCTTCCTTGACGTCCTCCTCGAGGCCCTGCAGGGTGTCTTCCAGCGCCGGGCCGGGCAGGCCGAGGTTGTTGCCGATCTTGTGCACCTTGCCGATGATCTCGTTCGAGTACTTCTGGCCGTAGCCGATCGAATCGAGGATTTCGCGGCCGGCCATGGTGATCTCGGCGGTATCGATGCCGTAGGGGCAGAAGACCGAGCAGCGGCGGCACTCGGAGCACTGGTTGTAGTACTTGTACCAGTCGTCGAGCACTTCGCGCGTCAGCTCGGTGGCGCCGACCAGTTTCGGGAACAGCTTGCCGGCCAGGGTGAAGTGGCGGCGGTAGACGCCGCGCAGCAGGTCCTGGCGCGCCACCGGCATGTTCTTCGGGTCGCTGGTGCCGAGGAAGTAGTGGCACTTGTCGGTGCACGCGCCGCAATGCACGCAGGAATCGAGATAGACCTTGAGCGAGCGGTACTTCTTCAGCAACTCGCCGAGGCGGCCGATGGCCTTCGCCTCCCAGTCCGGCACCAGCTCGCCGGGGAAGCCGATGGCCGCATTGATCTTGTCGGAGGCGACGTAGGGCTTGCTCTCCGCCATGGCGTCCGGCCGCAATGCCGGGATGGCGGGGAATTCCTTCAGTTCCGGTGTCGTGAATTCGGCGGCGGCCATGGCGTCCTCAGTTCTTCTCCAGTTCGGCCGCCCACGGCGCCAGATGGCGCTTCTCGCGCGGGTCGTCGGCCTGGTTCCGGCTGGGCGAGAAGAACACGCCCGGCGCGTGCAGCAGCTTGCTGAAGGGGAAGACGATCATCAGCGCTGCCACCAGGGTGAGGTGTACGTAGAGGCCGATGTCGGCGGGCAGCGGCTGGATGTCGAAGCGCATCAGGCCGAGGAAGAAGGCCTTCACGCCGACGATGTCGGTGTGCATGAGGAACTTCATGCCCAGCCCCGAGAGGCCGATGCCCGCCAGCAGGGCCAGCATCAGGTGGTCGGACGGCGTCGAGATGTAGCGGATGCGCTCGACGAGGAAGCGGCGGCCCCACAGGCCGATGAGGCCCGCGACCATGGCGAAACCGGCGTAGAGGCCGAAGGGCTGCACCCAGCCGACCCAGAACCAGACCGGCTCGGTGAAGTAGCGCAGGTGGCGCAGGAGCACCAGCAGCAGCGCGCCGTGGAAGAGGATGCCGAAGGCCCAGATCCACAGATTGGACTTGAACAGGCTCTCGAACAGCGCCACTTCGCGCAGCATGCGCAGCACGACGCCGCCGGTGCCGGTCGGGGCGGGCGTGGTGGGGATCTTCAGCGGTGCCGGCGTGCGGTAGTAGTCCGCGATCTTGTACGCCAGGCCGGCGACGAGGATCGCCGTGGCGGCGTAGAAGATGACGGCGAAGAAGATCGTGGCTGCGCTCATGGGCGGAGTTCGGTCCTGGCGTCGGGTGGCCCACTCCGGTCGTCCCCGCGCAAGCGGGAACCCAGTGCGAGGACTGGATTCCCGCTTGCGCGGGAATGACGAACCGAGGGCGCGCTTCCCGGAGTTAGACGCAGCCGGTCGGCTTGGGCAGGCCGGCGATCTTGCACGCCTGCTTGGCCGGGCCGTAGGGGAACAGCTCGTACAGGTACTGGCTGTTGCCCTTCTCGGCGCCCAGCTTCTTGCCGATGGCCTTGGTCAGCACGCGCACGGCCGGGGCGATCTGGAACTCGTTGTAGTACTCGCGCAGGAAATTGATGACCTCCCAGTGCTGGTCGGTCATGTTGACGTTCTCCTGCTCGGCAAGGATCTTGGCGACGTCCTCGTTCCACTCGTTCAGGTCGACCAGGTAGCCTTCCTCGTCGGTCTCGTAGCTCTTGCCATTCACTTCGATAGCCATGGTGGGTCTCCTAAAAAAACTGTTATAGCCAGGATTGGCAGGTGGCGTGTTCCGTCACGAGATCGACGAAACCGCCGTAATCGACCAGATTGACGCCGTCCAGGACGCGATCGGCCATGCCGCGCGCCTCCAAGTCGGGCTTCAGCGCATAGACCTTCAATTGGCCCATGGCCTGCTTCAGCTTGCCGGCGGCGGCGTTGTCGTTCGTGGCGGCGTAGACACCGTCCTCGATGAGGAGCAGGGAGCCGCCCTGCGCCGTGGCGAGGCAGGTGTCCAGCGAGTTGCGGTCCAGCGGCGACTTGTTCACGATGTGCAGCATGTCTCGTTCCCTTTTCAGAAGCTCAGGACGATGTCCTGGGTTTCCATCAGCTTGCCGATCTCGGTGCGGCTGAGCACCTCGACCGGCACGCACATGTCGTCTTCGGTGAGGCCGCGCGCTTCCAGGGCCTCCTTCTCGACGTAGAGCTTGTTGATGTCATAGTCGTCCAGGGCGCGGTAGGTCGGCTGGAAGCTCTTCACCTCGATGCCCTTGGTGTTCCAGCCCTTCTTCAACTGGTACACGCCGTCGTCGAGGAAGGCCAGGCTGACGTCCTGGTCGAAGGCGGCGGCGATCAGCACCACTTCGAGCGATTCCAGCGCATAGATGGTGCCGTGCGGCGCCTTGCGGTTCACGTACATGAATTTCTTGATTTGCCCTTCGCTCATTGCGCGCTCCTCAATCGCCGAATGTGACCAGACGGTCGGCCTGGATGCCGGCCTCGATCAGCTGTCCCAGCCCCGAGATGCGGAAGCCGGGCGCCAGGTTCTCGTCTTTGATGCCGCGGCGCAGGGCTGCCGCCACGCACACCACCAGGTCGATGCCGTGATCCTGGGCCAGCTTGGTCCAGCGGTTCACGATGTGGCGATCGTCCTGCGGCGGCTCGGTCAGGCGCGTCGAGTTGTTCACGCCGTCGTGGTAGAAGAACACCCGGCTGACCTGGTGTCCCTTCTCGATGGCGGCGCGAGCGAACAGGTAGGCGCTGTCCGTCGCCTGGTGCGTGTAGGGGCCTTCGTTGATGAGGATGCCGATCTTCATGGCCTCTCCAGGTTATATGCGGATCAGAAGCGGATGTGCGCCGAGGCGTTCAGGTTGGAACGTGAGCCGCGCCAGTCGTCGATCATGTACTTGGTGAAGGGCAGACCGGTCTTCTCGAAGAAGCGCGGCCAGCCGATGCGATCGATCCAGTCGGCCATGCGCTCCCACGGGCGGCCGTCCGCCTTGTAGGCCATGAGGATCTTGCGAACCACCTCGTTGACCTCGGGCCAGCGCGGGGCGTTGTTGGGCAGGCCGGCGGCGACCATCTTGTGGAAGGTCGGCTTGCTGCGCGCGTTGGAGTTCTTGCCGCCGACCCAGATGGCGAGCTTGGAGTGCTCCGGATCGTTGATCTGCATGGGCGGGCAGGGGGGATAGCAGGCGCCGCAGCAGATGCACTTCTTCTCGTCGACTTCCAGCGAAGGCTTGCCGTTCACCAGGGCCGGGCGGATGGCCGCCACCGGGCAGCGCGCCACGACGGCCGGGCGCTCGCAGACGTTGGCGACGAGGTCGTGATTGATCTTCGGCGGCTTGGTGTGCTGGACGATGACGGCGATGTCGGCCTGGCCGCCGCAGTTGATCTCGCAGCAGGAGGTGGACAGGCGCACGCGGTTGGGCATCTCCTCGTTCTTGAACTCGTCGTAGAGCGCGTCCATCATGGCCTTGACGACGCCGGAGGCGTCGGTGCCGGGGATGTCGCAGTGCAGCCAGCCCTGGGTGTGCGCCACCATCGAGACCGAGTTGCCGGTGCCGCCGACGGGGAAGCCGTTCTTCTCCAGTTCGGCGATCAGGGGGGCGACCTTCTTCTCGTCGGCGACGATGTACTCGATGTTGGAGCGGATGGTGAAGCGCACGCGGCCCTCGGCAAACTGGTCGGCGATGTCGCACAGCTTGCGGATGGTGTAGACGTCCATCTGGCGCTGCGTGCCGGCACGCACCGACCAGACCTCGGCGCCGCTGTGGGAGACGTGATGCAGCACGCCCGGGCGCGGCCGGTCGTGGTATTTCCAGTTGCCGTAGTTGGCGATGAGCGCGGGATGGAGGAACTTCTTGTTGTCGAGGAAGTGCTCGACCGGCTTGCGAGGTTGCGACATGGTGTGTCTCCGTCAGTCTGTTCGTTCGTGGTTCGCGTCCGTCTCGTCAGTTCAGGCCGCCGCCTTCTTGGCGTTGACCTTCGCGACCTCCTCGTCCCAGCCATCCATGCGCACGTAGGGATTCATGCGCGGGCTGTTGACCATGGCCGGGTCGACGTCGAGGCCGATGCCCTCGAGGAAATTGACCAGGCCGATGCGCTCGATCATCTCGCCGGTGCGCTCGTGCTCCAGTGCGTTCTCGGCGAAGAAGTCGATGATGGTCTGGGCCAGCTCGACGAGCTGCTCGTAGTCCTCGTCGTTCTTGAGCGACATGAAGGGAACGACGACGGTGCCCATCGTCGCGCCGATCTTGAGGTGGCTCTTGCCGCCGACGAGGATGGTGGCGCCCTTGTCCTTGCCCGCCGCCAGCGCGCCGGTCATGACGTTGATGCAGTGCATGCAGCGCACGCAGTCCTTGTTGTTGATCTCCAGTGCCTGCGTGTCGTTGACGGCGACGCTGGAAACATGCGCGTCCTTGGAGACCGACTTGATCTCCTTCAGCTGGATGGCGCGGGTCGGGCACATGCCGACGACGTCGTTCACCAGCTCGTTCATGCCGTGCTTGGCGAACCACTGCCTGGCCAGCTTCTCGTCGGTGCGCATGTTGTCGCGCCAGGTGCCGATGATGGCCATGTCCGAGCGCTGGATGGAGTTCATGCAGTCGTTCGGGCAGCCGGAGAACTTGAACTTGAACTTGTAGGGCAGGGCCGGGCGATGGATGTCGTCGAGGAAGCGGTTGATGACCATGTGGTGGGCCTTCGCCTCGTCGTAGCACGACTGCTCGCAGCGCGCGGCGCCGACGCAGGACATGCCGGTGCGCACGGCGGGGCCGGCGCCGCCCAGGTCGAAGCCCATGGCGTTGACCTCTTCCCACGCCGCCTGCACGTTCTCGGTGGTGCAGCCCTGCAACATGATGTCGCCGGTCTGGCCATGCAGGGCGATCAGGCCGGAGCCGTATTTCTCCCAGATGTCGCAGAACTTGCGCAGGGTGTCCGTGTCGTAGTGCCAGCCCGCCGGCGGCATCACGCGAATGGTGTGGAACTCGGCGGCATCCTTGAAGACGGCTTGGTCCTTCTCGTCCTTGATTTCCGTGAAGCGGGGGATGATGCCGCCGCCGTAGCCGAAGACGCCGACCGTGCCGCCCTTCCAGTAACCCTTGCGGGTCTTGTACGAGTGCTCCAGGTGGCCGAGCAGGTCGACGACGTAATCCTTGTCCTTCGCCAGGCGCTTCAGGCCGGTGACGAAGCTGGGCCACGGGCCCGATTCCAGCTGGTCGAGATTGGGCGTATCGTGCAGTTTCTTAGCCATGATTTTGTCTCCGATGCTAAGGTTTGTCGGTGCTGCTGCTGGGCGGCTCAGGTCTATAAGTTGGCGCTGATGTTACGCATGGTGCACTGCGATGGACTATCTCCCGTGGGGGTAGGAGGCACCTACCCGAAAGGGGTATGTCGCAACACGCCATGCCGGTTATAGGCGTGGGACAGGGGCAGGGGGCATATTCGGTTTCGGTTCGGTTCCCAGTTACCGGTTGCCGGTTGTCAGAGAAGGCAAACACTGGATTTGACTGGCAACTGGCAACCGACATCTGGCAACCGAATGCATGGACGAAAAGGAAAAACTTACCCTTCTGGACAAGTTCACCGCCCCGATCTGGGGACAGGAGATCGAGTTGCAGCAGGTCGAATATCTGGCCGGCGGCACGCCCATGCTTCGCCTGCGCATCCGCGAGAAGAAGCGCTTTACCATATTTGACATAGACACCCAGACCGCCGCGCGCTGGGGCGGGGCCATGAAGGAGTGGGCCGAGAAGCAAAAATGAAAAGCAGAAATGAGCGTCGTTGACATCAGCTTCGAGGTCCGCTGCGAGCGGCTGCCACGCGATCATGGCTATGTGCTGTTTCGCGCCCTGGCCGACGCAATCGACTGGCTGGAAGGGGACGATTCGGTCGGCGTGCATCCGCTGCACGGTTCCACCAGCACCGGCGGCGCACTGTTGCTTGGGCGCCGCGCCCGCCTCCTGATCCGCATGTCCTCGGCGCGGGCCGAGCAGGCGATGGCCCTATCCGGCCGCCGCCTGGAGGTGGGTAACGGGCTGGAGATCGGTCCGGGGCGCGTGCGCGAGCTGATGCCGCATGCCACGGTGCATTCGCATTTCGTCAGCACCGGCAGCAGCGACGAAACGGAGTTCCTCGGCCGGGCGGCGGCCGAGTTGCGCCAGGCCGGCCTGCCGGAGCGCATGATCTCCGGCCGGGCACATGCGATGGATACGCCGGGTGGCACGATGCACGGCTTCAGTCTGATGCTGCACGGCCTGACGCCGGCGCAGTCGCTGGCCGTGCAGGCGCGTGGCCTGGGCGAGGGGCGCAAGCTCGGCTGCGGCATCTTCGTGCCGCACAAGTCGATCGTCGCCGTCGGCGACGCGGAATGAATAACGGACAATCTGGAGAAAAGCGAGGAGATATGAACACCAAACCTACCGTCACGCTGGACATGAGCGGTCTGTCCTGTCCGGCGCCGCTGATTGGCGCCAAGAAGATCGTCGACGACATGGAGGCCGGGCAGACCCTGCTGCTGGTCTCGGACTGCCCCGGCACCTCGGACGACCTCTTCGCCTGGGCGCGCCACACCGGCAACGAGGTTGCCGTGAAGGAGAAACTCGGGGACAACAAGACCGCCTACCTGATCACGCGCGGCAGCGCCGAGTCGACGCACAAGGCCAACGTCACACTCGACGTGCGCGGCGTGTCCTGCCCGGGGCCCATCCTCGAAGCGAAGAAGATGCTCGACGGCATGATGTCCGGCGAAATCCTGCTGCTGGTGAGCAACTGCCCCGGCACCCCGGCCGACGTCGATTCGTGGGTGAAGACCACGGCGCTGGAACTGGTCGACCGCTTCGAGATCGCGCGCGGCTCGTTCGAGTTCTACCTGCGCAAGAAATAATTCCCAACGTAACAACGGAGACAACCATGAGCTACACCATCAACGGCGAAGAGAAGGAAACCGACGCCGACGGCTACCTGGTCGAGGCGGACTTCAGCGACGAGGCCGTCGCCGTCATCGCCGAGGCCGAGGGCGTTGCCCTCACCGACGACCACTGGAAGATCATCAACTACATGCGCGACAAGTACCGCGAGGACGGCCACACGCCCAGCTTCCGCAACTTCATGAAGGACATGGCGGAGCTGATGCCGGAAGCCGACTCGAAGGTCATGTACGACCTCTTCCCGAAGGACGGCCCGGCCAAGCAGGCGGTGAAGATCGCCGGCCTGCCCAAGCCGTTCGGAAAAGGCGGCTATTGATCCCCCACCCCCCGGCCCCCGCCCCGGGGCGGGGGAGCCCACAAGCTCGCTGCGCTCGGTTGTCACGGGTCGCGCTCACCGACGAGCACTGGCAGGTGATCCGCTTCATCCGCGACTTCCACGTCGAGCACCGGGTGCAGCCGCAGGTGGGCGTCATGATCAGGCATTTCGCCGCAGCGTGGGGGGCGCAGCGCGGCAGCAACCACTACCTGCACGAGATCTTCCCGCGCGGCGGCCCGCAGAAGCAGGGCAACCGCCTCGCCGGCATCCGCCGCACCAAGGGCGAGCACTGATGGCGGTCCGCATCCGCAGCCGCTTCCACGCCGGCGGGCGCGAACGCACCATGGCGGAGCTGGCCAGCGCCATCGCCGCGCTGTCGTGGAAGCTGGCCGTCGATTCGATCAAGCGCATGCGCGAGGCGCAGTTCGACATCGACATCGGACGGCCCTATTTCGACTACGTCGTCGAGACCATGGCCTTCCACGCCCACTACGCCGACCGCGTCGCCTTCGAGAAGCTGTCGCCCGAGCAGCGCGCCGAGTTCACCACGGCGCTGGCCAGGCGCATGGCCGAATTCATCGAGGACAACTCCGGCATGCTGCTCGCGACGACCGAGCCCGGCGCCTGCCGCCGGCATTTCCTCGAAGTGTTCAACGCCGCCGGCGCCGACTACGCCGACTACGGCCTCGATGCCAAAGGCCCGGACTTCGGCTTCCGCCGCGCCTACGCCGGGCGCGTGCGCGAGGGCATGCCGGAGAAGGACAAGACCTGGGTGTACGACCAGGTCATGGAGATCGAGGTGCCGGAAGGCGTGCAGGCGATCAAAAGGACCCTCGATGGCCTATTCGGCGGCGAGGAGAAACCGCGGCGCGCGCGCGAGGGGATGTCCGGAGAATGATCCCGGCGCATTTCAACCTCGACAACGCCGCCGCCTACGCGGCCTGGCGCGATCGCAAGCTCGCCGGCCATCCGCGCACACTGGGTGAATTGCTGGTCGAAGTGGACGATCCGCGCACCCTCTCGCGCGCCGAGCGCGAGGCGCTGCTGGCGCGCTGCGCGGTGGCCAACATGGCGCTCTATGCATCGCGCACGGGCACGGATCCCGACAAGGACATCCCGCGCCTGCTCGGCCGCCAGCTGGGCCTCGTCAATCTCGACGCCAACCGGCTCGCCGACGACGACGGCATCTCGCCGCTGGCGGTGGCGCCGGCCGGCACGCGCACCGAGTTCATTCCGTACACCGACCGCGGCATCAAGTGGCACACCGACGGCTACTACAACACGCTCGAGCGCCAGGTGCGCGGCCTGCTGCTGCACTGCGTGCAGAGCGCCGCCGGCGGCGGCGGCAATCAGCTGATGGACCACGAGATCGCCTACATCCTGCTGCGCGACGAGAACCCCGATTACATCCGCGCCCTGATGGCGCCGGACGCCATGACCATTCCACCGCGGCTGGAGGACGGCGCGGTGGCACGTGCGGCGCAGCCGGGGCCGGTGTTCAGCGTATATCCGGATGGGCATCTCCACATGCGCTACACGGCGCGTACGGTGAGCATCGAGTGGCACGACGATCCTGCGACGAAGGGCGCCGTCGCCGCGCTGGAACGCCTGCTCGCCGACGCGGACAGCCCGTACGTTTTCCGCGGCCGCCTCGAGCCGGGCATGGGCCTCGTCTGCAACAACGTCCTGCACGACCGCGCCGCCTTCAGCGATTCCGAAACGCGCAAGCGCCTGCTCTACCGCGCCCGCTACTACGACCGCATCGCCGACGCGCCGTACCAATGATGACCATCCCCCTGGCCCCGTTCCCGTGGACGGGGGTAACGACGGTTCAGCCGCTGCGCGGCTTCCGTGTCGTTGACTTCAGCCCAACTAGGGGCGGCCCGGCGTTGGACTGGGACTGACTTTTGATGGAATCCGCCCCGCGCGAAATTGCCACCCCTTACCGGCCGATCCCGCTCGAGGTGCCGGAGGGCATGAAGCCCAACGAGTTCTTCAACTCCGCCGAGAACCTCGCCGACCTGGTGCACAACAACGGCCTGCTGGCGAACCCGGAAGGGCTGCTCTTCTACCGCAAGGCGATCGGGCACTCCAACCTCTTCGACGGCTCGATCATCTACAACACCTCGCAGAAGATCCTCGACCCGCTCGGCCGCCCGGTGCGCCGCACCCAGGTGCCGGAGCCGGTGCGGCACGTCTGGAGTCGCATGAACCGCATCGCCATCGAGTTCATGCTCGAGCGCTACCCGGATCCGGCGCGCCACCTCGTCCTGGCCGGCGAGGCCAGCCTCGACGCCACCTGGCCGCTCACCGCGCCCGGCGTGCCCTCGATCCGCATGCTGCACAACCACTTCATCGTCTTCGACAAGGATGACCTCGCCGCCGCCGCCCATGCCGATCCCGACAACCCCAACCTCACCGACGGCGGCCAGCATTCGCTGTTCCAGGCGCACATGCGCGAGTGCTACCGCGCCTTCTTCGCCGGACTGGATCTCAAGCTGCTGGCGCCGTGCGAGCGCGGCGAGTGCCGCCTGGCTCTGACCGGCTACCCGCAGGGCCTGCCGAGCTGGGAGGTGAAGGGCGGCGCGGCGGGGCTGGCCGAGGTGCGCTTCTGGCAGGAGTACGACACGCTGCTGAAGGGATTCCTCGACTTCTACCGCAGTTTCTTCAGCCAGGTATCGACGCGCAATGCGCCGATGCTGCCGGATCTTTACTTCCCGGCGCTGGTCGAGGAGCGGCTGCTCTTCGACAACGACTTCCTCGCCACCGCGAAGATGGTGCGCAGCCGCTGCATCCGGGACGCGCGCTACGCCAACGCCATCCGCTGGCAGCCCGCCTTCAAGCAGCTCATCTATCGCAATGATGCGGGCCAGCTGATCGTCACCATCAGCCAGAACTCGATCGGCAACGCCATTACCGAGCTGCTCGGCGTGGTGGTGAAGCGCGTGCCGGACGCCGACGCCTATGCGCGCGCCGAGCCAGGGCTGCTGGAGCAGTTGTTCGAACTGCGCCGGCGCTTCGTCGCGGCCGACCTCGGCGAGGGCATCGAAACGCCGTTCTGGCCGGCGCAGTAGCTCAGGCCAGACAATCCGCCAGCGGCGCGATGCGGTAGCCGGCCGCCTGCAGACCTTCGCGCAACGCCCGCGCTGTTTCCACGGCTTCCGCGTTGTCGCCGTGCACGCAGATGCTGCCGGCGCGCACCGGAAGTCGCATGCCATTCACGCTGACGATCGAAGCTTCCTCGAGCATGCGCAGCACATGGGCGAGGCTCGCTTCCGCGCCGTGGACCATGGCGTCGGGCCGGCTGCGCGGCACGAGTTGGCCGTCGTCGAGATAGGCGCGGTCGGCGAAGAGTTCCTCCACCACCGGCAGGCCGACTTCGCGCCCGGCGGCGGCGAGCTGCGACAGCGCCGGCGCCAGCAGGACGAGCGACGTGTCGCAGGCGGCAACGGCGTGGCAGACGGTGCGCGCGAGATCGAGATCGGCGCAGGCGGCGTTGTTGAGCGCGCCGTGCGGCTTGACGTGGGCCAGCGCCATGCCCGCCGCCTTCGCCGTGCCGGCCAGTGCGCCGATCTGGTAGATGATCGCGGCTTCCAGTTCGTCGGGCGCCATGTCCATGCGGCGGCGGCCGAAGCCCTGCAGGTCGGGGTAGGCGACGTGCGCGCCGACCTCGATGCTGCGCTCGCGCGCCAGGCGCAGCGTGCGCAGCATCACCAGCGGGTCGCCGGCGTGGAAGCCGCAGGCGACATTGGCCGAGGCGACGATGCCGAGCAGCTCGGCGTCGGCACCCATGGTCCAGGCGCCGAAACTCTCGCCGAGGTCGGCGTTCAGGTTGATGCACTTCTTCATGATTCGTCTCCTTCCGCACCATCGTACAGCGTGCCGCTGATCAGATTGGCCGAATACAGCGCTTCCTCGTCGATGGCGCCGGCCGGCACGTGCGGCGCGATGCCGTCGATCCAGGCGGCGAGGCGCGCCTGCTGCGCGCGCAATGCCGCCACCGCTTCCGCGCGCGTGGCGAAGGCGAAGCGCAGTCGCTCGCCCGGCAGCAGGTGCGCCAGCCGCGGCAGGTCGGCGCGGATCGCCGTGGCGATCTTTGGGTAGCCGCCGACGGTCTGGCAGTCGGGGAGCAGCAGGATCGGCTGTCCGTCCGGCGGCACCTGGATGGCGCCGGGCGCGACCCCGTCCGAGACTATTTCATCGCCGAAGCGCGGGTCGTGTTCCAGCCGTGGCCCCTGCAGGCGCAGGCCCATGCGGTCGGCGTCGCGGCTGACGATGAATTCTTCTTCGACCAGCGCGCGCAGCGCCTCAGGCACGAAGTTGTCGTCCTGAGGGCCGGGCAGCAGGCGGATCGGGCCGCTTTCGTGCAGGAAGGCGGCCTGCCTGCGCTCGGGGCCTTGCACTTCCGCCGCTCCGACCGGCAGCCGGTCGCACGGCGCGAGCGCGCGCCCGGCGAGGCCGCCCATGCCGGCGCGCAGGTGGGTGGCGCGGCTGCCGAGCAGCGGCGGCGTGGCGATACCGCCGGAGAAGGCGAGGTAGGCGACGCCGCCGCGCACGGCGCCGATCTTCAACTCGTCGCCTTCCTCCAGCGTGACGCTCTGCCACGGCGCAATAGTCAGTCTGCGCGACACGGCGCACATTACTTCACCCTTGGCCGCGCCGGCCAGCGCCACGCGCACGCGGCCGCCGGCGACGCGCAGGCGCGGCCCGGCCAGGCGCAACTCCAGCGCGGCGGCTTTCGGCGCATTGCCGACCAGCGCGTTGGCGCAGGCGAACAGGGCAGGATCGAGCGCGCCAGACAGGGCGACGCCGAAGCGGCGATGGCTCGGGCGGCCGGCGTCCTGCACCGTCGTGGCGAGGCCGCCGTCGAGCACCTCGATCAGCGCGGCCACGGCGCCTCCGGCGCGACGAGAAACGCCGCGCGATCGAGACGGCCTGCCGCCTCCTCCGCCTCGAGCCGGGCGCACTCGGTTGCGTCGATCGCTTGCCACATCGCTTCGTCGCCGGGCGCGAAAAGGGCCGGCGCCGGCCGGCGCACGTCGAACAGGGCAAGAGGCGTGCGGCCGAGCAGGCGCCAGCCACCCGGACTGGCGAAAGGGTAGATGGCGCACAGCGTGCCGGTCACCGCCAGGCTGCGCGCCGGCACCTGCTTGCGCGGCGTCGCCAGGCGCGGCATGGCGAGTTCCTCGGGCAGGCCGCCCATGTAGGGAAAGCCCGGCATGAAGCCGAGCATGTAGACGCGGAACACGGCGGCCGTCATGCGCGCCACGATGGCTTCTGCGCTCGTGCCGCAACGGGCCGCTAGTTCGGCAAGGTCCGGCCCGGCTTCGCCGCCGAAGAGGACGGGGATACGCCAGCGCCGCCCCAAGACGGCGGCGGCGGGCGCGCCGGCGGCGATTTCCAGCAGGCGTTCGCCGAGCCCGTCGGCCAGCGGCGAAAGCGGATCGAAATGCACCGTGCACGAGCGGAAGGTTGGCACCCATTCGATCACGCCCGGCAGCGCCGCCCGCTCCAGGGCCTGCGCGAAGCCCATCACGCGGGCGTGCAGGGCGGGGTCGACGGCTTCGCCGAACTCGACGGTCCATGCGGCGTCGCCGAGGGGCAGGAGCTTGGGCATGCGATCAGAAGGAAGTCGCCGCGCGCGCGGCCTGGTCGTAGCGGCCGGAGAGGGTGCGCAGCACCCTCGCCAGCTCGGCCAGGCGCAGGTTCTCCTCCTCGGCGCCGGAGAAGCCCGGCATCAGGCAGGCCTCGCGCACCTCGCGATAGCGCCGGCACAGCGCCGCGCCCTGTGCCGTGGTGGAGAAGAAGACCTCCTTGCCGCGCTTGTTGCCGGAGACGAGGCCGGCCGCGGCGAGCTTCTTCAGCGAATAGGAAACGACGTGGGTGTCCTCGATGTTGAGCACGAAGCAGACGTCGGCCAGGCGTTTCTCGCGCTCGCGGTGGTTAACGTGGTGCAGCACCAGCACGTCGGTCGGCGTCATGTCCTTGTAACCGGCGGCGGCCATGCAGCGGATCATCCAGCGGTCGAAGGCGTGGCCGGCGATGATCATGCCGAACTCGAACTCGGACAGTTCGGGCGACTTCTCCGAGACGAGGTGGGAGGACGAGACGATGCGCTGTGCCGCCTCGGCAAGGGATTTCGGCGCGGCGGGCGTGGGGGCGCGGGAGGGGGTGCGCTTGCGGGCCATGGCGGCTCCTTCCATACTGGACAGGGAGCATTGTAAAAATGATGTTGACAATGTGTCAATAAATTATTAACGTTTCGCCCACGTTTTACAAAAAACCCCCTTCAACCCGCAAAGCCCGAGGAGGATCTATGAAGCAGAGAAGCGTGATGTCGCTGTTGGCCGGGGCCGCCCTGGCGCTGAGTGCGGCCGGTGCCGCGGCGCAGACCAAGTGGGACATGCCGACCGGCTACCCGGCGGCCAACTTCCACACCGAGAACATCCAGCAGTTCGTCGCCGACGTGGACAAGGCGAGCGGCGGCAAGCTGAAGATCACCGTGCATGCGGGCGGCTCGCTCTTCAAGGCCAACGAGATCAAGCGCGCCGTGCAGGGCGGCCAGGCGCAGATCGGCGAGGTGCTGATCTCCAACTTCTCCAACGAGGACGCGATGTACGGCGTCGACACCATCCCCTTCCTCGCCACCAGCTACGCCGAGGCGAAAAAACTATGGACCGCCTCGAAGTCCGCCACCGAGGCGCGCCTGGCCAAGCAGGGCATCAAGGTGCTGTATTCCGTGCCGTGGCCGCCGCAGGGCATCTTCTCGGCGAAGCCGATTGCCGCGGCGGCCGACCTGAAGGGCGCCAAGTGGCGCGCCTACAACCCCAACACCAGCCGCATCGCCGAGTTGGTCGGGGCGCAGCCCGTCACCATCCAGGCCGCCGAACTTTCCCAGGCGCTGGCCACCGGGGCGGTGTCCGCCTTCATGACCTCCGGCGCCACCGGCTTCGACAGCAAGGTGTGGGAGCAGGTCAAGTTCTTCTACGACACCCAGGCCTGGCTGCCGAAGAACCTCGTCATCGTCTCGCAGAAGGCCTTCGATGCCCTCGACAAGCCGACGCAGGAGGCGGTGCTCAAGGCCGCCGCCGAGGCCGAGGCGCGCGGCTGGAAGACGAGCGAGGAGAAGACCAACTTCTATCTCGAGCAGCTGGCCAAGAACGGCATGAAGGTCGAGGCGCCCTCGGCCCAGTTGAAGGCCGACATGAAGAAGGTCGGCGACACCATGATCGCCGACTGGGCCAAGCAGGCCGGCGCCGACGGCCAGGCCGTGCTCGACGCTTTCCGCAAGTAAGGCGGCGTGACGGGACGCCCGCCGGCGCGGCGGCGTCCCGTCTTGCAAAGGGGGACTCATGCGTGCGCAGCTCGACCGCCTGTTCACCTGGGCTGGCTGGCTCGCCGGCCTGTTCATGATCGCCACGCTGGCGACGGTGCTGGCCTCGATCTTCGGCCGCCTCTTCGCCATCCGTGTGCCCGGTGTCGATGCCTATGCCGGCTATTGCATGGCGGCCGCGGCGTTTCTTGCCCTGGCGCACACGCTGCGGCGCGGCGAGCACATCCGCGTCACGCTCATCCTCAGCCATGTTGGGCCGCGGGCGAACCGCGCGCTGGAGATCTTCTGCCACGGCGCGGCCTTGCTGCTAGCCGGCGCGCTGGCGTGGTTTTCCGTGCGCCTGGTGTGGCAGTCGTGGACATTCCACGACATTTCCACCGGGCTCGACGCCACGCCGCTGTGGATCCCGCAGCTCGGCATGGCGGCGGGCACCCTGCTGTTCTTCCTCGCCTTTGCCCAGGACCTCTTTGATCTCCTGCGCGGCAAGGACCTGCGCATCGAGCGCGAGGGCGGCGAGCCGGCGCATATCGAATAGGGGGCGCGCCTGGAACTCGTCATCACCTTCGGCCTGATCGTCCTGCTTTTCGTCCTGCTCGGCTCGGGCGTGTGGATCGGCCTGGCGCTGACCGGCGTGGCCTGGATCGGCATGGAGCTGTTCACCTCGCGCCCCGTCGGCGACAGCATGGCGGTGACCATCTGGGGCGCCTCCTCGTCGTGGACGCTGACCGCGCTGCCGCTGTTCGTCTGGATGGGCGAGATCCTCTTCCGCACCAAGCTTTCCGAGGACATGTTCAAGGGCCTCGCGCCCTGGCTGGATCGCCTGCCGGGGCGGCTGCTGCACACCAACATCATCGGCTGCACCATCTTCGCCGCCGTCTCCGGTTCGTCCGCCGCGACCTGCGCCACCATCGGCAAGATGACCCTGCCCGAGCTGAAGAAGCGCGGCTACCCGGAAACAATCACCATCGGCACGCTGGCCGGCGCCGGCACGCTGGGCCTGCTCATTCCGCCCTCGATCATCATGATCGTCTACGGCGTCACCGCCAATGTATCCATTGCCCAGCTCTTCATCGGTGGCGTGATTCCCGGGCTGGTGCTGGCGGGCCTCTTCATGGCCTACACCATCGCCTGGGCGCTGGCGCATCCCGGCGCGATTCCGCCGCCGGATGCACGCCTGACGTTCTTCCAGAAGGTCTATGCCTCGCGCCATCTGATCCCGGTGGTGACGCTGATTGCCGCCGTGCTGGGTTCCATTTACACCGGCATCGCTACCGCGACGGAAGCAGCCGCGCTCGGTGTCGTCGGCGCGCTAGTCATCGCAGCCGTGCAGGGCGATCTCGGCTGGAAGAATTTCCGCGACAGCCTGCTTGGCGCGACGCGCCTGTATTGCATGATCGCGCTGATCCTCGCCGGCGCCGCCTTCCTCACGCTGTCAATGGGCTACATCGGCCTGCCGCGCCACCTCGCCGAGTGGATCGGCGGACTCGGCCTTTCGCCGCTCGCGCTGATCCTCGCCCTGATGGTGTTCTACATCATCCTCGGCTGCTTCCTCGACGGCATCTCGATGGTGGTGCTGACCATGGGCGTCATCCTGCCGACGGTGGAGCGCGCCGGCATCGACCTGGTCTGGTTCGGCATCTACCTGGTGCTGGTGGTCGAGATGGCGCAGATCACGCCGCCGGTCGGCTTCAACCTGTTCGTTCTGCAGGGCATGACGAAGAAGGAGATCACCTGGATCGCGCGCCAGGCCGCGCCGATGTTCGTCCTGATGGTCGCCGCCGTCTTGCTGATCTGGTTCTTCCCCGGCATTATCACCTGGCTGCCGAAGCAGATGAACTGAAGCGGAGACGCCGATGGCCTACACCCTGCCTTCCTATCTCTCGCGCGAGAACGTCGGCCCCTGGGAGACCTACCTCGAGCAGGTCGAGCGCGTCGCGCCCCACCTCGACAAGGCGCTCGTGCCCTGGATCGAGACGCTGCGCCGGCCGAAGCGCTCGCTCATCGTCGACGTGCCGATCAAGCTCGATTCCGGCGAGGTGGCGCACTTCGAGGGCTACCGCGTGCACCACAACCTGTCGCGCGGACCGGGCAAGGGCGGCATCCGTTTCCATCCCGAGGTGACGTTGTCGGAAGTGATGGCCCTGGCGGCATGGATGACCATCAAGAACGCCGTCGTGCAGGTGCCCTACGGCGGCGCCAAGGGCGGCATCCGCGTCGACCCGAAACGGCTCTCGCTCGCCGAGCTCGAGCGCCTGACGCGCCGCTACACCAGCGAGATCAACATCCTGCTCGGCCCCGACCGCGACATTCCGGCGCCCGACGTGAACACCAACGAGCAGGTGATGGCCTGGATCATGGACACGTATTCCATGAACCAGGGCCGCACCGCCACCGGCGTCGTCACCGGCAAGCCGCTCTCGCTCGGCGGCAGCCTCGGCCGACGCGACGCCACCGGCCGCGGCGTCTTCGTCACCGCGCGCGAGGCGGCGCGCAGGATCGGCCTGCCGATCGAGGGTGCGCGCATCGCCGTGCAGGGCTTCGGCAACGTCGGCGAGGCGGCGGCGCGCATCTTCGCCGAGCACGGCGCCAAGGTCGTTGCGCTGCAGGACGAGAGCGGCTCCCTCCAGTGCGACTCCGGCATCGACCTCGCCGGGTTGCGCGCGCACTGCGCACAGGCGGGCGGCTTCGGCGGCTTTGCCGGCGCCGAGGCGATCCCGGCGGAGGCATTCTGGCGGGTGCCCTGCGACTTCCTCGTCCCCGCCGCCGTCGAGAACCAGATCACCGAGGCCAACGCCGGCGCCCTCCGCGCGCGCATCGTCGTCGAGGGCGCCAACGGGCCGACCACGCCGGCCGCCGACCTCATCCTGCAGGAGCGCGGCGTCATGGTCGTGCCCGATGTCGTCGCCAACGCCGGCGGCGTCACGGTGAGCTACTTCGAATGGGTGCAGGACATCTCCAGCTTCTTCTGGAGCGAGGCCGAGATCAACCAGCGCCTCGACCGCATCATGGCGGAGGCCTTCAACGGCATCTGGGAGGTGGCCCAGGCGCGCTCGCTGACGCTGCGCACCGCCGCCTTCGTCGTCGGTTGCAGCCGGGTGCTCGAGGCACGCGCCCTGCGCGGGCTGTATCCCTGAGCGCCCCCGCCCGCGCCGTTTCGTGAGCAATTGTTAGCCGGGCGCTGCCGGCAACACCCCGTTACAAAGCCTTGGTCACCCGCGGCCGCGCCGCGCGTTGTTTTCATCGTCGACCACCCCAGATCCGCGCCGATGGCGGCGCGGACGAAACGGAGAGCCGTGATGAAAACGCAACGCTGGCCGCGCCTCGCCCTGATGGCCGCGGCCCTGTTCCCCCTTACTCTCACCGCCTGCGTCGTCGCGCCGAGCGCGCCGACGCCCCATGCCTACTACGACCGGGTGATCGTGGCGCCGCCGCCGCCGCGTGTCGAAGTGGTCCGCGTCGCGCCCTATCCGGGCTATATCTGGATCGGCGGCTACTGGAGCTGGCACGGGCACAGCCATCAGCACCACTGGGTGCCCGGCCGCTGGGAAGCGCCGCGTCACGGCCATCGCTGGGTGCCGCACCGCTGGGAACAGCACAAGGGCCACTGGCGCGAGCACCCCGGCCGCTGGGAGCGGCACTGAAGCCTATTTCTCCTTCTTCGCCTCGAGCAGGGCCTTCAGGCCGGCGAAGGGCGAGTGGGTGGCGATGCCGCCAGCGGCTGTGCCGCCGCCGCTTCCGCCGGCCGCCTCCAGCTGGCGCTGGTGCTCGTTGTCGTGGCAGTAGAGACAAAGCAGTTCCCAGTTGCTGCCATCGCTCGGGTTGTTGTCGTGGTCGTGGTCGCGGTGGTGCACCGTCAGCTCGCGCAGGTTGGCGCGGGTGAAGGTGCGCGCGCAGCGGCCGCAGACCCACGGGTAGATCTTCAAGGCCTGCTCGCGGTAGCCCTGCTCGCGCTTTTCCGCTGCGCGGCGGGCTTCGAGGACGATGCGGTCGAGCTTGTCGGTTGGCTTCATGAGGAATCGCCTTCTGCAATGCAGCACCCGTCCGCCGGGCGGGTTTCCGTCGTATTATCCGGCGGTCCGCGTTCCGATGGTGCCATGAATAAACCAGCCTTGCGCCTGCTCGTGGTCCTCCTGGCCTGGCCGCTGGCGGCGCTCGCCCAGCAGGAGGTCAGGGAAATCCCGACGCGCCCGGGCGTCACGGTGCGCTTCATCTACACCCGTGCCGAGCAGCCCGTCGCCAGCGCCGTCCTGCTGCAGGGCGGCTCCGGCGCCATCGGCATCTATCCCAATGGTTCCACCAACAGCACCGGGTTCCTCGCCACCGGTGCGGCGCGCTTCGCCAGCAACGGCATCAGCGTGGTGGTTCCTGACACACCCTCGGACCGGCGCAACCTGCACGACTTCCGTGCCACGCCGGAGCACGCCGAGGATATCGCCGCACTGATCGCCTACCTCCGGCAGCAGTCGACCGTCCCGGTCTGGGCCGTCGGCACGAGCAACGGTTCGCTCTCGGCGGCCTCGGCGGCGGCGACGCTGAAGGAGCGGGGCCCCGACGGCATCGTGCTGACGGCGGCCGTCACCAGGCCGCTCTCCGCTCAGGCGCACCTCGTCACCGATGCCCCGCTCGGAGAGGTGCGCGTGCCGGCGCTGCTGGTCCATCACCGCAGCGACGGCTGCGCGGTGACGCCCTACGATGCCATGCCGGCGCTGCTTGCCGCCCTGAAGGCCTCGCGCAAGGCCGAGCTGATCACCGTCGATGGCGGCGAGCGCGGCAGCGGCACGCCCTGCGGCGGCGGCCATCACCAGTTCCTCGGCATCGAGGAGCCGGTGACCCAGGCCATCGCCGAGTGGATCCGGCGCCACCCGCCGTCGCGATAGGGGAAAAGTCAGTCCGGGCGGGACGGCGCCGTCAGCGCCGGTACTCGCGCACCGCCGGGTTGAGGCGGTCGATGTCGGCCTGCACCTGCTCGCGGCTGCGCTCGTAGACGATCTCCCGCCCCATCACGCTGCCGGCGTAGGCCAGCCCGTTGCGCGTCGGCGACAGCTCGCACTTCATGCTGTGCTGGCCCTCGCCGAGCACCACCGTGATGCCGCCCGCCCGCTTGTTGAGGACGACGACGTCCATGGTCTGGCCGGACTGGGTGACGCGGACCTTGATCTTCTCGATGTTCATGCGATGTTCCCCCTGTGTTGTCGGGACCGCCTGCGTTGCGGATCCGCTCAGGCGCCGCCGCGAAACCGGGCCAGCAGCCGGCGGTCGCGCTTGGTCGGGCGGCCCTTCGTGTCGGCCTGCGGCAGCGGCGCCAGCCGGCGCAGTTCCGCCGCCTCGGCGCGTTTCTTCACGCTCTCCGGCGTTTCCCGGTAGAGCAGGCGGGCTTCGGCGGCCGGGCGGCGCTGCGCGTTGAAGCCCAGCACCTCCACTTCCCAATCCTCGCCCTCGGTGCGGATGTGGAGCCGGTCGCCCGGCTTCAGTTCCCGCGCCGGCTTGGCGGCGGCGCCGTTCAGCTTCACCTTGCCGCCGTCCACCGCATCGGCCGCCTGGCTGCGGGTCTTGAAGAAGCGCGCGGCCCACAGCCACTTGTCCAGGCGCATCAGGTTCTGCCCTAGTGGCGGCTGATCATGTCCAGGTCAACGTCCAGCCCGGTGACGGCATCCAGCACCTCGCCGACGATCTCGGCATCGGCGTCCGACCATTCGGCGTCGGGGTCGTCGGAGGTCGTCGCCAGGGGGGCCAAGTCGAAATCGACGAAGTTCTCGCCGATCTTGAGGACGGCAATGCCCGAGGGATGCCGGACGAGCTCCCAGTCGTCGGGCACTTCGAGCTCGGCGTGAATCTTGACGACCAGTTTTTTCATGGGATTTCCCCTCAAAAGGGCACTGTAACAGTCTTAGAAGCAGGAGAAAAATACCGATCAGTCGCAATCGCAGACGATCTTGCCACCCGTCACGCCGCTTAGATCGGCTTACTGCTGTTTTCCTGAGTTGTAATCGACAAGCTTCATCCAGTCGATCAAGCCGTTCTGGCAGAAGCGTGTTACGAACTGTGCGGTAAAGTCGTTGAGCTTGGCGGTATATATCTCTTCAAGCTCTTCGTTCCGCTCCTTGGCTTTGTGTCCGATTGGCTCGATAATGTCAGTGTAGAGCGTTTCGCTGCCACCCGAAATCAGCGTCCAGAATCGTTGCCCGCAGAGTTTCTGGTGAGTGCCTTTTTCGTAGGAATTGTCTCTTCCGTAGCAGCAGCCTTCGATGAACCTAATGTTCAGGCTCGTGCTGCCGCCGGAAGTGTGCAGGGTTTTTCTTGCCTCGTGAAAGTTGCGGATCATGGCCTTGATCTGCTGGTCGTTACCCCAGTTTGGGCCGGACTTGATACTGACCAAATATTTGTCTCGGCCATCCTCGAATTCCAAGTCGAGGCCCTTAATGCCGGACTTGCGGCCGCCGAAGACTTGTTGGCAAACGTGAATCGCAACCTTTTCCAAGAAGTTGCCGAATACGGTTTCTTCGCCCGAGGAAACCGTTGCATCGAGCACGGACTTGATGAAGTCATTGGCCGTTTGCGTGCGCTTGGCCTTGAAAAGGTAGGGGTTCTTCCTGCGCAGGATGTTTTCGAGCGTCAGGGCTTTCAGTTTGGCGAGTTTCTTGTCGTGGAACTCGGGGCCGATATGATCTTGGATGTAACGGGCAATTTCTGCGAGAGCGGGCGAGCTCCGGCTCATACCGTTTCCTTGCCTTCACGGACCCGGTATTTGCGTCGTTCCTCCAGCAGCACAAGTTGCGGCGTAGCCAGGTCGTTTCGAGCCAACTCGACGTATTCCGGCTGAATCTCGATCCCGACTGCGTTGCGTCCCATGCGTTTGGCGACGCGCAGAGTGGTGCCGGAACCCATAAAGGGGTCGAGCACTGTGTCGCCTTCCTGGGTGAACAGCTTGATGAACCATTCCGGCAAGGCTTCCGGAAATACCGCGCTATGCTTGCGATTCGAGCATTCCGTTGCGAGATTCAGCACGTTGGTTGGGAAGGCCATGCTGCGCGAAAGCCAGTTCTCAATCTTTTTGCCAAAGCCGCTGCCGACTCTGGATTCGTCGCGGACGCGGTCGGTAGTCGAAAGGTTCTTCAGGCGGGTCTTGGCCCAGTCTCCCATCGGCACCATTACTTCTTCCTGGTACATGTTGAACTGGCGCGCCTTGTTGAACTGGAGCAGGCGTTCCCAGGAATCCCTGAAGCGGTTCGGCCATTTTCCCGGATAGCAGTTTTTCTTGTGCCAGATGAACTCTTCTGTCCACAACCAGCCCTGGTGCCGCATTTCAAGAATGAGTTCCAGCACGTAGGTATGGCGTTCGCCGCCGACGACGCGTTCCTTGATGTTGAGGACGAACGTGCCGGTCGGTCTAAGTACGCGAAGCAGTTCCCGTGTTATAGGAAGAAACCACTCGACGTAGTGGTCCGGCGACACCCCTCCATAAGTATGCTTGCGCTGATCTGCGTAGGGGGGCGAGGTGACGATCAGGTCAACGCTGCAGTCAGGGAGTTGTTGTAGTACGCGAAGGCAATCGCCCTCCAGGATTTCGACCCGAGTTGTCATGAGTCAGGAGTGCTTTCAGTGACAATGACACCTATTGTGAGAGTTCCCCTGGCTCAGCAAGTGAGCCAGGGGAATATTTCCAACCGAGTCAGCGGGATTGGTTACCCGCAGGCTCCCACGGCGCCGCAGGCGCTGCAGAAGTCGCAGCCGTCCTTCTTGATCACGGTGTAGTTGCCGCACTCCTTGCAGAGGGCGCCCTGCATGATCTTCGGCGCGCTGGCTTCGCGCGGCGCTTCGAGGATGCCCATCTCGCGCGTCGGGTAGCCGTTCTCGTCGAGGATGCCGAGCATGGCGTAGCGGTGCATGATGAGGCGCGCCATGTAGGCGACCGTCGAGGGCCAGTTCTGCTGCTTGCGCGTGCCGGGCACGAAGGCCATGAAGTCGCCGAGCGGCTCGGGATAGTTCAAGAGCTTGCGCAGCTTCATGCCGATCCAGGCCGGGTCCATGACACGCATGTCGAGCGAGAGGACGTGCGAGAGGCCGTCGAGCGCGCGCGGGTAGTTGCCCGAGAGCCACATCGAGTAGGGCCTTGTCACGCCGTCGGGCAGGGTGATTTCCTTCAGGCCGAGCACGAAGTCCTCGCCCGAGGCGGGGTTCTGGATGTCCACCGTCCATGACAGCGTGCCGTCGGTGCCGGTCTTCGGCTCCTGCAGGCTGAACATCGAGTCGAGCACCGGGGTCGGCACCTTCTCGTCGAGGTTGCCGCAGAGTTGCTCGACGCGGTAGCGCACCACCTGCGCTACGGCGGCGACCACGCCGGGCATGCGCTTGTTCTCGCCGTGCGGCGGGAAGGGCATGTCGAAGGTCTCCTCGCCGCGGGTGCGCGCCAGCGTGTCGAGCTTGAGCTTGAGCCAGGCGCGGTCCTGCGCGCGCATGTCCATCGACAGCGTCTTGGCCACCGCGCCGAGGCCGCGCGGCTGCTCCGAGCCGTTCACCCACACCTCGAAGGGCACCGGCTTGGCGTTCTGCTCGATGTGGCCGACGAAGAGGGCGAACTCGCCGTGCGGCGTCTCGATCATGTAGGTCCACGCCGAGTTGCCGTCGGTCATGCGCGGGCGGCCGGGCCAGCGCAGGCTGGCGAGCACCGGCGCCGGCAGGGTCTTGATGACCAGCCGCCGGTTGGCGTCGTTGATCTGTACGTCCTGCGGCTGCTTCTTCTCGCTGGCGGCGCCGTCGACGGAGAGCACGGCGCCGAGCACCTTGTTCGGGCGATAGGTGGCGAGGCCCTTCAAGCCGGACTTCCAGGCCTTCAGGTAGAGGTCCTCGAAATCGGCGTAGGGGTAGTCCTCCGGCACGTTCACCGTCTTCGAGATGCTGGTGTCGATGTAGGGGGCGACCGCCGCGACCATCTCCTCGTGCGCCTGCGCCGAGATTTCCAGCGCGGTGACGAAGTAGGGCGGCAGCCTGGCCATGTCGCCGCCGAGGTACTTGTACAGGCGCCAGGCGTAGTCCTCGACCGAGTACTGCTTGTGCGTGCCGTCGGTCATGCGCTTCTTGCGCGTGTAGGTCCACGAGAACGGCGGCTCGATGCCGTTCGAGGCGTTGTCGGCGAAGGCCAGCGAGATGGTGCCGGTCGGCGCGATCGACAGCAGGTGCGAGTTGCGGATGCCGTGCTTGCGGACCTGTTCCTTGATCTCGGCCGGCAGGCGCGAGGCGAAGTTGCCGCCGGAGAGATACAGGTCGGCGTTGAAGAGCGGGAAGGCGCCGCGCTCCTTGGCCAGCTCGACCGAGGCGAGGTAGGCGCGGTCGCGCATGAAGGCCGAGATCTCGGTGGCCTTGGCGCGGGCTTCCTGCGTGTCGTAGCGAAGGCCGAGCATGATCAGGGCGTCGCCCAGGCCGGTGAAGCCGAGCCCGATGCGGCGCTTGGCGTTGGCTTCCGCCTGCTGCTGCGGCAGCGGCCAGTGCGTGGCGTCGAGCACGTTGTCGAGCATGCGTGTGGAGATCTCGACGCAGCGGCCGAAGCCGGCGTAGTCGAACTCGGCCTTCTTGGTGAAGGCGTGCTTGACGAAGCGCGTCAGGTTGATCGAGCCGAGGCAGCAGCAGCCGTAGGGCGGCAGCGGCTGCTCGGCGCAGGGGTTGGTGGCCTCGATGGTCTCGCAGTAGTTGAGGTTGTTGTCGCGGTTGATGCGGTCGAGGAAGAGGATGCCCGGCTCGGCGTGGTCGTAGGTCGAGCGCATGATCTGGTCCCACAGCTCGCGCGCGCGCACCTTGCGGTACACCCAGCTGCCGTCGTCGCGCTGGTAGGCGCCGGCGGCCTTGAAGTCGGCCGAGGGCTCGGCCTTGTGCGCCAGTTCGACGTCGCCGTCACGCTCGACCGCCTGCATGAAGGCGTCGGTCACGCCGATGGAGATGTTGAAGTTCGTCAGGTCGCCCTGGTCCTTGGCGTGGATGAACATCTCGATGTCCGGGTGGTCGCAGCGCAGCACGCCCATCTGGGCGCCGCGGCGCGCGCCGGCGGATTCCACCGTCTCGCAGGAGCGGTCGAACACGCGCATGTAGGACACCGGGCCCGAGGCGCGCGAGTGCGTGCCCTTGACGAAGGCGCCGACCGGGCGGATCGAGGAGAAGTCGTAGCCGACGCCGCCGCCGCGGCGCATCGTCTCCGCCGCCTGCGACAGCGCGGTGTAGATGCCGGGACGGCCGTCGACGACCTCCGAGATGGAGTCGCCGACCGGCTGCACGAAGCAGTTGATCAGCGTCGCCTGCAGGTCGGTGCCGGCGGCGGAGTTGATGCGGCCGGCCGGCACGAAGCCGTTTTCCTGCGCCTCGAGGAAGAGTTTTTCCCAGTGGGCGCGCTTGTCCTCCGCTTCGACGGCGGCCAGCGCGCGCGCGACGCGGGCGCGCACATCGTGCACGTCCTGCTCGTTACCCTTGGCGTACTTCTCGAGCAGGACTTCGCCGGATATTTCTTGTTCAGCAGGGAGTGTGTTGTCGTCGCGGAGCTTTGTCTCTTGGTTGTTTTGTGAAGACAGAGTTGTGCTCATCTGTTTTTTTCTCCGATGTTCGGGTTGATTCTGACCGGCAACCAATATACTGCTTCGATCCGGCCATGTGAACAGGTTTTCAAAAATATTTATTTCTTCAATAACAATGAGTTGGCAAAATGTCTTGTGTAATCAATAAGAAATGCCCACTAGATATAGTATGTCGCGCCGCACACTAGGACTGGCGCGGGTTTCCGGCCGGTTTCAGCCGTTTTGCGGGGGTCTGGCCGGTTCGTCGATGGCGTACAGGACGGGACGGAAAAGCTCGGGCTGGAGCGTGGCGTGCGAGATTTCAAAGTCGTCGTGCAATGCGTGCGTCAGCGCATCGAGGATGCGCGGCCAGGCCTCGAGGTCGCGCACGACGACGTGCGCCGAGAGTGCGCTGCGTTGCGAGGAGAGCGACCAGATGTGCAGGTCGTGCACCGAGACGACGCCGTCGACCGCGGCCATGCGGCGGCCGACGTCCGGCAAAGTCAGTCTCGGCGGCACGCCTTCGAGCAGGGCGTGCACCGCCTCGCGCGCCAGGCGCAGGGTGGACAGCAGGATGAGGCCGCAGATGAGCAGCGAGAGCAGCGGGTCGGCCGGCGTCCAGCCGGTGAAGTGGATGACGAGGCCCGAGGCCAGCGCCGCCACCGAGCCGGCGAGATCGCCCAGCACGTGCAGCAGCGCCGCGCGCGTGTTGAGCGTCGATTCGCCGTGCGCCAGCAGCCAGGCGACGCCGAGGTTGACGACGAGGCCGACGATCGCCACCACCGTCACCGTGAGGCCGGCCACCGGCACCGGATGCAGCAGGCGGTCGATCGCGCTCCAGGCGATGGCGAGGATCACCGCCAGCATGAAGCCGGCGTTGCCCAGCGTGGCGAGGATCTCGATGCGCTGCAGGCCGAAACTGAGGCGCGCCGTCGGCGGGCGCCGCGCCGCCCAGGCGGCGGTGGCGGCGAGCGCCAGGGCCAGGGCGTCGGTGAGCATGTGGCCGGCGTCGGAGAGCAGCGCCAGCGAACCGGCCCACCAGCCGGCGCCGGCTTCCACCCCCGCATAGAGCAGGGTGACGGCGAGCGCCGCCGGCAGGAAGGCGGCGTGGCCATAGTGATGGTGATGGCCGTGAGGGTCGTGCGCCATCGGGCGCTCAGGCGCTCTTCGCCGCCTTGCGCCTGGCGTGCGCCATGAGCAGGGCGATGGCGCAGGAGGCGGCGCGCGTCTCAGCCGTGTCGGCGCGGCTGGTGAGCACGATCGGAACGCGAGCGCCGACGACGACGCCGGTCATCAGCGCCTCGGCGAGATACTCGAGCTGCTTGGCCAGCATGTTGCCCGACTCGAGGTCGGGGACGACGAGGATGTCGGCGCGGCCGGCCACGGCGGAGAGGATGCCCTTGGTCCGGGCGGCGACGATGGAGATGGCGTTGTCGAAGGCGAGCGGGCCGTCGAGCACGCCGCCCGCGATCTGGCCGCGGTCGGCCATCTTGCACAGCGCGGCGGCGTCCAGCGTGGCGCGCATTTTCGGCGTCACCGTCTCGACCGCGGCGAGGATGGCCACCTTGGGCTCTGGAATGCCGAGCACCAGCGCGAGGTCGATGGCGTTCCTGACGATGTCGGCCTTGCACTCGAGGTCGGGCTCGATGTTGATGGCGGCGTCGGTGATGAACAGCGGTTTCGGGTAGGTCGGCACGTCGGCGAGGAAGACGTGGCTGATGCGCCGCGCCGTGCGCAGGCCGTTGGCGGCGACCACCTCGCTCATCAGCTCGTCGGTGTGGAGCGACCCCTTCATCAGCGCCTCGACCTTGCCGGCGCGCGCCAGCGCGACGGCCTCGGCCGCCGCGGCATGGCTGTGCTCGACGTCGATCAGCGCCAGGCCGGAGAGGTCGATGCCCTGCTGCTCGGCGACGGCGCGCATCTTCGCCACCGGTCCGATCAGGGTCGGGATGATGAGACCGGCCTGGGTCGCCTCGACGACGCCGAGGAGCGACTCCTTGTCGCAGGGATGCGCCACGGCCATCGGAATCGGGGCGAGGCCCTTGGTGCGCTCGAGCAGGTGCTGGTAGCGCGCCTCGCGGTCGAGGAGGGTGACTTCCGGCAGCTCGACGCGCGGGCGCTTGATCTTCTCGGTCGGCGCCAGCACCTCGGCCGTGCCGCGGATCACCGTCTGGCCGTCCTGGTTGGTGCACACGCAGTCGAAGATGATGTGGTGGTTGTGGTCGAACTTGCGTGTCGCCGTAAGCGTGACGGTGATGGTGTCGCCGAGGCCGACCGGCCGCGAGAAGTGCAGCGTCTGGTCGATGTAGATGGTGCCCGGGCCGGGGAACTGCGTGCCGAGCACGGTGGAGATGAGGGCGCCGCCCCACATGCCGTGGGCGATCACCTCGCGGAACATGCTGCTCTTGGCGTACTCGGGGTCGACGTGGGCGGGGTTCACGTCGCCCGACATGATGGCGAAGAGCTGGATGTCCTCGGGCTTCAACGTGCGCACCAGGGTGGCGCAGTCGCCGACCTGGATCTCGTCGAAGGTGCGGTTCTCGATGTGTTCCATGGCTTGCATGACGGTTCCCGGGAAAATGATTGTTTCAATCTATGCCGCGCGTATTGCAAATACATTGCGCCCGGTCAATGTTTCCGCCGCCGCCGACGGGCGCATGATAACCCCGCGGGCTTGCCGGCGGCGTTTAACCCCGCATAGACTGCGGGCATGCACGAGGGGATGAGCGACGAGGCGCTGATGCTGGCCTACCGCGAGGGCGACGCGGCCGCCTTCGAGGCGCTCTACCGGCGCTGGCGCGGACGGCTCTACCGCCACCTGCTGCGCCAGTGCGGCGCCGCCGCGCAGGCCGAGGAGCCGTTCCAGGACGTCTGGCTCAAGGTGGTGAACGCGCGGCGCGGCTACGAGGCGGCGGCGAGGTTCTCCACCTGGCTGTTCCGCATCGCGCACAACCGCCTCGTCGACCATTACCGCGCGCGGGGCCGCGCCGCGGAGTTCGCCAGCTACGACGACGATCCGGAGGATGCCGAGCGCGTCGCCGCGCTGCCGGCACCGGCGAGCGGACAGCCCGAGACCCTGCTCGAGCGCAAGGCGCTGCCCGCCGCCCAGCGCGAGACCTTTCTTCTGAGCGTGGAGGGCGAGCTGACGCTGGAGGAGATCGCCGCCGCCGTCGCACCGTCGCACCGGGTGGCGCGCCTGGGCCGTGCCGCTGAGCTTTGCCGCCACGCTGCTGCTGACGGTGACGCTGACCTTGACGGTGCAGCGGGAACAGGAGCGCGTCGAGCCGGCCGCGCCGCGCGCCAAGGCGATCGCGCCGATGCGCTCGGAAGCCGCCGGCGCGATGCCCGCGCCGCGCGCGCCCGAGCCCTGGATCGAGGAAATCCGCCAGATCAGGCGGCAAGGCAGGGAGAAGGAGGCCGCCGAGGCGTTGGCGGCCTTCAGAAAGCCTATCCGGACTTCAGGCTGCCGGAGGATCTGCGCTAGTATCCCGAGTTGAAAGTTTGTTGAACTAATATGCCGACTGGATATCCAGGGGATTGTACGATCAACCCTTGGAGGATGCGATGGGCGGCAGACCAAAAGCGCAGATAGTGCTGAACGAAACGGAACGCAAGCAACTGGAAGCCTGGGCGCGTCGTCGCAACACGGCGCAGGCCTTGGCCATGCGTGCGCATGTTGTGCTCTCGTGCGCCGCTGGCACGGACAACAAAGTGGTGGCGGCCAAACTTCGGGTGACACAACAAACGGTATCGAAGTGGCGCAACCGGTTTGCCGAGCAACGCCTGGATGGTCTGCTGGATACGCCACGCTCGGGAGCACCGCGGACGATCGACGATGCCAGGGTCGATGCCGTGATCGCCCGGACGCTGGAGTCGGTGCCGAAGAATGCCACGCATTGGAGCACCCGCAGCATGGCGCGCGAAATGGGCATGTCGCAAACAGCGGTGTCGCGTATCTGGCGTGCCTTCGGATTGCAGCCCCACCGGCAGGAGACCTTCAAGCGCTCGACCGATCCGCTGTTCGTCGAGAAGGTGCGCGACATCGTTGGCCTGTACCTTGAACCGCCGACCAAGGCATTGGTGCTGTGCGTCGATGAGAAGAGCCAGATTCAGGCGCTTGACCGCACCCAGCCCATCCTGCCGCTGGCCCCCGGCATTCCCGAGCGACGTACCCACGACTACATGCGCCACGGGACAACCACGCTGTTCGCCGCCCTCGACATTGCCACGGGGGAAGTGATCGGCGAGCTTCACCGTCGGCATCGCAGCACCGAGTTCCTCCAGTTCCTGCGAACTATCGATGCCAACGTGCCGACCGATCTCGATGTGCATCTGGTGCTGGACAACTACGGTACGCACAAGACCCCTTCGGTGAAAAACTGGTTCGCCCGTCATCCCCGCTTCCATGTGCATTTCACGCCAACCTCGGCCTCCTGGATCAATCAGGTCGAGCGCTGGTTCGCCACTCTGACGGAGAAACAGATTCGCCGCGGAACCCACCGTTCAACTCGACAACTCGAACAGGCCATTCGCTCTTACCTCGATACCTACAACGCAGACCCCAAGCCCTTCGCCTGGTCCAAATCCGCCGATGACATCATGGCCAGCATCGAACGCTTCTGTCTGCGTATTTCTAAACATAGCGTCTTAAATAATGCCGCATAGTCTTCGCAATACAGCATTGGCTTTTTGCCAGCGGTCGAAGCAGGTCTCGACAGCGCCGAGCAACGCGTCGAGCGTTGCGAAGAAGCGGTTGTGCGTTGCCACCCGT
>VGHJ01000015.1 GCA_016868295.1 Betaproteobacteria bacterium | reverse complement strand
GGGTGGTCTATCGACCATGAAAGTTAATGCCGATGCACTGATGGCCGCCCTGGCCCGCTGGCTGGATGGGGCCTGATCTACAGCTTCATTGCAGAAACCTGCCATAGACGCAGCGCTGACTTGTACTACCGGTTTGGGTCGGGAAAAGTCTGTCGCTGCGGGACGGCGGCAAGTCAGCCGACGAGGATGATGTGCACCCGATACGGCCCGTGCGCGCCCATGGTCACGGTCTGCTCGATGTCGGCGGTGCGCGAGGGGCCGGAGATGAAATTCACTGAACGCGGCGGCCGGCCGCGCTCGGCGCGCGCGAGCGCCCAGGCGTCTTCCATGAAGGGCACGATGCGCGCCGTGTCGACGATGGAGATGTGGGTCTCGGGCAGCAGGCTCGCCGCGGCCGGCGTGTCGGCGCCGGAGAGGAGCATCAGCGTGCCGGTCTCGGCGACGGCGCAGAAGCAGCCAGTGACGCCGACGAGATCGTCGCCGCGCGCCGGGCGGTCTTCCATGCCGAGGCCGGCGCCGATCCAGTCGAGGCAGCGCAAACTGGGCCAGCAGACGCCGCCGGTGGGCAGCTTGTTCACGACCAGGTAGCGCGCCACGGCGCCGGGCACCGCATGCAGGCTCGACACTTTCTCCACCGTGCTGGCGAGCGCCTCGGCGCGGGCGCGGAAGCGCAGCTCCGGTTCCCAGTCGCGCGGCGGCTGCAGGCCGACCGGGTGGGCGGCGATGTGGGCGTCAATGTGCGCCGTGTCGACGGGACTGACTTTTCTCCCGAGCGCTGTACGGACTCTGCCGAGAATGGCTTCGCGGCTGCTCATTTGCGCTTCTCCCGGTACAGCTCGCGGAAGGTCTTGCCGGCGGGCGCCGGGAAGTCGCGGCCGTCGGTCCAGCCGGCGGCGAGCGGCAAACGGTGGATCAGCTTCTCGCCGCCGCCCAGCCATTTCATGACGCGCGCGGCGATGCGCGTGCCCAGGGCGTAGAGCGCCGGCCGCTGCGCCGCCCAGCCCCACAGGGCGAGGCCGAGGCGCTCCGGCCAGGGCTTGAGGCCGCGTGCCATCTGCTCCTCGCGGAGTTTCCTCATGAGATCGGGCAGCGGGATCTTCACCGGACAGACGACGCCGCACTGGTTGCACAGCGTCGCCGCGTTGGGCAGCTGAACGGCGTGCTCCAGGCCGACGTAGGACGGCGTCAGGATGTTGCCCATCGGGCCGGGGTAGACCCAGCCCCAGGCGTGGCCGCCGACGGCCTGGTACACCGGGCAGTGGTTCATGCAGGCGCCGCAGCGGATGCAGCGCAGCATCTCGCGCATCTCGCCGGCCAATAGTTTCGAGCGGCCGTTGTCCACCAGCACGATGTGGAACTGCTGCGGGCCGTCGGATTCGTCGATGTGCTTCGGCCCGGTGTGCAGCGAGACGTAGTTGGTGATGGCCTGCCCCGTCGCCGAGCGCGGCAGCAGGCGCAGCAGGGTCGACACGTCCTCCAGCGTCGGCACCACCTTCTCGATGCCGGTGATGGCGACGTGCAGTCGCGGCAGCGTGGTGCACAGGCGGCCGTTGCCCTCGTTGGTGACGATCAGGGTCGAGCCGGTCTCGGCGATGAGGAAGTTGGCGCCGGAGACGCCCATGTCGGCGGACAAAAACTTCGGCCGCAGGATCTCGCGCGCCTCGCGCGTCAGCGCCGCCGGGTCGGTCTTGCGCGGCGTGCCGTGCTTCTCGTGGAAGAGGTCGGCGACGTCCTCGGCGGTCTTGTGGATCACCGGCATGACGATGTGCGAGGGCGGCTCGGCGTCGTTGATCTGCAGGATGTATTCGCCGAGGTCGGTCTCGATCGGCTCGATGCCCGCTTCGATGAGGGCGTCGTTGAGGCCGACCTCCTCGCTCACCATCGACTTCGATTTGGCGACGGTCTTCGCGCCGTTCTGCCTGGCGATGTCGACGACGATGCGACAGGCTTCCGCGGCATTCTCCGCCCAGTGCACCACGGCGCCGCGCGCCGTCGCCTCGCGCTCGAAGCGCTCCAGGTAGAGGTCGAGGTCGGCCAGCGCCCGGTTGCGGATCTGCTTGCCGGCCTCGCGCAGCGTCTCGAAATCACCGAACTCGGCCACCGCGCTGGCGCGGTTCACCACCGCCTTCACCTTGATCAGGCCGAGGCCCTTCTGCAGCTTGGCGTCGCCGAGGTTGGCGGCGGCGCGGGCCTTGAATTCGTTGGAACGGACGTCCATCAGTCGCTTCTGCCGGCCAGCACTTCGGCGATGTGCAGCACCTGCGTCTTCAGGTCGCCGCGGCGGCGCAGGCGGCCTTCGATGTTGAGCAGGCAGCCGAGGTCGCCGCCGACGATGGCATCCGCCCCGGTGGCGCAGGCGTTGCCGCACTTGTTGTCGGCGAGCTGCGTCGACACCTCGCCGAACTTCAGCGAGAAGGTGCCGCCGAAGCCGCAGCAGGTCTCGGCCTCGTTCATTTCCGCCAGTTTCACGCCGGGCAGCTTCCCCAGCAGGGTGCGCGGCTGCGCCTTGACGTTCAACTCGCGCAGGCCGGAGCAGGAGTCGTGGTAGGTCACCGTGCCGGAGAAATTCCCGGGCACGCTGTCGAGCCTGAGCACGTTGACCAGGAAATCGGTCAGCTCGTACGTGCGCGCGGCAAGGGCCTCGATGCGCGCAAGCAGAGCCGGATCGTCGCGGAACAGTTCGGGGTAATGGGCGCGGACCATGCCGCCGCAGGAGCCGGAGGGGGCGACGACATAGTCGAAGCCATCGAACTCGTCGAGCACCTTGCGCGCGAGCGCGATGGCCGTGGCGCGGTCGCCGGAGTTGTACGCCGGCTGGCCGCAGCAGGTCTGCGTCTGCGGCACTTCCACCGTGCAGCCGCCGTGCTCGAGCAGGCGCAGCGCGGCGAAGGCGACGCCCGGCCGCATGAGGTCGGCGAGGCAGGTGACGAAGAGGGCGACGCGCAAGTCAGGCTCCGGCACAAAGGTTTCAATATAGCGCCGGCACCGGCGCCGGGCTATTGGGGTTTACCGTCACGGCCGGTGCGGCAGCACCGCCTGCACCAGCTCGGCAACGGAGCGCACGCCCATCTTGTCCATGATGCGGGCGCGGTGCACTTCCACCGTCTTGATGCTGATGTTGAGCACGTCCGCGATCTGCTTGTTGAGCCTGCCGGCGACGATGAGCTCCATCACTTCGCGCTCGCGCTCGGTGAGGCCGGCGAGGCGGCGCGCCGCGTCGCCCTCGCGGCGGCGCTGCTCGCGCGTCGCGCGCTCGCGATCGAGGCACTCGCCGATGACGCGCAGCAGGTCCTTGTCGTTGAAGGGCTTCTCGATGAAGTCGACGGCGCCCTTCTTCAGAGCCGAGACCGCCATCGGCACGTCGCCGTGGCCGGTGATGAAGATGACCGGCAGCGTGCAGCGGCGGGCGCTGAGCTTTTCGTAGAGTTCCAGCCCGCTCATGCCAGGCATGCGCACGTCGAGCAGGATGCAGCCGGCCATGCCGTCGCCGCAGGCGGCGAGGAAGTCCTCCGCAGCGGCATAGGCCGTCACGGCGAGGCCCTGCGACTCGAGCAGCCAGACGAGCGAGTCGCGCATGGCCTCGTCGTCATCGACGATATAGATATGTTGTTCGCTCATGTTCCTGCGCGGGCGATCTGCTCCAGCCCGATCCGGATCGGCAGGGTGAACCGGAACACGCTGCCGCCGCCTGGATTGGAGTGGGCCCAGAGACGGCCGTCGTGATATTCGACGATGGAGCGGCAGATGTTGAGGCCCATGCCCATGCCTTCCTGCTTGGTGGTGTAGAAGGGCGCGAACAGCTTGTCCGCCGCCTCTTCGTCGATGCCGTGGCCGCGGTCGGCCACCGCCACCTCGACCATGCCGGCATCGTCGCGGCGCGCGCTGACGACCAGCTCGCGCTCGAGGCCATTTGCCTGCTGCATGGCCTCGATGCCGTTCTTGACGAGGTTGAGCACCACCTGCTCGATCATGACGCGGTCGGCGAACACCGGAGGCAGATCGGGCGGCAGGTCGATGCGGATCACGACGGCGGCCTTGCGCGCCTCGATCTCGGCGAAGCCGATGGCCTCCTCGACGATCTCGGCCAGCGCCACGGGCGCGCGGTTGGGCTCGCTCTTTTTCACGAACTCGCGCGTGCGGCGGATGATCTTGCCGGCGCGTTCGGCCTGGGTGCTGGCCTTCTCCATGGCGGCGAGGATGTCCTCCTGCCGGTATTCGCCCGTCTTCAGGCGGTTGACGCTGCCCATGCAGTAGTTGGCGATGGCGGAGAGCGGCTGGTTCAGCTCGTGCGCCAGCGAGGAAGCCATCTCGCCCATGGTGATCAGGCGCGAGGTCTGCTCGAGGCGCTCCTGGTGGCGCAGCGCCGCCTCCTCGGTGCGCTTGCGGTCGCTGACGTCGGCAGCGATCTCCATGCGCACGACGCGGCCGTCGACCCAGCGGATGGCGCGGTCGCGCAGGTGGTACCAGCGCCCGCTGAGCGGATGGCGAATCTCGCCGTCGAACAGCTCGCACGGCACGTCCTCCAGGCCGAGGCGGCGCGGATCGGCCTGAAAGTCGGCGCGCTCGGGGTGGCAGGCGGTGGTGACCAGCCAGCAGTTCTGGCCGACGGCGTCGGCCCCGTAGAGCCGCTTGAAGACGCGATTGGCGTAGAGGATCTCGTCGCTCTCCACGTCGGCGACGTACACCGCGGTGTCGAGGCCGTCGAGCACGGCGACGAAGCGCTCGTGCGCGGCCTCGAGCTCGGCGCGCGCGCGCTTCGGCTCGGTGATGTCGTTCATCGAGGACATCCAGCCGATCTGCCGTCCGTCGCTGTCGATGAGGGGCGAGACGTACATGCGCACGTCGAAGCGGTGGCCGTCGCGGCGCATGATGCGCATTTCGAAACCGCCCTGCGGCGCCTCGCCGGCGAGAGTCATGTCGAGGTCGCGCCGCAACTTGTCGGCGTTCTCCGGCGGCCAATAGGGGAACGGCGGGCTCTGCCCGAGCAGTTCCTCCTCGCCGAGGCCGGTCATGCGGCAGAAGGCCGGATTGACGAAGATGATGCGGCCCTCCATGTCGATGGCGCGGATGCCGGTGACGAGCGACTCGCCCATCGCCTTGCGGAAGGCAAAGGCGCTGCGCAGCTTTTCCTCGTCCTCGCGCCGGTCGGTGATGTCATGGGCGACGGCATAGAGCAGCTTTTCCTCCGGCACGGGGTTGATGGCCCAGAGCAGCCAGCGGTGATGTCCGTCCGCCGCGCGCCAGCGGCCCTCGAAGCTGGCCGGGTGGCCCGCGGCGAGCTGGCGCAACGCCTCGACCGTGGCAGAAAGGTCTTCGGGATGAACGTAGTCGAGCAGCGGCCGGCTGGCGATCTGCTCCGGCGCATAGCCGAGCACGCGCTTGAAGGCGGGATTCACGCGGCGGAAGCTGCCGTCCATGCCGACGATGCACAGCATGTCGAGGGAGAGGTTGAAGAGGCGGTCGCGCTCCTTCTCGACGCGGACGCGCCGCTGGAAGTGGCTGCGCAGGGCCCACAGGCTCCACGCCACGACGAGCGTCAGGCCGATGATGAGGAACAGCGGCACCACGCGCGCCACGCCGGGATCGGTGCGGAAGGCCTTGGCGCGCAGCGCCAGGCCGTTGCCAGGCGGATCGAAGGCGATGGCATAGCTGAGCGCGTCGTCGGAGGGCGTCACCGTGGTGTTGGAGGCCAGCGCCTGTCCATCGGCATCGACGATGCTGAGGCTGTACTTCTCGCCGAACCAGTTCGGCACCAGGTACCGCACCATATTCTCTATGGTGTATACGCCGACGAGGGTGCCGAGGTAGGTGCGGCCGTACTGCACGGGCACATAGACCTCGAGCAGGGCGGCGCCGCGGTGGTTGACGTAGGCCTCGCCGTAGGTCGGCAATCCCGAGATGAGGGCGCGCGCGAAGCTCGACGGCTGCGCGCCGGCGAGCGCCTCGCCGACGATCCAGTCGGTGGTCTCGAACGGGGCCGTCCAGCGGATGATCTGGCCGGAATCCACCCAAACGATGTTGGCCAGTTCCGGCGTGTTGGAGAGGTATTGCGTGGCACGCACCTGGAAGTCGGCGCGCTCGAGCTTGCCCACGGCCAGGTCGCGCGCCATCTGGACGAGATAGTCCTGCGTACCCTGCATGTGCAAACGCATGGTCTGCTCCGCCCACTGCACGTCGCGCCCGAGCGCATCGTTGAGGAAGTCGGTCTCGCGCTTCTGCAGGCCCCAGACGAGCGAGAGCATGGCCAGGGCAAATAGGCCGATGGCGAGGTAGGGCACGCTCCAGACCCAGTTGCGCGGGCCCGTCGCGGTTTCGCTGTTCATGGTGGTCGGCATTTCATCGGGGATTTTCGCATGCTCTTGGGGTCAACCCCGCTCTTGGGGTTTACCCGGGGGGGCGGGGATCACGCTTGCGGCGAGGAAACTGCGGAAAACCGCTATTGCACTATCCGGTTTCTTGTTTTACTATATGAAACACTTCCACCGGCGCGACACCCCGTACTAGAGTGGAAGAAAAAGGCGCACACGACGCGCCCGTTCAACCACTGGCGAGGAGACAAGACCATGTCCGCATTGCCGAACAACTTTCTGCCGTCCGATCCGGACACGCAGGAAACCCAGGAGTGGCTCGATGCGCTCGAAGCCGTCATCGAACAGGAAGGGCCGGAGCGCGCCCACTATCTGATCGAGCGCCTCGTCGAGCTGGCGCGCCGCACGGGCATCAACCTGCCCTACAAGGCGACCACCGCCTACATCAACACCATTCCGCCCGGCAAGGAAGTTCCCCTGCCCGGCGACCACGAACTCGAAGCGCGCGTCCGCAACTACGTGCGCTGGAACGCGCTGGCCATGGTGCTGCGCGCCAACAAGGGTGACTCCAACCTCGGCGGCCACATCGCCAGCTTCGCCTCCGCCGCCACGCTCTATGACGTCGGCTACAACCATTTCTGGCATTCGCCCTCCGAGAGCCACGGCGGCGACATGGTCTTCGTCCAGGGCCATTCGGCGCCCGGTGTCTATGCCCGCGCCTTCATGCTCGGCCGCCTCACCGAAGACCAGATGAACAACTTCCGCCGCGAGGTGGACGGCCGCGGCCTTTCCTCCTACCCGCACCCGTGGCTGATGCCGGACTTCTGGCAGTTCCCCACCGTGTCGATGGGCCTGGGGCCGCTGCAGGCGATCTACCAGGCGCGCTTCATGAAGTACATGAACGACCGCGGCATCGTGCAGGCCGGCAACCGCAAGGTGTGGGCCTTCATGGGGGACGGCGAGATGGACGAGCCGGAATCGATGGGCGCCATCGGCCTGGCCGGGCGCGAGCGCCTCGACAACCTGGTCTTCGTCATCAACTGCAACCTGCAGCGACTCGACGGCCCGGTGCGCGGCAACGGCAAGATCATCCAGGAACTCGAAGCCGACTTCCGCGGCGCCGGCTGGAACGTCATCAAGGTGATCTGGGGCGGCTACTGGGACCAGCTCCTGGCGCAGGACAAGCAGGGCCTGCTGCAGAAACGCATGGAGGAATGCGTCGACGGCGACTACCAGACCTTCAAGTCGAAGGACGGCGCCTATGTGCGCGAGCATTTCTTCAACACGCCGGAACTCAAGGCGATGGTCGCCAGCTGGTCGGACGACGACATCTGGCGCCTGAACCGCGGCGGCCACGACCCGCACAAGGTGTACGCCGCCTACGCCGCGGCAGTGGCCCACACCGGCCAGCCGACGGTGATCCTGACCAAGACCATCAAGGGCTACGGCATGGGCGAGGCCGGCGAGGCGCAGAACATCACCCACCAGCAGAAGAAGATGGGCACCACCTCGCTGAAAGCCTTCCGCGACCGCTTCGCCCTCCCGCTCACCGACGAGCAGGTGGAGAAGCTGGAATACATCAACCCCGGCGCCGAGTCGCCGGAGATCAAGTACATGTACGAGCGGCGCAAGGCGCTCGGCGGCTACCTGCCGCAGCGCCGGCGCAAGGCCGCGGCGCTGGAGGTGCCGCCGCTGTCGGCCTTCGAGGCCCAGCTGAAGGCCACCGGCGAGGGGCGCGAGATCTCGACCACGATGGCCTTCGTGCGCATGCTCAACACCCTGGTGCGCGACAAGAAGCTCGGCAGGAACATCGTGCCGATCGTCGCCGACGAGTCGCGCACCTTCGGCATGGAGGGCATGTTCAGGCAACTCGGCATCTGGTCCTCGGAGGGACAGAAGTACACGCCGCAGGATGCCGGCGAGCTGATGTTCTACAAGGAATCCAAGGACGGCCAGATCCTGCAGGAAGGCATCACCGAGTCCGGCGCCATGGCCTCGTGGATCGCCGCGGCGACCTCCTACAGCACGCACGGCGTGCAGATGATCCCCTTCTTCATCTACTACTCGATGTTCGGCTTCCAGCGCTTCGGCGACCTGGCCTGGGCCGCCGGCGACCAGCGCGCGCGCGGCTTCCTGCTCGGCGGCACCTCGGGCCGCACGACGCTCAACGGCGAGGGCCTGCAGCACGAGGACGGCCACTCGCACATCCAGGCTGGCCTGGTGCCCAACTGCGTCACCTACGACCCGACCTTCTCGTATGAAGTGGCGGTGATCCTGCAGGACGGCCTGCGCCGCATGGTGCAGGAGCAGGAGGACGTCTTCTACTACCTCACCCTGCTCAACGAGAACTACGAGCACCCGGCCCTGCCGGAAGGCGCGGAGAAGGACATCCTCAAGGGCATGTACCTGCTGAAGAAGGGCCCGGCCGGCAACGGCCCGCGCGTGCAGCTGCTCGGCTCGGGCGCCATCCTGCGCGAGGTGATCGCCGCCGCCGAGCTGCTGAGGAAGGACTGGGGCGTCGAGGCCGACCTCTGGTCCTGCCCCTCCTTCAACGAGCTGGCGCGCGACGGCATCGCCTGCGCGCGCTGGAACCTGCTGCACCCGACCGAGAAACCAAAACTCTCGCACGTCGAGCAGTGCCTGAAGGACACGCGCGGCCCGGTCGTCGCCTCGACCGACTATGTGCGCGCCTTCGCCGAGCAGATCCGCTCCTTTGTGCCGCGCCGCTATGCGGTGCTCGGCACCGACGGCTTCGGCCGCTCCGACACGCGCGAGAAGCTGCGCGAATTCTTCGAGGTGGACCGCCGCTACGTCGCCGTCGCGGCGCTCAAGGCACTCGCCGACGAGGGCCAGCTCGACAAGGCCAAGGTGAAGGAGGCCATCGCCAGGTACGGCATCGATCCGGCCAAACCCAACCCGGCCACCGTCTGAGGAGCACAGGATGACCACCTATCCCCCAACCCCTTTCCCGAGGAAAGGGGTGACGGTAGTTCAGCCGCGCAGAGCGCGGCTTCCGATCAATGACTCGCTGCCTCCTTGGGGCGGCCCGGCGGAGGCAGCATGTCCATCATCGAAGTGAAAGTGCCCGACATCGGCGACTTCAAGGACGTGCCGGTGATCGAGATACAAGTCAGTCCCGGCGACACGGTGAAGGCGGAGGACCCGCTCGTCACTCTCGAGTCCGACAAGGCCACCATGGACGTGCCCGCCCCCGTCGCCGGCACGGTGAAGGAAATCAGGCTCAAGGTCGGCGACAAGGTCAGCGAGGGCGCGTTGGTGCTGCTGCTGGAGACGGCCGAGGCGGGCGCCGCCGCAGCCCCCCCGGCGCCCGCACCCACCGCTGCGCCGGCAATTTCGAAACCCGTTGCGGCCGAACCCCTCGCCCCGCCCCCCGCAGCCGCACCCCCGGCTCCTGCAGAGATCGCCGCAGCTGTCCTTGGCCACAAGGCGCACGCCAGCCCCTCGGTGCGCCGCTTCGCGCGCGAGCTTGGCGTCGACGTGGCGCTGGTGAAGGGCAGTGGGCCGAAGGGCCGCATCCTGCAGCAGGACGTGCAGAACTATGTCAAGGGCGCGCTGGCCCAGCCGCGCGCCGCGGCGCCCGCCGCGGGCGGCGGCGCCGGGCTGGATCTCCTGCCCTGGCCGACGGTGGACTTCGCCAAGTTCGGCCCGGTCGAATCGAAAGCGCTCTCGCGCATCAAGAAGATCTCTGGCGCCAACCTCGCCCGCAACTGGGTGATGATCCCGCACGTGACGCAGTTCGACGAGGCCGACATCACCGAGCTCGAGGCGCTGCGCGTGCAGCTCAACAAGGAGCATGAGAAGTCGGGGGTGAAGCTCACCATGCTCGCCTTCCTCATCAAGGCGGCGGTGGCGGCGCTGAAGAAGTTCCCTGATTTCAACGCCTCGCTCGACGGCGAGAACCTTGTTTACAAGCAATACTTCCACATCGGCTTCGCCGCCGACACGCCGAACGGCCTGGTCGTGCCGGTGATCCGCGACGCCGACAAAAAGGGCCTGCTGGACATCGCCAAGGAGATGGGCACGCTCTCCGCCAAGGCGCGCGAAGGCAAGCTCGGCCCGGCCGAGATGCAGGGCGGCTGCTTCTCCATCTCCAGCCTCGGCGGCATCGGCGGCACGGCATTCACGCCCATCGTCAATGCGCCGGAGGTGGCCATCCTCGGCGTCTCGAAATCGCAGACCAAGCCGGTGTGGGACGGCCAGGCCTTCCAGCCGCGCCTGATGATTCCGCTCTCGCTGTCCTACGACCATCGCGTCATCGACGGCGCATCGGCGGCGCGCTTCACGGCGTATCTCTGCCAGGTGCTGGCCGACATGCGGAGGGTGCTGCTATGACCACCCTCGTCGCGGTGAAGAAAAACGGCACGGTGGCCATCGCCGCCGACTCGCTCACCACCTTCGGCGACACGCGCCTCGGTCGCCAGTACAAGGGCGAGCACGACAAGATCATCGAGATCGGCGGCTCCTACATCGGCCTGTGCGGCAGCAGCGCCCACCACCTGGTGCTCTCGGCCCTGCTGCCGAAGCTCGAGGACATCCGCCTCGGCAGCCGGCTCGAGGTGTACGACACCTTCCGCCGCCTGCACCCGCTGCTCAAGGAGCAGGGCTACCTCAACCCGAAGGAGGACGAGGACGACCCGTATGAATCCTCGCAGATCACCGCGCTGATCGTGAACAGCTCGGGCATCTACGGCGTGTACTCCTACCGCGAGGTGTTCGACTACGAGCGCTTCTGGAGCATCGGCTCGGGGCGCAACTTCGCGCTGGGCGCCATGTACGCCGCCTACGACCGCTGCAAGTCGGCGGCCGAGGTGGCGACGATCGGCGTCGAGGCCGGTGCCGAGTTCGACACCGCCACCCAAGGCCCGATCGTGCTGCACACGGTGAAGCTTTCGAGGGGGCGCAAATGAACCTGATTGAAGTGAAGGTTCCCGACATCGGCGACTTCAAGGACGTGCCGGTGATCGAGATACAAGTCAGTCCCGGCGACACGGTGAAGGCGGAGGACCCGCTCGTCACCCTGGAGTCCGACAAGGCCACCATGGACGTGCCCGCCCCCGTCGCCGGCACGGTGAAGGAAATCAAATTGAAGATCGGCGACAAGGTCGCCGAGGGCACGCTGGTACTGCTGCTGGAGACGGCAGAAACCGCGCCCTCTCCCCAACCCTCTCCCGCCAGCGGGAGAGGGAGCGAAACATCCCCCTCTCCCCCGCGGGGAGAGGGCCGGGGAGAGGGGGGCGCATCCTTTGCCGCCGACCTCGAAACCGACATGCTCGTCCTCGGCGCCGGCCCCGGCGGCTATTCCGCCGCCTTCCGCGCCGCCGACCTCGGCCTGAAGACCGTGGTCGTCGAACGCTACGCCGCGCTGGGCGGCGTCTGCCTCAACGTCGGCTGCATTCCCTCCAAGGCGCTGCTGCACGTCGCCGCCGTGGTCGAAGAGGCCTCGCACATGGCCGATCATGGCATCAGCTTCGGCAAGCCGCAGATCGACCTCGACAAGCTGCGTGCGCACAAGGCCAAGGTGGTGTCGAAACTCACCGGCGGCCTGGCCGGCATGGCCAAGGCGCGCAAGGTGGACATCGTGCGCGGCTACGGCCATTTCCTCGATGCCAACCACCTCGAAGTCGAACTCACCCAGGGCGAAGGCCAGGAGAAGGCAGGTGGCAAGAAGGTGGTCCGCTTCCGGAAGTGCATCATCGCCGCCGGCTCGAGCGCCGTGCGCCTGCCCTTCATCCCAGACGACCCGCGCATCGTCGACTCCACCGGCGCGCTGGAACTGCGCTTCGTGCCGAAGCGCATGCTGGTGATCGGCGGCGGCATCATCGGCCTCGAGATGGCGACGGTGTACTCGGCGCTCGGCGCGAAAGTCGACGTCGTCGAGATGCTCGACGGCCTCATGCAGGGCCCCGACCGCGACCTCGTCAAGGTGTGGGAGAAGAAAAACGCCGACCGCTTCGACAAGGTGATGCTGAAGACGAAGACCGTCAAGGTCGAGGCACTGAAGGAGGGCCTCAAGGTCAGCTTCGAAGGCGAGCAGGCGCCGGCCGAGCCGCAGTTGTACGACATGATCCTGCAGTCCGCCGGCCGCAGCCCGAACGGCAGCAAGATCGGCGCCGAGAAGGCCGGCGTGGCCGTCGACGCGCGCGGCTTCATCGCCGTCGACAAGCAGATGCGTACCAACGTGCCGCACATCTTCGCCATCGGCGACCTGGTCGGCCAGCCGATGCTGGCGCACAAGGCGGTGCACGAGGGACATGTGGCAGCTGAGGTCGCGGCTGGGCAAAAGAGTCACTTCGACGCCCGCGTGATTCCAGGCGTCGCCTACACCGACCCGGAAGTCGCCTGGGTCGGCCTCACCGAAGCCGAGGCGAAGAAGCAGGGCATCAAGATCGGCATCGGCAAGTTCCCCTGGGCCGCCTCCGGCCGCGCCATCGCCAACGGCGCCGACTACGGCTTCACGAAGCTGGTCTTCGACGAGGAAACCCACCGCATCGTCGGCGGCGGCATCGTCGGCCCCAACGCCGGCGACATGATCGGCGAGATCGCCCTGGCCATCGAGATGGGGGCGGATGCCGTGGACATCGGCAAGACCATCCACCCGCATCCGACCCTCGGCGAGTCGATCGGCATGGCGGCGGAAGTCTACGAAGGCAGCTGCACCGACCTGCCGCCGTCAAAGAAGAAGTAGAATGCGTTCCCAGTTGCCAGTTGCCGGTTGCCAGAAAACCCGGCGCGCCGGCAACTGACAACCGACAACTGGCAACTGAATCCATGACCCAGGACGAACTCAAGCAGGCGGTGGCGAAAGCCGCCATCGAATACGTGGTGCCCGGCGCCATCATCGGCGTCGGCACCGGCTCGACGGCCAACTACTTCATCGACGAGCTCGGCAGGATCAAGGACCGCATCCCCGGCGCCGTCGCCAGCTCGGAAGCCACGGCGAAGCGCCTCGCCGGCCACGGCATCAAGGTGCTCGACCTCAACGACGTTTCGGACATCCCGGTCTACGTCGACGGCGCCGACGAGATCGACGCCGGCCTCGCCATGATCAAGGGCGGCGGCGGCGCGCTGACGCGCGAGAAGATCGTCGCCGCCGTGGCGCGGAAGTTCGTCTGCATCGCCGACGCCTCCAAACTGGTGCAGACCATGGGCAAGTTCCCCCTGCCGGTGGAAGTCATTCCGATGGCCCGCGCCCACGTCGCGCGCGAGCTGGCGAAGCTCGGCGGCGAGCCGGTGCTGCGCCCGGGCTTCACCACCGACAACGGCAACCTCATCCTCGACGTGAAGGGCCTTTCCATCACCGACCCGCAGGCGCTCGAGACCCGCATCAACGCAATAGTGGGCGTCGTCACCAACGGCCTCTTCGCCCTGCGCGGCGCCGACGTCGCGCTGCTCGCCGGCACGGAAGGCGTGAAGACCCTCAAGCGCGCCTGATCGCCGTAGCGCCGGGACTGACTTTTCCCCAAACAAAAAAAGCCGCGCAGTGCGCGGCTTTTGTCGTTCTGGCGGCGGCTCAGGACTTCGGCGGCACGTACCCCTGCACCTGGTCGGCGCCGGAGCCGAAGAAGTGCTTCTCCATCTGCTCCGCGAGGTACTTGCGCGCCTTGGCGTCGGCCAGGCTCAAGCGGTTTTCGTTGATCAGCATCGTCTGGAAGCGGATCCACTGCTGCCAGGCTTCCTTGGAGACGTTCTCGAAGATGCGCTTGCCGAGTTCGCCCGGCATGGGCGGGAAATCCATGCCTTCCGCCTCGCGGCCCAGCTTGACGCATTTCACCATGCGGCCCATTTCGATTCCTTTCGTGTGTGGTGCGCCCGCACACGCGGGCAGACGCAGGCTATTTTACCGCGTTAGTGGAGCTTGGTCTCGCCGAAGACGGCGAAGCGGTTCTTGCCGCTCATCTTGGCCTGGTACATGGCGGAGTCGGCGCGGGCGATGATCTCCTCGCCGCTGGCGGCGTGCTTGGGGTAGAGGGCGATGCCGAGGCTGGCGGTGAGGCGGACGTCCTTGCCGGCGAAGCTGAAGCGCATGTCGGCGATCTTGCCGCCGACGCGGCGGGCGAGGCCGACCATCTCCTGCTCGTCGGCATCCGGCGCCAGGATGGCGAACTCGTCGCCGCCGATGCGGAAGAAGATCTCGTTGCGGCGCACGATGGCGCCGACTTCCTCGGCCAGCCGGATCAGCACGGCGTCGCCGGCCTGGTGGCCGAACTCGTCGTTGATCGGCTTGAAGCCGTCGAGGTCGATGGCGAGCAGCCCGGCGTGGGCATGCCGCCGCGAGGCGTCGGCGATGATGCGCTCGAGTTCCTCGTGGAAGCGGCGACGGTTGTAGAGGTTGGTGAGCGGGTCGCGCTCGGCGAGCTTGATGAGCTGCGCCTCGAGCTGCTTCTGCCGCGTGACGTCCTCGTAGATCCAGACGCGGCCGATGAACTGGCCGGGCTTGGCGCCGGGCACCAGGGCCGAGATGTCGGTGACGATGCGGCCGTCGTGGAGATGGATTTCGTAGGCCTCGCTGACGGTCTCGCCGCCCAGCACTGCCTCGACGTGACTGCGGTAGCCGGCGTCGTCCTTGCGCAAGCCCGCGGTGCGCTCGATCAGGCCGCCGTCGCGCAGGCCGGCAAGGTTCTCGTCGCGCGGCAGGCCCCAGATGTCGCGGCAGGCGTTGTTGATGTAGACGACGCGGTGCCCGCTGTCGACGAAGAGCACGCCGATCTTCATGACGTTGAGCAGGGCTTCCAGGCGCGAGCGCTCCTCGTTGCTGTGCGTGAGGTAGTACTCCTTGAGCGCCTGGGTGCGGCGCAGCTCAACGACCGTGTCGAGCAGCTTCAGCTCGGCCTCCTTGCGCGCCTGGATCTCGTCTGCCGAGACGCGCAGGCCGAGGTATTCGCCCGTCGGGCCGTTGATCGGCTGCCAGTTGAGCACGGTCCACACCAGGCTGCCGTCCTTGCGCTTGAGGCGCACCTCGAAATTGTCGCCGGTGCTGCCGCGCAGCGCCTTGAGCGCCACCTCGAGCGCCGTCTTGCGATCCTTCTCGAACACCAGCATGTCGACCAGGTTGTTGGAGAGCAGGCATTCGAGCGGCGTGTGGCCGGTGATGCGCTCGACCGAGCGGTTGATCCAGATGAGGCGCCCCTGCGGATTGAACCAGGCCTCGACGCCGTAGGTGTAGTCGGCGATGGCGTGGAAGCGCGCCTCGCTCTTCTTCAGCGCCTCGAGCCGCTCGTCGAGCGCCTGCGACATGCGGTTGAAGGCGCGCATGAGCATGCCGATCTCGTCATTGCCGCCCACCGGCAGGCGCACGGCCGTCTCACCGCCTTCCAGCGCCGCCACGCCGCGCTGCAGGACGCGAAGATTGCGCGTCAGCCAATAGCCGATGACGGAGAGCAGCAGCACGGTGAGCAGGAAGGCCGCCCAGCCGATGGCGACGCTCTGCCACAGCAGGCGATAGCCAGTCTCGTGCAGGAATTGGGTATGGATGCCGAAATGCACGCTGCCGACTTCGCGCTCGCCGATGGCGAGCGGCACCCGGCCGTCGAAGCGCGCCCGGTCCGCCGGCAGCCGGCTGAAGTCACTGTGCGGGACAGGCAGCGCCTGCTGCACGTTCCACCCATCCGCTGCGACAACGCGCTGCCGCGTGTCCAGCACGACGACATAGGCAATGCCCTCCTGCCGCGCCATCTGGCTCACCAGCCGCGTCAGCTTGACGTGGTCGCGCTCGGCCAGGGGCACGGCGAGCGCGGCGTTGTAGAACACGGCGAGCTCGGCGAGGTGGCGGTTCTCGCGCGCTTCCAGCGCCTCGTCGAGCAGGCGCACGCTGTTCGCCACCAGCACCCAGAGCATGAGCACGAGGACGAAGCAGGCCGCCGCGATGAGGCGGAAGCGCAGGGAGAAGGTGACGCCTTTGAACATAGGCACCCCTTGCCAGGGCGCTACAAGGTCTTGCCGAGCACCTTGGAGCGGCGCTGCCAGTTGTACAGCTCGCGCTTCTCGCGCGGCAGGAAATCGACGCCGGCCTCCTTGAAGCCGCGCTCGATAAACCAGTGGGAGGTGCGCGTCGTCAGCACGAACAGGCGCTTGATGCCGGCCCTCCTCGCCCGCGCCTCCATGTAGTGCAGCAGCTGCTCGCCGTAGCCGACGCGCCGGTAGTCCGGATTCACGGCGAGGCAGGCGAGCTCCGCCGCGCGGTCCTTGCTGAACGGGTAGAGCGCGGCACAGCCGAGGATGACGCCGTCGTGATCGAGCACGGAAAAGCGGCCGATCTCCATCTCGAGCCGCTCGCGGCCGCGCCGCACCAGCGTGCCGTCGGCCTCCAGCGGGGCGATGAGGCCGACGATGGCGGCGACGTCGTCGATGGTCGCCTCGCGCAGGCGCGCCAGCGGATCGCGCGTCACCACCGTGCCGACGCCCTCGTGGGTGAACAGCTCGAGCAGCAGGCCGCCGTCGATGTCGCGGTCGATGAGGTGGGCGCGCTTGACACCGGCGCGGCTGGCGCGCACGCAGCAGGGCAGGTAGAGGCCGAGGTCCTCGGTCAGGCGCTGCGGCTTCTTCAGCAGCTTCTCCGCCTCGTCGGCCGTGATCGCCTCGACGAGCTGGTCGCGGCGGTCGGTGACGCCGGGCGCGTCGCAGAGGAAGATCAGCTTCTCCGCCTGCAGGGCGACGGCGACCGACTCGGCCACCTCCTCCATGCTGAGGTTGAAGATCTCGCCGGCCGGCGAGACGCCGATCGGGCTGATCAGCACCACGTTCTGCTGGTCGAGGTCGGCGCTGATCTCCTCGGCGATGATCTTGCGCACGGCGCCGGTGTATTGGTAATCGACGCCGTCGACCACGCCGACCGGCTTAGCAGTGATGAAGTTGCCGCCGGTGACGCGCATCCAGGCCCCCGCCATCGGCGTGTTGGGCAGGCCCTGCGAGAGCAGCGCCTCGATTTCCAGCCGCGTGACGCCCATCGCCGACTTGACGCATTCGAGCGCCGCCGGATCGGTGACGCGCAGCCCCTTGTGGTACTTCGCCTTGAGGCCGCGCCGCTTCAGCTCGGCGTCGATCTGCGGACGCGCACCGTGCACCAGCACGAGGCGGATGCCGAGGGCGGCGAGCAGGTTGCAGTCCTGCGCCAGCGCCTGGGCGAGCGCACCCTGCGCCACCTCGCCGCCGAAGCCGATGACGAAGGTGCGGCCGCGGAAGGCGTGGATGTAGGGCGCCGCCTGGCGGAACCAGGCAACGTAATTCCGGATCGATTCGGGCGCGGTCATGTGCACAAGTCTAGAAAAATGTTCAAGCTGTCAATCCAAGCCGATGTTTTGCTTGGATTTTAGCCCATGAAAAGAGCGCGGGGCGGAAATATTTCATGCCCCCATGCCGTTGCGACGGTCATAACCGCCTTTCGTCGGCGGTCCTGCCCTTTCAGGCAGGCAATGCCTCACGCCTTCATCGCCGCCTCCAGCCGGTCGCAGAGGGTCTTCAGCACCTTGATGCGGGCGTGCAGCTTGTCGTTGGCCTCGACCAGGGTCCACGGCGCGATCTCGGTGCTGCTGCGATCGATCATGTCGCAGACGGCGTGCTCGTAGGCGTCCCACTTCTTGCGGTTGCGCCAATCCTCCTCGGTGATCTTGAATCGCTTGAAGCGGGTCTTCTCTCTCTCCTTGAAGCGCTTCAACTGCTCCTCGGCGGTGATGGCGAGCCAGAACTTGACGACGACGGCACCGCTGCGCACGAGCTGGTCCTCGAAGTCGTTGATCTCGGCATAGGCGCGCATCCAGTCGGCCTCCTGGGCAAAGCCCTCGACGCGCTCGACCAGCACGCGGCCGTACCAGGAACGGTCGAAGATGGTGACGCGGCCGGTGCGCGGCACGTGGCGCCAGAAGCGCCACAGGTAGGGCTGGGCGCGCTCCTCCTCGCTCGGCGCGGCGATCGGGATGATCTGGTACTGGCGCGCGTCGAGCGCGCCGGTGATGCGGCGGATGGTGCCGCCCTTGCCGGCGGCGTCCGAGCCCTCGAAGACGCAGATGAGCGAGCGGTCCCTGAATTTCGGGTGGCGCGTGAGCTGGTTGAGCCGCCCCTGGTATTTCTCCAGCGCCTTGTCGAATTTCTTCTTCGTCAGCGCCTGGCGCATGTCGAGCGAGTTGATGAGATCGCGCGTGTCCGTCGCCGGCGGCAGCGGGGCGGCGGCGCTGCGCGCCTTCCAGCCGCGCTCGCCCTCGATCCTCTGCCGCTTGCGCAGGGCCTCGAGCAGGATCCTGCCCACGGTGAGGGAACGGTAGCGCTCGTCGGCGCCCTCGACGACGAGCCAGGGCGCATGGCCGGTGCTGGTGTGGCGCAGCACATGCTCGGACACGCCGCGGAACTTGTCGTACATCTTGAAAATCGTCCAGTCTTCCGGCGTGACGCGCCAGCGCGTATCCTTGTCTTTCTCGAGGGCCTTGAGGCGCTTGCGCTGCGCGTCCTTCGACAGGTGCATCCAGAACTTGAGGATCAGCGCACCTTCGTCGGAGAGCATCTTCTCGAAGCGGTTGATCTCCTCGATCGACTGGTCGAGGTCGGCCGCCTTGGTCTTCTTCATGGCGCGGCCGACGATCGGCTCGGTGTACCAGTTGCCGAAGAGGATGCCGATCTTGCCCTTCGGCGGCAGGGCGCGCCAGAAGCGCCACATGAAGGGCCGCTCGCGCTCCTCGTCGGAGGGCGGCGGGAAGGCATGGGTCTGGATGTGGCGCGGATCCATCCAGGCGTTGAGGAGATTCACCGTCTCGCCCTTGCCGGCGCCGTTGACGCCGTTGATGAGGATAATGGACGGGTACTTCTTCAGTTCGCCCATGTCGAACTGCGCATCGAGCAGGTCGGCGCGCAGTTTCGGCACCTGCCTGTCGTAGGTTTTCTTGTCGATGGTGTGGCCGAGCTCCGCCGATTCGAACATGATGAGCCTCCCTTCAAAGCTCGCCGCACAGCGCGCCGAGCGCGGCCAGCGCGGCCGGTCCCGCCGTTTCCGTGCGCAGGATGCGCGGGCCGAGCGACACGCCGGCAAAACCCGCTGCACGCGCCGCCGCCGTTTCCTCGTCCGTCAGCCCGCCCTCTGGACCGATCAGAAGCAGGTACACGCCCTGCCCGGCGCCATCCCGCAGCCGCCGCGGCGCGGCCGGATCGAGCAGCAGCCGGATGCTTTCATTTTCATGCGCCGATTGGCCAAGCCAATGCCGCAGATCAAGAATCGGCGCGATTTCCGGCACTCGGTTGCGCCCGCACTGCTCGCAGGCCGACACCGCCACCTGCCGCCAGTGCGCGACGCGGCGCGCGGCGCGCTCGCCGGAGAGGCGCACCACGCTGCGCGCGGCGGCGACGGGCTGGATGCGCGCCACGCCCAGCTCGACCGCCTTCTGCACGACGAAGTCCATCTTGTCGCCGGCGGGCAGCGCCTGCGCCAGGGTGAGCCGGAGCGGCGACTCGCGCTCGACATCGAGCCGGGCGCCGAGCCGCACCCGCACGCCGCGACCGGTCTCGACAATCTCGCCGGGGTGCTCGCCGCCCGCGCCGTTGAACAGCGTGACGGCGTCGCCCGCGGCGAGTCGCAGCACGCGCAGAGCATGGTGCGCCGCCGCCTCGGGCAGGTCGACGAGCGCATGCGCGGCGAGCGGGATCGGGCAAAAGAAGCGCGGAACCATCGTGCTATTATTCCGCAGGCTTCGTTTTTTTCCCACCGCATCATGGTCAGCCTCACCACTCCCGTCTGCGACTTCGGCTGGAAGGCCCCCGGCTTCGACCTGCCCGGCACCGACGGCCGCCGCCATGCGATCGAGACCTGCCGCGGCCCCAACGGCCTGCTGGTGATGTTCATCTGCAACCACTGCCCCTACGTCAAGGCGGTGCTCGACCGCATCATCCGCGACTGCCGCGAGCTGAAGGCGCACGGCGTCGGCTCGGTCGCCATCATGTCGAACGACCCTGCCGACTACCCCGAGGATTCCTGGGAGAACATGGTGGCGGTCGCCCGCCGGCTGGACTTCCCCTTCCCCTACGCGCTCGACGAAACGCAGGCGGTGGCGAAGGCCTACGGCGCGGTGTGCACGCCGGATTTCTTCGGCTTCAACGCGCAGCTCGAATTGCAGTACCGCGGCCGCCTCGACGCCTCGCGCAAGGAGTCAGTCCCGGCGGCACGGCGCGACCTGTTCGAGGCCATGCTGCGGGTGGCCAGAACCGGCGCCGGACCCGAGGAGCAGATCCCCGGCATGGGCTGCTCGATCAAGTGGAAGGGCGAGTCTTGAATTCCGCCTACTACGAGCTTTGCGCCGCCGTCACCCAGGTGGTGCGCGAGGTCGCGGCGCAGGTGGTGATGCCGCGCTACCTGCAGGTGGTGCGCGAACACAAGTCCGACGGCACCATCTTCACGGAAGTCGACATTGCCGCCCAGCACGCCCTCGTCGAGCGGCTGCAGCGGCTGCGCCCGCGACCGGTGCTGGGGGAGGAGGAAATGGGCGAGGCCGAGCAGCACCGCCTGTGGCACGAGGGCGCCGAGGGCCTCTGGGTGGTCGACCCCATCGACGGCACCACCAACTATGTCGCCGGGCTGCCCTTCTTCGCCATCTCGGTGGCCTATTTCATCGAGGGCAAGTCCGTGCTCGGCGTGGTGTACGACCCGGCCACGCGCGAGATGTTCGCGGCCTCGCGCGGCGGCGGCGCCACCATGAACGGCCTGCGCCTGCCGTTGCGCCCCCCCGCCGCCAGCCTCGCCGAGTGCGTCGCCGGCGTCGACTTCAAGCGCATCCCGAAGAAGCTCGGCGACGACCTCGCCACACGGCCGCCCTACTACTCGCAGCGCAACTTCGGCTGCAGCACGCTGGAATGGGCCTATGTCGCCGCCGGCCGCCTCGACCTGCTGCTGCACGGCGGGCAGAAGCTGTGGGACTACGCCGCCGGGCGCCTCATCCTCGAGGAAGCCGGCGGGCGCATGTGCACCCTCAAGCACGACGACTTCGACGCCGACGACCTGTGGAAGCGCTCGGTCATCGCCGCGGTCGAGCCGCAGCTTTTTTCGGCCTGGCGCGACTGGATCCGCTCGCGGCGCTAGTCTTCGGAACATCCTTCGGCGGATCGTCCAGGCCGCCGCTCTCCTTCAGCAGGAACTGGCGGAACGCCTCCGCCACCGGCAACAGGCGCTTCTCGGCGCGGTGCACCACGTACCAGTGGCGCTTCAGCGGCGTGCCCGCCACGTTGAGGCGCACGATGTGGCCGGTGGCCAGCTCGAGCGCGATGGTGCGCTCGGAGATGAAGGAAATGCCCATGCCGGCCATCACCGCCTGTTTGATGGTCTCGTTGCTCGTCATCTCCACCGTGCGCCGCGACACCACGCCGTTTTCCGAAAGGAAACGCTCCATCGCCGCGCGCGTGCCCGAACCCGGCTCGCGCAGCAGGAAGATCTCCCCGGCGAGCTGTTTCGCCGGGATGCCTTTCGTTTTCGCCAGGGGATGATCCGGCGCGGCGATGAACACCAGGGGGTTCTCGGCGAAGGGTTCGGACACCGTTTCCAGCTCCTGCGGCGGCCGTCCCATGATGGCGAGGTCGATGTCGTTGTCGACGAGCTGCTGCACGATCTCGCCGCGGTTGTGCACGCCGAGGCGCAGCTCGACTTCCGGGTGCATCTGGCGGAAGGCGGTGAGCAGGCGCGGCGCGAAATACTTGGCGGTGGACACCACGCCGATGTTGAGCCGACCGCCGCGCAGTCCCTTCATCGCCATCAGCGCCTCCTCGGCCTCGCGCAGTTGCTGGGCGATGACGCGGGCGTGGCGCGCCAGTTCCTCGCCGGCCTCGGTGAGGAAGACGCGCTTGCCCACCTGCTCGGTGAGCGGGAGTCCCGCCGCTTCCTCCAGGCTTCTCACCTGCATGGAGACGGCGGGCTGGGTCAGGTGCAGCTCGGCGGCGGCGCGCGAGAAGGAGAGATGGCGCGCCACCGCCTCGAAGATCTTCAACTGGCGCAGGGTCAGGTGCATGATCGGATTATCCCATAAGGAACAATGCAAGAATACCATAACAAACATTTAGTTCACCTTATGATTAAACCGGCTTAGAGTGCGCCCGTATCCAACGCGACCATCAAATCAAAGGAGAGCACATGGACCAGTCCAACCGCTACGCCGCCCTGCACCTGAAGGAAGAGGAGCTCATTGCCGGCGGCAAGCACATTCTCTGCGCCTACAAGATGAAGCCGAAGGCCGGCTACGGCTATCTCGAGGCCGCCGCCCACTTCGCCGCCGAGTCGTCCACCGGCACCAACGTGGAGGTCAGCACCACCGACGAGTTCACCAAGGGCGTCGACGCGCTGGTCTACAAGATCGACGAGGCGACCGAGGAAATGCGCATCGCCTACCCGATCGACCTCTTCGACCGCAACGTTACCGACGGCCGCATGATGATCGTCTCCTTCCTGACGCTGACCATCGGCAACAACCAGGGCATGGGCGACATCGAGTACGCCAAGATGTACGACTTCTACGTGCCCGAGCGCGCCATCCAGCTCTTCGACGGCCCGTCCAAGGACATTTCCGACCTGTGGCGCATCCTCGGCCGCCCAGTCAAGGACGGCGGCTACATCTCCGGCACCATCATCAAGCCCAAGCTGGGCCTGCGCCCCGAGCCCTTCGCCAGGGCCGCCTACGAGTTCTGGCTCGGCGGCGACTTCATCAAGAACGACGAGCCGCAGGGCAACCAGGTCTTCGCGCCGATGAAGAAGGTGATGCCGCTGGTCTATGACGCGATGAAGCGCGCCATGGACGAGACTGGCCAGGCCAAGATCTTCTCCGCCAACATCACCGCCGACGACCACTACGAGATGATCGCCCGCGGCGAGTACATCCTCGAGGCATTCGGCCCCGACGCCGACAAGGTCGCCTTCCTGGTCGACGGCTACGTCGGCGGCCCCGGCATGGTCACCACCGCGCGCCGCTGCTTCCCGAACCAGTACCTGCACTACCATCGCGCCGGCCACGGCGCCGTCACCTCGCCCCAGTCGAAGCGCGGCTACACCGCCTACGTGCTGGCCAAGATGAGCCGCCTGCAGGGCGCCTCGGGCATCCACGTCGGCACCATGGGCTACGGCAAGATGGAAGGCGAGAAGGACGATCGCGCCATCGCCTACATCATCGAGCGCGACGAGTATCAGGGCCCGGCCTATCCCCAGAAGTGGTACGGCATGAAGCCGACCACGCCGATCATCTCCGGCGGCATGAACGCGCTGCGCCTGCCCGGCTTCTTCGAGAACCTCGGCCACGGCAACGTCATCAACACCGCCGGCGGCGGCTCCTACGGCCACATCGATTCCCCGGCCGCCGGCGCCATTTCGCTGCGCCAGGCCTATGACTGCTGGAAGGCCAAGGCCGACCCGATCGAGTGGGCCAAGCAGCACAAGGAATTCGCCCGCGCCTTCGAGTCCTTCCCGTTCGACGCCGACAAGCTCTACCCGGGCTGGCGCGACAAGCTCAAGGGTCACAAGTAATCGGAAGGCAGCAAACCCATCCCGACGCCCTCTGACGAGGGCGTTTTTACCTGGGGGCAGACATGGACATCGAGCAGTACAAGATCGGCAAGGAACCCTTCTACCAGCCGCAGGGCGACGAGGTGGCGCTGTACGAGGCCGCCTATGCCGCGCGCCTGCCGGTGATGCTGAAGGGACCCACCGGCTGCGGCAAGAGCCGCTTCGTCGAGTACATGGCGTGGAAGCTGGGCAAGCCCCTCGTCACCGTGGCCTGCAACGAAGACATGACGGCCTCGGACCTGGTCGGCCGCTACCTGCTCGACCGCGAGGGCACGCGCTGGCTGGACGGGCCGCTCACCATCGCCGCGCGCATCGGCGCCGTCTGCTATCTCGACGAGATCGTCGAGGCGCGCCAGGACACCACCGTGGTGATCCACCCCCTCACCGACCACCGCCGCGTGCTGCCGCTCGACAAGAAGGGCGAGGTGGTCGCCGCCCATCCCGATTTCCAGCTGGTGATCTCCTACAACCCAGGCTACCAGTCGCTGATGAAGGACCTCAAGCAGTCGACCAAGCAGCGCTTCGCCGCCTTCGACTTCGACTATCCCGAGGCGGCGCTGGAGACTCAGATCGTGGCGCGCGAGACCGGCGTCGACATCGAGACGGCGGGGCGGCTGGTCAAGGTCGCCCAGACGGCGCGCAACCTCAAGGGCCACGGCCTCGCCGAGGGCGTGTCCACGCGCCTCGTCGTCTACGCCGCCCAGCTCATCCGCCGCGGCGTCGACCCGCGCGCCGCCTGCCGCACGGCGATGGCGCGCCCGATCACCGACGACGCCGACATCCGTGACACGCTCGACCACGCGGTCGACGCGGTGTTCGCGTAAGTCCGGAAAAGTCAGTCTCCACAACACGGCAATTGCCGTCATGAGCAAGCCTGCGGACGCCCGCCAGCGCCAGATGCACCATCCCCAGGTGGAGGCCTGGTGGCGCGAGATGGACTGCGGGTTCGCGCAGGTCGCCGACGTCTTCGAGGAGTGCCTCTACGAGGCGCTCACCGCCTTCTCGAGGAAGGAGATGGACGACTACGTGGCGGCGGCGAAGCACCTGAGCCGCCTCGGCCGCGGCCCGGAGCCGGTGCTCGCCTTCCTCGAGGCCTGGCCCTCGGCGGCAGCGGCCGTCGGCGCCGAGGCGCTGGCCGACGTGATGGCCGCCGCGCGCGCCCTGCAGGCCTCGCCCAACGGCCATGCCATCGCGCCCTTCCTGCAGACGCTCGCGCCCGTCGCGCGCCGCCTCGGCTCACGCGAGCAGCTCGCCTTCTACCTCGACATCGCGCGAGACCTGATGGCGCGCACCACCGGCTCCATCCACGGCCGCCACGCCACGATCGCCAGCCCCGGCCTGCCGGCCTTCTTCCGCCAGGCCCCGCAACTCGTCGAGGCGCTGCCGATGGCGGGCCTGCAGAACTGGGTCGAGTACGGCATCCGTCATTACGGCGACCATCCGCAGCAGCAGGAGGAGTACTTCAAGCTGGCGCTCGCCGACAGCCGCGCCGTGCTGCAGCGCGAACGCCACGGCACGCTGTTCGCCGACGCCGAGCGCCGCCTCGACCTCACCCTGCGCGCGCTCTGGCGCGATCCCGTCCCGCTCATCCCCTATTCGACGGCCTACCACGAGCTGCGCCAGCCGGTGCCCTACTACGACCGCCTCGGCATGCGCGTGCCCGACGTCTACGACGAACGCGACGGGATTTCCGGACTGGACCGCTACCGCGCGGCGCTGGCGCACATGGCCGGGCACCGGCGCTGGTCGACGCCGCAGGTCGCGGACAACTGGAGCCCCTTCCAGCGCCTCGCCGTGGAGTTCCTCGAGGACGCGCGCATCGATTGCCTGCTCATGCGCGAATACCCGGGCCTCGCCCGCATCCTGCTCGCCCTGCACCCGAGGCCGGCGCCGGACGCCTGCGATCCCGAGACGACGTCCTGCCTGCGCCACCGCCTCGCCATGCTCTCGCGCGCCTGCCTCGACGCGGCGCACGGCTACGCGGACTCGCTCCTGAACGAGACCGTCGCGGCCTTCCGCGCGGCGCTGGACGGCGGCGTCGCGAGCACGTCGCGGATGGCGGAGCTGGCGCTCGCCTACGTGGCGCGCACGCGGCGCCACAGCGACCAGTTCGCGCGCATCCATTTCGACGGCACGGTGGTCGACTACCGCGACGACAACCGCCAGCTCTGGAAATTCATCGAGGAAGGCGACGAGGAGGAGGCCTTCGACGCGCCGCGCCAGACGGTGCAGGACGAGGAGCCGCAGGGCCTGCCGCCGCGCCACTATCCCGAGTGGGACCAGGCCACGCAGACCTACCGCCCGGACTGGGTCAGCCTCTACGAGGCCCTGCATCCGCCCGGCGAATCCGCCCGCATCGACCGCCTGCTGGAGAAGCACGCCGCGCTCGCGCGCCGCCTGATGCGCCTGCTCGACCTGATCAAGCCGCAGAACAAGCAGCGCATCCGCTACCAGGAGGACGGCTCCGAGCTCGACCTCGACACGGCGATCCGCTCCCTCATCGACTACAAGTGCGGCATCACGCCCGACCCGCGCATCAACATGAACCACCGCACCAGCGGCCGCAACATCGCCGTGCTGCTGCTGCTCGACCTGTCGGAGTCGCTCAACCAGAAGGTCGCCGGCGGCGAGCAGACCGTGCTCGAGCTCTCGCAGGAGGCGGTGTCCCTGCTCGCCATGGCCATCGAGCGCCTGAACGACCCCTTCGCCATCGCCGGCTTCCATTCCAACACCCGGCACGAGGTCCGCTACCTGCACGTCAAGGGCTTCTCCGAGCATTGGGACGACACGGTGAAGGGGCGGCTCGCCGCCGCCGGCGCCGGTTGGTCGACGCGCATGGGCGGGGCCCTGCGCCACGCCGGCGCCGCGCTGGCCCGGCGCCAGGCCGACAAGCGGCTGCTGCTGCTGCTCACCGACGGCGAGCCGGCCGACATCGACGTGCGCGACCCCGTTCACCTTCATGCCGACGCGAAGCAGGCCGTGGGCGAACTGGCCGCCCAGGGCGTGGATACCTTCTGCCTCAGCCTCGACCCGAAGGCCGACGCCTACGTGCAGGGGATTTTCGGCAAGCGCCACCTGGTGCTGGACCGGGTGGAGCAACTGCCGGAAAAGCTGCCGCTGCTCTACATGGCGCTGACCAAATAGCGGGGATCCGCCAGCGCCCGCTAACATAAGAGTGTTCTTATTCGTTCCATAACAATTTTTGAATGGAACTTATGGGTCGCTCCCATTACAGTCGCGCTATCGCAGGTCGCCGCGCAGCGATGCTTGGCGCCGCCCGGAATTCCAACCATTCGCAGGGAGTGAGTCATGTCCGCCAAGCATCCCGTCATCGCCATCACCGGCTCCTCCGGCGCCGGCACCACCACGGTGAAGAAATCCTTCGAGCACATCTTCCGCCGCGAACACGTCCTGGCGGCCGTCATCGAGGGCGACAGCTTCCACAAGTACGACCGCGAGGAGATGAAGAAGGCCATCCAGATGTCGGAGAAGGCCGGCGTCTGCGAGCACATCAGCCATTTCGGGCCCGAAGCCAACCTGTTCGAGGACATCGAGGCGCTGTTCAAGACCTATGGCGAGACCGGCACCGGCAAGCGCCGCTACTACCTGCACAACGAGCAGGAAGCCGAGCCGTGGAAGCAGAAGCCGGGCACGTTCACGCCCTGGGAGGACCTGCCGCTGGGCACCGACTGCCTGTTCTACGAGGGCCTGCACGGCGGCGTCAAGACCGACACGGTGGATGTCGCACGCCACACCGACCTACTCGTCGGCGTGGTGCCGACGGTGAACCTGGAGTGGATCCAGAAGATCCACCGCGACACCAGCACGCGCGGCTACTCGGTCGAGGCGGTGACGCAGACCATCCTGCGCCGCATGTACGACTACGTGCATTTCATCACGCCGCAGTTCTCGCGCACCCACATCAACTTCCAGCGCGTGCCGGTGGTGGACACCTCCAACCCCTTCATCGCCCGCGACATCCCGACGCTCGACGAATCCTTCGTCGTGATCCGCTACCGCGACCCGCACGGCGTTGATTTCCCCTACCTGCTGACCATGATCCATGACTCCTTCATGTCGCGGCCGAACTGCCTCGTCGTGCCCGGCGGCAAGATGGAGCTGGCCATGCAGCTGGTGCTGACACCGCTCATCCTGCAGCTCATGGAGAAGCGCAAGAAGGCTTGACTACCAAATACGTCCCGTTTGGAAGATAATTTGCAGTTTTCCGGCGGGCACCACTGAATTCGGAAACAAGGGGAAGCAGATGTCCAACCAGAGTGCCACTTTCAGCGATTTCGAGACACCGGTGTTCAACAACCTGACCAGCGCCATCCGCGCCCTCGCCATGGACGCCGTCGAGAAGGCCAAGTCGGGCCATCCCGGCGCCCCGATGGGCATGGCGGAGATCGCCGAGGTGCTGTGGAACCACCACCTCAAGCACAACCCGGCCAATCCGAAGTGGGCCGACCGCGACCGCTTCGTGCTCTCCAACGGCCACGGCTCGATGCTCGTCTACGCCCTGCTGCACCTCACCGGCTACGACGTCGGCATCGAGGACATCAAGGCCTTCCGCCAGCTGCACTCGAAGACGCCGGGCCATCCCGAGTACGGCTACACGCCGGGCGTCGAGACCACCACCGGCCCGCTCGGCCAGGGCATCACCAACGCCGTCGGCATGGCCATGGCGGAGAAGCTGCTCGCCGCCGAGTTCAACCGGCCCGGCCATGAGATCGTCGACCATCGCACCTACGCCTTCCTCGGCGACGGCTGCCTCATGGAAGGCATCTCGCACGAGGCCTGCTCGCTCGCCGGCACCTGGGGCCTGGGCAAGCTGACCGCCTTCTGGGACGACAACGGCATCTCCATCGACGGCCACGTCGAGGGCTGGTTCACCGACGACACGCCGAAGCGCTTCGAGGCCTACGGCTGGCAGGTGATCGCCAGCGTGAACGGCCACGACCCCGAGGCCATCCACGCCGCCATCGAGAAGGCCAAGGCCGAGACCTCGCGGCCGACCCTGATCTGCTGCCGCACGCGCATCGGCATGGGTTCGCCGAACAAGGCCGGCACGCATGACGTGCACGGCGCGCCGCTGGGCGACGCCGAGATCGCCGCCGCGCGCCCGCACATGGGCTGGGTGTTCCCGCCCTTCGAGATCCCGCAGGAGGTGTACGAGGCCTGGGACGCGCGCAAGAAGGGTGCCGCCGCAGAGTCGGAATGGAGCCACCGCTTCGAGCGCTACGCCAGGGCCCACCCCGATCTCGCCGCCGAATTCGAACGCCGCATGGCCGGCGAGCTGCCCGCCCACTGGGCCGAGCACGCCAAGAAGGCCATTGCCGCGGCCAACGAAAAACGCGAGACGGTCGCCACGCGCAAGGCCTCCCAGATCGCCATCAACGCGCTGGCCCCCGCCCTGCCCGAGTTCGTCGGCGGCTCGGCCGACCTGACCGGCTCGAACCTGACCAACTGGACGGGCTGCAAGCACGTCTCCGGCCGCACGCCGGGCAACTACATCTCCTACGGCGTGCGCGAGTTCGGCATGTCGCACATCATGAACGGCATGGCGCTGCACGGCGGCATCCTGCCCTTCGGCGGCACCTTCCTGATGTTCTCGGAGTACGCCCGCAACGCCATCCGCATGTCGGCGCTGATGAAGCAGCGCGTCATCTACGTGTTCACCCACGACTCGATCGGCCTCGGCGAGGACGGTCCGACGCACCAGCCTGTCGAGCAGACCGCCACCCTGCGCATGGTGCCGAACCTCGACGTCTGGCGCCCCTGCGACACCGCCGAGACGATGGTGGCGTGGACCCAGGCGGTGGAGAAGAAAAACGGGCCGACGGCGCTGTGCCTGTCGCGGCAGAACCTGCCCTTCGTCAAGCGCGACGACGCCCAGATCGCCGCCATCGCGAAAGGCGGCTACGTCCTGTCCGAAGCGCAGGGCAAGGCCCAGGCGGTGATCCTCGCCACCGGCTCGGAAGTCGACCTGGCGCTGAAGGCACAGGCCGAGCTGGCCAAGGAAGGCGTCGCCGTGCGCGTGGTCTCGATGCCCAACACCAATGCCTTCGACCGCCAGGATGCGGCCTACAAGGCCGGCGTGCTGCCACAGGGCCTGCCGCGCGTGGCGGTGGAAGCCGGCGTGACCGACGGCTGGTACAAGTACGTCGGGCTGGAAGGCAAGGTCGTCGGCCTCGACCGCTTCGGCGAGTCGGCCCCGGCCGGCGTGCTGTTCAAGGAATTCGGCTTCACCGTGGAAAACGTGGTGAAGACGGTGAAATCGGTTCTGTAATTACTCATCTGGAGATCACCTCATGGCTATCAAAGTCGGCATCAACGGTTTCGGACGCATCGGTCGCATGGTCTTCCGCGCCATCGCCAAGGACTTCCCCGAGATCGAAGTCGTCGCCATCAACGACCTGCTCGAGCCCAGCTACCTGGCCTACATGCTGCAGTACGATTCGGTGCACGGCCGCTTCAACGGCAGCATCGCCGTCGAGGGCAGCAACCTGGTCGTGAACGGCAAGAAGATCCGCCTCACCGCCGAGAAGGATCCCGCCAACCTGAAGTGGGGCGAAGTCGGCGCCGACATCGTCATCGAGTCCACCGGCTTCTTCCTGACCAAGGACACCTGCCAGAAGCACCTCGACGCGGGCGCGAAGAAGGTCGTCCAGTCGGCGCCGTCGAAGGACGACACGCCGATGTTCGTCTACGGCGTGAACCACGAGAAGTACGCCGGCCAGACCATTGTCTCCGCCGCCTCCTGCACCACCAACTGCCTGGCCCCGGTGGCCAAGGTGCTCAACGACAACTGGGGCATCAAGCGCGGCCTGATGACCACCGTGCACGCCGCCACGGCGACGCAGAAGACCGTCGACGGCCCCTCCAGCAAGGACTGGCGCGGCGGCCGCGGCATCCTCGAGAACATCATCCCGTCCTCGACCGGCGCCGCCAAGGCCGTCGGCGTGGTGCTGCCCGAGCTGAACAAGAAGCTGACCGGCATGGCCTTCCGCGTGCCGACCTCCGACGTCTCGGTGGTCGACCTCACCGTCGAGCTGAACAAGGAAGCCTCCTACGAGGACATCTGCAAGGCCATGAAGGCCGCCTCCGAGGGCGCGCTGAAGGGCGTGCTCGGCTACACCGAGGACAAGGTCGTCGCCACCGACTTCCGCGGCAACTCGCAGCCGTCGATCTTCGACGCCGACGCCGGCATCGCCCTGGACAAGACCTTCGTCAAGGTCGTCTCCTGGTACGACAACGAGTACGGCTACACCTGCAACATGCTGCGCTTCGTCAAGCACGTTGCCAAGTAAAAAGTCAGTCGCCACAGGACGGCGTCAGGCAAGCAAAGGCCAACCACCAGGACACCAAGAACACCAAGGCGCACCAAGAGAGCATGTCTTTCTTGGTGCCCTTGGTGCCTTGGTGGTGAAAGGTTATTAAATGAACTTCAAGCGTCTCACCGATTTCGACCTCGCCGGCAAGCGCGTCTTCATTCGCGCCGACCTCAACGTGCCAGTCAAGGACGGCAAGGTCACTTCCGACGCCCGCATCACCGCCTCCATGCCGACCATCGCGCATTGCCTCAAGGCCGGCGCGAAAGTGATGGTCACTTCCCACCTCGGCCGCCCGGAAGAGGGCGTCTACTCCGAGGAGAACTCGCTCAAGCCGGTCGCCGAAGTCATGGCGGCCAAGCTCGGCCGCCCGGTGCGCCTGGTGCGCGACTGGGTCGACGGCGGCTTCGATGTCGCAGCCGGTGAAGTGGTGCTGCTGGAGAACTGCCGCTTCAACAAGGGCGAGAAGAAGAACGTCGAGGCGACGGCACGGAAGTACGCCGCCCTGTGCGACCTCTTCGTCATGGACGCCTTCGGCACCGCCCATCGCGCGGAAGGCACCACCTACGGCATCGCCCAGTTCGCCACGGCCGCCTGCGCAGGCCTGCTGGTGGCCGAGGAGCTGGAGGCCCTGACGAAGGCCCTGCTCGCCCCGGCTCGCCCGATGGTCGCCATCGTCGGCGGCTCGAAGGTGTCGACCAAGCTGACGGTGCTCGAATCGCTGTCCGAGAAGGTCGACCAGCTGGTGGTCGGCGGCGGCATCGCCAACACCTTCCTCAAGGCCACCGGGAAAAATGTCGGCAAGTCGCTGTGCGAGGACGACCTGGTGCCGACGGCCAAGGCCCTGATGGAGAAGATGGCCAAGCGCGGCGCCAGCATCCCGGTCGCCGTCGACGTGGTCTGCGGCAAGAAGTTCGATGCCGCCGAGCCCGCCGTGCTGAAGGACGCCGGCAATGTGGCCGACGACGACATGATCTTCGACATCGGCCCGAAGAGCACGCAGGCGCTGGTCGATATCATCATGCAGGCCGGCACCGTGGTGTGGAACGGCCCGGTCGGCGTCTTCGAGTTCGACCAGTTCGGCGAGGGCACGAAAAGAATCGCCGCGGCCATCGCCGCAACCAAGGCCTTCACCTTGGCCGGCGGCGGCGACACCATCGCCGCCATCCAGAAATACGGCATCTACGACAAGGTCTCCTACATTTCCACGGCCGGCGGCGCCTTCCTCGAATTCCTCGAGGGCAAGACGCTGCCCGCGGTGGACATCCTCGAACAGCGGGCCAGAGGCTGACACCCTCACACTGATGCAGCGTTCGACAAAGATCGTCGCCACCCTCGGCCCCGCCTCCTCCGAAGCGGGCGTCCTCAGCCGCATGATGCAGGCGGGCGTGGACGTCGTCCGCCTGAACTTCTCACACGGCACGCACGACGACCACCGCAAGCGCGTCGAACTGGTGCACGACTGCGTGCGCCGCGTCGGCCGCACCGTCGGCATCATGGTCGACCTGCAGGGGCCGAAGATCCGCATCGGCAAGTTCGCCGAGGGCAGGATCGAACTGGAGAAGGGCTCGCGCTTCATCCTCGATGCCGCCTGCAAGCTGGGCGATGCCGCGCGTGTCGGCCTCGATTATCCGGAACTGGTGGATGACGTCGAGCGGGGGGCCGTGCTGCTGCTCGACGACGGCCGCATCGTGCTCGACGTGGCGTCCATCAATGGGCGGGAAATCCATTGCCGCGTCCGTGTCGGCGGCACGCTGTCCAACAACAAGGGCATCAACCGCCAGGGCGGCGGCCTTTCCGCGCCGGCCCTGACCGGCAAGGACAAGGAAGACATCAAGCTGGCGGCGGAATTCAACGCCGACTACGTCGCCGTCTCCTTCCCGAAGTCGGGCGCCGACATCCGCCAGGCGCGCGAGCTGCTCGCCGCCGCCGGCTCCAACGCCCTCATCATCGCCAAGATCGAGCGCACCGAAGCAATCGGCGCGCTGGAGGACATCCTGCAGGCTTCCGACGCCATCATGGTGGCGCGCGGCGACCTCGCCGTGGAAGTCGGCGACGCCGCCGTGCCGGCCCTGCAGAAGCGCATGATCCGGGCGGCGCGCGAGCACAACAAGATCGCCATTACCGCCACGCAGATGATGGAGTCGATGATCGCCAGCCCGGTGCCGACGCGCGCCGAGGTCTCCGACGTCGCCAACGCGGTGCTCGACGGCACCGATGCGGTGATGCTCTCCGCCGAGACCGCCGCCGGCCAGTACCCGGTGGAGACGATCGAAGCCATGGCGCGCATCTGCGTCGAGGCGGAGAAATCCGAGGAAATCACGCTCGACAGCCATTTTCTCGACCGGGTGTTCACGCGCATCGACCAGTCGATCGCCATGGCCGCCCTGTTCACCGCCTACCACCTGAAGGTGAAGGCCATCGCCTCCCTCACGCAGTCCGGCTCGACGGCACTGTGGATGTCGCGCATCAACTGCGGCGTGCCGATCTACGCCCTGACGCCGGAGATCCGCAGCCGCTACCGCATGAGCCTCTACCGCAACGTCTTCCCGCTCATGATGCGCTACATCGGCCACGACCGCGAGGAGGCCCTGCGCGAGGCGGAGGAGGAACTCATCCGCGCCGGCGCCGTCAAGCCAGGCGACACCATCGTGCTGACCATCGGCGAGCCGATCGGCACGCCGGGCGGCACCAACACCATGAAAATCGTGCGCGTCGGCGAGCACAGCTACTCGTCCGGACGCAGCAGCCTGTAAGAATCCAAACCTGAATCAGGAGAACGCCATGCCCCTCGTATCGATGCGCCAACTGCTGGACCACGCCGCCGAAAACGGCTACGGCCTGCCCGCCTTCAACGTGAACAACCTGGAACAGGTGCGTGCCATCATGGAGGCCGCCGACGAGACCGGCAGCCCGGTGATCATGCAGGGCTCGGCCGGCGCGCGCAAATACGCCGGCGAGGCCTTCCTGCGCCACCTGATCGAAGCCGCCATCGAGGCCTACCCGCACATCCCGGTGGTGATGCACCAGGACCACGGCCAGTCGCCGGCGGTGTGCATGGCGGCGATCCGCTCCGGCTTCTCCAGCGTCATGATGGACGGCTCGCTCATGGAGGACGGCAAGACGGTCGCCTCCTACGAATACAACGTCGAGACCTCGCGCAAGGTGGTCGACTTCGCCCACGCCATCGGCGTCACGGTCGAGGCCGAACTCGGCGTGCTCGGCTCGCTCGAGACCATGAAGGGCGACAAGGAAGACGGCCACGGCGCCGAGGGCACCATGACCCGCGAGCAGCTGCTCACCGATCCGAACCAGGCCGCCGACTTCGTGCGCCAGACCAACTGCGATGCGCTCGCCATCGCCATCGGCACCAGCCACGGCGCCTACAAGTTCACCAAGAAACCGACCGGCGACATCCTCGCCATCGACCGCATCAAGGAGATCCACGCCCGCATTCCCAACACCCACCTGGTGATGCACGGCTCCTCCAGCGTGCCGCAGGAGTGGCTGGAGATCATCCGCAAGTACGGCGGCCAGATGAAGGAGACCTACGGCGTGCCGGTCGAGGAGATCGTCACCGGCATCAAGCACGGCGTGCGCAAGGTGAACATCGACACCGACATCCGCCTCGCCATGACCGGCGCCATGCGCCGCCACATGGCCGAAAAGCCGGCCGAGTTCGATCCGCGCAAGTTCCTCGCCGACGCGCAGAAGGCCGCCAGGGATATCTGCAAGGCGCGCTACGAGGCCTTCGGCTGCGCCGGCCAGGCCGCCAGGATCAAGCCGGTCTCGCTCGACAAGATGGCCGAGCGCTACAAGAAGGGCGAGCTGAACCAGATCGTCAAGTAAGCCCATCCCGCTACGAGGGAGCCGCCCAAGGGCGGCTCCCTCCGTCTGGAGGCAGCACTATGGACATTCGCTCGCACACCCTCGACCGCATCCGCAAGTTCTTCAGCGGCGGCCTCGACATCGTCGAACTCGCCGGGCTGCTGATCATCGCCTTTGCCACGACGGTGGCGATCTGGCAGGAAGCGATGGTGATGATCCATGCCGGCAAGGTCACCCTGGCCGACCTGCTGCTGATGTTCCTCTACCTCGAGGTGCTGGCGATGATCGGCCAGTACTTCCGCTCCGGCCACATTCCGGTGCGCTATCCGCTCTACATCGCCATGGTGGCGCTGGCGCGCTACCTGATCCTCGACATCAAGGAACTCACCGAGCTGCGCGTGATGGCAACGGCGGGCGCCATCCTGCTGCTTACCCTGGCCGTGCTGGCGATCCGCTTCGGCCACGTCAAGTTTCCCTACCGCGAGGATGAGGAACGCAAGACGGAAAGGCCTTACGTAAGGGAATAATGTCGTGCTGCAGGCCCTCATCTTCGACGTCGACGGAACCCTGGCCGACACCGAGCGCGACGGCCACCGGCCGGCCTTCAACGCCGCCTTCCGCGAGGCCGGCCTGGATTGGCACTGGGACGAGGCGCTCTATGGCGAGCTGCTCGCCGTCACCGGCGGCAAGGAGCGCATCGCCCATTTCGTCAGCCGCCAGCGGCCGGAATTCGCGCAGTTGCCGGACTACGCCGAACGCGTCGCCGCCCTGCACAAGGCGAAGACGCGGCATTACACGCAGCTGGCGGCCTCCGGCGCCATTCCCCTGCGCCCGGGCGTCGCGCGCCTGCTGCGGGAAGCACGCGCGACAAGCCTGCGCCTGGCTGTCGCCACCACCACCACGCCGGAGAATGTCTCCGCCCTGCTGGTGCCGGCCCTCGGATCGGAGGCGATGAGCTGGTTCGAGGTCATCGGCGCCGGCGACGTGGTGCCGGCGAAGAAGCCGGCGCCGGACATCTACCTTTGGGTGCTCGATCGCCTGGGACTGCCGGCTGCGGACTGCCTGGCCTTCGAGGACTCGGAGAACGGCTTGAAGGCCTCTTTGGGGGCGCGGCTGGCCACCGTCGTCACGCCCTGCGACTACACGCGCGGGCAGGATTTCGGCGGCGCCGCGGCTGTTCTGGACAGTCTGGAAGCGGTGGCCTTACCCGACCTCCAGGCATGGTTGTCCGGGGCCGCAGTGTCCGTATAATCTCGTCCTTTCTTGACCGCCAACCGCCATGAGCCAGACCGTCTACGAATCCCGCATCGCCAGCCTGCCCCTGATCGCCCGCGGCAAGGTGCGCGACATTTACGCCGTCGGCGACCAGCAGATGCTGATCGTCACCAGCGACCGCCTGTCGGCCTTCGACGTCATCCTGCCCGACCCGATCCCGGACAAGGGGCGCGTGCTGACGGCGGTGTCGAGCTTCTGGTTCGAGCGCCTCGCCCACATCGTGCCCAACCACCTCACCGGCATCGACCCCGAGGCGGTGGTCAAGGGCGAGGAGGAGCGCGCCCAGGTGCGCGGCCGCTCGGTGGTGGTGAAGCGCCTGAAGCCCCTGCCGGTCGAGGCGGTGGTGCGCGGCTACATCATCGGCAGCGGCTGGAAGGACTACCAGAAGACCGGCGCCGTCTGCGGCATCCCGCTGCCGGCCGGGCTGAAGATGGCTGCGAGGCTGCCGCAGCCGCTATTCACGCCGTCGACCAAGGCCGAGCAGGGTGCTCACGACGAGAACATCGATTTCGCCACCGTCGAGAAGATCCTCGGCAAGGCGCTCGCCGAGCAGGTGCGCGACGTCACCCTGCGCTTCTACGGCGAGGCCTCCGACTACGCGGCTTCGCGCGGCATCATCATCGCCGACACCAAGTTCGAGTTCGGCCTGGATGCCGCCGGCCGCCTGCACCTCATCGACGAGGCGCTGACGCCGGATTCCTCGCGCTTTTGGCCGGCCGACGAGTACCGGGAAGGCATCAGCCCGCCCAGCTTCGACAAGCAGATCGTGCGCGACTACCTGGAGACCCTCGACTGGAACAAGCAGGCGCCGGGACCCAAGCTGCCGCCCGAGATCATTGCCAAGACGACGGCCAAGTACCGCGAGGCCTACGAGCGGCTGACCGGCAGGAAGCTTGACTGAGCGCCCCGCAACCCCAAAGAAAGAAGGGCGCGGCATGCGCCCTTCGCATTTCTGGATTACCCATGATGACAACCAACCCATTGCTCGACTTCTCCGGCCTGCCGCGCTTCGACGCGGTGCGGCCCGACCATGTCACCCCCGCGATCACTGAGCTGCTCACCGAGAACCGCGCCCTGCTGGCGCGCCTGGAGACGGCGCCGGCCACCTGGGCGGACTTCGCCGCCCCCTTCTTCGACGCCAACGAGCGCCTGTCCCGCGCCTGGGGCATCGTCGGCCACCTGCATGCGGTGATGGACGTGCCGGAGTGGCGCGAAGCCTACAACGCCAACCTGCCGGAGGTGACGCGCTTCTTCGCCGAGCTGGGGCAAAACCAGCATCTCTTCGCCCAGTTCAAGGCGTTGCATGCCAGCCCGGATTTCACGAGACTGAATGACGCTCAGAAGCGCATTGTCGAGCACGAGATCCGCGACTTCCGCCTCTCCGGCGCCGAGCTGCCGGAGGACGTCAAGCCGCGCTTCCAGGCCATCCAGGAGGAGCTCGCCACGCTGCAGGCGAAGTTCTCGGAGAACCTGCTCGACGCCACCAACGCCTTCGCCGAGCTCGTCACCGACGCGGCCGAACTGGCCGGCATTCCGCCCGACGTCGTCGAAGCGGCACGCGCCGCGGCGGAGAAGGATGGAAAGGAAGGCTGGAAGTTCACCCTGCACATGCCCTCCTACCTGCCGGTGATGCAGTACGCCGAGTCGCGCCGCCTGCGCGAAACGATGTACCGCGCCTACGCCACGCGCGCCGCCGAGTTCCACGAGCTTCACGGCAAGCCGGAATGGGACAACATGCCGCTCATCCGCCGCATCCTCGAGCTGCGCGCCGAGGAGGCCGGCCACCTCGGCTACGGCAATTTCGCCGAGGTTTCGCTGGTGCCGAAGATGGCCGAGTCGCCCGCCGACGTGCTGGCCTTCCTGCGCGAGCTGGCGGTGAAATCGAAGCCTTTCGCCAAACGCGACATGGCCGAGCTGCGCGCGTTCGCCGTGTCGCAGGGACTGACTTTTGTGGAGCCGTGGGACATCGGCTGGGCCTCGGAGAAGCTCAAGCAGGAACGCCACGGCTTCTCCGACGAGGAGGTGCGCCGCTACTTCCCCGAGCCCAAAGTGCTGGAGGGACTGTTCCGCGTCATCGAGACGCTGTTCGCCGTGCGCATCAAGCCCGACGCCGCGCCCGTCTGGCACGAGGACGTGCGCTTCTTCCGCATCGAGGACGCGGCGGGGACGCTGGTCGGCCAGTTCTACCTCGACCTCTACGCGCGCGAGACCAAGCGCGGCGGCGCCTGGATGGACGACGCCGTGACGCGGCGGCGCACCGCAAAGGGCATCCAGACGCCGGTGGCCTACCTCAACTGCAACTTCTCGCGCCCGGTGGGCAACAAGCCGGCGCTGTTTACCCACGACGAAGTCATCACCCTCTTCCACGAGACCGGCCACGGCCTGCACCACCTGCTCACCCGCGTCGAGGAGCTCGGCGTCTCCGGCATCAACGGCGTCGAGTGGGACGCCGTCGAACTGCCGAGCCAGTTCATGGAGAACTTCTGCTGGGAGTGGGAAGTGCTCTCGGGCATGACGGCGCATGCCGACACGGGCGCGCCGCTGCCGCGCGCGCTGTTCGACCGGATGACCGCGGCGAAGAATTTCCAGAGCGGCATGCAGATCGTGCGCCAGCTCGAGTTCAGCCTGTTCGATCTGCTGCTGCACAGCGACTTCGAGCCGGCCGGACAGAAAGGCGTGCTCGACCTGATCGAGGAGGTGCGGCAGGAGGTCGCGGTGGTCTTCCCGCCGCCCTGGCACCGCTTCCCCAACAGCTTCTCGCACATCTTCGCCGGCGGCTACGCCGCGGGCTACTACAGCTACAAGTGGGCCGAGGTGCTCTCCGCCGACGCCTTCGCCGCCTTCGAGGAGGAGCGCGTCGGCGGCAGCGTGCTCAACCCGGCCACGGGCGCGCGCTTCCGCGACGAGATCCTCTCCGTCGGCGGCAGCCGGCCGGCGCTGGAATCCTTCAGGGCCTTCCGCGGCCGCTCGCCCAGCGTCGATGCCCTGCTGCGGCACAGTGGTATGATTCTGGCGTAGGTAGGTCTCCGGAGACACGCCATGCGGATCGTTGGACTTTGCCTCCTCTCGCTAGCGACTCTTTCTTTCGTCGCCGGCGCCCAGCCCCTGTACAAATGGGTGGACAAGAACGGCAAGGTGCACTATTCGGACCAGCCGCCGCCGAAGGAGATCAGGAAAGTCGAACAGCCCCGCCTGGGCGCCTCGACCATCGAAACCAGCGGCCTTTCGTACGAAGCTCAGGAAGCCGCGAAGAACTTCCCGGTAATGCTGTATACCACGCCCGAATGCGGACAGGAGTGCGCCTCGGCGCGCAACCTGTTGTCCCGCCGCGGCGTTCCCTTCAACGAAACCCGGGTGATGACCACCAACGACGGCGAGGCCTTCAAGAAGGCCTTGGGCACGGACAAGTTGCTCTTCCCCGCGCTGATCGTCGGCAAGTCCAAGCAGATCGGTTTCGAGGATGACAGCTGGCAGGGCATGCTCGACGCCGCAGGCTATCCGCGCAGCGTCGGAGCGAGCGAGGCCGGCAGTCCGGCTGCGGGACCTGCAGCGGGCAGATGAAACTCGCCACCTGGAACGTCAACTCGCTCAAGGTCCGCCTGCCGCAGTTGCTGGAATGGCTGGCCGCGCAGGGCCCGGACGTCGTCTGTCTGCAGGAAACCAAGCTCGAGGACAAGGCTTTTCCGCGCATGGAGCTCGAGGCGGCGGGCTACCAGGCCGTCTTCGCCGGCCAGAAAACCTATAACGGCGTCGCCATCCTGACGCGCAGCCAGCCGCAGGACGTGGTCTCGGGCATCCCGGGGTTCAATGACGTCCAGCAACGGCTCATCGCCGCCACCATCGACGGCACGCGCGTCGTCTGCGGCTATTTCCCCAACGGCCAGAGCGTCGGCTCGGACAAGTTCGAATACAAGCTGAAATGGATCGCCGCGCTGACGGCTTGGCTGCGCGAGGAACTGGCCCGCCAGCCGCGCCTGGCACTGCTTGGCGACTACAACATCGCACCGGAGGAACGCGACGTGCACGATCCGAAGGCCTGGGAAGGCCGGGTGCTGTTCTCCGAGCCGGAACGCGCGGCCTTCCGCGCACTGCTCGGTCTCGGCCTGAAAGACGCCTTCCGCCTCTTCGAGCAGCCGGACAAGGTCTATACCTGGTGGGACTACCGCATGATGGCCTTCCGCCGCAACATGGGACTGCGCATCGACCATATCCTGCTCTCCGCGCCACTGGCCGATGCCTGCACGGGCTGCGGCGTGGACAAGGCGCCGCGCAAGGCTGAGCGGCCTTCCGACCACGCCCCGGTCATCGCCGAACTGAAATGAGCATCGACCCGCCCCGTCTCGAAGCGCTGTATCCGGTTCTGACGGAACTGCCGGCGCAACTGCGCGAGGGCGTCGCCGCGTCCGCCCAGGCCATCACCGTGCCGGCTGGCGCCACGCTGTTCGACGAGCGCCAGCCCTGCCAGGGCTTCCCTTTCGTCCTTTCCGGCGCCATCCGCGTGGCGAAAGTGGCCGCCAACGGACGCGAGTTGCCGCTGTATCGTGTCACGCCGGGCGAGACCTGCATCATCACCTCGAGCTGCCTGCTCGGCAACGCACCCTACAACGCGCGCGGCACGACGGAGAGCGAGACCGTGCTGGTCCTGCTGCCGCAGGGGTTGTTTACCGAGCTGCTGGCGCAGACGCCGTTCCGCAATTTCATCTTCCACCTGTTCGCGGAGCGCATGGCCGACCTGATGCGTCTCGTCGAGGAGGTCGCCTTCCGCAAGCTGGACCAGCGTCTCGCCGCACTGCTGCTGGGCCGGGGGCGGATCGTGCACGCCACGCACCAGCAGCTGGCCGACGAACTGGGCAGCGTGCGCGAAATGGTCAGCCGCCTGCTCAAGGGATTCTCCGAGCAGGGCCTGGTCGGACTCGGACGGGAGCAAATCGAAATCAGGGATGCCGCCGGGCTGCGGCGGATGGCCGAGGCTGTGTAACGTAGGTTACAGACACCCATGCCCCGCGCGGGGTCTAATGGCGCCGCTATCCCAACCCTTAACAGGAGGCAGCAATGAAAAGCAACGTCGGCGGCATCGACCGCATTCTCCGCATCGTGGTCGGCCTGGCGCTGGTCGCCTGGGCCGTGATGGGCGGCCCGGTCTGGGCCTGGATCGGCATCGTGCCGATCGCCACCGGGTCGCTGGGCTGGTGCCCGGCCTACCTGCCCTTCGGCATCAGCACCTGTTCGACCAAGAAGTAATTCACCTCGAAGCCAGGCGGTTGGCGATGCGCACGTAGTCGCCGACCGCCAGTTCCTCCGCGCGCCGCATCGGATCGATGCCGAGCGCGGTCCAATCTTCCTCGTGCATCCTGTCCCGCAGGGTATTGCGCAGCATCTTGCGCCGCTGCGCAAAGGCTGACTTTACGACTTCTTCCAGCAGGGCTTCATCGTTTGCGGCCAACGCCTCGCGCGGCCGCGGCATCATGCGCACCACCGCCGACTCGACCTTGGGCGCCGGATTGAAGGCGCCCGGCGGCACGAGGAACAGCCGCTCCATCTCGAAGCGGTACTGCAGCATCACCGACAGCCGCCCATATTCCGCCCCGCCGGGCGCCGCCACCATGCGCTCGACCACTTCCCGCTGCAGCATGAAGTGCATGTCGCGCACGCCGTCGGCACGGGCCGCGAGGTGGAACAGCAAAGGCGTCGAAATGTTGTAGGGCAGATTGCCGACGACGCGCAGCCCGGGGCCGAGCGACGCGAAATCGAACTGCAGGGCATCGCCTTCGTGGATGGCCAGCCGTTCGGGCGGGAATCGCGCACGCAAACGGGCAATCAGGTCGCGGTCGATCTCGACCACATGCAGGTGCGGCAGGCGGGCGAGCAAGGGTTCCGTCAGCGCGCCGAGACCGGGACCGATCTCGACGACGCGATCGTCGGCCTGCGGCCGGATCGCCTCTACGATCTTGGCGACCACGCCCTGCGAAACGAGGAAGTTCTGGCCGAATCTCTTGCGCGCGACGTGCGGTTTCATCGGCGCCGAGCCAGTTCCGCGGCAAGGTCCACCGCGGCGAACAGGCTGCGCGAATCGGCCCGCCCGGTGCCGGCCAGGTCGAGCGCCGTGCCGTGGTCGACCGAGGTGCGGATGATCGGCAGGCCCAGCGTGATGTTGATGCCCTCCTCGAAGGCGGCGTATTTCAAAACCGCCAGGCCCTGATCGTGGTACATCGCGAGCTGTGCGTCGGAACCGGCCAGCACGCCGCGTGTAAACAGCGTGTCGGCGGGCAGCGGCCCGGCGAGATCCATGCCTTCGCCGCGCAGCTTTTCCAGCACAGGGGAGATGACCTCGATCTCCTCGCGACCCAGATGGCCGCTCTCGCCCGCGTGCGGGTTGAGTCCGGCCACGAGAATGCGCGGCCGCGCGATGCCGAACTTCTCAATCAGGTCGGCATGCAGGATGCGGATGGTCGCTTCCAGCTCCGGTCGCGTGATGGCGGCCGGAACGTCCTTCAGCGGCAGGTGCGTCGTCGCCAGCGCCACGCGCAACCCGGCGCCGGCGAGCATCATGACGACCCTTGGGGTGCCGGTCTTCCCGGCAAGATGCTCGGTATGCCCGGTAAACGGCATGCCGGCATCGTTGATGATGCCCTTGTGCACCGGAGCCGTGACCATGGCGTCGTATTCACCGGAACGGCAGCCCGCCAGCGCGCGGTCGAGCATCTCCAGCACATAGGGCGCATTGCCCGGATCGAGCCGACCGGGATGGGCCGGCTTTCGCAGCGGGACATGCAGGATGTCGAGCCCGTCGCAGGGCAGGCCGAGCAGACCCGCGCGCGCCGCAAACAACTCGCGGTCGCCGAGGACGACGATGCGCGCGGCGCCCCGCCGGCGCGCCAGCGCCAGGCAGATGTCCGGACCGATGCCGGCGGGTTCGCCGCTGGTGACGGCAATGACAGAAAGGCGCGACATGCCCGTCGTCAGGGCCTAGCGGTTGTCTTCGAGCCTGTATTCGACATAGGCGCGGTCGCGCATCTGCCGCAGCCAGTCCTGGTAGGCCTCGTCGGCCTTGCGCTCGCGCAGGGCCTGCCGCGCACTCTGCCGCACCCTCTCCGTCGATACGTCCGTGCGTCTCGCCAGTACCTGGATCAGGTGCCAGCCGAACGGGGACTGCACCGGCTCGCTCACCTCGCCCGGCTTGAGCCGGTTCATGGCCTGCTCGAATTCGGGCACCGTGTCTCCCGGGTTCAGCCAGCCGAGGTCGCCGCCGCGGGAGGCGGAAAGATCGTTCGAGTGCAGGCGCGCCAGCTCGGCGAAATCCGCGCCGTGGGTCACGCGCTCCTTCAGGGCGACCAGGCGGCGGCGCGCCTCGGATTCCGAAACGAGCTCGCTGGTCTTGATCAGGATGTGGCGGGCATGGATCTGTTCCACCGGCTGCGCCTTGATCGCGCCGCCGCGCCGGTCGAGCAGCTTGAGGATGTGGAAGCCGGCCGGACTTCTCAGCACGCTCGATATCTCGCCCGGCTTGAGCTTGACCACCTCCTCGGCAAAGAGCGACGGCAGGCGTTCCCGCGAACGCCAGCCCATGAGTCCGCCCGACAGGCCGTCGGGCGCATCGGAGTTGGCCGCCGCCAGTCGTGCAAAGTCCGCGCCTTTCCTGAGCTGGGCCACGATGTCTTCGGCCCGCGCCTGCAGGCGGGCAAGCTGATCCGGCTTCGCCTGTTCGGGTACGCGCAGGAGTATGTGCGCGAGGCTGTACTCCTCGTTGCCCATCGCCCCGGCCGATTCGAGGAAATTGTCGATCTCGCCGTCCGATACGACGATCCGGCTGTCCACCTCGCGCTCCCTCAGGCGGACGATGGTCATTTCCGCGCGTATGTCCTCGCGGAACTTCACCCAGGCGATGCCGTCCTGCGCCAGCGAATTCCGCAGCTGGGCCAGGTCCATGCGGTTGCTCTCGGCAATGCGCGCCAGGGCCTGGTCGAGCTGGCTGTCCTCGATGCGCAGCCCGGTTTCCCTCGCCAGCTGCAGCTGTACGCGGTCGACGATCATGCGCTCCAGGATGTGCCTTTCAAGCACGTCGCGCGGCGGCATCTGCGTCCCCTGCTGGCGCAGCTGGCGCTCAACGCGCGCCATTTGCGAGCGCAGTTCATTGAGGGTGATAGCCTCGTCATTGACTACCGCGACGATCCTGTCCGCCTCGATCGCTCTGACCGCACGGCCCTGCGCCAACGTCGCCGCCCACGGCAAGCCTCCAAGCACCGCAAGGAGCAGGCAGGCGAGCGCGCGCACCCTCTTGCCGTTCACGCGGACTCCCCGATGAGATTTTTATTCATAGCCGAACACGGGGTCGGAGGCCAGCTGGTTGATCCGGCCGTAGCCTGGAATACGGCGCGCCAGCATCTGGATCGGGTTGGAGCCGATGCTGGAGAAGTCATTGAGCTCCAACTGGACGAAGAAGGCGGTATTCGTGTCGCCCGTCGAGGTGGCGTAGCGCTGCAGGACGGCGCGCCCGACCCAGCAGCCGCCGTTGTATTCGAGTCCGGCAATCGCCTCGACGAGCTTGCTGTCGCGCAGCGAGTAATTGAAGCGTCCGACGCCGTACCAGCCCCGTCCCAGCGGCCACTGGCCGGAGAGGTCCACCTGCTTGATGCCGGCCGTGCCGCCGACATACGAATGGTCACGTGTATAGCGGAAGCTGGCATTGAGCACCTTGGCGACCTCGGGCTGCCAGCGCCCGCCGATGACGAAGCGCTCGGTCTCGCCGCCGCGCGGGTCGTATTGCCAGGCGACATCGGCATAGGTCTTCGGCATCAGGCGTCCCGACAGGGCGGCCAGGAAGTCGTAGGCGCCGCCCGGTCGCGCCGGTTCTCCCGGCAGCGTGACGTGCTGCTGCGCAAAATAGTAGCGCTGGCCGACCATGCCGCGCACATACTCCTCGCCCGTCCCGGGGTCGACCAGGCGCGAGGTGAGCGCGGCCGTGATCGCGTTGGCATCGGCAATCCGGTCGATGCCGGAGTAGACGTGGTCCGAGAAGATCGTGGCGAAATTGAAATCCGCTTGGGCCGTGTCGAATATCGGGATGTTGTTCTGCGTGCGCTGCGGGATGAGGAGGTAATACAGTCTCGGCTCCAGGGTCTGCGCCAGATTCCTGCCGAACCAGGCGAATTCCCGCTCGAAGGCAACGCCGGCATCGAGGCTGAAGATGGGCAGATTGCGCACCACGGTATCCGGACCCGTGCTCGTTCTGCGATCGATGTCGTAGCGGGAGAAATGCATGCCAATTTTCGACGTGATGTACCAGGCCGCGCCCTGTAGCGGCAGCGACAGCCTCGGATAGAAGGAAAGCCGCTTCGCGGTATCCTGCGTGGGGTGCTCGAAATTCACCCATTCCCCGTTGAACGCGAAGGCGGTGCCTCCGAGGAATTCCGGCCGGTTGGCCACCAGGGTGAGCTGCGGCTTTCTTTCGTACGGCTTGGTGATCGGGTTGGCCGGATCCTGCAGCGTCTGGTAGTACTGCAGGTTGGCCGATGCCGACCACCAGCCGCCGCCATAGCTCAGCACGCCCTGCCTCAGCAGGTTTCCCTGCGCCGCCTGGGTTATGCGTGTGCTCAGGTCGCGGAAGTAATTGCCATCCGACACCCCGTTCACGTTCAGTAGTCCGCTCAGGCCGAGATTAGGGTTGATGTATGTATGGAGCAGCGAGTAACCGTACCGCGACCTGTCGGCCAGACGGTCGTCCGGCAGCCACTCGACATGGGTCAGCCCGCGGTGCGCTTGCGTCAGATAGCGAAAGTCGGTATTGAACTGCACGCCACGCTTTGTCATCAGGTGCGGCGCCACGGTCAAGTCCATGTTGGGCGCGATATCCCAGTAGTAGGGGACGGTCAGTTCGATGCCCGACTTGGAACTCATGCCAAGCGTCGGAGCCAGGAAACCCGACTTGCGCTTGTTGTTGAGCGAAAAGCTGAGCCACGGGGAATAGAACAGCGTCGTATCCTTGAACACCACCTGGGCCTCGCGCGCCTCCCCCACTTCCCGGTCGTAGTCGAGGTTGAGCTCGGCCGCCTTGGCATACCAGGCCGGATCGTCCGCCGTACAGGTCGTGTAGGTGGCATTGCTCAGGCGCATGCGGTTCTCGCCCTGGAATTCGATCAGGCTCGCCCTGCCGGATGCAGTGGTCAGCTTGTGATCCCCTTCGACCACCTCGCCGGCCACGACCGTCACGACCGGCTTGTCCGCCTTCTCTCTTTGCAGGAACGAGGGCATGTTCTTGCCCGCCTGCACCCCACCCTCGACGAGCAACATCGGGTTGATTCGTTTGTCCACCTTGGCCGGCCGCGTGATCGAGTACTCCGGCTGCTCGAAGAAGCCGGTGTTGTCGGTCATGTTCAGCCGCATCTTGGGGCCTGAGATTCGCTCGGCGTCCTTGCTGTAGCGCACATTGCCGGCCGCCTCCAGTTCGTCCTCCGCTTTCCAGTAGGTCATCCGGTCCGCGCTCAGGCTGGTATTCGTCTTGCGCAGCTCGGCATCACCCTCGGCCACGATCTCGTTGTCGTTGCGTCCGTCGATGCGGGAGGCGGCAATGAATGTCGGATAGGGAGCATTCTTGTCCACCGCATGGGCCGACAGGCCTTCGGCCGGCCGCAGCGCCGGCAGCAGGCCGGCCTCGGCATGCGCCGAATAAAGCGGCGCCAGCGCGGGCTGCTCGGCCACCTGGGGCGGCTGGGTCGGAACGTCCGCTGGGTCGATCCTCTTTTCGACCGGCGGCGCCTTGACCGTTGTCGGCGCGCGATCGGGTTTCGGTGCAGACACGCCAGTTCTGCTGTCCGGCTTATCCGACGCAACCGAGGTCGGCCTGGCCGGAGCGGCCTCCGGCGGACGCGCTGCCTCCTTCTCTGCCTTCTTGTCGGTGGCAATCACCGCCGGTTTGGCGGGCGCGCTATCGGGCTGGACCAGCTTGACGGGCTCCTCACGCACCACCGGCTGCGCCTGGTGCGGCGGCGTCTGGGCGGGCGGGGCGGCAGGTGGCGGCGCACGCTCAGGCGCCGGTTTGCGCACCCCCCCGATCAGAGCGGGGTCGACGCGCAGCGGCGGCAGGCTCTCGGCCGCCGGCAGCAGGCCGGGCAAACCGAGAGCGAAAACAAGAGCGAGGCGCGCCGCGGCGTGCATGACTGGGATTCGTAGTTGTTTGCCGATGGGTTGTCAGGAAAGCCGGTTCGACACGGGTGCTAGAATTCGGCAGTTTATCATTACTGGTCGCCCCGTTAGAACCTCGATGCTGCGCCTCGAAATGGTCAATCAATGGCTCGCCGGCCTCTTCCCCGGCAGACCCCATTCCATCGAGCCGGCTTCGGCCGACGCCAGCTTCCGGCGCTATTACCGGGTCACCCTCGACGACGGCACAACCCGCATCGTCATGGACGCCCCGCCCGAGCACGAGGACTGCCGACCCTTCGTGCGGGTCGCCGGCCTGCTGCATGACGCCGGGGTGCACGCGCCGGACATCCTCGCCCAGGACCTCGAGCGCGGCCTGCTGCTGCTGAGCGATCTCGGCAGCACGCTCTACATCGACGCCCTCAACGAGACAAATGCCGGCGACCTCTTTCGCGATGCCCTCGACGCCCTCGTCAAGTGGCAGCTGGCCAGCCGGCCGGATGCGCTGCCGCCCTACGACGAAGCGCTGCTGCGGCGCGAACTCGGGCTGTTTCCCGAGTGGTACGTCGCCCGCCATCTCGGCACGCCGCTGAGCGAGAAGCAGCGCGCTACGCTGGAGCACATGGAAGTGCTGCTGCTGCGCAACGTCCTCGCCCAGCCCTGCGTCTTCGTGCACCGCGACTACATGCCGCGCAATCTGATGGTGTGCGAGGACAATCCCGGCGTGCTGGATTTCCAGGACGCGGTATACGGCCCCATCACCTACGACGTCGTCTCGCTCTTCCGCGACGCCTTCATCAGCTGGGAGGAGGAGCGCATCATCGACTGGGCCGTGCGCTACTGGGAGAAGGCGCGCCGCGCCGGCCTGCCGGTGGACGCCGACTTCGGCGACTTCTACCGCAACTTCGAATGGATGGGCCTGCAGCGCCACCTCAAGGTGCTGGGCATCTTCGCCCGCCTCAACTACCGCGACGGCAAGCCGAAATACCTTGCCGACACGCTGCGTTTCCTCGGCTACGTGCGCCACGTCGCCACGCGCTACGCGCAACTGGCACCGCTGGCGCGCCTGCTCGACGAGCTGGAGAACCGCGCCCCCGCCGTGGGGTACACCTTCTGATGAAGGCCATGATCCTCGCCGCCGGCCGCGGCGAGCGCATGCGGCCGCTCACCGACGCCACGCCGAAGCCGCTGCTGGAGGCGGGCGGCCAACCGCTCATCGTCCGGCACATCGAGGCGCTGGTGCGCGCCGGCCTGCGCGACATCGTCATCAATCACGCCCACCTCGGCCGGCGGATCGAGGCGGCACTGGGCGATGGAGAGCGCTTCGGCGCGCGCATCCGTTACTCCCCCGAGGGCGAGGCGCTGGAAACCGCCGGCGGCATCGCCCACGCCCTGCCCCTGCTCGGCGACGCGCCCTTCGCCGTCATCAACGGCGACATCGCCTGCGATTACGACTATGCGCGCCTGGCGCCGCTGGCCGGCGACCTGCGCGCGCGCGGCCTGCTCGCCCATCTCGTGCTGGTGCCCAACCCGCCGCATCACGAGCGCGGCGACTTTGCGCTGCAAGGCGGCAGGGTGACCGCCGAGGGCGCGCGGAAGTTCACCTTCTCCGGCATCGGCCTCTACGACCCGGCGCTCTTCGCCGGCATCGCCCGGGGCGCCAAGGCGAAGCTCGCCCCGCTGCTGCGCGTCGCCATGGACGCCGGCAGGGTCGGCGGCGAGCGGCATAACGGCCTGTGGCTGGACATCGGCACGCCCGAACGCCTGGCCGAGCTCGACCGCCGGCTCGCGGCGCTATAATCGTTTCAACCTCAACGACCGGTTTCAGCCAGTGGACATCCAGGCCTTCGTCGACCGCCGCGCCCGCCTCCTGCGGACCATGGGTCGCGGCATCGCGGTAGTCCCGACCGCCCCCGAGCGCGTGCGCAACCGCGACTCGCACTACCCTTATCGGCACGACAGCTATTTCTACTACCTTTCCGGCTTTGCGGAGCCGGAAGCCTGCGTCGTGCTGGTCGCCGGCGACGCGCCGCGCGCCCTGCTCTTCTGCCGCGAGAAGGATGCCGAAAGGGAAGTCTGGGACGGCTTCCGCCACGGACCCGAGGCGGCGCGCGAAGCCTTCCGCTTCGACGAGGCCTTTCCCATCGGCAGCCTGGATGAAAAGCTCGCCGATCTGCTCGCCGGCCAGCCCGCACTGCACTACTCGATGGGACACGACGCCGGCTGGGACGACCGCGTCGTCGCCGCGCTCAACCGCGTGCGCGCCAACGTGCGCGGCGGCACGCACGCGCCGGCCGAGATCCGCGACGTGCGCGTCGAGCTCGACGAGATGCGCCTCGTCAAGGACGCGCACGAGATCGCCGACATGCGCCGTGCCGCAGGCATCTCCGCCGCGGCGCATCGCCGCGCCATGCGCGCCACGGCGCCCGGCCGCTTCGAATACGAGGTCGAGGCGGAGCTGATGCACGAGTTCCGCCGCAGCGGCGCGCAGGCGCCGGCCTATTCGCCCATCGTCGCCGGCGGCGCCAACGCCTGCGTGCTGCACTACGTCGGCAATAGTCAGTCCCTGCGGGACGGCGATCTGCTGCTGATCGATGCCGGCTGCGAGGTCGACTCCTACGCCGCCGACATCACGCGCACCTTTCCCGTGAGCGGAAAGTTCTCGCCGGCGCAGCGCGATGTCTACCAGCTCGTCCTCGCCGCCCAGGACGCGGCCATCGCGCAGATCCGGCCGGGCCAGCCTTGGGACGCGCCGCACGAAGCGGCCGTGCGCGTGCTGGCGCAGGGCATGCTGGATCTCAGGCTCCTCACCGGCAACCTCGATGGTGTCATCGAATCCGGCGCCTATCGCCGCTTCTACATGCACCGCACCGGCCACTGGCTCGGCATGGACGTGCACGACGCCGGCGAGTACAAGGTCGGCGACAAATGGCGGCCGCTCGCCGCCGGGATGACGCTCACCGTCGAGCCGGGCTGCTACATCCGCGCTGCCGACGACGTGCCGCAGGCGCTGTGGAACATCGGCATCCGCATCGAGGACAACGCCCTCGTCACCGCCGACGGCTGCGAGATCCTCACCGACGCCGCGCCCAAATCCGTCAGCGACATCGAGGCGCTGATGGCGCTGCGCGACTGATGCTTCCCGTCGCCATCGTTGGCGGGGGGCCGGTTGGCCTGTCTCTCGCGCTCATGCTGCAACATGCCGGCATCGACTGCGCCGTGCTCGACGCCCGCGCGGAAGGCGCGCTGCGCGAGGACCGCCGTGTGCTCGCCCTCTCCCACGGTACGCGGCAGATCCTCGAGCGCCTCGGCGCCTGGTCGGCAATCGGCGCCACGCCCATTTCGACCATTCATGTCTCGCAGCAGGGCCATCTCGGTCGCACGCTGATCGAGGCGCGTGAAGCCGGCGTGCCTGCGCTCGGCTATGTCGCAGAAGCCGGCAAGGTGGGCGACGCGCTCGCGCAGGCCTGCGCCGCCGTCGGCGTGACGATCCGTCATGAGACGGGCGTGTCCGCCACGGAGAGCGGCGCGGCGCAGGCCCGCCTGCACTGCATCACGCCGCTTGGTCATGATGACGTCGCGGCGCAACTGATCGCCTGGGCGGAAGGCGCGGTCAGCGCGGAACGGGACGTCGTCCGCCGCGACTACGGCCAGCAGGCCGTCGTCGCCAGCGTGCAGGTGCGCCAATCGCCGGCCGGCCTCGCCTACGAGCGCTTCACGCCGGCCGGGCCGGTCGCGCTGCTGCCGCTCGCCGACCGCCATGCCCTGGTATGGACGGTGCCGGAGGAGGAGGCCGCCGCATTGCTCGCGCTCGACGAGCCTGCCTTCCTGTCGCGCCTGCACGACATTTTTTCCGGACGGCTCGATTTCATCGCGGCGGACCGGCGTGCTGCCTTCCCGCTCGGCCTGCGCTATCGGCAAACACCGGTCGGCAATCGCGCCGTCTGGCTCGGCAATGCCGCGCAGACACTGCATCCGGTTGCCGGCCAGGGTTTCAATCTGGCGCTGCGCGACGGGATGCAACTGGCTCGCCTGCTGCAAGCGCACTCCGGCGATTGCGGCGACGCCGCATTGCTGGCGCGCCATACCGCGGCGCGGCAACTGGACCGGCGCAGCGCCATCAGCTTCACAGACGGTCTGGTGCGGATCTTCGGGCTGCGCGACGACTTCTCGGCCCATGCGCGCGGCGCCGGCCTGCTGGCGCTCGACCTGCTGCCCGCCGTGCGCCGCTTTCTTGCGCGGCGCATGATTTTCGGCGCCCGTGGCTGGTAAGTATCACGATAAAAAAACCTCGCTCCTCTGTTGCGCCACAGTTGATGCCGGGGGGCTGCGAATTGGGTTACAATTCGCGCCTTCCCGATCTCCCCGAAATACAGAGCGCCCGATGCACTTCGCCGGCTACACGCTACGCAACAATCTGTTCGTCGCGCCCATGGCCGGGGTCACCGACCGCCCCTTCCGCCAGTTGTGCAAGCAGATGGGGGCCGGCCTCGCCGTGTCGGAGATGGTCACCTCCAATTCCCTGCTCTACGGCAGCGCCAAGACGAAGCGCCGCGCCAACCACGAGGGCGAAGTTCAGCCGGTCTCGGTGCAGATCGCCGGCGCCGATCCGGCCATGATGGCCGAGGCCGCCCGCTACAACGTCGATCACGGCGCGCAGATCATCGACATCAACATGGGCTGCCCGGCGAAGAAGGTCTGCAACGTCATGGCCGGCTCGGCCTTGCTGCAGAACGAGCCGCTGGTGGGGCGCATCCTCGACGCCGTCGTCGGCGCTGTCGATATACCCGTCACGCTGAAGATTCGCACCGGCTGGGACAAATCGAACCGGAATGCGCTGTCGATCCTGAAGGTCGCCGAAAGCGCCGGCATCCGCGCCCTGGCGATCCATGGCCGCACGCGCGCCTGCGGCTACACCGGCGACGCCGAATACGAAACCATCGCCGCGGTGAAGGCCGCGGCGCGCATTCCCGTCATCGCCAACGGCGACATCACCTCGCCGGAAAAGGCGAAGCGAGTGCTCGACGCCACCGGCGCCGACGCCCTCATGATCGGCCGCGCCGCCCAGGGCCGGCCGTGGATCTTCCGCGAGATCGAGCACTTTCTCGCCACCGGCGAGAAACTGCCGCCGCCGCGCGTCGACGAGATCCACCGCGTGCTGCGCGGCCACCTCGCCGAGCTCTACGCCTTCTACGGCACGCAAACCGGTGTGCGCGTCGCGCGCAAGCATATCTCCTGGTACACCAAGGGCCTGGCCGGCTCGGCCCAGTTCCGCCACGCCATGAACCAGTTGCCGACGATCGACGCGCAACTCGCCGCGGTCGATGAATTCTTCCTCGACCTCGCCGCGCAGAACGATCGTCTCTACTACCTCGAGGAACTTGCAGCATGAGCCGCGCCAGCACTCCCGGCCACAGCGAGATCGCCGAGTGCGTCCGGCGCTCGCTCGACCGCTACTTCAAGGATCTCGACGGCGAGAAGCCCTGCGCCATCTACGACATGGTCCTGCGCAACATCGAGCGGCCCATGCTGGAAGTGGTGATGCGCGAGGCCGACGGCAACCAGACGGTGGCCGCCGACATGCTCGGCATCAACCGCAACACCCTGCGGCGCAAGCTCGTCGAGCACAAACTTTTATAACCGTTGCCGGTTCCCGGTTGCCGGTTGCCAGAGAACCGGTGTGCCGGATGCTGGCAACCGACAACTGGCAACCGGCAACTGAAATGAAAATCACCCAGGCTCTCATCAGCGTTTCCGACAAGCGCGGCATCGTCGACTTCGCCCGCGCCCTCGCCGAATTCGGCGTCACCATCCTGTCCACCGGCGGCAGCGCCAAGCTGCTGCGCGAAGCGGGCGTCCCCGTCACCGAGGTCTCCGACTACACCGGTTTCCCGGAAATGCTCGACGGCCGCGTCAAGACCCTGCACCCGAAGGTGCACGGCGGCATCCTCGGCATTCGCGGCAACGCCGAGCACGCGGCGACGATGCAGAAGCACGACATTCCGCCGATCGACCTGGTGGTGGTGAACCTGTATCCCTTCGCCCAGACGGTGGCGAAGAAGGACTGCACGCTGGAAGACGCCATCGAGAACATCGACATCGGCGGACCGACCATGGTGCGCGCGGCGGCCAAGAACCACGGCAACGAAGCGGGCGGCGTCGGCATCGTCACCGATCCCGAGGACTACGCGCCGGTGATCGAGGAGATGAAGGCCCATGGCGGTGCGCTCTCGTACCAGATGCGCTTCGCGCTGGCCAAGAAGGCCTTCACGCACACCGCCCGCTACGATGGCGCCATCGCCAACTGGCTGACCGGCCTCGACGCCGACAACAAGCCGGGGGGTTTCCCCGAGCGACTGCAGCTCGCCTTCGACAAGGTCGACACCATGCGCTATGGCGAGAACCCGCACCAGCAGGCGGCGTTCTACCGCGAACCGGTCGCAGTCGCCGGCAGCATCGCCAATTACACGCAACTGCAGGGCAAGGAACTCTCCTACAACAACATCGCCGACGCCGACGCAGCGTGGGAATGCGTGAAAGCGTTCGAAAGTAATAACGCAGCGGCGGCCTGCGTCATCGTCAAGCACGCCAATCCCTGCGGCGTCGCCGTCGCGCCGACGGCGCTGGAAGCCTACCGGAAGGCCTTCAAGACCGACCCGACCTCGGCCTTCGGCGGCATCATCGCCTTCAACTGCGCCATCGACAAGGCGACGGCCGAAGCCGTCTCCGGCCAGTTCGCCGAAGTGATCATCGCCCCCGAGGTCAGCGCCGACGCCCGCGCCGTCTTCGCCGCCAAGCAGAACCTGCGCGTGCTGGTGGTGCCCATTCCACAAGGAGGCCGCGCCGACAACGTCTTCGACTACAAGCGCGTCGGCGGCGGCCTGCTGGTGCAGACGACCGACATGGCGCGCATCAGCGAGTCCGACATCAAGGTCGTGACCAAGCGCGCGCCGACGGCGCAGGAAATGACCGACCTCCTCTTCGCCTGGCGCGTCGCCAAGTACGTCAAGTCGAACGCCATCGTGTACTGCAAGGACGGCATGACCATGGGCGTCGGCGCCGGCCAGATGAGCCGCGTCGACTCCGCCCGCATCGCCGCCATCAAGGCCGAGAACAACGGCCTGACGGTGGCCGGCTCGGTGGTCGCCTCGGACGCCTTCTTCCCCTTCCGCGACGGCCTCGACGTACTGGCCAAGGCCGGCGCGACCGCCGTCATCCAGCCCGGCGGCTCGGTGCGCGACGCCGAGGTAATCGCCGCAGCGGACGAACAGAACGTCGCCATGGTGTTCACCGGCTTCCGCCACTTCCGACATTGAGAAACAGTTGCCCGTTACCGGTTGCCGGTTGCCAGTGAAACCGCGCCGCCATCGACTGGCAACAGGCAACTGACAACTGGTAACTGCTATGAAACTCCTCGTCATCGGCTCCGGCGGCCGCGAGCATGCGCTGGCCTGGCGGCTGGCGAAGTCGCCGCGCATCCAGAAGGTCTTCGTCGCCCC
>VGHJ01000014.1 GCA_016868295.1 Betaproteobacteria bacterium | reverse complement strand
GCATTGGCGTGGAAGGCAAGCTGGCCGAGGGCCGCGCTTCGCTCGCGCTCAACCTGACGACCAAGGGCGAGACGCCGAACGCCTGGCTGGCGGCAAATTGGCAGAAGACATTTTGATGTAAGTCGGCACACTGGAGGGGCGGCTGGGTAAGCCTCTGCGGCTACCTGTCGGCGCGCGTTTAAAAGTACCCGGTGATGTGCGTTGAAATATACCCAGGGACATCAGGAAAGGGCCAAAAAGGCGGAGGCCGAGCGCCAGCGCATCGAGCGCAAGCGGCAATGCGTCATCAAGCCGGTAATGACGGACGAGCAAATCGCCAAGTGCAAGGAGGCTTGGCGCTGAGCCGGCGCCGCACCCCATGAAAAAAGCCACCCCTGGGTGGCTTTGCTGAGTATGGCAGCGTTCAGCCCTTGACGCGGTTGCGGTATTCTCCGGTGCGCGTGTCGATCTCGATCTTGTCGCCGGTCTCGCAGAAGAGCGGGACGGAGACCTCGAAACCGGTGGCGATCTTGGCCGGCTTGAGCACCTTGCCCGAGGTGTCGCCACGCACGGCCGGCTCGGTGTAGGTGACCTCGCGCACCACGCTGGTGGGCAACTCGACGGAGATGGCCTTGCCGTTGTAGAACACCACCTCGCAGGGCATGCCGTCCTCGAGATAGTTCAGGGCGTCGCCCATGTTCTCGTTCTCCACCTCGTACTGGTTGTACTCGGCATCCATGAAGACGTACATCGGATCGGCGAAATAGGAGTAGGTCACTTCCTTGCGCTCCAGGGTGACGACCTCGAACTTGTCGTCGGCCTTGAAGACGTTCTCGCTCGGCGCCTCGGTGAGCAGGTTCTTGAATTTCATCTTGACCACGGCGGCGTTGCGGCCGGACTTGTTGTACTCGGCCTTGAGCACGACCATCGGGTCCTTGCCGATCATGATGACGTTGCCTACGCGAAGTTCCTGTGCCAGTTTCATATGGGTTAAGCGGCTAGAAATAAACGGGAAATTATAGCCGATTCAGGCTGAACCGCACCAGCTTGTGCGCAAGGTCGCCAACTCCGACCAGTCCCTCGGCCCAGCGCGCGGCATGCCGCTTCAACTCCCCCCATTGCACACGGAAAGCCGGCCAGGCCTCGGCCACCGTTTCACCCTGGCACCAGGCCCTCCATAGGCTTTTCACCGCCTCCGCCGCCTGGCCGTCCAGTCCGACGCAATAGCGATCGAGAAAGACCTCCATCTTGTGCAGATGCACGCCCTCCTCCTGCGCATAGGGTTGCCAGACCATGGGCTGCATGGCCCACTGCCCCCGCAAGAAGGAATCCTCCCCGCGGACGAAGTTGCAGTCGCAAGCCCACAGCAGGCGGTCATATTCGTCCTGCTCGAGGAAAGGCAGGATGCGAACTTCGAGATTGCCCCGATGGAATACCCGGCCCGATTCGGCGCGCGTCTGCCCGAAAAATGCGCCGATGGCGGGGCCGGCAATGCCTTCCGGCACCAGGCAGGTCGTGCGTTCCGCCTGTTCCTGCCATAGGGAAAACAGGTCCTCGGCCCGTCCTTGCCGGTAGCAGAACAGGGAGAGGCGTTTCTCGTCCCCCGCAGGCAAAGGGATTCCTAGCCGTTGCCAGAAGTCGCCCCGCTCTGCTTCGTCCCGAACGAAGGCCCGCCGCCGCGACTCGAGATCGTGTTCCCGCAACACCCCCCCCGTCCGTTCGGTGAAGCCGGGAAAGAAAAAATGCTTGGTCAATGGCAGGCGCGGGCTGGGCGAAGCCAGGCCATGGCATTCCTCGACCCATTGCTCGGCGCTGAGATATTCCAGGTTGATCCAGCGCGGCTTGACCACCCGGGCGGACATCGCCTGGAGATAGGATTCGGGCAGCGTGCAGGCAAACGCTTCCACCACCACATCGGCCGGCTCTGCGGCCGGAAATGGGTCCGTCCAACGCCCGACGGTCACGCCGCGGCAGACCTGATCGCTCCGGGCGGGATCCACTTCAGGGCAGATACGGTGAAAGGCCGCCAGGTCATCGACCCACAGGCGCACCCGCATGCGATGCTCGACCGCCAACTGCCGCGCCAGACGCCAGCACACGCCGATGTCGCCATAGTTGTCCACGACCCGGCAGAACAGATCCCAGGAGTTCATGTATCTGATTGATATGAATGAATATAAGCCACGGTCCAAACGATCTGATTCAAGCTGCGCAGCGGCTGGCCGTAAGTAATTATAACTACCGGTATTCGTGGAGTATTTCGATCGATGCTGCAGCGACCTTTGCCATCGCTGGAGTCCTGGGTGAATTACCTCAGCCAGGCCGATATTCCCGTGCTGAAAAAGACGGCGCGCGAACTGGCTCGCCTGAAAGAAAACGAAGAAAACGTCACTGGCCGCCAACTGGCAGGCGTGATCCTGCAGGACCCGCTCATGGCGCTGCGCGTCCTCGCCTATATCGAAGCGACCCGGCGCAGGAGCCAGACGGCCGACATCACCACCATCGACCGCGCCGTGATGATGATCGGCATCACGCCCTTCTTCGCCAAGTTCGAGAAGCTTTCCCAGGTCGAAGACGGACTGAAGGATCAGCCCCAGGCGCTCATCGGCCTGTTGCGCGTCATCGCCCGCGCCAAGCAGGCCTCGCTTTTCGCGCGCGACTGGGCGGTGCAACGCCACGACCTCGATGTCGAAGAAGTCACCATCGCCGCCCTGCTGCACGACAGCGCCGAGATCCTGCTCTGGTGCTTCGCGCCGTCGCTCATGCTCGGCATCCGCGCCCTGCAGACGGAAAACCGCAGCCTGCGCAGCGCCGCAGCGCAAAAGACGGTTCTCGGCATCCAGGTCACCGACCTGCAGATCGCCCTGGCCAAGGCCTGGCGCCTGCCCGAGCTGCTGCTCAGCCTGATGGACGACAACCACGCCGAGCATCCGCGCGTGCGCAATGTCATTCACGCCGTCGACCTGGCGCGGCATTCGGCCAACGGCTGGAACGATCCGGCGATCCCCGACGATCTCGCCAACATCGCCAAGCTGCTCGGCATGTCGGAGGCCATGCTCATGGAGCGCCTGCGCCGGCTGGTCGACATCCCGCCCGCTCCGGCAGAAGAACCTCCCACCGCCTGAATTCCATTCGTTTAGAATGGCCGCAGACAGTCCCACCGGGAGGAAATCATGGGCATCGTGTCGTTGATCGTGCTGGGTCTCGTCATCGTCGCCGTCGTGTACGGCACCATGATCTACAACGGGCTGGTGCAGGTGAAGCACGCGATGGCCAAGGCCTGGGCCAACATCGATGTTTTGCTCAAGCAGCGCCACGACGAGCTCCCCAAGCTGGTCGAGACCTGCAAGCAGTACAAGCAATTCGAACAGGAGACCCTGCAGCGCGTGGTCGAGGCCCGTTCCCGCGTACAGACGGCGCGCGAGATGCAGAACATCCCGGCGCTGGGCCAGGCCGAGGGCGCGCTGCGCGCCGGACTGGGCCAGATCTTCGCCGTCGCCGAGGCCTACCCCGACCTGAAGACCAACGAGAACTTCATCCAGCTGCAGACACGCATCACCGCGCTGGAGAACGGCATTGCCGACCGGCGCGAGTTGTACAACGAGGCCGTCAACATCAATAACGTGCGCATCGAGCAGTTCCCCGACTCCATCGTCGCCGACATGTTCCGCTTCGGCGAGAAGCCCCTGCTCGAGTTCGCGTCCGCCGAAAAGGCCGACGTCGACATGAAGGCATTGTTCAGTTAAGCAATGCTCGTCTCCCTGCGCCGGGAGTATGGCAATCTCGTCACTTCCGGCGGCCAGCTCTTCCTGCTGCTGATCGGCGCCAAGACCGAATCGGCGTTCGGCATGTTCGTCTGCGTGGCGCTGATGGCGCCGCTAAGCTTTATCGCGTGGACCTCCGCCTACCGCCGCTCCCGCGCCGTCGACGACACGCCCACCTCCAGGATCGCCTCCGCTGCGCAGGGTTATGCCGAGTTGATCGGAACGGGGAAACCGCTGGCCGGCGCCCCGCTGATGAGCCCCCTCTCGCACGTACCCTGCCTGTGGTTTTGCTATACCGTCGAGCGCAGGGACAGCGATAACAAGTGGCACACGGAGGCGCGCGGAGAAAGCGATGCCTCGTTCATCCTCGACGACGGCAGCGGGGAATGCCTGGTCGACCCCGAAGGCGCCGAGATGCTGATGACGAAGAAGGAGTCCTGGGTCCAGGGCGACCGCCGCTATACCGAGTGGTTGCTCATCGAGCGGCAGACGATCTATGCCTTGGGCCAGTTCACCACACGTGGCAGCGCGGACCTGGAGCTTCATACCGACGAGGACGTCAAGCAACTGCTCGCCGAGTGGAAGACGCGGCCCGCCGAGTTGCTGCAACGTTTCGATCTGAACAAGGACGGGCAACTCGACCTGAAGGAATGGGCGCTCGCCCGCGCGCAGGCCAAGCGCGAAGTGGCCGCTGATCATCGCGATCTGCGCACGACAAGCGAACTGCACATCATGCACCAGCCCGACGGTGGGCGGCTCTACCTCATTTCCGACCTTGCCCCGGACGGGCTCGCGCGGAAATACCGCTGGTGGTCGTGGTTTCACATCACGATCTTCTTCGGCGCGCTGATCGCCTTGCCGTTCCTCTGGCGCATGAACGGGCGCTAGCCACCGTCCCGCGGAGACTGACTTTCATCCCGCACCCGAGAAACGGGATTCGAGTTCCTCCCAGCGTCGCATGGCCTGTGCGATCTCCACGTCCAGCGCAGACAGACGCTCGTTCAGACTGCGCGCCTCCTCCGGCGTGCCGCGGTAAAGCGCCGGGTCGGCGAGGCGCGCGTGGAGGCTGGCCTGCTCGGTTTCCAGCGTGGCGATGCGGTCGGGCAGCGTCTCCAATTCACGCGCCTCCCTGAACGATAGCCTGGCCTTCGGCCGCGTCTCGCGCTTCCGCTCGGCTGCGGTACGTTTCTCCGGCGCAGGCGCCGCGGCGGCCGGCGGCGCGCGCCGCGACTGCGTCTCGCGCAGCCAGTCCTCGTAGCCGCCGACGGTTTCGCGCCAGCAGCCGCCGCCCTCCGCGGCGATCACCTGGGTGACGATGTTGTCGAGGAAGCTGCGGTCGTGGCTGACGAGGAACACCGTGCCGTCGTAGTCCTGCAGGAGCGCCTCGAGCAGTTCCAGCGTCTCGATGTCGAGGTCGTTGGTTGGCTCGTCGAGCACGATGACATTGGCCGGGCGGCTGAACAGCCGCGCCAGCAGCAGGCGATTGCGCTCGCCGCCGGAGAGCGATTTCACCGGTGCCCGCGCCCGCGCCGACGGAAACAGAAAATCCTCGAGATAGCCGATGACGTGCTTCTTCTCGCCGCCGAGCTGCACGTAGTCCGAGCCCGGGCTGATGACGTCGGCCAGCGTCGCTTCCTCTTCGAGCGCGGCGCGAAACTGGTCGAAGTAGGCCACGGCGAGCTTCGTGCCGAGGCGCGCCGTGCCGGCGTCAGGCGCGAGTTCGCCGAGGATGAGCCGGATCAGCGTCGTCTTGCCGGCACCGTTCGGGCCAATGATGCCGACGCGGTCGCCGCGCTGGATGCGGCAGGAGAAGTCGCGCACGATGTCGCGCCCGCCGTAGCGCTTCGAGACGTGCTCCAGTTCGGCGACCAGCTTGCCGGAGGCCTCGCCGCGCGCGAGCTGGAAGCCGACGCCGCCGAGCCGCTCGCGCCGTGCCGCGCGCTCGCGGCGCAGTTGCTCCAGCCGGCGCACGCGGCCCTCGTTCCTCGTGCGGCGCGCCTCGATGCCCTTGCGGATCCACACCTCCTCCTGCGCCAGCAGCTTGTCGAACTTGGCGTTCTGCTGCGCCTCCGCCGAGAGCATCTCCGCCTTGCGCGTCTGGTAGTCGGCGAAGCGGCCGGGGAAGCTTGCGAGCGCGCCGCGATCGAGCTCGACGATGCGCGTGGCTACCGCGTCGAGGAAGCGCCGGTCGTGCGTGATCACCACTACGGCGCCGCCGAAGCCGGCGATGAGGCCTTCCAGCCAGAGGATGCCGTCGAGGTCGAGGTGGTTGGTCGGCTCGTCGAGCAGCAGCAGCTCCGGCTCGCCGGCGAGCGCGCGTGCCAGCGCCACGCGCTTGACGCCGCCGCCGGAGAGTTCATGCAGGCGCGCTTCGCCCGGCAGGTTCAGCTGCGACAGCGCCTGCTCGACGCGCGTATTCAGGCGCCAGCCGTTGCCGGCTTCCAACTGCACCTGCAGGTCATGCAGGCGCGCCAGCGCCGCCTCGCCGTGGTCGTGCGCCAGGCGCTGGGCCGCTTCGTGGTACTCGACGAGCAGGCGGCTCGCCGCGCCGCAGCCGGCGGCGACGGCGTCGAACACCGTCTGTTCCAGCGGGAAATCCGGCTCCTGCGCCACGTAGGCGACGCGCAGGCCGTCGCGCCGCCACACCATGCCGTCGTCGAGGAAGGCCTCGCCCGCCAGCGCGCGCAGCAGGCTCGACTTGCCGCTGCCGTTGCGGCCGATGAGCGCGATGCGCTCGCCCTCGTCCACCTGAAAGTCGGCATGGTCGAGCAGCGCGACATGGCCATAGGCCAGGCAGCCCTTGTCCAGCGTGAGGATCGGCATGAATCAGCGGGAAGAAGTCAGCCGCTTCAGGTCGGCGATGATCTCGGCCGAGTGACGCGCGGTATCGACGTTGAGATAGGCCCTGGCGATGCGGCCCTGCGGGTCGATGAGGAAGGTATAGCGCTTGGCGAACTTCGCCACGACGAGATTGGTCACCGCGCCGTAGCTCGCCGAGACCTTCGCCTCCGTGTCGACCAGCAGCGGGAAGGGCAGGCTGTGCTTCTTCGCGAAAGCGGCATGCGAGGCGGAATCATCCAGGCTGACGCCGACCACCCGTGCGCCGAGCAACATCAGGGCCGCGATGTCGTCACGGAAGGCGCAGGCCTGTTCCGTACAGCCCGGCGTGTCGTCTTTCGGATAGAAGTACAGCACCAACCACTTGCCGCGGAAATCGGCCAGTCGTACGGTGCGCCCGGCCTGGTCCGGCAGGGAAAACTCCGGCGCCGGCGAGCCGACGGCGGGCACACCGGCAGCGGCGGCGATGGCCGTCCAGAGCGAGACCAGCAGGAAGGCGAGCGTGCGTTTCATCCGAGAGGATTATATCGGAGCAGACGGGTCCGACCTGCTAGAATACGCGCCCGCGCTCCTCGTAGTTCAATGGATAGAACGGCCGCCTCCTAAGCGGCAAATACAGGTTCGATTCCTGTCGAGGGGACCAGCCTCCCGTTCCCGGAAAAGTCAGTCCCTGCCATACGGCGCTACTTCTGCCGCGGCGCCATTTTCTGCTCGACGGCGAAGACCGCCGCCTCGACGCGCGAGGTGAGGTTGAGCTTGGAGAGGATGTGGCGCACGTGCAGCTTGACCGTGTCGTGCGAGATGTCGAGCGCGCGGGCGATGGCCTTGTTCGATTGCCCCTGCGCCAAATGGTCGAGGATTTCGCGCTCGCGCGCGGTGAGCTGGGCGAGCAGGTTTTCGCGTGCGGCGTTTTTGCTTCCGCCGCCCTGCAGGAGGTTCACCAGCTTCAGCGTCATGGTCGGCGCCACCACCGTCTCGCCGCGCATGGCGCGCTGGATGGCGTCGACGACGTCATCGGGTTCCATGTCCTTCAACAGGTAGCCGCGCGCGCCGGCGCGCATGGCGTTGGCGAGATCGTCCTCGGCGTCGCTCACGGTGAGGATCAGCGTCGGCTTGCTCCAGCCTTGCGCCTGCAGTTCCCGCAGCAGGGCCAGGCCGCCGTGAGGCGGCATGTTGAGGTCGAGCACCAGGACGTCGGGCTGCGTCTCGTCGAGCAGGCGAGCCGCTTCGGCCGGTTGTCCTGTGGCGGCGACGACGCGGATGGTCTCGCGCCCGTCGAGCAGTTCCGCCAGGCCCTTGCGGAACAGGGTGTGGTCGTCGACCAGCATGACCTTGATGGCCTCTCCGCTCACGCGGCCCTCTCCGGGCGAGTCGGCACCAGCAGGCGCAGGCGGGCACCGCCCTGCGACCGGTTGGCGATCTCGATGTTGCCGTTCAGGCGCTGGGCGCGCTCGCTCATGATGCTGATGCCGAAATGATGGCGCAGGTCGGGCGTGGCGCCCATGACGAAGACACCGCGACCGTCGTCCTCGACGGTGAAGGCATACTGGTCGTCGGCCACCTCGAGCGTCAGCCAGGCGTTCTTCGCGCCGGAGTGGCGGGCGACGTTCGATAGCGCCTCCTGCAGGATGTGAAAGACCTGCACTTCCTGGTCGACCGAGAGGTTCAGGTCGGGGATCCGGTTCTCGAATTCCAGCTTCACGCCGGTGCGGTCGAAGTAGCCGGCGGCAAGCTCCTTGAGGGCATGCTCGATCCCGAGCGGGTCCATGCGATTGCGGAACTGGGTGAGCAGCGCACGCAGGCTGGCATAGGCCTCGTCGAGCGCCTGCTGGATGTCGCCGGAGTACTTCAGCGCCTTGCCGCTCTCGTACTGCAGCAGGGCCTCGCGCAGGAGCTCGACGCGCATCTTCATGTAGGCCATGGTCTGGGCCAGAGAGTCGTGCACCTCGTTGGCCATCATCTGCCGCTCGCTCATCAGCGTCATGCGCAGGTTTTCCTGCATCAGGCGCGAATTCTCCACGGCCATGGCAAGGTGCTCGCTGATGGTGCAGAAGAGCAGCGACACCTCCTCGGGGATCGGCCTCTCCTCGGTCATGTAGAGGTTGTAGGCGCCGAGCAGCCGCCCGTTGTGCTCGAGCGGCACGACGACCATCGAGCGGCACTGGCCGAAGAAGGCCTGGCCGGTGCGCGCGATGCAGGGCTTCAGGTCGCGCGTCTGCCGGATCTCGTCGCTGCGCAGGGCGGCGCCGCACACGCCGCAGTCGATGTCGACCAGCCGTTCCTGTTCGACCATTTCGGGCGGCAGGCCGAGGGAAGCCGCAAGGCGCAGATGCCTGCCGTCGCTGGCCAGAACCCGCACGATGCCGCCGCTCGCGCCGGAGAGGCGCACCATCATGCCGAGGAAGCGATTGAGCAGCGCTTCGAGGTCGTATTCCGAGGCGAGCGTGGTGGTCACTTCGGACAGCACGCGCAGGGCCTGGATTCGGCCGGCCTCCTTGCCGCCCTCCTCCTTGCGCGTATCGCCTTCGGTCTGCTGCAGCGTAGGGCTGCACTGCTTCATGCTACTTCTCCGCCTGGCCACCAACCCGTTGCACGATTCTACACGTCATAAGTATTTGCTGAAATACTGATTATTTAAGCGGCTCGGACAATTGCCAGCGGCCATCGAGCACCCGCTCGGCCCAGAGCAGGCCGGCCACGCTCTTGCCGTCGGTCAGGCGTCCATCGCGCACCGCCTCCAGTGCCTCGGCCAGATCGAACTCAAGCACTTCCAGGAATTCGCCGTCGTCGAGTGCATGCCCGACATGGGACAGTCCGCGCGCGAAGAAAATCTCGATGCGCTCGTCGGAATAACCGATGCAAGGGTGGATCACCCCGAGATAATGCCAGTCTGCCGCCACGTAGCCGGTCTCCTCCTGCAGTTCGCGCCGTGCAGTAAGCAGGATGTCCTCGCCCGGATGGATCTTGCCGGCCGGCAGTTCGAGAAAGACGCGGTCGAGCGGGTAGCGAAACTGGCGTTCGAAGAGCAGCTTGCCGTTGGGCAACTCGGCGATCATCACCACAGCGCCGGGATGGACGACAAACTCGCGGGTGGCCTGCTTGCCGTCGGGCAGCCGTACGGTGTCGCACCGCACTTGCAGCAGCTTCCCCGAGAAAACCTCTTCCCTGGCTACGCCGGACTCACGCAAGTGATTGTCTTGCATTGGGTTTTCTTGATTTATCATGAGCCGAACCAATTTCCGACTATATTAGTCCACTATCAGTTAATCCTGATTAACTCAACGGAGGCACAGGTATGTCCGGATTCATTCCCGGCTTCAACGACGACGGCGTGGTGACGATCAATCGCGTGCTGCTGAAGCCCGAGTATAGCGTCGACGATCTCGAGGAGCGGGTCGCCCTGCTCTGCGAAAACGTGAAAACCTACCATTCCGACACCGGCTTCGTCGGCGGCTTCGTCGCGCTGAACACCGGCATGATCTCCAACGAGGGCAGCACGGTCGGACAGGCGGTCGAGAGTCCGCTGAAGGAACGCGAGGCGCTGATCGTGACCTTCTGGCGCAGCTTCGCCGAGCACGAAGCTTCGCACCGCAGCGCTACCGTCCAACCGCTGTTCAGGCAAGTGCTGGAACTGTGCGAAAACGGCAACGAGGAAATCGCCTATCGCATGCTCTGGTCGGGCAAGGCCTATGCGCCGGACGAGGCACGGGCGGCGCGCGCCGCCAAGGCGGAGTACGCCGGCGCGGCCTGACGGGGTAGAAGGCGGCGGCCGGCTCAGCCGCCGATCAGGTAAGCGTAGGTCGTGATGATGGAATACTCGAGCAGCCCCTGCGGCAGCAGGCCGAGCAGCGCGACGGCCAGGCCGTTGATCGACAGCAGGATGCGCATGTCGCGCGGAGCCTCGAGCGGCGCCAGGTCCGTCGGCGCGTCGAAGTACATGACCTTCACCACGCGCAGGTAGTAGAAGGCGCCGACGAGCGAGAACAGGACGGCAAAGACCGCCAGCCAGACATGTCCGGCAAAGACCACCGCCTGCAGCACGGCGAACTTGGCGAAGAAGCCGACGAAGAACGGCATGCCCGCCATGGAAAACATGAGGATCATCATGATGGCGGCAAACCAGGGGCTGCGCTTGTTCAGCCCCTTGAAGTCCTCGATGTTCTCCGCCTCGAAGCCGGCGCGCGACAGCAGCATGATCATGCCGAATGCGCCCAGGCTCATCAGCACGTAGGCGATGACGTAGAACATCGACGAACTGTAGGCATTCAGGGCGAAGCGCGAATCGCCGCCGACGACGCCGGCAAGCAGGCCGAGCAGCATGAAGCCCATGTGCGAGATGGCCGAATAGGCCAGCATGCGCTTGAGGTTGGTCTGCGCGATGGCGGCCAGGTTGCCCAGCGCAATGGACAGCGTCGCCAGGATCATCAGCATCAGCTGCCAGTGCTGGGCCAGCTCGCCGAGCCCGGAGAACAGGATGCGCAGGGCGAAGGCGAAGGCGGCCAGCTTCGGCGCGGAGCCGAGCAGCAGGGTCACCGCCGTCGGCGCGCCGTGATAGACGTCGGGCACCCACATGTGGAAGGGCACCACGCCCAGCTTGAAGGCGATGCCGGCGACGATGAAGACCAGGCCGAACACCAGCACCGTCTTGTTGCCGCCGCCCAGCGCGATGCGCTGGCCGATGTCGAAGAGTTCCAGGCTGCCGGTCGCGCCGTACACCATGGACATGCCGTAGAGCAGCATGCCGGAGGCCATGGCGCCGAGCACGAAGTACTTCATCGCCGCCTCGGTGGCGCGCACCGAGTCGCGGTCGATGGCCACCAGGGCATACATCGAGAGCGCCAGCAGCTCGAGGCCGAGGTAGAGGCTGACGAAATGGCTGGCCGAGATCATCACCATCATGCCGAGCGTGGCAAACAGCACCAGCAGGTGGAACTCGCCCTTGTCGAGGTTGCGCGCCGCCAGGTAGCTGCGCGAGTACACCAGGGCGATCGCCACGGCCGGATACAGCATCAGCTTGAGGAAGTCGGCGAGCAGGTCGTCGATGAACATGTTGCTGAACGTCGTCACCACCTGCCCGTCGAGCGTGAACAGGGTGATGGCGAAGCAGCCGGCCAGTGTGAGCTGGGTGAGCAGGTAGGTGAGCCAGCGCCGGCCGCCCGAGAAGAGATCGACGAGCAGCACCGTGCAGGCCATGATGAGCATGAAGATCTCCGCCGAGGCGGGGTAGAGATCGGGCATGACGAAGTTGATCATGGTCTTGGGCTCAGAGCTTGGAGACGGCGACGTGCTTCAGCAGGTTGTCCACAGAGGCGTGCATCACTTCCGTGAAGGGGAAGGGATAGAGGCCCATGCCAAGCACGCACAGCGCCAAAAGGCCGAGCACGAGGAACTCGCGTGCGTTGATGTCGGTCAGTTCGGCGACATGGTGGTTGGCCACCGCGCCGAAGAGGACGCGCTTGACCATCCACAGGGTGTAGGCCGCGCCGAGGATCAGCGTGGTGGCGGCGGCTGCGCCGATCCAGAAGTTGTATTTCAACGCGCCGAGGATCACCATGAATTCGCCGACGAAGCCGCTGGTGGCCGGCAGGCCGGAGTTGGCCATGGCGAAGAGCACGGCCAGTCCTGTGAACTTCGGCATGGCGTGCACCACGCCGCCGTAGTCGGCGATCTGCCTGCTGTGCACACGGTCGTAGAGCACGCCGACGCAGAGGAACATGGCGCCCGAGACGAAGCCGTGCGAGATCATCTGCACCAGGGCCCCCTCGACGCCGAGCGGGTTGAAGATGAAGAAGCCGAGGGTGACGAAGCCCATGTGCGAGATCGACGAATAGGCGATCAACTTCTTCATGTCGGCCTGCACCAGGGCGACGAAGCCGATGTACACCACGGCGATCAGCGACAGCGCGATCATCAGCCAGGCCAGCTCGCGCGAGGCATCGGGCGCGATGGGCAGCGAAAAGCGCAGGAAGCCGTAGGCGCCCAGCTTGAGCATGATGGCGGCCAGCACCACCGAGCCGCCGGTGGGCGCCTCGACGTGGGCGTCCGGCAGCCAGGTATGCACCGGCCACATCGGCACCTTGACGGCGAAGGCGGCGAGGAAGGCGAAGAAGAGCAGCTTCTGCGCCTCGAGCGGAATCGGCAGCGCATGCCAGTCGAGCAGGTTGAAGCTGAAGCCGGACTGGAAGAAGAGATAGATCAGCGCGACCAGCATCAGCAGCGAGCCGAGCAGCGTGTAGAGGAAGAACTTGAACGCCGCGTAGACCCGGTTCGGCCCGCCCCAGACGCCGATGATGATGTACATCGGGATGAGCGAGGCCTCGAAGAAGACGTAGAACAGCACGGCGTCGAGCGACGCGAAGATGCCGTTCATGAGGCCCGACATGATGAGGAAGGCCGCCATGTATTGCGCCACCTTCTCCTCGATCACCTTCCAGCCGGCCACCACCACCAGAGGCGTGATGAAGCTGTTGAGCAGAATGAACAGCACCGAGATGCCGTCCACGCCGAGGAAGTAGTTGATGTTGAAGCGCGGGATCCACGGCCGCAACTCGGCGAACTGCATCTCGCTCGTCGTCGGGTTGAAGCCGATGTAGAGCGGAATGGTGACGAGAAAGCCGGCAATGGCGACGACCAGGGCCAGCGGACGCGCCAGCCCGGCGTTGCGGTCGGAACCCGTGGCGAGCACCAGCAGGCCGCCGATGATCGGCAGCCAAATGGCAAGACTGAGCAAGGGAAGACCGGTCATTATTCTTGTCCTAAGCGCGATTCAGCCACAAGGTCAGCAGCACGAAGACGCCGATGATCATGGAGAAGGCGTACTGGTAGATGTAGCCGGACTGGAACAGGCGCACGATCGACGATATCCAGCCCACCAGCCGGGCCGAGCCGTTCACGGCGACGCCGTCGATCACGGTCTGGTCACCGCCCTTCCACAGGCCGCGCCCGAGCAGGCGCGCACCACCGGCGAAGAACCAGTCGTTGAAGCGGTCGAAGCCGTACTTCTCCTCGAGAATGCGCGCCAGAACGCCGGATTTCCGCTTGATCACGGCCGGCAACTCGGGCCGCACGATGTAGAGGTACCAGGCAGAGATCGCGCCGGCCAGGGCCAGCCAGAACGGCGGCGTCTGCAGGCCGTGGGCGATCATGCCGAGCACGCCGTGGAAGTCCTTGGCCATGGTGGCGATGGCGGGATGCTCGGGCGCGATGTAGATGGCCCCGCCGAAGTAGCCGCCGAAGAGCACTGGCCCGATCAGCCAGCCGGCGGCGATGGCCGGGATCGCCAGCAGGATCAGCGGCACGGTGACCACCCAGGGCGATTCCTTCGGCTCCACCGGGCCGTGATGGCCATGACTGTCGTGCCCATCATGGGTATCGTGCCCGTGGGCTTCGTGTGCCGCGTGTCCGCCTGGCGTGTCGTGCGCCGGCGCCTCGCGGAAGCGTTCCTTGCCGTGAAAGGCGAAGAACACCAGGCGGAAAGAGTAGAAGCCGCCGACGAAGACGCCGGCGAGAATCAAGGCATAGGCGAAGCCGGCGCCTGGCGTGGTGGCCAGACGCACCGCCTCGATGATGGAATCCTTTGAGAAGAAGCCGGCGAAGGGCGGCAGGCCGGCATTGGCGATGGCGCCGATCAGCACCGTGAGATAGGTAATCGGCATGTACTTCCTCAGGCCGCCCATGCGGCGCATGTCCTGCTCGTGGTGCAAGGCGATGATGACCGAGCCGGCGCCGAGGAACAGCACCGCCTTGAAGAAGGCGTGCGTGGCGAGATGGAACATCGCCGCCGAGTAGGCCGAGGCGCCCAGCGCCGCGGTCATGTAGCCGAGTTGCGACAGCGTCGAGTAGGCCACCACGCGCTTGATGTCGGTCTGCACGATGGCGATCAGCGCCATGAAGAAGGCGGTGATGGCGCCGATGACGATGACGAAGGAGAGTGCCGCCTGCGACAGCTCGAACAGCGGCGACATGCGCGAGACCATGAAGATGCCCGCCGTCACCATGGTGGCGGCGTGGATCAGGGCGGAGATCGGCGTCGGGCCCTCCATCGAGTCGGGCAGCCAGACGTGCAGCGGGAACTGCGCCGACTTGCCCATGGCCCCGATGAACAGGCAGATGCAGACCACGCTGATCAGCGCCCAGGCATGCCCGGGGATCAGCTCGATGCCGGTGCCGGCCAGCTTCTGCGCCTGGGCGAAGACCTCCGTGTAGTTCAGCGTGCCGCAGTAGGCGGCGATGAGACCGATGCCGAGCAGGAAGCCGAGGTCGCCGACGCGGTTGACCAGAAAGGCCTTCAGGTTGGCGTAGATCGCCGTCGGCCGCACCGACCAGAAGCCGATCAGCAGGTAGGAAACCAGGCCCACCGCCTCCCAGCCGAAGAACAGCTGGAGGAAGTTGTTGCTCATCACCAGCATCAGCATGGAGAAGGTGAAGAGGGAGATGTAGGCGAAGAAGCGCTGGTAGCTGTTCTTTCCGGCCAGGCTGCCGGCGGGCCAGTTGTCCTCGTCGTGCGCCATGTAGCCGATGGTGTAGATGTGCACCATGAGCGAGACGAAATTGACCACCAGCATCATGGTCACCGTCAGCTTGTCGAGCAGGAAGCCCACCTCGAAACTGATGCCGCCGCTAATGGCCCAGACATAGACCGCGGCGTTGTAGATCTTGCCGTCATCGACATCCCTGAAGATCAGCCAGGAGAGCACCAGCGAGACCGCCACGCCGAGGCTGGTGATCCAGTGCGACCCGGCACGGCCGATGCGGCCGCCGAGGAGCCCGGCGACGAGGGCGCCGATGAGCGGCGCCAGAGGGACCCACAACGCGTAAGGATGCATGTCCATGGGGCTATCCCTGCAGGCTGTCCAGGTCGTCGACGTGGATCGTGCGCAGGTTGCGGAACAGCACGACCAGGATGGCGAGGCCGATGGCGGCTTCCGCCGCGGCGACCGTCAGGATGAAGAAGACGAAGACCTGCCCGTTCATGTCGCCGAGGAAATGCGAGAAGGCGACGAAGTTCATGTTGACGGCGAGCAGCATCAGCTCGATGGCCATCAGCAGGACAATGAGGTTCTTGCGGTTGAGGAACACGCCGACCACGCCGATCGAGAAGATGATGGCACCGAGGATGAGGAAATGGTTCAGGCTGGGCATCATTCCTTCTCCGAGGGCATGGACACGATGCGCACGCGATCCTTGCGCTTGACGGCAATCTGCCTGGCCGGGTCGAGCTGCTTGGTGTCCTTGCGCTTGCGCAGGTTGAGCGCCACTGCGGCGATCAGCGCCACCAGCAGGATGACCGAGGCGAGTTCGAAGGGATAAACGTAGTCGGTGTAGATCGCCACGCCGAGCGCCTTGGTGTTGGAGCCGGCCGCGGCCGCGGGCGCCGGCATGGCCTCGGGGCCAAAGCTGCGCGCCGAGAGCACGGCGATCATCTCGGCCACCATGAGGAGGGCGATCGGGCCGCCCAGCCAGAGGTTGTTCCAGAAGCCCTGGCGCAGGCGCTCCAGGTTGATGTCGAGCATCATGACAACGAAGAGGAACAGCACCATCACGGCGCCGACGTAGACGACGATCAGCGCGATGGCGAGAAACTCGGCCTGCAGCAGCAGCCAGAGGCCGCTGGCATTGAAGAAGGCCAGCACCAGGAACAACACGGCATGCACCGGGTTGCGCGCGGTGACGACGCGCAGCGCGGCGAGCACCAAGATCGCCGAGAGGATGTAGAAGAGCGCGGTCTTGAATTCCATTGGCGTCACCGGAACCTGGCGTCCTGCTCGCGGTCGGCGGCGATCTGCGCTTCGTACTTGTCGCCCACCGCCAGCAGCATCTGCTTGGTGTAGTAGAGATCGCCGCGCTTCTCGCCGTGGTACTCGAGCACGCGTGTCTCGACGATGGCGTCGACCGGACAGGCCTCCTCGCAGAAGCCGCAGAAGATGCACTTGGTCAGGTCGATGTCGTAGCGCGTGGTGCGACGCGAGCCATCTTCGCGCTCGGCCGACTCGATGGTGATGGCCATCGCCGGGCACACCGCCTCGCACAGCTTGCAGGCGATGCAGCGCTCTTCGCCGTTCGGATAGCGGCGCAGGGCATGCAGGCCGCGGAAGCGGTTGCTCTGCGGCGTCTTCTCCTCCGGGTACTGGATCGTGATCTTCGGCGCGAACAGGTAGCGCCCCGTCACCGACATGCCCTTGAAAAGCTCCTTCAGGAGCAGGCTGTTAAGGAAGTCCTTGGCACCCATCGCTCAGCCTCTCACTTGAAGATGTTGAACGGCGACACCATCCAGGTGCCGACGACGGCGATCCAGACCAGGGTCAGCGGCACGAATACCTTCCAGCCGAGTCGCATGATCTGATCATAGCGATAGCGCGGGAAGGTGGCGCGGAACCACAGGAACAGGAAGAGGAAGAACGAAATCTTCGCCGCCAGCCAGTGGAAGCCGTCGGGCAGGAAATCGACCGGAGACAGCCAGCCGCCGAGGAACAGGATCGAGGTCAGCGTCGCCACCAGGATCATGTTGGCGTATTCGGCGAGGAAGAACATGGCGAAGGCCATGCCGGAAAACTCGACCATGTGGCCGGCGACGATCTCGGATTCGCCCTCGACCACGTCGAAGGGGGCGCGGTTGGTCTCGGCCACGCCGGAGATGAAATACACGACGAACATCGGCAGCAGCGGGAGCCAGTTCCAGGAGAGAAAGCCGGCGCCATGGTCGGCGAACCAGCCACGGCCCTGGGCGCGCACAATGTCGGAGAAATTCAGGCTGTTCGAGATCATCAACACCGTCACGAGGGCGAGGCCCATGGCGATCTCGTAGGACACCATCTGCGCCGAGGCGCGCATGGCGCCGAGGAAGGGGTATTTCGAGTTGGAGGCCCAGCCGGCGATGATGACGCCGTAGATGCCCATCGAGGTCATGGCCAGGACGTAGAACAGGCCCGCGTCGATGTCGGCCAACGCGCCGCCCTCGAAGAACGGCACCACCGCCCAGGCCGCCAGCGCCGGGGCGATGGCCATCACCGGCCCGACAAAGAACAGCGCCCTGTTGGCGCCGGTCGGCACCAGCACCTCCTTGAAGAACAGCTTCATGCCGTCGGCGATCGGCTGCAACAGTCCCCACGGGCCGACGCGATTTGGACCGATGCGCACCTGCATCCAGCCGATGATCTTGCGCTCCCAGAAGGTGAGGTAGGCGACGCACAGCATGAGCGGAAGAATGATCGCCACGATCTTCATCAGCACCCAGACCAGCGGCCATACCGGCTGGATCAGCGCCCAGAGCGGATTCCACAGGCCGAACAGGCCCCAGAACCACTGGAAGATACCGAGAACGGCCTGTTCCATCACGCGCGCTCCACGGTCATTTCGCCCTGCATCGGGCCAAGCTCGGCCGTCAGCGCATGTCCGGCGGCGATGCGCACGCAGCCGTCGGCCACGCCGGCATCGAGCTGGGCGGCGAGGATCGCCGTGCCGCCGAGACTGACTTTTACCTGCACGCCGTCGGCCAGGCCGAGCTTCGCCAGGGTGGCGGCGTTCATGCGCGCGGCAGGCGGCGCCGCATCGCGGGTCTTCTGCAGCGAGGGCGCACGGCGCGCCAGCGCATCGGCGAAATGGATCGGCACGTCAGCAATGCGTTGCAGGGTGGGTGCGGCTGCAGTCAGGTTGAGGACCATGCCATCAGCCTTGTTGTTCAGGCGCTCGGCCACCGAGGCCGGCTTGCCGCCCAGCGCCTCGGCGCGCACGGCTTCCGAACTGTCGTAATCGAAACCGGCCAGCCCCAGCAGATTGCCCAGCACGCGCAGCACCTTCCAGCCGGGGCGCGTCTCGCCCAGCGGCTTGACCACGGCATTGAAGCTCTGCACGCGCCCCTCGGTATTGATGAAGGTGCCGGAAGTCTCGGTGAACGGCGCGATCGGCAGGATGACGTGGGCGTAATCGTGGGCGCGCGTCTTGAACGGTGTCAGCGCCACGACGAGATCGGCGCCCTTCAACGCGGCCAGGGCCTGCGAAGGGTTGGCGCAGTCGAACTCCGGCTCGGCGTGTAGCACGAAATAGGCCTTGCGCGGCTCGGCCAGCATGCGCGCGGCGTTGAGGCCGGAGGCGCCGGGAACGGCCTTGGCAAGGTAGCCGCCGACCGAGTTGGCCGCCTCGCCGAGGTAACCGAAGCGCGCACCGGTGATCTCGGCGAGCTTCTGCGCCAGGCCATGCAGGGTCGACGCCTGGGCATGCTGCTGTGCGAAGTTGCCGAGGAAAACGGCGCCCTTCTCGCCCGAGATGAGGCTCGCGGCGATGGTCTTCGCCGCGGCGGAAGGCTGCACGCCGGCCAGCGCCGCATCCACCGCGACACCCTTGGCCTCGGCCGCGGCCTTGACGATGCCGGACAGTTCCGCCGCCAGCGCCGATGGCGCGACGATGGACTTGGCGTGGAGAGCGATGAGCTGGTCGTCGTCGGCGACATGCAGCAGGCTGACGCGGGTGAATTTCTTCGCGGCCTGGCGCAGGCGCTGCGCCAGCAGCGGATGGTCCTTGCGCAGGAAGCTGCCGACGACCAGCACGCGGTCGAGTTGCGGAATCTCCGCCACCGGCAGGCCGAGCCAGGGCGTGACATTCTTGCCATCGAGGGAAAAGTCAGTCTGCCGGAGACGGCAGTCGATGTTCTCGGAGCCGGCTGCCCTCACGAATTTCTGCAGCAGATGGAGCTCCTCGAGCGTAGCGTGCGGCGAGGCTAGCGCGCCGACCGCGGCGGCGCCGTGCTCGCGCACCACCCGTTTCAAATCCGTGCCGATAAATTCCAGCGCCGTCTGCCAATCCACCTCGCGCCATTCGCCGCACTGCTTGAGCATCGGCTTGGTCAAACGGGCATCCGAATTCAGGGCTTCGTAGGAGTAGCGGTCCTTGTCCGACAGCCAGCACTCGTTGACGTCCTCGTTCTCCAGCGGCAGGACGCGAAGAACACGGTCGTGCTTGACCTGGACGATGAGGTTGGCGCCGAGGCCGTCGTGCGGGCTGACCGACTTGCGGCGCGACAGCTCCCAGGTGCGGGCGGCGAAGCGGAAGGGCTTCGAGGTCAGCGCCCCCACCGGGCAGAGGTCGATGACGTTGCCGGAGAGTTCGGAATCCACCGTCTTCTCGATGAAGGGCATGATCTCGGCGTGCTCGCCGCGGAAGGCCTGTCCGAGTTCCATCCAGCCGGCGATCTCCTGCGTGAAGCGTACGCAGCGCGTGCAGTGGATGCAGCGCGTCATGTCGGTCGAGATGAGCGGGCCGAGGTTCTTGTTCACCACCACGCGCTTCTCTTCCTGATAGCGCGAGGCGCTCTGGCCATAGCCGACGGAAAGATCCTGCAACTGGCACTCACCGCCCTGGTCGCAGATCGGGCAGTCGAGCGGGTGGTTGATGAGGAGGAACTCCATCACGCCCTTCTGCGCCTTGACGGCGGCCTCGGAGTGCGTGAGCACCTTCATGCCGTTGGTGACGGGCGTGGCGCAGGCCGGCAGCGGCTTCGGCGCCTTCTCCACCTGCACCAGGCACATGCGGCAGTTGGCGGCGATGGACAGCTTCTTGTGGTAGCAGAAGTGCGGGATGAAGATGCCGAGCTGGTGCGCGGCATCCATCACGGTGCTGCCGTCGGCCACCTCGGTTTTCCTGCCGTCGATCTCGATTTCCAGCATTTCCAGCTACCTATATCGCATCGCGATCACGAAGCTCCCCTCTCCCCCTGGGAGAGGGGTTGGGGGTGAGGGTCCGCCACCTTGAAGAAGCCGCTGCCCGCGCGCTGCACGTCCTCGGGCACCAGGCATTTCTTGTTCCGGATGTGGTACTCGAACTCCGCGCCGAAATGCTTGACGAAGCTCTTCACCGGCATGGAGGCCGCGTCGCCGAGGGCGCAGATGGTGCGGCCCATGATGTTGTCGGTGACGCTGTTGAGGAGATCGAGGTCCTCCGGCCGCCCTTCCCCGTGCTCGATGCGATGCACGACGCGGTAGAGCCAGCCGGTGCCCTCGCGGCAGGGCGTGCACTGGCCGCAGGACTCCTCGAAGTAGAAGTAGGACAGACGCTCGAGCGCCTTCACCATGCAGGTGGTCTCGTCCATGACGATGACGGCGCCGGAACCGAGCATCGAGCCGGCCTTGGCGATCGAGTCGTAGTCGAGCGTGCACTCCATGATGAGGTCGGCCGGCAGCACCGGTGCGGAGGAGCCGCCGGGGATGACCGCCTTCAGCTTGCGGCCGTTGCGCACGCCGCCCGCCAGGTCGAGCAGATCCTTGAAGGGCGTGCCCATCGGCACCTCGAAATTGCCGGGGCGATTAACATGGCCGGAGACGGAGAACAGCTTGGTGCCGCCGTTGTTCGGCTTGCCCAGCTCGAGGAACTTGTCGCCGCCCTGGTTGATGATGTACGGCACCGAGGCGAAGGTCTCGGTGTTGTTGATGGTGGTCGGCTTGCCGTAGAGGCCGAAGCTCGCCGGGAAGGGCGGCTTGAAGCGCGGCTGACCCTTCTTGCCCTCGATGGATTCCAGCAGCGCGGTTTCCTCGCCGCAGATGTAGGCGCCGTAACCGTGGTGCGCCTGCAGCTCGAAACTGAAATCGGAACCGAGGATGTTGTTCCCCAGCAGGTTGGCGGCGCGCGCTTCTTCCAAAGCCTCCTCGAAGCGCTTGTAGATTTCCCAGATCTCGCCGTGGATGTAGTTGTAGCCGCGCGCGCAGCCCATGGCGTAGCCGGCGATGATCATGCCCTCGATCACCATGTGCGGGTTCCAGCGCAGAATGTCGCGGTCCTTGAAGGTGCCCGGCTCGCCCTCGTCGGAGTTGCAGACGACGTACTTGGCGCCGGGGAACTGGCGCGGCATGAAGCTCCACTTGAGGCCGGTCGGGAAGCCGGCGCCGCCGCGGCCGCGCAGCGAGGATTTCTTCAACTCGGCGACGATGTTCTCGGGCGGGATGGCCTCGCTGAAGATTTTCTTCAGCGCCGTGTAGCCGCCGCGCTTGACGTACTCTGCGAGGCGCCAGCTGCGCTCGCCTTCGGCCGGATCGAGAATGAAACCCAGCGCGCCCATCACTTGCACTCCCCGATCAGCCGGTCGATCTGTTCGGGCTGCATGAAGCTGCACATGCGTACGTTGTTTACCAGCATCACCGGCGCGTCGCCGCAGGCACCCATGCATTCGCCTTCCTTGAGGGTAAACCTGCCGTCGGCGGTGGTTTCGTTGAAGCCGATACCAAGCTTCTGCTTGAGGTAGTCGGCGGCATGCACGCCGCCGGAGAGCGCGCACGGCAGGTTGGTGCACACCGTGATCTTGTACTTGCCGACCGGAGCGAGGTCGTACATGTTGTAGAAGCTCGCCACCTCGTAGACCGCCACCGGCGCCATGCCGAGGGTGCGCGCCACCTCCTCGATGGTCTCGGTGGACAACCAGCCCTGCTCCATCTGGGCGATGGCCAGCGCCGCCATCACGGCAGACTGCTTCTGGTCCGCCGGGTATTTGGCAATCTCGCGGTCGATTTTCTGGTAGGCGTCCTGACTCAGCATGTTTATCTATCCGTGTCGCCCAGCACCAGGTCGATGGTGCCGATGATGGCGGTGGCGTCGGCGATCATGTGCCCCTTCGCCATCTCGTCGGTGGCGGCGAGGTGCGGGAAGCCGGGCGAGCGAAGCTTGATGCGGTAGGGCTTGTTGCCGCCGTCGGAAATGGCATACACGCCGAACTCGCCCTTCGGGTGCTCGATGGCGGCATAAGCCTCGCCCGGCGGCACGTGCATGCCCTCGGTGAACAGCTTGAAGTGATGGATCAGCTCTTCCATGCTGGCCTTCATCTTCTCGCGCGGCGGCGGCGCCACCTTGTGGTTGTCGGTGATGACCGGCCCGGCGCCTTTTGCAGAATCGTGGCGCAGCCAGTCGATGCACTGCCTGACGATGCGGTTGGCCTGGCGCATCTCCTCGATGCGCACGAGATAACGGTCGTAGCAGTCCCCGTTCACGCCGACCGGCACATCGAACGCCATGCGGTCGTAGACCTCGTAGGGTTGCTTCTTGCGCAGGTCCCACTCGATGCCGGAGCCGCGCAGCATGGGGCCGGTGAAGCCGAGCTGCAGCGCTCGCTCGGGCGAAACCACGCCGATGCCGACGGTGCGCTGCTTCCAGATGCGGTTGTCGGTGAGCAGCGTTTCGTACTCGTCGACATAGGCCGGGAAGCGCTTTGTGAAGTCCTCGAGGAAATCGAGCAGCGATCCCTGGCGCGCCTCGTTGAGGCGCCTGACCGTCTCGGCGTTCTTGAACTTGTTCTCGACATACTGCGGCATGCGGTCGGGCAGGTCGCGGTACACACCGCCAGGCCGGTAGTAGGCCGCGTGCAGGCGGGCGCCGGAGACGGCCTCGTACGCGTCCATCAGGTCCTCCCGCTCGCGGAAGGTGTACAGCACCATGGTCATGGCGCCGATGTCGAGGGCGTGGGTACCGATGTTGAGCAGGTGATTCAGGATGCGCGTCACCTCGTCCATCATGACGCGGATGTACTGGGCGCGCAGCGGCACCTCGACGCCGAGCAGCTTCTCCACCGCCAGGCAGTAGGCGTGCTCGTTGCACATCATCGAGACGTAGTCGAGGCGGTCGAGATAGGGCACCGTCTGCAGCCAGGTCTTCGTCTCGGCCAGCTTCTCGGTGGCGCGGTGCAGCAGGCCGATGTGCGGGTCGGCGCGGACGATCACCTCGCCATCCAGTTCGAGCACCAGGCGCAGCACGCCGTGCGCGGCCGGGTGCTGCGGACCGAAGTTGATGGTGTAATTGCGGATCTCAGCCATGTCCGACGTCCCCATAGCTGTCCTCGCGCACGATGCGCGGCGTGTTCTCGCGCGGCTCGATGCTGACCGGCTGATAGACCACGCGCTTCTGCTCCGGGTCGTAACGCATCTCGACATAACCGGAAATCGGGAAATCCTTGCGAAAGGGGTGGCCGACGAAGCCGTAGTCGGAAAGAATGCGGCGCAGATCTGGATGGCCCTCGAAGAGGATGCCGTAGAGGTCGAAGGCTTCCCGCTCGTACCAGTTGGCGCTGTTCCACAGTCCGACCACCGAGGGCAGCACGAGGAAACCGTCGTCCGGCGCGAACACGCGCAGGCGCAGGCGCCAGTTTTTCGAGACGGAGGTCAGGTGGCAGACGGCGGCAAAGCGCAGGCCCTGCCAGGCGCCCTCGCCCCAGGCCGAATAGTCGACGCCGGTGAGATCGATCAGCTGCTCGAAGCGCAGGTCGGGATGGTCGCGCAGCAGGCGGGCCGCATCGAGATAGTGCTCCGCGGCGACTTCGATGGTGACCTCGCCGGCGACGGTCTTGATGTCGCGGATGCGCTCGCCGAGCGTATTCTGCAGGTTCTGGCAAAGCGTTTCGAGCCGGGCGCTCATCTCTTGTTCAACCTTGTCCTCAGCGCGCGATGGTGCTGGTGCGCTTGATCTTGTTCTGCAGTTGGATCAGTCCATACAGCAGGGCCTCCGCGGTCGGCGGGCAGCCCGGCACATAGATATCCACCGGCACGATGCGGTCGCAGCCGCGCACGACGGAATAGGAATAGTGGTAATAGCCGCCGCCGTTGGCGCAGGAGCCCATCGACACCACCCAGCGCGGCTCGGCCATCTGGTCATACACCTTGCGCAGAGCCGGCGCCATCTTGTTGGTGAGCGTGCCGGCAACGATCATCACGTCGGACTGGCGCGGGCTGGGGCGGAAGACGATGCCGAATCGGTCGAGGTCGTAGCGCGAGCAGCCGGCCTGGATCATCTCGACGGCGCAGCAAGCGAGGCCGAAGGTCATCGGCCACATCGAACCGGTGCGCGTCCAGTTGATGACGGCATCGAGGGTGGTGGTGACGAAGCCCTTTTCCAGAACGCCTTCGATGCTCATTGCGGGCTCATTCCCAATCCAATGCGCCCTTGGCCCATGCGTAGACATAGCCGATGGCCAGGATGCCGATGAAGATCATCATCTCGAAGAAACCGAACAGCCGCATGGTTTCCGACGAAACGATGTCCTTGAAGATCACCGCCCAAGGGAAGAGGAAGGCGATTTCCAGGTCGAACAGGATGAAGATGATGGCGATCAGGTAGAAGCGCACGTCGAACTTCATGCGCGCATCCTCGAAGGCCTCGAAGCCGCATTCGAAAGGAGAGAGCTTCTCGCTGTCCGGCCGGTTCGGGGCGACGAGCCAGCCAAGGAGGATGGGGGCACACCCGAAGGCCAGGCCGACGAGTATGAAGACGAGGACAGGAAAGTAGTTTTCCAACATAGTCTGCGCGGATGGCTTTTCCGGCCGCTCCGCCGAGCCCTTCTCGTTCCTGCTGCACACATCGGGCATGCGTTGCCACAGGCCCGGAGGATACTTCTGGTGCCGACGGTGAGACTCGAACTCACACGGCTTTCGCCACTACCCCCTCAAGATAGCGTGTCTACCAATTTCACCACGTCGGCATGTCTCGCCATGGTCTGCCATTTACCCGTGGCAGAGCCACTCAATTCTTATGACGACGCAAAAATAAATTATACCCTTATTTTTGCGCCGCAACATCACTTACTTCGGAATTTCCTTGGCCTTCGAGTCCGCCCCTGCCGCAGGCTGGGCCGGCGCTGCCGGCGCCGGCTCGACCGGCTGCGGCTGCACCTGCTCCATGACACTCGACGGCGCCTGGCTGCGCGAGGTTGCCATGAAACTCAGCGCCAGGCTGGTGAGGAAAAACACCGTGGCCAGAATCGCCGTCGCACGGCTGAGGAAATTCGCCGACCCGGTGGCGCCAAACAGGCTGCCCGAGGCGCCGCTGCCGAAGGCCGCGCCCATGTCGGCGCCCTTGCCGTGCTGCAGGAGGACGAGGCCGATCACGGTCGCACCGACCAGGATGTGCACCGTCAGTACCAGGGGAAAAAGTACGCCTTCCATCACTGCTCCTATCTTATCGTTCAGGCCGCTGCGCAGATGGCCAGAAAGTCCTGTGCCACCAGCGAGGCGCCGCCGATCAGTCCGCCATCGATGTCGGCCATGCCGAACAGTTCGGCCGCGTTCTGCGGTTTGACGCTGCCGCCATAGAGGATCTGCATGCGTTCGGCCAGGACGGGGTCGCTGACCGCAAGGCGCCCGCGGATGAAGGCATGAACGTCCTGCGCCTGCTGCGGGGTGGCCGTGCGACCTGTACCAATGGCCCAGACCGGCTCGTATGCGATCACGGCATTGGCGAAGCCCCCTACCCCGGCCGCCTGCAGCACCGCATCGAACTGGCCGCCGATGACCTCTTCGGTCACGCCCTGCTCGCGCTGAGCCAGGGTTTCGCCGAGGCAGAGAATCGGCGTCAGGCCGCCATTCACCGCGGCAAGGAACTTGGCCGCCACGGTTTCATTGCTCTCGCCATACAGGCTGCGCCGCTCCGAATGTCCGACAATGACATAGCGGCAGCCGAATTCCACCAACATGGCTGCGCTGACCTCGCCCGTGTAGGCGCCCTGGGCATGCTCTGACAGGCTCTGCGCCCCCCAGGCGATGGCCGTCCCCTTCAGCATGTCCTGTGCCTGGGCCAGGTAGGGATAGGGCACGAAGACGGCGCTATCCGACTTGCCGCCCTTGCCGACGGCCTGGATCAGGCTTTGCAGAAGATCGCGGTTGCGGGCCAGTCCGCCATGCATCTTCCAGTTTCCCGCCACGAGTTTGCGCCGCATCGCTTCGACCTGCTATTTCCGGTTCGCCAAAAGCTTGGAATTTTAGCGTCTGGGTCGATTCCGGTCAAATGCGTTCCCTCCTATCATACTGCCGGCGGCACTCTGAGCCAGAAGGTGACGGGGCCGTCGTTGGTCAGGCTGACTTGCATGTCCGCGCCAAAGCGACCGCTCGATGTATCGGCATGCAGCGCGGCGGCACGCGACACGAAGGCATCGAACAGCCGTCGTCCCTCCTCGGGGGCCGCTGCGGGCGTGAAGCTGGGACGATTGCCGCTGTTGGTGTCGGCGGCCAGCGTGAACTGGGGAACGAGCAGCAGGCCGCCGCCCGTATCGCGCAGGCTGCGGTTCATCTTGCCCAGCGCGTCGGGAAAAACACGGTAGTTCAGCAGGCGCTCGAGCAGACGGAAGGCGGACGACTCGTCGTCGCCCCGCTCGGCGCAAACCAGCACCAGCAGCCCATGGTCGATGGCGCCTACGGTCTCGCCGCCGACCTCCACGCGCGCCGAGGAGACGCGCTGCAGCAGGCCGATCACGCCGCGGCGCGCTCGACGGCGTCGGCGATGCCGCGCGCCAGGGCAGCCACCTGCTGCGCTTCGCGCCCCTCGACCATGACGCGCAGCAGCGGCTCGGTGCCGGACGCGCGCAGCAGCACACGACCGCTCGCGCCCAGCGCCTGCTCGGCGGCCGCTCGCGCCGATTCGATTTCCGGCCGCTGCTGCCAGTCGAAGCCGTTTGGCAGCCGCACATTGACCAGGGTCTGGGGGTACAGCGTCAGTCCGGCGCTAGCCTGCTCCAGGGTGTGACGCTGCAGGCGCAGCGCGGCCAGCACCTGCAGGGCGGAGACAATGCCGTCCCCCGTGGTGTGGCGGTCGAGGCAGATGATGTGGCCGGAGTTCTCCCCCCCCAGCTTCCAGCCGCGCTCGATCAGCGTTTCGAGGACATAGCGGTCGCCGACCCGGGCGCGCGCGAGCGGCACGCCCAGCTTCGCCAGCGTATGCTCCATGCCGAGGTTGGTCATCAGCGTGCCGACCACGCCGGTGAGGCCGCCGGCCTGCAGCCGCTGACGCGCGATGACGTAGAGCAGCTGGTCTCCGTCGTAGAGCCTCCCTGCGGCATCGGCCATCATGAGACGGTCGCCGTCGCCGTCGAGGGCGATGCCGATGTCGGCGCCTTGCGCCTGCACCGCCTGCAGCAGGGCCTGCGGCGAGGTCGCGCCGACCTTGTCGTTGATGTTGAGTCCGTTGGGCGAGGCGCCGATGGCCTGCACCTCGGCGCCGAGCTCGTGGAACACCTTGGGCGCGATGTGATAGGCCGCGCCGTGGGCGCAGTCAACAACGATCTTCAAGCCTCGCAGGTCGAGCTCGGTGGGGAAAGTGCTCTTGCAGAACTCGATGTAGCGGCCGGCGGCATCGTCGATACGGCGTGCCTTGCCCAGCATGCCGGGCGCGGCGCAGGCGATCGGCTGTTCCAGGCGCGCCTCGATCTCCGCTTCCACCGCATCCGGCAGCTTGGCGCCGCCCGCTGAAAAGAACTTGATGCCGTTGTCGGGATAGAGGTTGTGCGAGGCCGAGATGACCACGCCGGCCTGCAGGCGCAGCGCCCGCGTCAGGTAGGCGATGGCCGGCGTCGGCAGCGGCCCGGTCAGCATGACGTCCACGCCCGCCGCGGCGAAGCCGGCCTCCAGCGCCGCCTCGAGCATGTAGCCGGAGATGCGCGTGTCCTTGCCGATGAGCACGGCCGGATGCTCCCCGGCGGGCAGGTGCTCGCGCGCCACCAGCGTGGTGCCGGCGGCGTAGCCGAGGCGCATGACGAAGTCGGGCGTGATGGGCGCCTCGCCCACCCTGCCGCGCACGCCGTCGGTGCCGAAGTATTTTCGGGTCATGGTCTCAATCCAGTTGGGCGGCGGCCTGCCAGACCGCCAGGGCGTCCCGCGTCGCCGCCACGTCGTGAACGCGCAGGATTTTAGCCCCATTCTGCGCGGCGAGGAGCGCCGCGACCACGCTCGCCGTGTCGCGCAGGCTGACTTGCTTCCCGGTGATCTGGCCGAGCATCGACTTGCGCGAGAGGCCCGCCAGCACGCAGGCGCCGAGGCCGGCGAAATGATCCAGATGACGCAACAGGGCCAGGTTGTGCTCGATCCGCTTGCCGAAGCCGAAGCCGGGGTCGACGACGATGCGCTCCGCGGCAATGCCTGCCGCCCGCGCCGCCGCCACCCGCCCGGCAAGAAATCCGCGCACCTCGGCCACCACGTCGCCGTAGCGCGGATCGGTCTGCATGGTGCCGGGCTCGCCCTGCATGTGCATCAGGCAAACCGCCGCCTGCGTCCCGGCCGCCGCCTCGAGCGCGTCCGGCGCGCGCAGGGCGGCGATGTCGTTGATGATCGATGCGCCGGCGCCAACGGCGCGGCACATCACTTCCGGCTTCACGGTGTCAATCGACAAGGGCACACCCAGCCCGGCGAGCGCCTCGATCACCGGCAGCACGCGGCGCAGTTCCTCGTCGAGGCCGACCGGCTGCGCACCGGGGCGCGAGGATTCGCCGCCGATGTCGAGCATGTCGGCGCCGTCCTCCACCAGCCGGCGCGCATGAGCGACGGCCCGCGCGGCATCGAGGAAGCGCCCGCCGTCGGAAAAGGAATCCGGCGTAACATTGACGATGCCCATGACGAGGGGACGCTCGAGGGACAGGCAGTAGGCGCCGCAACGAAGATGAGCCGTCATGAAGAAAAAGGCCGGATCGGTTGCCCGACCCGGCCTGGTGTCAGTGAGGTCCGCCTAAGCCGGCGCGGCCGCGTTGGGCGCGGCGCCCGGGGAATTGTCCGCCGGCGTGCCCGACGGCGGCTTGGTACGCTTGGGTTCGCGCGGCGGCTTGCCGTCCATGATGTCGTTGATCTGCTCGGCGTCGAGGGTCTCCCACTCGAGCAGGGCCTGCGTCATGGCCTCGACCTTGTCACGGTTCTCCTCGATCAGGCGCCGCGCCAGCCCATACTGCTGGTCGATGATGCGGCGAATCTCGGCATCGACCTGCTGCATGGTCGCTTCCGAGACGTTCTTGTGCGTGGTGATCGAACGGCCGAGGAAGACCTCGCCCTCGTTCTCGCCATAGACCATGGTGCCGAGTGACTCCGACATGCCCCACTGCGTCACCATGCGGCGGGCGATGTCGGTGGCGCGCTCGAAGTCGTTCGAGGCGCCAGTGGTCATCTGGTTCATGAAAATCTCTTCGGCGATGCGACCGCCGAAGAGCACGGCGATGGTGTTGAGCAGGCGGTCGCGGTCCTGGCTGTAGCGGTCCTGCTCGGGCAGCTGCATGGTCACGCCGAGGGCGCGGCCGCGCGGGATGATGGTCACCTTGTGCACCGGATCGGTCTTCGGCAGGAGCTTCGCCACCAGCACGTGGCCCGACTCGTGGTAGGCGGTATTGCGGCGTTCCTCCTCCGGCATGACCATGGAGCGGCGCTCGGCGCCCATCATGATCTTGTCCTTGGCGCGCTCGAAGTCCTCCATGTCGACCAGGCGCTTGTTGCCGCGCGCGGCGAAAAGGGCCGCCTCGTTCACCAGGTTGGCAAGGTCGGCGCCGGAGAAGCCCGGCGTGCCGCGCGCGATGATGTCGGCCTTGACGTCGGGCGCCACCGGCACCTTGCGCATGTGCACCATGAGGATCTGCTCGCGGCCGCGGATGTCGGGCAGCGGCACCACCACCTGGCGGTCGAAGCGGCCCGGGCGCAGCAGCGCCGGGTCGAGCACGTCGGGACGGTTGGTGGCGGCGATGACGATGACGCCGGCGGTGCCCTCGAAGCCGTCCATCTCGACCAGCAGCTGGTTGAGCGTCTGCTCGCGCTCGTCGTTGCCGCCGCCGAGGCCGGCGCCGCGCTGGCGGCCGACGGCGTCGATCTCGTCGATGAAGATGATGCAGGGGGCGTGCTTCTTGGCCTGCTCGAACATGTCGCGCACGCGCGCTGCGCCGACGCCGACGAACATCTCGACGAAATCGGAGCCGGAAATCGAGAAGAACGGCACCTTGGCCTCGCCGGCGATGGCCTTGGCGAGCAAGGTCTTGCCGGTGCCGGGGTTGCCGACCATCAGCACGCCGCGCGGGATGCGCCCGCCCAGCTTCTGGAATTTCGACGGGTCGCGCAGGAAATCGACCAGTTCAGCGACGTCCTCCTTGGCCTCGTCGCAGCCGGCGACGTCGGCGAAGGTCACGGTATTGGCCGACTCGTCCATCATGCGCGCGCGCGACTTGCCGAAGGAGAAGGCGCCGCCCTTGCCGCCGCCCTGCATCTGTCGCATGAAGAAGATCCATACGCCGATCAGCAGCAGCATGGGGAACCAGGAGACGAAGATGTTCATGAGGAAGGATTGCTCCTCCTCGGGCTTCGCCACCACCTTGACGTTGTTCTTGAGCAGGTCGCTCACCATCCACAGGTCGGGCGGCGCATAGGAAGTGATTTTCTTGCCTTCCGTGGTGGTCGCCTCGAGGGTGCGCCCCTGGATCACCACCTTGGCGATGCGGCCGGCCTTCACCTCATCGAGGAACTGGGAGTACTCGAGGGTGTTCTGCGGTGCCTGGCGCGCGCTGAACTGGTTGAAGACGGTCATCAGCACGACGCCGATCACCAGCCAGATGGCGAGATTCTTGAAGAGATTGTTCAAGCGTTTCCTCTCTATGACCCGTCCGGGGCCCAATGATACACATGCATTCTAAGGCCGATTTCCCGCTGCAGCAAACCGATTACCCCTAGTCGCCGAGTGGGCGTCGCCCGCGGCCGAGCAGATAGACCTCGTTGCTGCGGTCGCGCGAGGATTTCGGCTTGCGCACGACCACCTTGTCGAAAGCCTCGACCATGGCCGCCCGGAAGGCATCGAAGCCCGCCCCCTGGAAGACCTTGACCAGGAAATCGCCGCCGGGTTTCAACTGCCGACGGGCAAATTCCAGCGCCAGTTCGGCCAGATGCTCCGAGCGCGCCTGGTCGGTGGCGGCGATACCCGAGATGTTGGGGGCCAAGTCGGAAATCACAAGATCGACCGGTTTTCCCATCAGGCGAAAAGTCAGCTCCCGCAGCACGGAGTCCTCGCGGAAATCGCCCTGGAGAAACGCCACCCCGGGCACGGGTGCCATGTCGAGCAGGTCGAGCGCCAGCACCCGCCCCTCCCTGCCGACCCGCTGCGCCGCCACCTGCGACCAGCCGCCCGGCGCGGCGCCAAGGTCGACCACCGTCATGCCGGGTCGCAGCAATCGATCCTTGTCGTCGATCTCCATCAACTTGAAGGCGGCGCGCGAACGCCAGCCCTCCGCCTTCGCCCGCTGGACGTAGGGATCGGTGACATGCTCGCGCATCCAGGCCTTGCTGGTCTTGTGCTTCTTCACCGCGTAAAATCCGTCAATGACAATCGAACTGACCCCCGCCCGACGCCGCGCCCTGCGCGCCCGAGCCCACGGCCTTCACCCCGTCGCCAGCATCAGCCAGAACGGCCTCAGCGCGTCGGTCCTCGCCGAGATCGACCGCGGCCTCAAGGCCCACGAACTGATCAAGGTGCGCGTCTATGGTGCCGAGCGCACCGAGCGCGAAGCCCTGCTCGCCGAAGTCTGCGCCCGGCTGGAGGCCGCCCCAGTACAGCATATCGGCAATGTCCTGGTGGTGTTCAGGGAAAATCCGGAAAGCGAAAAACCGGCTGCGCCTCCCGCGCGCAAAGCCAGGTCCGCAGCCAAAACGTCAAACCCCAGACGTCGCCTGCGTAAATAATCAGACGTAACGAACGTCGAGGACTTCGTACTCGCGCGTGCCGCCGGGCGCCTTGACCTCGGCGATGTCGCCGGCGTATTTGCCGATGAGGGCGCGCGCGATGGGCGAGGAAATGGAGATCTTGTTGTTCTTCAGGTCGGCCTCGTCGTCGCCGACGATCTGGTAGGTCACCTGGGTGCCGGACGCCTGGTCTTCCAGGTCGACCGTGGCGCCGAAGACGCAGCGGCCGTCGGCATCGAGCAGCTTGGGGTCGATGATCTGGGCGTTGCCCAGCTTGCCCTCGATTTCCTGGATGCGGCCCTCGATGAAGCTCTGGCGCTCGCGCGCGGCGGCGTACTCGGCGTTCTCCGACAGGTCGCCATGGGCGCGCGCCTCGGCAATGGCGTTGACCACGTTGGGGCGGTCGACCGTCTTCAGCCGGTGCAACTCCTGGCGCAGCATCTCCGCGCCCGCCTTGGTAATGGGGACCTTGCTCATAAGACTGCCTTTCCCCCAGCCCCCTTCCCTCGGAAGGGGGTGACGGCTGTTCGCGGGCTGCGCCCGCTCCATGTTGTTGACTGCGCCATCCTTGGGTCGGCCCGGCGGATGGCGCTCTTATGTTAACTCAGCGTGCAGCATCTGCAAGGAATACGGTTCCAGTTCGGCCAGGTGGCGCATGCCGGCGCAGGCGGCGCGGGCGCCTTCGATGGTCGTGTAGACCGTGACGCGCTGGGCCAGGGCGCTGGTGCGGATGGAGCGCGAGTCGGCGATGGCCTGTCGCTTTTCCTCCACCGTGTTGATGATCAGAGCCACCTCGTTGTTCTTGATCATGTCCACGATGTGCGGCCGACCCTCGGCCACCTTGTTCACCACCTGCACCTTGAGGCCGGCGGCGGCGATCGCGCCGCCCGTGCCGCGCGTGGCGAGCAGGCTGAAACCGAGATCGTCCAGTTCCTTCGCCACCTCGACCGCCTTGGCGCGATCCTGTTCCTTGACGGAAATGAACACCTTTCCCGACCTGGGCAGCTTGGTGCCGCCGGCGAGCTGCGACTTGACGAAGGCCTCGGCGAAGCTGCGCCCCACGCCCATCACCTCGCCGGTGGACTTCATCTCCGGTCCTAGGATGGTGTCGACGCCGGGGAACTTGACGAAGGGGAACACGGCCTCCTTCACCGAGTAGTAGGGCGGCACGATCTCGCGCGTGACGCCCTGCTTGGCCAGGCTCGTGCCCGCCATGCAGCGCGCCGCCACCTTGGCCAGCGGCAGGCCCGTCGCCTTGGAGACGAAGGGCACGGTGCGCGAGGCACGCGGGTTCACTTCCAGCACGTACACCGTGCCGTCCTGGATGGCGAACTGCACGTTCATCAGGCCGACGACGCTGAGGGCCTTCGCCATCTGCTCGGTCTGGCGTCGCAGCTCGTCCTGGATTTCCCTGGACAGCGTGTAGGGCGGCAGCGAGCAGGCTGAATCGCCGGAATGCACGCCGGCCTGCTCGATGTGCTGCATGATGCCGCCGATGATGACCTGCCTGCCGTCGGAGAGCGCATCGACGTCCACCTCGGTGGCGTCGTTGAGGAAGCGGTCGAGCAGCACCGGCGAATCGTTGGAGACCTTGATGGCGTCGCGCATGTAGCGCTCGAGATCCTTCTGCTCGTGCACGATCTCCATGGCGCGCCCGCCCAGCACGTAGCTCGGCCGCACCACCAGGGGGTAGCCGATCTCGGCGGCCAGGCGAATCGCCTCCTCCTCGGTGCGCGCCGTGCGGTTGGGCGGCTGCTTCAGGCCCAGCTCGTGCAGCATCTTCTGGAAGCGCTCGCGGTCCTCGGCGGCGTCGATCATGTCCGGGCTGGTGCCGATGATGGGCACGCCGTTGGCCTCGAGGTCGAGCGCGCGCTTCAACGGCGTCTGGCCGCCGAACTGCACGATCACCCCGGCCGGCTGCTCGACGTTCACGATCTCGAGAATGTCCTCCAGCGTGAGCGGCTCGAAGTAGAGGCGGTCCGATGTGTCGTAGTCGGTGGACACCGTCTCCGGGTTGCAGTTGACCATGATGGTCTCGCAGCCGTCCTCGCGCATGGCGAGCGCCGCGTGCACGCAGCAGTAGTCGAACTCGATGCCCTGGCCGATGCGGTTGGGCCCGCCGCCGAGCACCATGATCTTCCTGCGCTTCGTCGGCTGCGCCTCGCACTCCTCCTCGTAGGTGGAGTACAGATAGGCGGTATGGGTGGCGAACTCGGCGGCGCAGGTATCGACGCGCTTGAACACCGGGCGCACGTTCAGGGCCTGGCGGTGCATGCGCACGGCGGTCTCGGTGCTGCCCATGAGTTTCCCCATGCGCCGGTCGGAGAAACCCTTGCGCTTCAGGCGGCGCATCTCTGCGGCGTCGAGGTCGTGCAGCTTCTGCCCGGCAAGCGCCGCTTCTTCCCTGACGATGTCCTCGATCTGGACGAGGAACCAGGGGTCGATCTTGGTCAGTTGGTGCGCCTTCTCCAGGCTCATGCCGTCGCGGAAGGCCTGGCCGAGGTACCACAAGCGCTGCGCGCCGGGATTGGCGATCTCCTGCTCGATGGTGTCCTCGTCCGCCTCGATCTCGTCGAGGCCGTAGACGCTCACCTCCAGCCCGCGCAGGGCCTTCTGCAACGACTCCTGGAAGGTGCGGCCGATGGCCATCACCTCGCCCACCGACTTCATCTGCGTCGTCAGCCGGTCGTTGGCCTGGGGAAACTTCTCGAAGGCGAAGCGCGGCACCTTGGTGACGACGTAATCGATGGACGGCTCGAAGGAGGCCGGCGTCGCGCCGCCGGTAATCTCGTTCTTCAGCTCGTCGAGCGTGTAGCCGACCGCCAGCTTGGCGGCGACCTTGGCGATGGGGAAGCCGGTGGCCTTCGAGGCGAGGGCAGACGAGCGCGAGACGCGCGGATTCATCTCGATGACGATCATGCGCCCGTCGGCCGGGTTGATGGCGAACTGCACGTTGGAACCGCCGGTATCGACGCCGATTTCGCGCAGCACGGCGATCGAGGCGTCGCGCATGATCTGGTATTCCTTGTCCGTCAGCGTCTGCGACGGCGCCACGGTGATCGAGTCGCCGGTGTGCACGCCCATCGGATCGAGGTTCTCGATCGAGCAGACGATGATGCAGTTGTCCTTGCGGTCGCGCACCACCTCCATCTCATACTCTTTCCAGCCGAGCAAGGACTCCTCGATGAGCAGCTCGCGCGTGGGCGAGGCTTCCAGGCCGCGCTTGCAGATCTCGACGAACTCTTCCTGGTTGTAGGCGATGCCGCCGCCGGTGCCGCCGAGCGTGAACGACGGGCGAATGATGGCCGGGTAGCCGATCCCCGCCTGCACCTGCAGCGCCTCCTCCATGCTGTGGGCGATGGAGGAGCGCGCGGAGCCCAAGCCGATGCGGGTCATCGCCGCCTTGAACTTTTCGCGGTCCTCGGCCTTGTCGATGGCCTCGCGCGAGGCGCCGATCAGTTCGACGCCGTATTTCTCCAGCACGCCGTGCTTGGCGAGATCGAGCGCGCAGTTGAGCGCGGTCTGGCCGCCCATGGTCGGCAGCAGCGCGTCGGGCCGCTCCTTGGCGATGACCTTCTCGATCATCGTCCAGTGGATCGGCTCGATGTAGGTGACGTCGGCCGTCTCCGGGTCGGTCATGATGGTGGCCGGGTTGGAGTTGACCAGGACGACCTTGTAGCCCTCGGTGCGCAGCGCCTTGCAGGCCTGGGCGCCGGAATAGTCGAATTCGCAGGCCTGGCCGATGATGATCGGACCGGCGCCGATGATGAGAACCGAGTGGATGTCTGTGCGCTTAGGCATGGCCCGCCTTCTTTTCCTGCATCAGCTTGATGAAGCGGTCGAACAGGTAGGACACGTCGTGCGGCCCGGGGCTCGCCTCGGGGTGGCCCTGGAAGCAGAAGGCCGGAACGTCGGTTCTCTCCATGCCCTGCAGACTGCCGTCGAAGAGCGAGACATGGGTCACGCGCAGGTTCGCCGGCAGCGTGGCCGCATCGACGGCGAAGCCGTGGTTCTGGCTGGTGATCAGCACCTGGCCGGTGTCGAGATCCTTCACCGGGTGGTTGGCGCCGTGGTGGCCGAATTTCATCTTCGCCGTCTTCGCGCCCGAGGCCAGTCCCATGAGTTGGTGGCCGAGGCAGATGCCGAAGGTCGGGATGCTGCGCGCGAGGATCTCGCGGATGGCGGCGATGGCGTAGTCGCAGGGCTCGGGATCGCCCGGCCCGTTGGAGAGAAACACGCCGTCCGGATTCAGGGCCAGCGCCTCGGCCGCCGTGGCCTGCGCCGGCAGAACGGTGACGCGGCAGCCGCGCGCGGCGAGCATGCGCAGGATGTTGCGCTTGACGCCGTAGTCGAAGGCGACGACATGGTAATCGGCAGACGCCGGAGTGACATAGCCCTTGCCCAACTGCCATTCGCCTTCGCTCCAGGCATAGGGCTGGTCCACGCTCACCACCTTGGCGAGATCCATGCCGGCGAGGCCGGGGAAGCGCCGTGCCGCGGCGACTGACTTTTCTTCGTCGCCGGCGTTTATTTCGCCGCTCATCAGGCAGCCGTTCTGCGCCCCCTTCTCGCGCAGGATGCGCGTCAGCTTCCTCGTGTCGATGCCGGCGATGGCGACGACGTTCTCGGCCTTGAGGTAGTCGGACAGGGTCTGCTCGGAACGGAAGTTCGACACCAGCAGCGGCAGGTCGCGGATCACCAGGCCGGCGGCATGCACCTTGGCGGCTTCGCAGTCCTCGCGGTTGATGCCCGTGTTGCCGATATGGGGATAGGTCAGGGTGACGATCTGCCGGCAGTAGGACGGATCGGTGAGGATCTCCTGGTAGCCGGTCATGGCGGTGTTGAACACGACCTCGCCGACACTGGAACCCTGTGCGCCAATGCCGATTCCGCGAAATACCGTCCCGTCCGCTAACGCGAGGATGGCTTTCGGAAAATCAGACACTTAAGCGCTCCTGTCGGCACTGCGCAGGCGTGCCGGGACGATTCACGGCGCCGCTGCGGATTGTTGTAGATGTGCGAAGCGGGACAGGCTGTTGGCCCATCCCGCTCGGGATAAAACTTTTGAATTCTACCTCGGGAAAGGTGCCGGCTGCAAACTCAACGCAAACCCAATACATCCTGCATATCGAAGAGACCGTTCCTGCGCCCCTGAAGGAAGCGCGCCGCACGCAGGCTGCCCAGCGCATAGGGCATGCGCGAAGCGGCCTTGTGGGTGATCTCGATGCGTTCGCCCGTGCCGGCGAAAAGCACGGTATGGTCGCCGACGATGTCGCCGCCGCGCACGGTGGCGAAGCCGATGGTGGACGGGTCGCGCTCGCCGGTGACGCCCTCGCGCCCATAGACGGCGCATTGTCCGAGGTCGCGGCCGAGCGCCGCCGCCACCACCTCGCCCATGCGCAGTGCGGTGCCGGAGGGCGCGTCCACCTTGTGACGATGGTGCGCCTCGATCACCTCGATGTCGTAGCCCTGGCTGAGCACGCGGGCGGCGGTGTCGAGCAGCTTGAAGACGAGGTTCACGCCGACGGCCATGTTCGGCGCAAACACTATGGGAATGTCGCGTGCAGCGTCCGCGATCGCCTGCTTCTGATCGGCCTCCATGCCGGTGGTGCCGATCACCATCGCCACGCCACGCTTGCGGCAACTGGCGAGATGCGCCAGCGTGCCGGCCGGCCGCGTGAAATCGATCAGGCAGTCGGCGCCGGACAGCGCGGCATCGAAATCGTCGCGGATGGTAACGCCGCAGGGCGTGCCGACCAGTTCTCCGACATCCTTGCCGAGGAAAGGGCTGCCCGGCTGCTCCAGGGCGACGGTCAGCGTTGCATCTTCGGACTTGAAGACGGCCTCGATGAGGGTGCGCCCCATGCGGCCGGAACTGCCGGCGACGGCGATCTTCACGGTCATTTCTTATCCGCCTCGTTCGCGGCCGCGTCGGTCTTCTTCTCCTCGGTGGAAGGTTCCACCGCCTTCTTCTTGCTCTCGCCCGGCGCGATCTCGATCACGCGGCTTCGCGAACGGGCCGCTGCCTCGGCATCGGCCCGTTCCTGTGCCGGATCCGATTCGACGACATCCCCCGCGACGCGCACCAGGTGGTTGCCCTCGAAGAAGACCGACAGGCGACGCTGCTGCACTTCGCCGCGCCCCGGCTTGAAGCGATAGACATAGTCCCAGCGGTCGGCGTGGAAGATGTCGGTCACCAGGGGCGTGCCCAGCACGAAGCGCACCTGGTCGCGCGTCATGCCGGGCTTGAGCTGCGCCACCATGTCCTGGGTGATGTAATTGCCCTGGCGCACGTCGATCTTGTAGGGCGTGATGGCTGCCGCGAAGTCCCGCATCTGCTGGTTGGGGTTGCTGGAGCAAGCCGCCAGCGGCAGGAAGATCGGAAGCAGGCGCAGGAATTTCATGCGGGATCGAAAGCGGGAATTCTCAAGGAACGCGCAAGACTATATCATACCGGCAACACTCCCCAACCCGGCCGCCATGAGCAACTCGCAGGACCTGAAAAACATGGGTTTGAAGGCGACTTTCCCGCGCCTGAAAATCCTCGACCTCTTCCAGAAATCCCAGGCCGACACCGGCAGCCGGCACATGACCGCTGAAGACGTCTATCGGGCGCTGCTCGCCGAGGGGATGGACATCGGCCTCGCCACGGTCTATCGCGTGCTGACCCAGTTCGAGCAGGCGGGTCTGCTCGAACGGCATTTCTTCGAGTCCGGCAAGGCTGTCTTCGAGTTGAACGAGGGCAAGCACCACGACCACCTGGTCTGCCTGCAATGCGGCAAGGTCGAGGAGTTCTACGACGCCGAAATCGAGAAGCGACAGAACAAAGTCGCCAAGGAGCGCGGCTTCCAGGTGCACGAGCACGCACTCTATCTCTACGCCGGCTGCCTCAACCCGAACTGCCCCAACAAGAAACCGGCGCGCTGAGCGCCGGACCCGCGATGGAAGCCTTCCTGACGGCGACCCTGCTGGTCGCGCTGGCCGAAATCGGCGACAAGACTCAACTCCTCTCCTTCGTGCTCGCCGCGCGCCTGCGCAAACCCGGCGCCATCATTGCAGGGATATTCGTCGCCACCCTGCTCAACCACGCGCTGGCCGGCTCGGTCGGCGTCTGGCTGGCCACCCTGATTTCGCCACAGGTCCTGCCCTGGGCGACCGGTCTGCTGTTCATCGGCTTCGGCCTGTGGACCCTGCATCCGGATTCTCTCGACGACGACCCCAAGCTGCATCGGGCCGGCGCCTTCGTCACCACCACCGTCGCCTTCTTCATTGCCGAGATGGGCGACAAGACGCAGCTCGCCACGGTGGCGCTGGGCGCGCGCTTCGATCTGCTGTGGGCGGTGGTAATCGGCACCACGTTCGGCATGCTGATCGCCAACATCCCCGCCGTCCTGGTGGGCGAGGCGCTGGCGCAGAAGCTGCCGATGAAGGCGATCCGCTACGCCGCCGCGGCAGTCTTCATCCTGACCGGGATCGTGACGATCACCGCCATTCCCGGAATAGCTCAGTAACCGAGCATTTCCGTCGCATGCTTGCGGGTGGTCGGCGTGATCTTCACGCCGCCCAGCATGCGCGCGATTTCCTCGATGCGGCCTTCCCGGTCGAGCGGCGTGACGCGGCTCGCCACGCCGTCGCCCGTGCCTTCCTTGGCGATCGACCACTGCCAGTCGGCCTGCGCCGCCACCTGCGGCAGGTGCGTCACGCACAGCACCTGCCGGTCGCGGCCCAGCTGCTTCAGCAACTGCCCGACGATCTCCGCCACGCCGCCGCCGATGCCGACATCGACCTCGTCGAAAACCAGCGTCGGGACGTTGCCTGCCGAGGAGGCGATGACCTGGATGGCGAGGCCGATGCGCGAAAGCTCGCCGCCCGAGGCGACCTTCGACAGCGGGCCGGCCGGCTGGCCGGCATGCGCGCTGACGCGGAACTCGGCGCTCTCCAGTCCGTAGGAAGCACCTTCCGGCAGTTTCTCGAAGGCCACCTCGAAGCGCCCGCCCGGCATGGCGAGCTGCTGGATGGCGTCCGTCACCACCTTGCCCAGCGTGGCGGCTGATTTGCGCCGACCCTTGCCGAGCGCTTCCGCGCGCGCCGTGTAGTCGCGCAGCGCCTGCGCCTCGCGCTCGGCCAGCACCGCCGGATCCTGCAGGGTTTCCAGTTCGATCAGGCGCGCGCCCCAGCCGGCCAGCAGACGGGGCAGTTCTTCGGGTTGCACCCGGTACTTGCGCGCCGTGTCGTGCACCACCTGAATGCGCCGTTCCGCCTCGGCCAGGCGCGCCGGATCGATCTCGACCCGGTCACGGTAATGGCGCAGGGCATGCGCCGCTTCATGCAACTGGATCTGCGCGCTCTCGATGATTTCCAGCGTGTCCTTGAGCGTCGGGTCGTAGTCCATCAGCTGACGCAGGCGCGCGCCGATGCGCTCGACCTGCCACATGGCGGCAGTTTCGCCCTCGGACAGTCCCTCCAGCGCCTCGGCCACGCCTTCCTGCAGCGAGGCGGCATGCGCCAGTCGTTTGTGCTCCTGGCTGGTTTCGCTCCAGCCCTCGGGCTCGAAGCCGAGCGCCGCAACTTCCTTCACCTGCCAGGCCAGCATGTCGCGCTCGCGCTGCAAGGTTTCGGCGTTCTTCTCGGCGGCAAGCCGCGCCTCGCGCGCCTTGCGCCAGGCGGCGTGCAGCGCTGCCACCTCGGCAGCCAGCTGCCGCTGCCCGGCGAGGCCGTCGAGCAACTGCCGCTGCGCCTCGGCACGCAACAGGCTGTGGTGGGCATGCTGGCCGTGAATGTCGGCGATGAAATCGGCGATCTCGCGCATCTGGGTCAGCGTCGCCGGCACGCCGTTGATATAGCCGCGCGAGCGGCCGGCCGAATCGATGACGCGGCGCAGCAGGCATGCGTCGGCATCGAAATCATTGGCGCCCAGCCAGACGGCGAGCGGGCTGCCCTCTGTCACGGCCAACTCGGCGGAGATCTCTGCCTTGTCGCGGCCGGCGCGCACCGAACTGGCGTCGGCGCGTTCTCCCAGCACGAGGGACAGGGCGTCGACCAGGATGGACTTGCCGGCGCCGGTCTCCCCAGTCAGGGCGCCGAAGCCGGCGGCGAACTCCAGTTCCAACTCATCGACGATGACGTAATCGCGGATGTAGAGGCGGCGCAGCATCAGTAGGGGCGGAGTGTTTCGCTCCAGTGCAGCTTCTCGCGCAGCATGGCGAAATAGCTGTAGCCGAGCGGATGCAGGAAACGGATGGAACGCGCCGAACGAGCGACGCAGACGCGGTCGGCGGTCTCGAGCTCGAATTTCTCCTGACCGTCGGCATGCACGCGGGCGCGGTGCGGCGCATGGATGACGATCTCGATGCGGCTGGCGTCGCTCACGGTGATCGGCCGGTTAGAGAGGGCATGCGGACAGAGCGGCACCAGGGCAATGCCTGGCACCGCCGGGTGCAGGATCGGACCATTTGCCGACAGGGCGTAGGCGGTGGAGCCCGTCGGCGTGGCGATGATGAGGCCGTCGGAGCGCTGGTTGTAGATGAACTCGCCATCGACGGAGACGGCGAACTCGATCATGCGGCCGAGGTCGCCCTTGTTGACTACCACGTCGTTCAGCGCCTGCGTATCGAACATCACTTCGCCGCCACGATGCACCGTGGCATCGAGCAGGAAGCGCTGTTCGCTCTGGAACTTGCCGTCGAGCAGGTCGGCGACGCCGTCGAGCATGCTGTCCTGTGCCAGGTCCGTCATGAAACCGAGCCGGCCCTGATTCACGCCGACCAGAGGCACGTCGGATGCGGCCAGCCGGCGGGCCGCCGTCAGCATGGAGCCGTCGCCGCCGAGAACGATGGCCAGGTCGGCACGTTCGCCAATGGCGGCATAGGAGGCGACCGGATAGCCGTTTTCACCGACCAGGGCGGCCGTGCCCTCCTCCACCAGCACGCCGATGCCGCGGCTCTTGAGAAACGCCGCCAGAATCATCAGCGATTCGGCAATCTCCGGGCTTTTGTACTTGCCGATCAGGGCGATGGTGCGGAAGGCTGGGCTCATGGCGCAAATTTAACCACAAATCCCGCTCTTGCGATTGCAGCAGGGCAACGCCATTTTCAATACAATGAAGCCGATGCTGGACCAACGCTCGCAAATCCTCCTCAAGACGCTGATCGAACGCTACGTGGCGGAAGGACAGCCGGTCGGCTCGCGCGCGCTCTCGAAGCACTCGGGCCTGGAACTCTCGCCGGCCACGGTGCGCAACGTCATGTCGGATCTGGAGGAGCTGGGCTTCATCGCCAGCCCGCACACCTCCGCCGGACGCGTGCCCACGCCGCGCGGCTACCGCTTCTTCGTCGACAGCCTGCTCACGGTAAGGCCGCTGCCGGAACAACAGATCCACGAACTGGAGGGCCATCTGCAGCCGGACCAGCCGCAGCGGCTGATCAGTTCAGCCTCCCAACTGCTGTCGGAGCTCACCCGGTTCGCCGGTGTGGTCGTGGCGCCGCGACGCATCATGCCGAAGATCCGCCAGATCGAATTTCTCGGCCTGTCGGAAAAGCGCATCCTGCTCATCATCGTCACCTCCGAGGGGGATGTGCAGAACCGCATCCTGTTCACCCAGCGCGCCTACACGCCGGCCGAACTGGTGAGCGCGGCCAACTACCTGAACCAGCATTTCGCCGGGCTCGACTTCGCCGAGATTCGCGGCCGCGTGCACGAGGAACTGCGCCAGTTGCGTGCCGACATGACAGAGCTGATGACCGCGGCGCTCGAAGCCGGCGATGCGGCGGTGGCGGAAACCTCGACCCAGTACGTCATTTCCGGCGAGAAAAACCTGCTCGAGGTCGAGGACATCTCCTCGAACATGAACCGCCTGCGCGAACTGTTCGCCCTCTTCGAGCAGCGCACGAGCCTCGTGCAGCTGCTCGACCTCTCCAACCGCGCCGAGGGCGTGCAGGTGTTCATCGGCGGCGAATCCGGCCTGGCACCGCTCGACGAGTGCAGCGTCATCACCGCTCCCTACGAGATCAACGGCCGCATCGTCGGCTCGGTCGGCGTCATCGGCCCAACGCGCATGGCCTACGACCGCGTCATCCCCATCGTCGACATCACCGCCAAGCTCCTTTCGAGCGCCCTGTCGGCGCCATGAGCAAACCGGCGGTCCTCCTCATCAACCTCGGCACCCCGGAGGCGCCGACCGCCGCTGCCCTGCGCTGCTACCTACGCCAGTTTCTCTCGGATTCGCGCGTCGTCGAATTGCCGCGTCCGCTCTGGTGGCTGGTGCTGAACGGCATCATTCTCAACGTGCGACCGCAGAAGTCGGCCGAGAAATACGCCAGGATCTGGACGCCGGAGGGTTCGCCGCTCAAGGTGCATACCGAGCGCCAGGCCAAGCTGCTGCGCGGCTACCTCGGCCAGTCCGGACGGGGCGATATCGTCATCGAATGGGCCATGCGCTACGGCGACCCCTCGATCGCAAGCGCCCTGGACAGACTCGCGGCAGCCGGCTGCCGCGACGTTCTCGTCCTGCCCCTGTATCCGCAGTATTCGGTCAGTACCAACGCCAGCGCCTCGGATGCCGTGGCGGACTGGGCGTCGTGCCATCCTGCGGCGGCGGATATCCGGATGATCGAAGGCTTTCACGACCACCCGGGCTACGTCTCCGCGCTGAGCGCCGCGGTGAACGCGCACTGGATGGACTATGGCCGGCCGGACAAGCTGGTGATGAGCTTTCACGGCCTGCCCAAGGTCAGCATCGCGCGCGGCGATCCCTATTACGGGCAATGCCTGGAAAGCGCCCGTCTGCTGGCCGACGCCTTGGGCCTGCCCGAATCCGATTACGCCGTCACCTTCCAGTCGCGTTTCGGTCCGGCCGAATGGCTGCAGCCCTACACCCAGGCAACGTTGGAAGCGCTGGGGCGATCGGGCACGAAGCGGGTTGACGTGATCTGCCCGGGCTTCGTCGCCGATTGCCTGGAAACCCTCGAGGAAATCGCCATGGAGTGCAGGGCCGCCTTCCTGGCGGCCGGCGGAAAGGAATTCCGTTACATTCCCTGCCTCAACGAGCGCCACGAATGGATCGAGACGCTCGCCGCCCTCGTGCAAGCCGGTCTTCCGGACTGAGTCACACCCGCGACAGGCGCTTCTTGCGCCGCGTCGCGCCCGGGTCGAAATCGCCCCCCATCTGCTTGATGGCACCGCGGCGCGCCTTCACGGCCAGCTTGAACGCCCCCTCCTCGCCATGCTTGTTCACAGAGAACTTGACACGCTTGGCGCGCCCATCGGGCAGCACCCACGAGGCAACCCAGAACCAGCGCTTTTCCTGGGGGGATTTCGACCGCGTTTCCGAGGCGCAATAACGGCAAACGCCGACCACGCCTGACTTGTTGTTCTTCTTGAGGATTTCCGCATGCTCCCGCTTCGACAGCGGGGGGTGTCGGGCGACGATTTCGTCGCGCCAGGCCTTGGCGGCGGCGAGGGACCTGGCCTTGCCGCCGAGGATGCCGTCGCTGAACTGCCTGCGAAAGATGGTCCCGCGGCGCTGAATCGTTACTAGCCAGCCATGCGTGCGGCTGATCTCGTTGTCAACGCGCGTCACGCCGTAGATGGGTATTTTCTTCCTCACCGCCGTCTCCATGCGAGCCAAAGGGCAACTAGCGTGTTTTCGGCTGCCTGGAAGAAAACTTTAGTGCCTGATCCGGCTTGAATTTCCCGGCTTCCTCCCCATACACGTGCAACAACCGGAGTTGCCCATGAACTCAGCCCTGATCATCGTCTGCCCGCATTGCGCATCGGCCAACCGCCTGCCCGCCCAGCGCCTGGCGGACAAGCCCGTTTGCGGGAAATGCGGCCAGCCTCTCTTCCATGGTCACCCGATCGAGCTCGACGAGACGACTTTCGATGCCCACATCGGACACAACGACATCCCCGTCGTGGTCGACTTCTGGGCGCCCTGGTGCGGGCCCTGCCGCATGATGACGCCCGCCTTCGCACAGGCGACCCACCAGCTCGAACCGCGCTATCGGCTGGCCAAGCTCAACACGGACGACGTACAGGGCATCGCCGGCCGCTACGGCATTCGCAGCATCCCGACGCTGATTCTGTTCCACCACGGTCGGGAGATCGCACGACAGTCAGGCGCCATGGATGCCGGAAACCTCGTGCGCTGGGTAACCGCCCGCAGCTGAGGTCGGGCCGGTCGTCGGCCGGAAGAGAAAGCGCTCAAGTTTTCCCGCTTCCGGCCGATATAGTTTCTCGAGACGCCCTGGCGCCCGAATCGCGCCGCGAACATTTACTTTCTGCGAAAGCTTCGTTCCCGGGCCAGCTTCTTTCGCCGTGTCAGGCGCGTCTCACCACCCCCCTTGTCCTTCCCTCGACGCGCAGCGGCGCTTCGGCGCCGTCCCGAGGAGACTGACTTTTCGGGGGAAGCGATTATTTCCCGGGATTCGGCTGCTGCTCGCCGGCCGGCGGTTCGAGGGGTTCCAGTTCCAGTTCGATTTCCAGCTTGTCGCTGGCCACCGGCTTGTGCGCCTGCTCGCCGTGGCTGGCAAGGCTGTGGTCGGCGGCGGCCAGCCTGCGGATCGCCGTGGCAACAAGCTTCTTCTGGAAGCGCTGGAAGCATTCTTCCGTCGCCAGGGCCAGGGCGGCATTGTTCACATCCAGGTAGATGACCGGGGCCAGCGTGACCACCGACGCGCTGCGACGGGGCGCCTCCTGGTTGAGGTAGGCCATTTCGCCGACCACCTCTCCGGCCCCCAGGCGGCAGATGGCGCGCTCGTCGACGGACACCTCCACCTCCCCCTCTACGAGGATGCCGAAACCCGACTCCTCGTCCCCCTCCCGCATGAGCAGGGTATCGGCCGGGATCTCGCGCCAGGTGCTAATGCGCAGCACCTCCCATAATTCGATTTCCTCGAAACCCCTGAAGAATTCGAGCTTCTTCAGCACATCGAGACGCGAGGTGTCGAGCGCCACCCAATTGTCGTCGACGATCTGGTAGCGCACGGCGGATAGATCCTGCGCCATTTCCGCGCCGTTGCGGTAACGCGAATAGAGATCCTTCTCCAGCGCGCGCCGTACGATGTTGTCCATCGCCTGCGGCACGTTAGGGTTGATCTGGCTGGGCATGGGCGGATCGGCATTGACGATCTTGTACACCAGTTGGGCCGTGTTGGCCGCGCGGAAGGGCAACCGTCCGGTGAGCAAATGGAACAGCACCACGCCGAGTGAATAGAGATCGGTCTTCTGGTTGAGCGGGTAGCCCTTGATCTGCTCCGGCGACATGTAGGCCGGCGAGCCGACGCCCATGATGAAGGTGGAATCCGACTCGCTGTTCTTGGCGGTATTCAGCGCCAGGCCGAAGTCCATGATCTTCACGTTGTCCTGCTCGTCGATGAGGATGTTGGCGGGCTTGATGTCCCGGTGTATCACACCCTGCTTGAAGGCGTAGTCGAGGGCCAGGCAGCACTTGAAGACGATGCCGACGACACGATGCAGCGGCAACAGCTTTTCGAACGAGCAGAAACTGGACAACTCTCTCCCCGTGACGTACTCCATCACGATGTAGGCCTGGTCGTCCTTGAGCACCGTTTCATGGATGCGGATGATGTTGGGATGGTCGAGCTTCTTCGCCATGGCGCCTTCCGTGGCGAACAGCTTCTTCAGGCGGCGCGTCCATTGCGTTTCATCCCCGCCGTCGAAGCGCACCAGCTTGATCGCCACCGGTTCGGGACGGTCCGGTTCCTCGGCAAGGTACACCGTGGCGGTGGCCCCGCGTCCGAGTTCGCGAATCACGCGGTACTTGCCGATGGCTTCGATCTTGTCCGGCGCATTCATCGGCGCAATGCTAGGACGGCTCCCGTAAGCGGGCAAGGGAAAACCGCACAGCCCTCCCCTCCCCGCCACTTTCTTCAGCGCGATCAGTCGCTTACCGCCTGCCCGAAGCCGCCCCCTTGAAAAATGGCAAACCGCCACAAAAGTGCATGGATCGTTCCAGGGAGCAGAAGCATGCAAGACACCCCGTCCACCACAACCAACCCCACGCCGGCGTCCGCAGAACAGGCATCGGAATGCCCGCCGGAAGCTGCATCCCAGCCGGAGGAACTGCTGCGCGCAGCCGAGCAGAAGGCGGCCGAGCTCAACGACGCCTGGCTGCGCGCCAAGGCCGAAACGGAGAACCTCCGCCGCCGCGCCCAGGAGGACATCGCCAAGGCGCACAAGTACGCCGCCGAGAAATTCGCCGGCGAGATGCTGCCGGTGAAAGACAGTCTGGAAGCGGCGCTGGCCACGGAGAACGCGACGGCCGAACAACTCAATAGCGGCGTCGAACTGACCCTGAAGCAGCTGGTGGCCGCTTTCGAGAAATCCGGCGTGGCGGAAATTTGCCCACTGGGCGAGAAATTCGATCCGCACCGCCACCAGGCCATCAGTACGCAGGAAGATGACGGCGAGGCCAACCGCGTGCTGCAGGTCCTGCAGAAGGGCTACGCCCTCAACGAGCGGATCATCCGGCCGGCCCTGGTCATCGTCTCGAAGGCCAAAGGCGCTTGAAAAGGCCTCTCAAAACCCCATATCGATCACAAGCTTAACCAACATATTCAAGGAACCATCATGGGCAAGATCATCGGCATCGACCTCGGCACCACCAACTCCTGCGTCGCCATCATGGAGGGCGGCAAGCCCAAGGTCATCGAGAACGCTGAAGGCGCGCGCACCACGCCCTCGGTCGTCGCCTATACGGATGACGGCGAGATCCTCTGCGGCGCCTCGGCCAAGCGCCAGGCGGTCACCAACGCCAAGCACACCCTCTTCGCGGTGAAGCGCCTGATCGGCCGCCGCTTCGAGGAAAAGGAAGTGCAGAAGGATATCGATCTGATGCCCTTCAAGATCGTCAAGGCGGACAACAACGACGCCTGGGTGGAAGTGCGCGGCAAGATGATGGCACCGCCGCAGGTCTCCGCCGAGGTGTTGCGCAAGATGAAGAAGACCGCCGAGGACTACCTCGGCGAGGAAGTCAGCGAGGCCGTCATCACCGTGCCGGCCTACTTCAACGACTCCCAGCGCCAGGCCACCAAGGACGCCGGCAAGATCGCCGGCCTCGAGGTCAAGCGCATCATCAACGAACCGACCGCGGCGGCCATCTCCTTCGGCCTCGACAAGAAGGAAGGCGACCGCAAGATCGCGGTGTACGACCTCGGCGGCGGCACCTTCGACATCTCCATCATCGAGATCGCAGAGATCGAGGGCGAGCACCAGTTCGAGGTGCTGTCAACCAACGGCGACACCTTCCTCGGCGGCGAGGACTTCGACCAGCGCCTGATCGACTACATCGTCACCGAGTTCAGGAAGGAACAGGGCGTCGACCTGAAGAACGACGTGCTCGCGCTGCAGCGCCTGAAGGAGGCGGCGGAGAAGGCCAAGATCGAGCTCTCCGGCTCGCAGCAGACCGAAATCAACCTGCCCTACATCACGGCGGACGCCTCGGGCCCGAAGCACCTCACCATGAAGATCACCCGCGCCAAGTTCGAGTCGCTGGTGGAGGACCTGATTGCCCGCACCATCGAGCCCTGCCGCGTCGCCATCAAGGATGCCGGCGTCAAGGTCTCCGACATCGAGGACGTCATCCTCGTCGGCGGCATGACGCGCATGCCCAAGGTGCAGGACACGGTGAAGCAGTTCTTCGGCAAGGAGCCGCGCAAGGATGTGAACCCGGACGAAGCCGTCGCCGTCGGCGCCGCCATCCAGGCCGGCGTGCTGAAGGGCGAGGTGAAGGACGTGCTGCTGCTCGACGTCACGCCGCTGTCGCTGGGCATCGAGACGCTGGGCGGCGTCATGACCAAGCTGATCGGCAAGAACACCACCATCCCGACCAAGCAGAGCCAGGTGTTCTCCACCGCCGACGACAACCAGGCGGCTGTCACCATCCACGTCCTGCAAGGCGAGCGCGAAATGGCCGCAGGCAACAAGAGCCTCGGCCAGTTCAACCTCACCGACATCCCGCCGGCGCCGCGCGGCATGCCGCAGATCGAGGTCACCTTCGACATCGACGCCAACGGCATCCTGCACGTCTCGGCCAAGGACAAGGCCACCGGCAAGGAGAACAAGATCAAGATCCAGGCGAGCTCCGGCTTGAGCGAGGAGGAGATCAACCGCATGGTGAAGGACGCCGAGGCCCACGCCGAGGAGGACCGCAAGCTGCACGAGCTGGTGAACGCCCGCAACGCCTGCGACGCCATGATCCATTCCGTCAAGAAGGCGCTGACCGACTACGGCGACAAGATCGACGGCGACGAGAAGGGCAAGATCGAGGCCGCCGTGAAGGACGCCGAGGAGGCCATCAAGGGCAACGACAAGGAATCCATCGAGGCCAAGACGACGGCGCTTGCGCAGGCCAGCCAGAAACTGGGCGAAAAGATCTACGCCGAGCAGCAGGCCGCCGCAGGCGCGGCGAGCAGCGCGCCCGGTGGCGAGGCCGGTGGCAAGAAGGAGGACGGCGACGTGGTGGACGCGGAGTTCACCGAGGTCAAGGACAAGAAGGGTTAAGCCGTCACGGCGTGACGTCCTAACTGGCCGGGTTAAGGGGCGCCTGCGGCGCCCCTTAACCCGGCAGCATTGCCGGTAGCGTATTGGTAACCAACATGGCCAAAAAAGACTATTACGAGGTCCTCGGCGTCAATCGGGATGCGTCCGACGACGAGATCAAGAAGGCCTATCGCAAGCTGGCCATGAAGCACCATCCGGACCGCAATCCGGACAACCCCAAGGCCGAGGAGCACTTCAAGGAGGCCAAGGAGGCCTACGAAATCCTCTCGGATGCGCAGAAGCGCGCCGCCTATGACCAGTACGGCCATGCCGGCGTCGACCCGCAGGCCGGCATGGGCGGCTTCGGGCCCGGCGGCGCCGGCATGGGCGGTTTCGCCGACGCCTTCTCGGACATCTTCGGCGACATCTTCGGCGGCGCTCGCGGTGGCGGGCGCAGCGGGGTGTATCGCGGCGCCGACCTGCGCTACAACCTGGAAATTTCGCTCGAGGACGCCGCGCGCGGCACGGAAACTCGCATCCGCATCCCGACCATGGATCAGTGCGAATCCTGCGGCGGCAGCGGCGCCAAGAAGGGCACCGAACCGAAGACCTGCCCAACCTGCCACGGCCACGGCCAGGTGCGCATGCAGCAGGGCTTCTTCTCGATCCAGCAGACCTGCCCGAAATGCCACGGCAGCGGCCGCTTCGTATCGGACCCGTGTCATACCTGCCACGGCACCGGCCGCGTCAAACAGCACAAGACGCTATCCGTGAAAATTCCCGCGGGCGTGGACGAGGGAGATCGCATTCGCCTCTCCGGCGAGGGCGAGCACGGTGCCGGCGGCGGCCCGCCGGGCGACCTTTACGTGCAAATCCACATCAAGCCGCATTCGGTCTTCCAGCGCGACCACGACGACCTGCACTGCGAGATGCCCGTCAGCTTCACCGTCGCCGCGCTGGGCGGAGAGATCGAGATACCGACGCTCGACGGCATGGCCAAGATCAAGATCCCTGCCGAGACACAGAGCGGCAAGGTGTTCCGCCTGCGCGGCAAGGGCATCAAGGGCGTGCGCAGCCATGCCCATGGCGACTTGATGTGTCACGTCGTGGTGGAAACGCCGGTGAACCTCACCGAGCGCCAGAAGGAACTCCTGCGCGAGCTCGAGGCCATCAACGTCAAGGACGGCTCCCGCCACAACCCCCGCGCCAAGTCCTGGATGGACAAGGTCAAGGACTTCTTCGGCGGCTGACCCGGCACAAGGCCGGCCTGAAGTCGGCACAGGGCGCCTTCGAGCGGCAGGGTGTCAAGCCGGCCATCGAAGCGCCCATAGACATGAACAAACTGGATGCCCTTGGTGCGACCGTAACCAAGGTGGCGCAGACCCAGCCCGGCGCCATCATCATGATCACGGCCGGCAAGGCATCGACGGCCTTCATACGGGAATTCCTTAAAACCGGGCAGCGGCCGCAGTTCTTCGGCGTCTCGGTGCTCACTGCCAAGGCGCTGCTGGCCGACCTGGGAGCGGATGCACACGGCATCGTCATCGCCCAAGTGGTGCCCTCGCCCCATCGCACCAGCTACGGCATCTCCAAGGAATTTCTGGTCGCCGCCCAAAAGGCCGAAAGCAATGACATCACCTACAACAGTCTGGAGGGCTATCTGACCGCCAAGGTGTTCGTCGAAGCGCTACGGCGCGCGGGCAAGGACTTGAGCCGAGACAAGCTCATCACCTCACTCGAATCCATGAGCAATTACGACTTGGGGGGATTTGTCATCGACTATTCTGGCGGCAAACGTGCCGGCACGCATTTCGTCGATCTGTCCATCATCAGCAAAACGGGGCAGTTCTTGCACTAACCCGATCAGCCGTCAGGCGCGACGCCACTCCGTGACGCCACCCGGCCTGTCCTCCAGCACGACGCCCTGCGACAGCAGCTCGGCGCGGATGCGGTCGGCCTCGGCGAAGTCCCTGGCCCTCTTGGCGGCGGCACGGGCGGCGATGCGCGCCTCAATCCCGGCGGCATCGGGCTGGCCGTCGGCGGCCGGCAGCGCCTGCAGGAATACGACCGGATCGCGCTCGAGCAGGCCGAGCACGGCGGCCAGCGCCTTGAGCTGCGCGGCGGCACGAGGCAAGCGCATGCGGTTCACTTCGTTGGCCAGATCGAATAGCGCGGCGATCGCTTCCGGAGTGTTGAAGTCATCGTCCATGGCCGCGCGGAACTTTGCCGCATGCGGCTCCTCCCAGTCGATGGCCGTCGGCGCCGTATCGAGATCTTTCAGCGCCGTGTAGAGCCGAGTCAGCGCGACACGCGCATCGTCGAGGTGGATGTCGGAATAGTTGAGCGGGCTGCGGTAGTGGGCGCGCAGGATGAAGAAGCGCACCACCTCGGCGTCGTATTTCTTCAGGACCTCACGGATGGTGAAGAAGTTGCCGAGCGACTTCGACATCTTCTCGTCGTCCACGCGCACGAAGCCGTTGTGCATCCAGTAGTTCACGAAGCGGCAGCCGTGCGCCCCCTCGCTCTGGGCAATCTCGTTCTCGTGATGGGGGAACTGCAGGTCCTGGCCGCCGCCGTGGATGTCGAAATGCGGTCCAAGCAGTTCCGAGCTCATGGCCGAGCACTCGATGTGCCAGCCCGGCCGGCCGCTACCCCAGGGCGAATGCCATTGCGCTTCGGCCGGCTCGCCCTCTTTGGCGTGCTTCCACAGCACGAAGTCGAGCGGATCGTGCTTGCCCTCCATGATGTCCACCCGCTCGCCGGCGCGCAAGTCCTCTAGGGACTTGCCGGATAGACGGCCGTATCCCTCGAACTTGCGCACGCTGTAGCAGACGTCGCGGTTGGCGGCGACATAGGCGTAGCCGTTCTGCTCCAATGCAGCGATCAGACGCTGCATGGCGGGAACATACTGCGTGGCGCGCGGCTCATGGTCGGGGCTTTGCACGCCGAGCGCCGCGGCGTCCTCGTGCATGTGGGCGATGAAGCGATCGGTCAGTTGCCGGATCGACTCCCCGTTTGCCTGGGCGCGACGGATGATCTTGTCGTCGATGTCCGTGATGTTGCGCACATAGACCACTCGATAGCCGGAGGCGCGCAGCCAGCGCGCCACCATGTCGAACACCACCAGCACGCGGGCGTGGCCGAGGTGGCAGTAGTCGTACACCGTCATGCCGCACACGTACATGCGAACCAGGCCCGCCTGAATGGGCGCAAAGACCTGCTTGTCGCGCAGCAGGGTGTTGTGGATTTTCAGCATGGAAGCGCTCTGGGCAGCCCTGTCGGGCCGGGCTCGGCGATTATTGTTGATTGGACGCCGTTCTTGCTAGAATGGCAGACTATTCAAGTGCCTATGGCCGAAAAGTATAACATAATGACCCTTCGCCTCCGCCCTCTCCTGTCGCATTCGCTGACTGCCCTGCTCTGCACAGGCGCCCTGATGCTTGCCCCGCTTCCCGCGTGGGCGGACAACGTTCAGGAAGCCACCCGGCTCATGAAGCAGGGGCAGTTGGGACCCGCTCTCGAGAAAACCGAGCAGGCGCTGGCAGCCAAGCCGAAGGACGCCCAGGCGCGCTTCCTCAAGGGACTGATCCTGACCGAAATGGGCAAGCAGATCGACGCCATCGCCGTCTTCACCAAGCTGACCGAGGATTATCCGGAACTGCCCGAGCCCTACAACAACCTGGCCGTCCTTTACGCCCAGCAGCGGCAGTTCGAAAAAGCGAAGAACGCCCTGGAAATGGCCATCCGCACGCACCCCTCTTACGCCACAGCGCATGAGAACCTGGGCGACATCTATGCGCGCATGGCAAGCCAGGCCTACGACAAGGCGCTGCAGATCGACTCCTCGAATGCCAGCGCGCAGACCAAGCTCTCCATGATCCGCGACCTGATGAGCGTATCGGCTCGTCCGACCACGCTTGCCGCACGCCCCGCGCCGACCAAACCCTCAGCCAACCCGGCGCCCGCCCCTGCGACCAAAGCCGAACCGACCCCGGTGGCGAAAGCCGAGCCCGCTCCGGTCGCCAAGACGGAGACGACCGTGCCGGCATCGTCCGCTGCCGACACGAAACAGGCGCCGGAAGGCAACGAGGTAGAAAAAGCCGTGCGCGACTGGGCAGCGGCCTGGTCGAACAAGGACGTCAAAGCCTATCTGGCCGCGTATGCCAGGGACTTCCAGACGCCGGGGGGTGAAGCGCGGGACACCTGGGAAGCCGAACGCACCCGCCGCATCAACAAGCCGGAACCGATCCAGGTCGGCGTCGAGAACCTGCAAGTCACCGTCGAGGGCGACCGCGCCACGGCCAAGTTCCGGCAAAACTACAAATCAGGCAAACTCAAGACGGCTGCCAGCAAGACCATGGTCTTCGTCAAGCGCGACGGCCGCTGGCTGATCCAGCAGGAGCGGGTCGGCAGCTGATGGGTGCAGCCGCCCGCATCCGTACCTTCTCTGTAGCGCTGCTGCTCGCCGCCGGCAGCGTGCTCGCCTCACCGGCGGAGCGCACTTACTCGGATTCCGGGCCGGAACCTCTCCTCGCCGGCGTCTTCGCCCAGATCGAGCAGAACCGTCTGGACGCCGCGCTGGGCCAGGTCGAATCCCTCATCAAGGCCTACCCGAATTTCCGCCTTGCCCATCTCGTCAAGGGAGACCTGCTGCTGGCCCGCGCCCGACCGCTCAACACGCTCGGCAATGCCGCCAACGCGCCGCAGGACCGCCTGGCCGACCTGCGCGAGGAGGCCATCGCCCGCCTCAAGGCCTACCGCGACAAGCCGCAGGCGGATTACGTGCCGCGCTATCTGCTGCAGATGCACCCGGAGCAGAAGTATGCCGTCGTGGTCGACACGCAGAAGTCGAGGCTCTATCTCTACCAGAACGCCAACGGCCAGCCGCGCTTCGTCGCCGACTATTACATCTCCCACGGCAAGGCCGGCACGGATAAGGTGCGCGAGGGCGACAAGAAGACCCCCATCGGCGTCTATCACGTCACCGCCAGCCTGCCGCGGCAGAAGCTGACGGATTTCTACGGCAGCGGCGCCTTCCCGATCAGCTACCCGAACGAGTGGGACAAGCGCCACGGCCGCAACAGCCACGGCATCTGGCTGCACGGCACGTCTTCCGACACCTTCTCCCGCCCGCCCAAGGCCTCCGACGGCTGCGTCGTGCTGGCCAACCAGGATCTCGACGCCCTGGCCAAGAAACTGCAGATCGGCACCACGCCGGTGATCATCTCGAACAGCATCGAGTGGCTGTCGCTCGACGACTGGCAGGCCGAACGCACCTCGCTCTCGGCCAGCATCGAGGCCTGGCGCAGCGACTGGGAAAGCCTCGACACCGAGAAATACCTGGCCCATTACTCGAAGCGCTTCCAGTCGGGCAAGCAGGGCGTCGAGCAGTGGTCGGCGCAGAAGCGGCAGGTCAATGCCGGAAAGCAATGGATCAAGGTCGGCGCCGCCAACATCAGCATGTTCCGCAATCCAGGAAGGGAAGAGATGGTCGTCGTCACCTTCGACCAGGATTACCGCAGCAGCAACCTGAGCAACGTCATGAAGAAGCGCCAGTACTGGGTCAAGGAAGACGGCATCTGAAAGATCATCTACGAGGGCGCCGCCTGAGCCCTTTCTATTATTAAGGAATCCCCGCAATGAAGAAGTTGTTCACGCTGGCCGCCGGCCTGCTTTGGAGCGTCTCCGTCCTCGCCGCCAACCCGTCGG
>VGHJ01000013.1 GCA_016868295.1 Betaproteobacteria bacterium | reverse complement strand
GCCAGGGTCCTGGCGGCTTCCTTGCGCGCCGCCGTCATGTGGCCGGGGAACCACTGGATGGTCATGAAGGAGCCGGTCCGGAAAAGCGCCGATTATAGAGGGCGGACGGCAACCTTTCGCGTATTCCTGGGTCTAAGGAACGTCTGAACAAGTAGCGATTGCGCGAGGCGATGAACGCATTTGCACCTCAATGGCGAAGGATTTGCGGAGAATCGGGCGAATTTTCCCGGAGTGGCTCGATCCCTTGGGCTCTTTTCCGCTTACTGGACACACCGATCCCCTTGGACTCTGAACAGGTGATGGCGGGCCATGAAGAGATTGGCCAGGGCGGCCACCACGAACAGGCGGTTGCCGTTCTTCGCCAAGCCTCGATAGGCCACCTTGGCAAAGCCGAATACGCGCTTGATGACGAGGAAGGCATGCTCGACCCTGGCCCGCACCCGCGACTTGCGACGGTTCTTCTCGCGCTCCCGCTCGGTCAGCGGCTTGTGCCGGCTGGACTTCCGGTTGGTGAAGTCCTTCGCGCGCGGCGCGGCCTGGCCGATCAGTGCCTTCTGGCTGGCGTAGGCCGAGTCGCCATAGACCCGGTTCTCGTTGCCATGCAGCAGTTGCGGAATCGGGTGCTTGTCATGGACGTTGGCCGAGGTGGCGACGACGGAGTGAATCAGCTTGGTCTTGCTATCGACGCCGATGTGGGCTTTCATGCCGAAGTACCATTGGTTGCCTTTCTTGGTCTGGTGCATCTCGGGGTCGCGGGCCTTGTCCTGGTTCTTGGTCGAGGACGGGGCGTTGATGATCGTCGCATCGACGATCGTGCCGGTGGCCACCTTCAGGCCCTTGTCCTGGAGATGGCGCCCGACCTCCTCGAACAGCCGCTTGCCCAGATCATGTGCTTCCAGCAGGTGGCGAAACTTGCATACGGTGGTTTCATCCGGGGCGCCCTCCCGGCCCAGATCGATGCCGACGAAGCTGCGCATCGACAGGGAATCGTAGAGGGCTTCTTCCACCGCCGGGTCGGAGAGGTTGAACCAGTTCTGCAGGAAATAGATGCGCAGCATCCGCTCCAGGCCGATCGGTGGCCGGCCATTGCCGGCCTTCGGATACACCGGCTCGATCAGGGCGCACAGCGCCCCCCACGGCACCACCCGGTCCATCTCGGCCAGAAACGTCGCGCGTCGCGTCGTCTTGCCGTACCGCTCAAAGCCACCTGTCGTGAGCGTCATCTGTTTCATCGTTTCCACCCCTGTGCACGATCCTTCAGTCAGACCCAGTGACAGAGAAATCGTTCACACCTTATTCAGACCTTCCCTAGGCGGTTGAGGTCGATCACGCCGTCGTCCCAGCCGCCGACGATGAGCAGGGTTGGCGCGAGAACCAGAGTCAGCGCCTGCGGACCGGCGAGGTCGGGGCGGCCGCCGCGCGAGACGACGGCGGCGACCTTGGGGTTCCGTGCCGCCGCCTGCAGCGCCGCGGCGGCACTGGTGTTGGCGCCGAAGCAGCCAATGTTCATGCCCTTCGTTTCCTTGTCGTCCTCCAGCCAGGCGACGGCGGCGAGCAGGCGTTCGGTGAGCAGATCGATGTCGAAGCGCGTTTCGTAGTTGCGGTCCTCCTGCGGGTGAGCAGATCGAAGAGCTGGGTGGCGATGCCGTGCTGGTGCAGTACGCTCGCCACATATTGGTTGCGCGGGCTGTGGCGACTGCTGCCGCTGCCGTGGGCGAAGGCGACGATGCCGCTGGCGCCCTCGGGCAGGGTCGCCGTGCCGGTGAGGCTGACTTTTGCGGCAGGGATGAGGACTTCGTGACGATGCATGTCATGCACCCATGCGCACGCGCACCGGGATACGGCGGCGGCCGAACTGGCCCTCGAACTTCTCGAAGCGGCCGGCGAGCGGCGTGCCGCAATGCGCACAATGGCCCTCCTCGGTGAGGTCATAGGCAAGAATCTCGTGCCAGTCGCGCACGATGACACCCTTGCCGCAGCCGGGGCAGAAGGTGGTGCCGCCCTCGGTGTCGTGCACGTTGCCGGTATAGACGTAGCGGATGCCTGCGTCGAGCGCGATCTTGCGGGCCTGCCGCAGCGTCGCCGCCGGCGTCGGCGGCAGGTCGTCGAGCTTGTAGTCGGGATGGAAGGCGGTGAAGTGGATGGGCACGTCGCGGCCGAGTTCACTGACGATCCACTTGCTCATGGCCTCGATTTCGGCGGCGGAGTCGTTCCTGCCGGGAATGAGCAGCGTGGTCAGCTCGAACCAGCAGCCGGTCTCGTGCTTCAGGTATACCAGCGTGTCGAGCACCGGTTGCAGGTGACCGCTGCACAGCTTGGCATAGAAATCCTCGGTGAACGCCTTCAGGTCGACGTTGGCGGCGTCCGTCCTGGCGAAGAACTCGCGCCGCGCTGCATCGTGGATGTAGCCGGCGGTGACGGCCACCGTCTGCACACCGAGCGCGTGGCAGGCGTCGGCCGTGTCCATGGCGTACTCGGCGAAGATGACCGGGTCGTTGTAGGTGAAGGCGACGCTCCTGCAGCCGTGCTCGGCGGCGACGCGGGCGATTTCCTCAGGCGAGGCCTGGTCCATGAGGCGATCCATGTCCTGCGATTTGGAGATGTCCCAGTTCTGACAGAACTTGCAGGCGAGATTGCAGCCGGCGGTGCCGAAGGAGAACACGCTGCTGCCGGGGTAGAAGTGGTTGAGCGGCTTCTTCTCGATCGGGTCGATGCAGAAGCCCGAGCTGCGCCCGTAGGTGGTGAGCACCATGCCGTCGGCAACGCGCTGGCGCACGAAGCAGGCGCCGCGCTGGCCCTCGCGCAGGTGACAGAAGCGCGGACAGAGGTCGCACTGGATGCGGCCGTCCTCCATCATGTGCCACCAGCGGCCGGGGTATTGCCTCGTCAGACCGGCTCCTTCCACTTTGCCACCTCATAACGCGCGATTGCGACGCTCTCGTGCCAGAAGTTGGGCGGCAGGCCGGCCTTGCGCTTCAACTGCTGCATGAACAGGTTCGGGTCGGGCAGGCTTTCCCACACCTGCGGCAGGAAGGTGCTGCGGTGGCGGCCGTACTGGAAAACGATGCCGTCCACCCCGGGGCGCAACTTGGCCATGAAGTCGGCCTCATCGACGAAGACCATGGCGACGGCAGGCGTCAGCAGCGAGACCTCGACGCGCGTGATCCCGTATTCCCGGGCCGCGAGCGGCGAGAATCGCGGGTCGCGGAAGGCGGCAGCGAGGGCGTTTTCCCGCACGTCGCGGCCAAGCGGGCGATGCGCCTCGATCGAGCCGATGCAGCCGCGCAATTGGCCGTTCTGGGTCAGGGTGACGAAGGTGGCGCCGGGACGGTCGAGCGCTTCGTGTTGCGGTGCCGACGGTTCCGCCAGGCCGAAATGGTCGGCGATGGCGCTGCGCGCATGGGCGAGGAGGGCATTGCCCAGTTCATCGCTGGTCATGTTCGGGCTCCGTCAGGGCGAAGGCGGCGTAGCCGACGACGCCCGAGCGGTCGCCGGCGGTGTCGCCGGAGTTGCGCAGGTCGAGCAGTTCGATAGCCATGCCGCGGCGCTTCGCCGCGAGCAGGAGCCCGTTGATCGGCGTCGCGCCGCAGGCCTGCTGGTGGTCGATGCTCGGGTCGAAGGCAAGGATCTCGTCCGCGGTGTTGCGGTCGATGCCCTGCGCCTGTTTGTAGCCGTGGAAATGCGAGAGGTCGGAACTGATCAGGATGAGGGTCTCCGGCCCGCCCCAGAGGAGATCGATCACCGCCGCCACCTGGGCGGGCGAGGCCGCGCCGACAGCGAAGGGCAGCAGGGCGAAATCGTCCAGCACCGTCTGCAGGAAGGGCAACTGCACCTCCAGCGAGTGCTCCAGGTTGTGCGCCACGTCGCTGGCGAAGACCTGCGGCAGTTCGAGCGCGGCGCGCGCTCCCGCGCCATCGATCGGCACGCTGCCGAGCGGCGTGGCGAAGACCTCGGCGACGGGCAGGGCGAGGCCGCGGATCGGCACGCGGTGCGCCGGGCCGAGCAGCACGACGCGGCGGATCGTCGAGCGCAGCGGCGCGAGCCGGGCGTAGGCATGGGCCGCCACCGCGCCGGAATAGATGTAGCCGGCATGCGGCACGATCAGCGCCTTCGGCGACGGGTGATGTCCTGCCGGAACCGCGGCGAGATAGGCGCGGACGACCCCCGTGAGTTCATCGGAAGCGGCCGGATAGAACATGCCGGCGACGGCAGGCGGGCGTATGTTCAGAGAAGGGTTCATGTTTTTTAAACTGAGTGTGGCAGCGCGCGAAATCAAGCTGTTATTCATTATAGGCAGGCGATTCATCCGCTCCCAACTGCAGACGCTGCGGCGCAGCATCGAAAATTTACCGATTAGAGAAAAGTTGTTTTACTATATGAAAAATACACGCAACCCTACGTCACTTATAAGAAAAACTTAGGGTTATCATATATAAGACTTTGTTGTTGCGTCGCGGCGAGATTCCCTATACTCGCTTCATCACGAACGCAGGCAGCCCAACCAGTTGCTTGCGTGTCATTCGGTCCGGCCCACCCTGCCTGACCGTCCTGTAAGCCGGATTCGATCTCCGGCTGCCCCGTGAATGGCTGTTGCCGCTCGCGCCCGCAAGGCGCTGCCCGACGCCATTTGAATCCAGTGTCTGCGCGGTTGTGTCTGCGCTTTTTTATGCCACGCAGACCCTGGTGTTATCGTGGTTATTTCAATCCTAAAGGATTGCGGCGCAGATGGGATCGCTGGTTTTGTCCGGGTTGTTCATGGCCGTGCTGGGCGTCGCGCTCGCGGGTGTGCTCGCCTATGCCAGCCGGCGCCTTTATGTCTATGAGGATCCGCGCATCGACGAGGTCGAGGCGCTGCTGCCGAAATCCAACTGCGGCGCCTGCGGCACCGCGGGCTGCCGCAATTTCGCCGAGAAGGTCGTTGCCGGCGAGGTGATTCCGGCGCAGTGCACGGTGAACGCGCCGGCGCAAAACAGCGTGATCGCCGACCTGCTCGGCGTCGACGCCGGCTCGGTGGAGAAGCGCGTGGCGCGGCTCGCCTGCGCCGGCGGCCGACACGTCGCCTATCTGCGCGCCCGCTACGCCGGACACGTCTCCTGCCGCGCGGCGGCGGTGGTGAGCGGCGGCGGCAAGGACTGCGCCTGGGGCTGCCTGGGACTTGCCGACTGCGCCGAGGTCTGCAACTTCGACGCCATCCACATGGACGCCCACGGCCTGCCGGTGGTGGGCGCCGACAGGTGCACCGCCTGCAATGACTGCGTCGAGGTCTGTCCGAAGGGCCTGTTCTCGCTCGAGCCCATTTCGCGCAAATTGTGGGTGGCGTGCAGGAACCTTGCCGACGGCGACACGGCCGAGGCGAGTTGTGAAGTGGCCTGCACCGCCTGCGGCAAGTGCGTCATGGACAGCAAGCCGGGCGTGATGCGCCTGGAGAACAACCTGGCGGTGATCGACTACGCGCAGAACGCGCGTGCGGCGAAGGCCGCCATCGAGCGCTGCCCGACCGGCGCCATCGTCTGGTTCGACAACCCGAATACTCCAGTCAAGGGCGCGGAAGCCAGGAAGATCCTGCGCCAGAACGAACTCCCCCTGATTTCCGCCTGAGGTGATGCCATGCTGAAGAAGCTCAAGGAATACATGATCGAGACCGGCTCCGGACCCGGCAAGGACAAGGCCAAGGTCAAGTATCCAGGCGTGCGCGATGCGGTCGACGGCAACACCGCCGTCATCCATGTCGAGCGCGAGGCTTCGGATGCCGCCGGCGCCTACCCGATCACGCCCTCGACGCAGATGGGCGAGTACTGGGCCGAGGCGGTGGCGGCGGGCCATCTCAACATCTCCGAGCGGCCGCTCATCTTCATCGAGCCGGAGTCCGAGCATGCCGCCGCCGGCGTCACCGCCGGCATGTCGATGACCGGCCTGCGCGCCACCAACTTCTCCTCGGCACAGGGCGTGGCCTTCATGCACGAGTCGCTCTACGCCGCGGTCGGCAAGCGCCTGCCCTACGTGCTCAACATGGGCTGCCGCGCCATCACCAAGGCCAGCCTCAACGTGCATTGCGGCCACGACGACTACCACTGCGTGGACGACACCGGCTTCATCCAGGTGATGGCGAAGAATGCGCAGGAGGCGGCCGACCTCAACCTGATCGGACGCAAGACCGCCGAGCTGTCGCTCACCCCGGCCGTCATCGGCCAGGACGGTTTCCTGACGACGCATCTGATCGAGTCGGTGCTGCTGCCCGAGCGCGAGTTGGTGGCCGAGTACCTCGGCAAGCCGGACGACCTCATCGACACGCCAACGCCGGCCCAGGCCATGCTCTACGGGCCGAAGCGCCGCCGCGTGCCGGCGATCTGGGACGTCGACACGCCGCTGCTTTCCGGCTCGGTGCAGAACCAGGACGCCTACATGCAGGCGGTGGCCGGCCAGCGGCCGTACTTCTTCGACCACATCGGCGACATCGCCGAGCGCTGCATGGCGGAGTACGCCAAGCTGACCGGCCGCCGCTACAGCCGCGCGGAGGGTTACCGCATCGAGGACGCCGAGTACCTCATCCTCGGCATGGGCAGCATGATCGTGCAGGCCGAGGCCGTGGCCGACTATCTGCGCGAGACGCGCAAGCTGAAGGTCGGCGTGGTGAACGTCACCATGTACCGGCCTTTCCCGGGCGACCTCATCGGCGCCATGCTGAAAGGCAAGAAGGGCGTGGCGGTGCTGGAGCGCACCGACCAGCCGCTGGCCGAGGACCTGCCGCTGATGCGCGAAGTGCGCGCCACCATGACGAAGTGCCTGGAGAACGGAACGGCGGGGCAGGGCGGGCAACCCTATCCCGGTTACGCTTCCTATGCACTGGCCGCCGACATGCCGCGCCTCTATTCGGGCTGCTACGGCCTGGGTTCGCGCGACCTGCAGCCCGAGGCGCTGATCGGCGCCGTCGAGAACATGCTGCCCAGAGGTGAAAATTCGGCGCCACAACGCAAGTTCTTCTACCTCTCGGTCGACTTCGTGCGCGAGGCGGCCAGCCCGAAGGACGAGATCCACCAGCAGGCGCTGAAGGAGGCCTATCCGCGCATCCAGGCGCTGGCCGTGCGCGGCAGCGAGAACCCGAACCTGCTGCCGAAGGAGTCGATCACGGTGCGCATGCACTCGGTCGGCGGCTGGGGCGCCATCACCACCGGCAAGAACCTGGCGATGACGCTCTATGAGCTGCTCGGCTGGGACATCAAGGCCAACCCGAAATACGGTTCGGAGAAGAAGGGCCAGCCGACCACCTACTACCTCTCGGCGGCGCCGGAGGCGATCCGCGTGAACTGCGAGTACGTGTACGTCGACGTCGTGCTCTCGCCCGACCCCAACGTGTACGAGCACTCCAACCCGCTCGCCGGCCTGAAGAAGGGCGGCGTTTTCATCATCCAGAGCAACCTGCCGGCGGACGAGCTGTGGGCGAGCTTCCCGCTGCCGATGCAGAAGCAGATCGTCGACAACGACATCCGCGTCTTCTATCTCGACGCCTTCCAGATCGCGCGCGAGGAGGCCGGCTCGGCCGACCTGCAGTTGAGGATGCAGGGCATCGCCTTCCAGGGCGCCTTCTTCGCCGCCAGCCCGGTGATGAAGAGCGCCGACCTCTCCGAGGAGAAGCTGTTCAAGGCCATCGAGGACCAGTTGCAGGCGAAGTTCGGCGCCAAGGGCAAGCGCGTGGTGGACGACAACCTGCGCGTCGTGCGCCGCGGCTTCACCGAGCTGAAGGAGATCACGGAAAAGTCAGTCGGTGCGACACGGCGCAATCTGCGCGACAAGGCCGCCGGCCTGCCGGTGATGCTCAAGCAGCTGCCCGAGGGCGACGGCAAGGTCGCCGACATTCACCGCTTCTGGGAGCAGACCGGCAGCTTCTACGCCTCCGGCAAGGGCTCCGACAACCTGGTCGACCCCTTCATCGGCGCCTCGCTGGTGCCGGCCGCCACCGGCGTCTTCCGCGACATGACGCAGATCCGCTTCGAGTACCCGGAATGGATCGCCGAGAAGTGCACGGCCTGCGGCAACTGCTACACGGAGTGCCCCGACAGCGCCATCCCCGGCCTGGTCAGCAGCGTGGCCGACGTTTTCAACACGGCGATGACGCGCATCGAGCGAGGCGGCCGGCCGACGCGTTACCTGCGCCGCGCCGTGCGCACGCTGGAGAAGAAGCTGCGCGGCATGATCGGGGGCGACGGCGTATCGGTGCGCCCGCTCATCGACGACGCCATCAACGCCACCATCGCCGAGGCGCCTGCCGTCGAGCGCGAGACGCTGGCCGAGGAGTTCCGCCTCTTCCGCGAGTCGCTCGGCGACTTCCAGTTCGGCACCACCAAGCCCTACTGGACGCAGAAGGAGAAGAAGGGCAAGGGTACGGGCGGCCTGTTCTCGATCACCATCAATCCCTACACCTGCAAGGGCTGCGCGCTGTGCGTCAAGGTGTGCGAGGACGACGCCCTGCGCATGGTGACGCAGACGGAGGCAACGAACGAGCGCCTGCGCCGCGACTGGAACTTCTGGCTCGACCTGCCCTCGACGCCGGCCGAGTACAGCCGCATCGACAGCCTGGATGAGAAGATCGGCGCGCTGGAGACGCTGCTGCTCGACAAGAAGAACTACGGCTCGATGCCCTGCGGCGACGGCGCCTGCCTCGGCTGCGGCGAGAAGACCGCCATCCATCTGTTCACCGGCACCGTGACGGCGCTGATGCAGCCGCGCGTGAAGCGCCACATCGAGAAGCTGGACGAGCTGGTCGCGCGCCTGGAGAAGCACATCCGCATGAAGCTGACCGAGTCGGTCGACCTCTCCGACACTGGGGCGGTGCTGCAGGCGGTGCGCGCGACGGAAGGCGCCGACCTGACGCTGGCGAATCTCGCGGCGAAGATCATGGAGAACAAGCCCTCGCGGCCGCTCGACCCGGCCTGGGTGAAGTGGGCGACCCAGCTCATCGAGAAGCTGAAGGACCTGAAGTGGCGCTACGTCGAGGGCCCGACCAGGCGCGGCCGCGCCGAGATGGGCATCATCAACGCCACCGGCTGCACCTCGGTGTGGGGCTCGACCTATCCCTTCCACCCCTATCCCTTCCCCTGGACCAGCCACCTGTTCCAGGACAGCCCTTCCGTGGCGATGGGCATTTTCGAAGGCCACATGGCGAAGATGGCGGAGGGCTTCAAGGCGGTGCGCATGGCCGAGCTCGAGCTTTCCGGCGAGTACAACAGCGAAAAGCACGAGGATTTCTTCCGCCGCTTCACCTGGCATGACTTTTCCGAGGAGGAGTGGCTGCTCTGCCCGCCGGTGGTCTCGATCGGCGGCGACGGCGCCATGTACGACATCGGCTTCCAGAACCTGTCGCGCGCCCTGATGTCGGGCATGCCGATCAAGGTGCTGGTGGTGGACACGCAGGTGTACTCCAACACCGGCGGCCAGGCCTGCACCTCGGGCTTCATCAGCCAGATATCCGACATGGCGCCCTTCGGTGACGCCCAGCGCGGCAAGCAGGAGACGCGCAAGGAGATCAGCCTGATCGGCATGGCGCACCGCACGGCCTACGTCATGTCGGGCACCATCGCCCACACCAACCACCTGATCGAGAGCTACATCGACGGCCTCAATGCGCGCCGGCCGGCGCTGTTCAACATCTACGCCGTCTGCCCGCCGGAGCACGGCATCGGCGACGACAAGAGCGTGGACCAGAGCAAGCTGGCGGTGGAGGGGCGCGCCTATCCGCTGTTCCGCTTCGATCCCGACGCCGGCACCACCTTCTCGGAGTGCGTCAGCCTCGAGGGGAACCCGGCGCTCGAGGAGGACTGGCCGGGCTACACCCTGAGCTACGTCGACGAGAGCGGCTCCGCGCAGAAGATGGATCTGCCGATGACCTTCGCCGACTTCGCCGCGACGGAGGGGCGCTTCCTCAAGCAGTTCCGCAAGGCGCCGCCGGAGACCTGGAACGACGACATGGTGCCGGTGGCCGACTTCCTCAAGCTCGACCGCGACGAGCGCGAGGGCAAGTTCCCCTACATCTGGGCGACGGACCCGAAGAACCGCCTGATGCGCCTGCTGATCACCGAGGACCTGGTGCGCGCCACCGAGGAGCGCCTGGCCTTCTGGAAGCAGCTGAAGGACGTCGCCGGGCTGGGTCGCGCCGCGGTGGATAGCGAGATGCTGGCCGACCAGGTGCGCGCCGAACTGATCCAGAAGATCACCGCCAGCCTGGGCGTGGCCGGCGGCGACGCCCTGCCGGCCGCCGCGCCGCAGATGGCCGCCTCGGCCGCCGCGCCTTCGGCCGACGGCTACGAGCCGGTGTGGGTGGAGACACCCGAGTGCACCGCCTGCGACGAGTGCACGAGCCTCGCGCCCAAGGTCTTCGTCTACAACGACCAGAAGCAGGCCATCGTGGTGAACCCGAAGGGGGCAAAGTACGCCGATCTCGTCAAGGCCGCCGAGAAGTGCACCGCCGGCTGCCTGCACCCCGGCACGCCCTGGAACATGGGCGAGCCGGGCATCGAGAAGCTGATGGCGCGCGCTGCCAAGTACAACTGATGAGGCAGTTGTCAGTTGCTGGTTTCCGGTTGCCAGCAAGAGGCGCTGGCGTTCCGCACCGACAACTGGCAACCGGCAACTGGCAACCATGAAACTGCTCTCCTACTTCCGCGGCGAGGCCTTCCAGCGCGGCGTGCATCCGCCCAGCTGCAAGCTGACGGCCGACCGGCCGATCCGCCGGCTGCCGTTCGCGCCGCGTCTGGTGGTGCCGCTGTCGCAGCACATCGGCAAGCCGTCGCGGCCGATCGTGCGCGTCGGCGAGGAGGTGGTGCGCGGCCAACCCATCGCCGAGGCCAACGGCTGGCTGTCGGTGCCGCAGCACGCACCGGCCACCGGGGTGGTGGAGGCGATCGAGCTGCGCCCCAGCGCGCGCGGGCCGTGGACCGAGAGCATCGTCATCCGCGTCTACGAGGCGTCGACGCAGGAAGTGCTGTGGGGCGCGCCGCAGGACCTCGACGCCTTTCCGCCGCAGGACATCATTCTCGCCGTGCAGCGCACCGGCATGGTCGGGCTGGGCGGCGCCGCCTTTCCCAGCCATGCCAAGCTGTCGGTGCCGGAGGGGGCGAGCGTCGAGACGCTGGTGGTGAACGGCTGCGAGTGCGAGCCTTACCTCACCTGCGACCACCGCATGATGGTCGAGCACGCGCGGGACCTGATGGTCGGCATCCGCCACGCCATGCGTGCCACCGGCGCGAGTCGCGCCATCATCGGCGTCGAGGACAACAAGCCGGAAGCGGCCGCGGCGATGCGCGCGGCGCTGCCGCCGGGCGGCAATGTCTTCGTCGAGGAAGTGCCGACCAAGTACCCGCAGGGCTCGGAGAAGATGCTCATCACGGCGCTGTTCGGCGTCGAGGTGCCCTCGGGCAAGTTGCCGTTGTCGCTCGGCATGATCGTGAACAACGTTGGCACGCTGGCGGCGCTGGGCCGGCTGCTGCCGGCGGGGCAGGGGCTGGTCGAGCGCGTCGTCACCGTCACCGGGCCCGGCGTGGGGCGTCCGGGCGACTACCGCGTGCCGCTCGGCACGCCGCTCTCCTTCGTGCTCGACTACGCCGGCGCACCGGCCTCAGTTGCCAACGATTCCAGGCAAGTCATTCTCGGCGGCCCGATGATGGGCCAGGCCATCGCCTCGCTCGACGTGCCGGTGACCAAGGGCGTCTCCGGCGTGCTCGTGTTCCGCGGCGAGGACATGGCGGCGCGCGAGGGCCGCAGGACCTATCCCTGCATCAAGTGCGGCGAGTGCGTCGAGTCCTGCCCGATGGGGCTGAACCCCTCGATGCTGGGCATGCTCGCGTTGCGGCGCGAGTACGACGCCATGGGTGGGCAGTACCACCTCGGCGACTGCTTCGAGTGCGGCTGCTGCACCTGGATCTGCCCCTCGAACATTCCGCTGGTGCAGCAGTTCCGCGTCGCCAAGCAGATTCTGCGCGAAAAGGCGGCGGCGTGAGAAAGCTCTTTCAACACAGAGGACACAGAGGCACAGAGAACACAGAGGAGAAACACGAAAGCTTTTCTCTGTGCCCTCTGTACCTCTGTGATCTCTGTGTTAAATGCGGTTTGGTTTTTTGCACATGAAAGCCTCTGTCGAAATACGCAGCGCGCCGCACATCAAGGGGCCGCGCAGCGTCGAGCAGATCATGGCGAACGTCGTCTATTCGCTGCTGCCGATCTGCGCCTTCTTCGTCTACCAGTACGGCCTCTCGGCGGCGGCGTCGATCCTCGTCGTCACCGCCGCCTGTCTGCTCACCGAGCGCGCCTTCGTGCGCACCGGCACCCAGGCCGGCAGCCTGTCCGATTTCTCCGCCACCATCACCGGCCTGCTGCTGGCGCTGACCCTGCCGCCGGGCTTTCCGCTGTGGATGGGCGCGGTGGCCGGCATTTCCGCCATCGCGTTGGGCAAGGCGCTCTTCGGCGGCATCGGTTTCAACGTCTTCAACCCGGCGCTGGTCGGCCGCGCCTTCGTGCAGGCGGCCTTCCCGGCGGCGATCGCCACCTACACGCCGTCCTTCCTGCCCGGGCGCTTCACCGAGTTCATTCCGTCCTCGCTGGCCTGGCCGCTGATGGCGCCGGCCGATACCGCGGCCTGGCTGAAGGCCATGCAGTATGACGCCATGGCCAGCGCATCACCCCTGGCCCGGTGGAAGTTCGAGGGTTTCGTCACACCGGCCTGGGACCTGGTGACTTCGCTTGCCGGCCACATGGCGGTCGGGCCGTCGCCGCTGCTGATCGTGCTGTGCGGTGCCTATCTGGCGCTGCGCAGATTCATGGACTGGCGCATTCCCGTTGCCGTGCTCGGCAGCGCTGGTTTGTCGGCGCTGATCATTTACGCCGCCTTTGGCACGAAGTACCCCGATCCGTTCTTCATGCTGTTCTCGGGCGGCCTCGTGCTCGGCGCGGTGTACATGGCGACCGACATGGCCACCTCGCCCGTGACGCCGCGCGGCATGTGGCTCTACGGCGGCCTGATCGGCGTGCTGACCGTGATGATCCGCTACTACAGCGGCCTGCCGGAAGGGGTCATGTACGCCATCCTCATCGGCAACGCGGCGACGCCGCTGATCGAGCGCGTCACCCAGCCGACACCGTTCGGCAAGGGCGCTTCTATCCACGCCAGGAAGTCGGCCTCCTACACGATGCATCCCGACTACATCTCGCGCGAGGAAGCCTCGGCGAAGACGCCGAAGAAGCGCTTCCTCAAGAACAAGCCGAAGAAGACATGAGCACGCCCATCGCTCCGACTCCGCCGCAGGCGACGCCGGCGACCTCGCTGGTGAAGACGCTCGGCCTGGTATCGACCGTCTGCGGCCTGATCATCGTCGGCGCCTACCAGGGCACCTACGACGCGGCGGCGGCCAACCGCCGTCTGGCGCTGGAGCGCACCGTGTTCAAGGTCATACCGGCGGCGAAATCGATGGCCGAATGGCAGGCGACGCCGCAGGGCATCCGGCCGGCCGGTGGCGAAACGGTGCCCGGCGCATTGAAGTTCTATGTCGCTTACGACGCGGAAGGCGTTCTGGCCGGCATCGCCGCCGAGGGCGCGGCCAAGGGCTACGCCGACACGGTGCGCATCCTCTACGGCTATTCGCCCGTCTGCCAGTGCATCACCGGCTTCGGCCTGGTGGCGTCGAAGGAGACGCCGGGCATCGGCGACAAGATCGTCACGGACAAGGCCTTCCTTGCTAACTTCGAAGCGCTCGACGTGAAGCTCAACGCCGAACTGTCGGCGCTGGCCAATGAGGTGAAGGTGGTCAAGCAAGGCACCAAGACCAAGGCCTGGGAGATCGATGCCATCGCCGGCGCCACGGTCACCTCGCGCGCGGTGGGCAAGGCGATCAACGACTCCGCGCAGTTGCTGCTGCCGAAACTGGCGCCGGACATCGGCAAACTGCAGAAAAGGGAGCCATGAACGACCTCTCACAAGCCAAAACCTTCGACGAGTTCATGGAAGGCATCTGGCGCCAGAACCCGGTGTTCGTCATGGTGCTGGGCATGTGCCCGGTGCTGGCGGTGTCGGTCTCGGCGGTGAACGCCCTGTCGATGGGACTGGCGACGATGTTCGTCCTGGTGTGCTCCTGCGGCCTGGTGTCGCTGCTGCGCAAGCTGGTGCCGAAGGAGGTGCGCATCGCCACCTACATCGTCATCATCGCCACCTTCGTCACGGTGGTCGACTACGTCATCCAGGCGGTGAGCCTCGAGATCTACGACGCCCTCGGCGCTTTCATCCAGCTGATCGTGGTGAACTGCATCATCCTCGGCCGCGCCGAGGCGCATGCCTCGAAGCATCCGCCGATCGCCGCGATGGTGAACGCGCTCGGCATGAGCATCGGCTTCGTCATCGGCCTGTTCGCCCTCGGCGCGGTGCGCGAGGTGCTCGGCGCCGGCACGCTGTTCGGCGTGTCGCTCTTCGGGCCGAACTTCCAGCCCTGGGTGGTGATGGTGCTGCCGCCCGGCGGCTTCATCGTGCTCGGCGCCTGGCTGCTGCTGTTCTCGGCGCTGAAGCGCCGCCAGGAGGCGCGCCTGGCGGCGCCGGGAGGCGGCCATGGCGCCTGAGTCGCTCGGCCAGATCTTCCTCGCTGCGGTGCTGGCCAACAACTTCGTGCTGGCGATGTTCCTCGGCCTGTGTCCCTTCCTCGGCGTTTCGGCGCGGCTGGAAACGGCCTTCCCGATGGGCATCGCCACGACCTTCGTCATGCTGGTGGCTTCGCTCTGCGCCTTCGGCCTGAACCTGCTGCTGACGGCGTTCCAGCTCGAGTTCCTGCGTCTCATCTCCTACATCGTGGTGATCGCCTCGGCGGTGCAGCTGGTCGAGATGTTTCTCAAGAAGACCAGCCCGGCGCTGTTTCGCGCACTCGGCATCTACCTGCCGCTGATCACCACCAACTGCGCCGTGCTCGGCGTGGCGCTGTTCCAGACGGCGCGCGAATACAGCTTCGCCCAGGCCATGGTGTTCAGCTTCGGCGGCGGCGCCGGCTTCACCCTGGCGCTGGTGCTGATGGCCAGCGTGCGCGAGCGCCTGCAGCTCTCCAGCGTGCCGGGCGTGGCGCAGGGCACGGCGCTGTCGCTGATGCTGGCCGGGCTGCTGTCGATGGCCTTCATGGGCTTTGCCGGGCTCGGCGGCGGATGACGACCTATCTCGTCGCCATCGGCCTGATCTTCGCCCTCCTGGCAGGGGGCATCGCCGTGCAGAATCTCTACCGCCGTTTCGCCGCGCGGCATCCCGAGCTCGGCCCGTTCCGCGAGGAGAAGGGCTGCGGCAACTGCTCCGCCGGCAGCGGCTGCGCTACGGCATGCACGCCGTCCCGCAGGGACTGACTTTCCAGGTTGGTCCGTGTCGTCGGCGGGCGACACTCGTCGTTGATTAAAATGAAGATTAGGATTCCGGGCAAGCGCTCACCCGGGCGATGCATTGCATGGGAACGAAGGGGAGGGAGGGGTGGCTCCCCGACCTGGGCTCGAACCAGGGACACACGGATTAACAGTCCGTTGCTCTACCGACTGAGCTATCGGGGAATTGCCGAGGCGCGAATGGTAGACACTTCACTGCAGTGCGTCAAGACGTTGGCGACAGACGTTGGCGGTAGACGTTGGCGGGTAGAATGGCCGCATTCCTTGCTGGGCAGAAAAAAAATGGACAGGGACACGGTTTACATCAAGACTCCGGAGGGCGAGGAAGCGGTGCGCCAGCGCACGCGTCTGGTCCAGCGCAATCTGCGCAACATCCTCATCATGGTCGACGGCCGCGCCAGCGTGGCCGACCTGGCCAAGCGCTTCGGTAACGAGAACGCCACGCAGGCGGCCCTGACCGAGTTGCTCGACAGCCGGTTGATCGTGGAGACGTTCCCTGCCGGCGCCGCATCGCATTCGCAACCGCCCGAACCCGTGGCGGACGAAGTGCCTCTCATGACCTCCGAGATTCCGCCGCAGCCGGGCAGTCCGATCGTGCCGCCGACGGAGCCTCAGGCGCCGGTCATCGAGGAAATCGTCCTTTCCGCGCCGGAATACGAGTCCATCCCGCCGCCCCTCGCCAAGCCGGCGAAGGCTCCAGATGCCAAGGCGGAGGGCCCGGGGTGGCTCGATCGCATCAAGGCCCTCCTGCCCAAAGGAAAACCGTCCGCGAAACAGGCGCGCAACGACGAGTATGCGGTAGCGCCGACGGCCTTCGAAGCCGACCTGAAACCCCTTCGCGGCGGCTCCCGCCTCGCCCTCAGCTGGCCGCTCCTGATTCTGGGCGGGCTCGTCGGCCTCCTCGTCATCCTGGCGCTGGCGGCCGCGCTGTTCCCCTTTGGCCGCTACCTGCCGGGCATCGAGCAGAAGCTCTCGGCAGCCCTGAAGGACCCCGTCAGGATCGGCGAAATCGGATTTGCCTTTCTGCCCTCGCCGCACATCGCGCTCGGCAATATCAGCGTGGGGAAGGGGGGGCACATGACCGTCGGCAAGGCCAGGGTGATGCCGGAGTTCCTCTCCCTCACCGGCCAGACGACCGTCGTGCGCGATGTCGTGCTGGAGCGGGTGCAGGTGAAGGCCGAGGCGCTCGGCCGGCTGGCAGGGGCGGGCGGCGCACCCGGTCTGGACATCCGCGTCTTGCGCCTGAACGATCTCAGCCTCACGGTCGCGGGCCATACGTTCGGCGGATTCGGCGGCGAAGTGGAGATGTCCGGCGCCCCGGGCAAGATACAGTTGAAGAACAGCGACGGCACGCTCAGGCTGGAGCTGCAGCCGGGCAAGGAGGGCTACCGCCTCGTTGCCACGGCCTACGCCTGGGTCCTGCCGACGAAACCGGCATTGAAATTCGATTTCCTCGAAGCGCAGGGCGAATTGAAGCCGGGCGGGCTGGAACTGGGCAAGCTGGAAGGCAGGACCCTGGACGGGATCGTCGCCGGCTCCCTGTTGCTCGAATGGGCACGCGACACGCGGCTGAAGTGGGACGCGGACATGAAGCGCCTGAGCCTGACCAAGGTGCTGTCGGCACTCGAATCGGAATTCGGCGGCGGCGGCGAGGTGAGCGGCAGGCTTCTTCTGGAAGGCCAGGCAGAAAGTTTTGCGAGGCTGTCCAACGCGCTGAAGGCCCAGGCCACGTTCGAGGTCCGGCGCGGATCGATCGGCGGCTTCGACCTCGGCGAGGCCGCACGCAACACCAGCCGCACACCCACCCGCGGCGGAGTGACGCGGTTCGAGCAGCTGTCCGGCAGCCTGCGCACCGACGCTCAGGGCGCACGTCTGGGGGACCTGCGGCTGACTTCCGGCCTGTTCAAGGCGTCGGGCGCCATGAACATCACGCCGGAGAAACAGTTGAGCGGGAACGTCGAGATCGAATTGAAAAGCTCGGCGACGACGATCCGCGTGCCGCTGATCGTCGGCGGCACGGCGAAGGAACCTCTGCTCACGCCGGCACGCGGGGCCGCTAGCGTACGGCCTTCCGAGGCAAAACGGGCGCCGCGGCGCCCGTTTGCCTTCCCGCTGCCGCCCCTACTTGATGACGGCGGCAATGGCGTCGGCGACGTAGTCGATGTTGCGCGTGTTCAGCGCGGCGAGGCAGATGCGTCCGGTGCCGACGGCGTAGATGCCGAACTCGGATTTCAGCCGTTCGACCTGCTCGGCCGTGAGCCCGGTGTAGGAGAACATGCCACGCTGATTCGCCACGAAGGAGAAGTCCTGCGCCACGCCGCGCGCCTTGAGCTTCTCCACCAGCCCGGTGCGCATGGCGCGGATGCGGTCGCGCATGCCGGCGAGTTCCTCTTCCCACTGCTTGCGCAGCCCTGGGCTTGAGAGCACTGCCGCGACGATGGCGCCGCCGTGGGTCGGCGGGTTGGAGTAGTTGGTGCGCACGACGCGCTTGACCTGCGACATCACGCGCGCCGACTCGTCCTTGCTCGCCGTGACGATGGACAGGGCGCCGACCCGCTCGCCGTAGAGCGAGAAGGATTTGGAAAACGAGCTCGAGACGAAGAACTGCAGGCCGGAGGCGGCGAACAGCTTGAGCGCCAGCGCGTCGGGTTCGATGCCGTCGGCGAAGCCCTGGTAGGCCATGTCGATGAAGGCGACGAGGCCGCGTGTGCGGATGGCCTCGACCACTTCCTTCCATTGCCCCTCGCTGAGGTCGGCGCCGGTCGGGTTGTGGCAGCAGGCGTGCAGCACGACGATGGTGCCGGCCGGCAGACCCGCCAGGCAGGACTTCATGCCGGCGAAGTTCACGCCCTTGGTGGCGGCGTCGTAATAGGGGTAGTTCTCGACCGCGAAGCCGGCCGACTCGAACAGGGCGCGGTGGTTCTCCCAGCTCGGGTCGCTGATATAGACCTTTGCTGCCGGCAGCAGGCGCTTCAGGTAGTCGGCGCCGACCTTGAGGGCGCCGGTGCCGCCGAGCGCCTCGATGGTGACGACGCGGCCGTCCCTGGTCAGGTCGGAGTCGGCGCCGAAGAGCAGGTTCTGCACCGCCTGGTTGTAGCTGGCCGGGCCCTCGATGGGCTGGTAGCCGCGCGCCGGCATGGCTTCGAGGCGCGCCTTTTCCGCGGCGCGCACGGCGCCGAGAAGAGGGATCTTGCCACTGTCGTCGCAATACACGCCGACGCCAAGGTTGACCTTGGTGGCGCGCGCATCGGCGTTGAAGGCTTCGTTGAGGCCGAGGATGGGATCGCGGGGAGCCAGTTCCACCGCAGCGAAAATCGAGGATGTCATGTCGGTCCGGATAGAAAAAATATGCGGCGGTATTGTACCCGCGCCGCCCGGCCGGCCCAAGTGAAGGGGCTTATCGGCCTATACGAGAATCAGGCCGAGCCCGATGCCGGCGGCTACGGCCGCCATGGCCGGCAGGGTGCGGCGCGCCAGCACCCAGCCGCCGAGGGTGACGACGAGCCCGGCCTTGAAAGTCAGGTTGGACAGCACGGCAAGGGCGATCGAGGTGACGGCCTGGCCGGCGGTCAGCTTGTCCAGGGCGAACAGCCGCAGGCTGGAGAGCGTGATGGCGTCCACGTCGGTCAGGCCGGAGGCGAGCGCCACGGCGTACATGCCGCGCGGGCCGGCGACGTCCGAGAGCCAGGCGGCGCACAACAGAACCACGGCGTAGAGGGCGCCGAAGGCCAGCGCGGTGCGGATCTCGGTCGGATTGCGCACCTCCGGCGAGGGCAGTTCGCCCTGTGTCTCGAGGCGGCGCCAGCCGAAGGCGGTGACGGCCAGGCCGAGGATCAGCCCTCCGGAGAACACCTTGAGCAGGGGTTCGATGATGGCCGGCGCCACCACAGCGGCCATGATGCTCAGGCGCAGCAGCACCATCAGGCTGGCGATCATGATCACCACCATGGCGCTGTGCGCGAGCGCGGCATGGTTGCGGGCGTGGCGCGAGAAGACCACGGTGGTGGCCGTGCTCGATACGAGGCCGCCGAGCAGGCCCATCATCGGCGCACCGTGCTGCGGCCCGGCCAGGCGCAGGGCGGCATAGCCGGCGAGCGAGACGCCGGACACCAGCACCACCATGAGCCAGGCCTGGTGCGGATTGAACGCCTCGTAGGGGCCGAAGCTGCGATCGGGCAGGATCGGCAGGATGACGAAGGACAGCACGGCGAACTGCAGGATGGAGATGATGTCCTTCGGCGTCAGGCGGTGCGAGATGCCGTGCAGCTCGGCCTTGAAGTAGAGCAGGACGGTGGTGGCGATGGCCACCATCACGGCCAGCGTGCCGTAGCCGTACCAGACCGCCGCGCCGAGACAGTAGCAGACGAGCAGGGCGACGACCGAGGTGGTGCCCGGGTCGCCGGCGTCGTCGGGCTGCTTGAGGTAGGCGGCGATGATCATGGCGCCGACGGCGAGCAGGCCGGCTGCCAGGATCCAGCCGGAGCCGGCTTTCTCCGCCAGCATGCCGGAAACCGTGCCGAGCAGCGCGACGAGGGCGAAGGTGCGCAACCCCGCCTTGGCCGAGCGCCGCCGCTCGCGCTCGAGTCCGATGAGCAGGCCGATGGCGAGGCTGGTGACGAAGGCCTGCAGATGGGGCGGCGCTTCGAGCAGTCCGTGAAAGTCCATGTCGCACGAATTGTAATTACAATCGCGCTATGTCGCGACATTTTGCCTTGCTGCCCGCCGCCGGAACGGGCACGCGCATGGGGGAGGACCTGCCCAAGCAGTACCGCCCGATCGCCGGCCGGCCCATGATCCGTCACGCGCTCGACACGCTGTGCGCCTCGCCGCGCATCGAGAAGGCGTATGTGGTGCTGGCTGTCCAGGACGACGGCTGGGCGCGCTTCGACTGGTCCGCGCTCGGCCCCAAGCTGGGCATCCTGCGCTGCGGCGGGGCGACGCGGGCCGAGAGCGTGCTCAACGGCCTCCAGGCCATCGCCGGGAACACGCTTGACGACGACTGGATCCTGGTGCACGACGCGGCGCGCCCCTGTCTGTCGGCCGCCCAGCTCGAAGCCCTGATCGAGCAGGCCGGCGACGACGCCACCGGCGGCATCCTCGCCGTGCCGGTGGCGGATACCCTGAAGCGGGGCGGCGCCGACCGCCGCATCGAGGCGACCGTGCCGCGCGAACGGCTGTGGCAGGCGCAGACGCCGCAGATGTTCCGCTTCGGGCTGCTGCGCGACGCACTTACGCGCAACCGTGCCGTCACCGACGAGGCGGGGGCGGTCGAGGCGCTGGGCCGCCGGCCGCTGCTGGTGGAAAGCGACGCGAGCAACCTGAAAGTGACCTGGCCTTCGGATCTCGCGCTGGCGGAGAAAATCTTGCTCGAAAGGATGAAGTGATGCGCATCGGCCAAGGCTTCGACGTCCATGCCCTGGTGCCGGGGCGGAAGCTCATCGTCGGCGGCGTGGACATCCCCTTCGAGCGCGGCCTGCTTGGCCACTCGGACGCCGACGTACTGCTCCACGCCGTGACGGATGCCCTGCTCGGTGCCGCCGGCCTGGGCGACATCGGCCGGCATTTCCCGGACAGCGACCTCCGCTTCAAGGACGCCGACAGCCGCCTGCTGCTGCGCGAGACGGCGCGACTCATCGAGTGGGCGGGCTATCGCGTGGTCAACATTGACGCCACGGTGATCGCCCGCGCGCCGCGCATGGCGCCGCACGTAGCGGAGATGGCGGCGAACATCGCCGCCGACCTCGGCGTCGAGACCGGTTGCGTCAACATCAAGGCGAAGACCACCGAGAACCTCGGCTTCACCGGCCGCGGCGAGGGCATCGCCGCCCAGGCGGTGGCCCTGATCGAGCGTGCCGGATAGCCGCCGCGTCTTCTTTGCCCTCTGGCCCGACGAGGATGTCGCGCGGCAGTTCGAGGAGGCGGGGCGGCAGGCGCATCGGGCGCTGGGCGGGCGGTGCATGCGCCGGGACACCCTGCACCTGACCCTGGCCTTCGTCGGGGAAACGACGCCGGAACGGCTGGCAGCGCTGCGCGGCATTGCCGAGGCGATCCGGCTGCCGGCCTTCGACCTGTCGTTCGATCGCGGTCAGTGCCTCGCCCGCAAGAGGATCTTCTGGGCCGCGGCCGGCCGCATCCCCGAGGCGTTGCGCGAACTGGCAGCGGCGCTGGCGCGACAGCTCGACGCGGCGGGCTTCCGCACCGAGGATCGCCCCTTCGCCGCCCATGTCACGCTCCTGCGCCACGCCCGCTGCGACGGCGGGCCGCCGCCCGGCGAGCTGTGCATCGCATGGCCGGTCAGGGATTTCGTGCTGGTCGAATCGGATATGAAGCCGCAGGGCGCGCGCTACCGCATCATCGGCCGATGGCCACTGATTACCGGCAACTGGGAACCGGCAACCGCTTCTCAGACCTGAAGCCGTTCCAGGAGCTCGGTCTCCAGGCGCAGCAGCGAGGCCGTCTTGGCCAGTTCCGCCCCGCTGACGAGGAAGGTGTCCTCGACCCGTTCGCCCAGCGTGACGATCTTGGCCGTGTGCACGCCGATATTGTGCTCGTCGAGCGTTGAGGCGACGGTGAACAGCAGGCCGGGACGGTCCGCGGCGACGATCGAGAGCAGGCACTGGCCGGGCTTTTCCGTCGGGCGGATCTGCACCTCCGGCGTGATCGGGAAATTGCGCACCTGGCGCGAGATGCGCCCGCTCGCCGCCTTTTCAGGCGCCGCGCCGGGGGCGAGGCGGGCGGCCAGATCGTGCTCGATCAGGCTCAGCATGTCGCGGTTGCCGAGCGTGCCGTCGGGATCGAGCAGCATGAAGCTGTCCAGCGCGTAGCCGTGCCGCGTCGTGTGGATCTTCGCCTCGGCGATGCTGTAGCCGAGCCGGCTGAAGAAACCGCACAGGCGGGCGAAGAGGTGGGGCTGGTCGGGTGTATACACCATGACCTGCAGGCCTTCCTCGCCGATGTGGGGCAGACGCGCCTTGACCACGGGCTGTTCCGGCGCGGGACGGTGGTAGAGCGTGCGCGTGTGCCAGGCGATCTCCTCGGCGTTGTGGCGCAGGAAATACACCGTGTCGAGTTCCTTCCAGAAGGCGTCCTCGACGCCCTGGCGCAGGCCGTGGTAGCGCAGCAGGCGGCGCGCCTCCTCCTGCCGCTCGCCGATGCCGAGCGCCTGCTGCGGCGTGGCGCCGCGCAGCAGGCGCAGGGTGGCATTGAAGAGGTCTTCCAGCAGCTTGCCCTTCCAGCCGTTCCAGACCTTGGGGCTGGTGCCGCGGATGTCGGCCACGGTGAGCAGATACAGCGCCGTCAGCCGCCGCTCGTCGCCGACCAGGGCGGCGAAGGCGCGCACCACCTCGGGGTTGGCGAGATCCTGCTTCTGGGCGACGTTGGACATCGACAGGTGGTGCTCGACCAGCCAGACGACCAGCGCCGTGTCTTCCTCGGCCATGCCGTGCTCGCGGCAGAAGCGGCGCGCATCCGGCATGCCCTGCTTCGAATGATCGCCGCCGCGCCCCTTGGCGATGTCGTGGAAGAGGGCGGCGAGATAGAGCAGCCAGTGCTTCCCGAAGTCGGCGATGAGGCGGCTGCAGTAAGGGTACTCGTGGGCGAACTCCGGCATGGTGAAGCGGCGCAGGTTGCGCACCACCATGAGGATGTGCTGATCCACCGTGTAGACGTGGAACAGGTCGTGCTGCATCTGGCAGACGATGCGGCGGAAGGCCGGCAAGTAGCGGCCGAGGATGCCGTACTGGTTCATGCGCCGCAACTCGTGCACCAGGCCGCGCTGCTGCTGGAAGAGTTGCAGGAAGGCGGCCCGGTTGTGAGGATCGCGGCGAAAGTCAGGCCCGACAAGGCGGCGCGCCCGCCACAGGGCGCGCAGGGTGCGCGCCGTCATGCCCTTCAGCTCGGAGCGCTGCTGCATGAGGAGGAAGCTCTCGAGGATGGCGGAGGGTGATTTCTCGAAGACGTCCTCCGATCGCACGTCGAGCAGTTCGTGGTCCATCTGGAAGCGGGCATTGATGACGATCGGCACCCGGTTCGCCTCGGGGAATATCTCCGCGGCGAGGTTCTGCAGCAGGATGGTGTTGAGCTGGGCGACGGACTTGGCCGTGCGAAAGTAGCGCTGCATCAGCAGCTCCGAGGCGCGCCGCGCCCTGCTTGCGGCCACGCCGAACAGCCCCGCCACGGCTTCCTGGTGGTCGAAGAGCAGCCGGTCCTCGCGCCGCCCGGTGAGATGGTGCAGCCGGATGCGGACATGACGCAGGAAGGTCTCCAGGCCCTTCAGTTGCTGGGCCTCGCCGCGCGTGACGAAGCCGCGGCGCGCGAGGTCGTTCCACGAATCGCCCAGCCCGGCGGCGCGGCTGATCCAGAGGATGGTCTGCAGGTCGCGCAGGCCGCCCGGGCTCTCCTTGCAGTTCGGCTCCAGGGCGTACGGCGTATCCTGGTAGCGCGCATGGCGCTCGTCCTGCTCGAGGCGCTTGCCCTTGAAAAAGGCCTTGGGATCGAGCCGGGCGCGCATCTGCGCGGTGAATTCGCCGTAGAGGGCGCGGCTGCCGCAGACGAGGCGGGATTCGAGCAGGTTGGTCAGCACCGTGATGTCGCGCGCGGCCTCGTCGGCGCATTGCCACATGGTGCGCACGCTGTGGCCGATGTCGAGGCCGATGTCCCAGAACAGCCCGATGAGCGACTCGATCTGGCGTTCCGTTTCTTGCGCGACGTTGTCGGGCAGCAGAAGCAGGATGTCGACGTCGGAGGCCGGGTAGAGCTCGCGCCGGCCGTAGCCGCCGACGGCGACGAGGGCGAGGCCGAGCGGCAGGCGCGCCTCCTGCCAGAGTGCCTTGAGCACGTCGTCGACCAACTGGCAACGACCGCGCAGCAGGGCGAGCGCGTCGCCGCGCTCGCTGTAGGCGGCCTTGAGCGCGGCCTGCGCCTGGGTCAGTTCGGCCTTGAGCTGGAGGGCACGCTGGCGCAGGCGGGCACCGGGATCTTCGCCGGCCGCGATCGGCATGTCAGCCCTGCAGCTTCGGCTTCGCGGGCGCGCCGGCCGAGAGCGTCAGCACCTCCGGGCCGGTTTCACCGACCAGCACGGTGTGCTCCCACTGGGCGGACAGGCTGCGGTCCTTGGTGACGATGGTCCAGCCGTCGGGCAGTTCGGAGATGGCGGCCTTGCCGGCGTTGATCATCGGCTCGATGGTGAAGATCATGCCGGGACGCAGTTCCGGGCCGGTGCCGGGGCGGCCGTAATGCAGCACCTGCGGCTCCTCGTGGAACTTGCTGCCGATGCCATGGCCGCAGAATTCGCGCACCACGGAGAAGCCATTCGATTCGGCATGGCGCTGGATGGCGTGGCCGATGTCGCCGAGATGCGCGCCCGGCCGCGCCTGGGCGATGCCGATCCAGAGGCATTCGTAGGTCACCGCGCACAGGCGGCGCGCCTGGATGGAACCCTCGCCGCCGACGATGAACATGCGGCTGGTGTCGCCGTGCCAGCCGTCCTTGATGACCGTGATGTCGAGGTTGACGATGTCCCCCTTCTTCAGTGCCTTGTCGCCGGGCACGCCGTGGCAGACCTGGCGGTTGACCGAGGCGCAGATCGATTTCGGGTAAGGCCGGTAGCCGGGCGGGGCATAGTTCAGCGGTGCCGGTATGCAGCCCTGCACATTGACCATGTAGTTGTGGCACAGGCGGTCGAGTTCGGCCGTGCTGACGCCCGGCCTGACGTGGGGTTCGATGTAATCGAGGACTTCCGAGGCCAGGCGGCCGGCGACCCGCATTTTTTCTATTTCTTCGGGGGTCTTGATGACGATGCTCATCTCTTCGGGGGTACGGTACATGGGCCCTTCAAAACAGAATTATGCTTGAAAAAACAGGGAAGAAACCGCTATAATGCACGTCTTGCCCGTCTTCGGACAGGCAAAATTCGCACGCCCGGCGCCGAAAGGGTGCCTTGCAACATCGCAGCACGGCCGGGCGGAGGCCAACCCTTATCGGAGAACCTGATGTCTACGACCATGCGTCAAATGCTGGAGGCGGGTGTCCATTTCGGCCACCAGACCCGCTTCTGGAACCCCAAGATGGCCCCCTTCATCTTCGGCCATCGCAACAAGATCCACATCATCAACCTGGAAAAAACCCTGGTCAAATACCAGGAGGCGATGAATTTCCTGCGCAAGATGTCGGCCAACAAGGGCACCGTGCTCTTCGTCGGCACCAAGCGCCAGGCGCGCGAAATCGTGCGCGAGGAGGCCCTGCGCGCCGGCGCGCCGTTCGTCGACGAGCGCTGGCTGGGCGGCATGCTGACCAACTTCAAGACGGTCAAGCAGTCGATCAAGCGCCTGAAGGAACTCGAGACCATGTCGCAGGACGGCACCTTCGAGAAACTGGGCAAGAAGGAAGCCCTTATGCTCCAGCGCGAGATGGTCAAGCTGGAGAAGAGCATCGGCGGCATCAAGGACATGAACGGACTGCCCGACGCGATCTTCGTCATCGACGTCGGCTACCACAAGATCGCCATCACCGAAGCCGGCAAGCTGGGCATCCCGGTGGTTGCCGTGGTCGACACCAATCACACCCCCGAGGGCGTCGCCTACGTCATTCCGGGCAACGACGACTCGAGCCGCGCCATCCGCCTCTACGCCCGCGGCGCCGCCGATGCGGTGCTCGAGGGCCGCAGCCAGACCGTGCAGGAAGTCGTGGCCATGGTGTCCGACGATTTCGTCGAGGTCGACGAGGGCGGCGAAGGCGAAGCCGCCTGATCCACGGCAGGACAGAACCCCGCGGGGCGGCCTGGCCGCCCCGCTGTGCATCAACAGCATGAATTCAGGAGCAAGCATGGCGGAAATCACCGCTTCGATGGTTAAAGAGCTGCGCGAGAAGACCGACGCGCCGATGATGGAATGCAAGAAGGCTCTCTCGGAAGCCGGCGGCGACATGGCCAAGGCCGAGGAGATCCTGCGCGTCAAGCTGGGCAACAAGGCGAGCAAGGCCGCTTCGCGCGTGGCGGCCGAGGGCGTGGTCGGCGTCTTCATCGCCCCGGACACGAAGCTGGGCGCGATCATCGAGGTCAACTGCGAAACCGACTTCGTCGCCAAGAACGACGACTTCCAGGCATTCACCAGGGCCCTGGCGGAGCTGGTGGCGAAGCAGAACCCGGCCGACGCCGCCGCTCTGTCGGGACTGACTTTGAACGGGGCCACGGTGGAAGCCACGCGCACGGCGCTGGTGGGCAAGATCGGCGAGAACATGTCGATCCGCCGCTTCGCCCGCTTCGAGGCGAAGGGCAAGCTGGTGAGCTACATCCACGGCGGCGCCAAGATCGGCGTGCTGGTGGACATGGTGGGCGGCGACGATATCCTGGCCAAGGACGTCGCCATGCACATCGCCGCCTCCAAGCCGAAGGCGCTCGACGCTTCCGGCGTGCCGGCCGACCTGCTCGACACCGAGCGCCGCATCGCCGTCGAGAAGGCGCGCGAGGCAGGCAAGCCGGAGGCCATGCTGGAGAAGATCGCCGAGGGCACGGTGCAGAAGTACCTCAAGGAAGTCACGCTGCTCGGCCAGGTCTTCGTCAAGGCCGAGGACGGCAAGCAGACCATCGAGCAGTTGCTCAAGGCGAAGGGCGCCGCCGTCACAGGCTTCCAGCTCTACGTGGTGGGCGAGGGCCTGGAAAAGCGTTCCAACGACTTCGCTGCAGAAGTGGCGGCCCAGGCCGCCGCGGCCGCCGCTCGCTAAGCTGATGGGCACACCCGCCTACAAGCGCATCCTGCTCAAGCTGTCGGGCGAGGCCCTCATGGGCAACGACGCCTACGGCATCAACCGGGAAACGCTGGCGGGCATCGTCGCCGAGATCAAGTCGGTGGCCGACCTGGGGGTCGAGATCGGCGTGGTCATCGGCGGCGGAAACATCTTCCGTGGCCTGGCCGGAGCCGCCGGCGGCATGGATCGTGCCACGGCCGACTACATGGGCATGCTGGCCACGGTGATGAACGCCATGGCGCTGGCCGACGCCATGCGCCAGGCCGGCTTGAATGGCCGCGTGCAGTCGGCGCTCAACATCGAGCAGGTGGTCGAACCCTACATCCGCGGCAAGGCGATCCGCTACCTTGAAGAAGGCAAGATCGTGGTCTTCGCCGCCGGCACCGGCAACCCCTTCTTCACCACCGACACCGCCGCCGCCCTGCGCGGCTCGGAGATCGGCGCCGAGATCGTGCTCAAGGCGACCAAGGTGGACGGCGTCTATACCGCAGACCCGAAGAAGGATCCGTCCGCCACGCGCTACCATCGCGTCAGCTTCGACGAGGCGATCGGCAGGAATCTCCAGGTGATGGATGCCACGGCGCTGGCCCTGTGCCGCGACCAGAGGCTGCCCATCAACGTCTTCAGCATCTTCAAGGCCGGCGCGCTCAAACGGGTCGTGCTGGGGGAAGATGAAGGAACCATGGTGCATTGTTAGGAGCGATGTAGATGATTCCCGAGCTCAAGAAATCCACTGAACAGAAGATGCAGAAGTCCCTCGAGGCGCTGAAGAACGACCTCGGCAAGGTGCGCACCGGCCGCGCCCACGCCGGCATCCTCGACCACGTCCAGGTGGACTATTACGGTTCGATGGTGCCGCTCAACCAGGTTGCCAACGTCAATCTGATCGACGCCCGCACCATCGGCGTGGCGCCGTGGGAAAAGAAGATGGCGGCGGTCATCGAGAAGGCCATCCGCGACTCCGACCTCGGGCTCAACCCGTCCACGGTCGGCGACATGGTGCGCGTGCCCATGCCGGCGCTGACCGAGGAGCGGCGCAAGGACCTGATCAAGGTGGTGCGCCACGAGGCCGAGAATGCCCGCGTCGCCGTGCGCAACCTGCGCCGCGACGCCAATCACGCCCTCAAGGAGGCGATGAAGGCGAAAACCATCTCCGAGGACGACGAGCGGCGCGCGCAGGAGGACGTGCAGAAGCTGACCGACCGCCACATCGCCGAGATCGACAAGGCGCTGGCCCAGAAGGAAAGCGACCTGATGGCCGTCTGAGGACGGCCCTCGCGCGGCGCCAGGAGCAGCGGCCGTGACCCTCTTCCCGAGTTCCACCCAGGACATCCCGCCGGTCGGCGGGGTGCCGCGCCACATCGCCATCATCATGGATGGCAACGGCCGCTGGGCCAAGAAGCGTTTCATGCCCCGCGTCGCAGGCCACAGGCGCGGCGTCGAGACGGTGCGCGAAATCATCGGCGCCTGCGTCGAGCGCGGCGTCGCCTATCTGACCCTGTTCGCGTTCAGTTCGGAGAACTGGCGCCGGCCCAAGGAAGAAGTCAATTTCCTCATGCAGCTCTTCCTGCGCGCGCTGGAGGAGGAGGTCGCCAAGCTCCACGAAAACGGCATCCGTTTCCGCATCATCGGCGATCTGTCGCGATTCGACCCCCAGATCGTGAGCCTGATCCAGCGCGGCGAGGCCTTGACCGCGGCCAACGCGAGGCTGACGCTGACCATCGCCGCCAACTACGGCGGCCGCTGGGACATTCTCCAGGCCATCGAGAAAATGCTGGCCGTCCGGCCGGACAAGCGTGCCGGCTTCACCGAGCAGGACCTCGCCACCCACCTTGCGCTCGATTATGGTCCGGAGCCGGATCTCTTCATCCGCACCGGCGGAGAGCAGCGCATCAGCAATTTCCTGCTCTGGCAACTGGCCTACAGCGAGTTCTACTTCACCGACACTCTCTGGCCGGAATTCGATGCCGCGTCGCTCGACCTGGCGATCGAGTCCTATCGCCGGCGCGAGCGGCGCTTCGGCCGCACTTCCGAGCAGCTACAGGCCCGGTCTGCGCTTGCGCTGCCGGAAGACGCCATCCCACCCGTCGCCACGCGAGAGAATGCTTAAGACGCGGGTCGTCACCGCTTTGCTGCTGCTGGGCGGATTCCTGGCGGTGCTGTTCCTGCTGCCGTTTGCGGGATGGTTGCTCTTTGCCAGCCTGGTGGCCGGCCTGGGCGCATGGGAATGGGCGGGCCTGCTCAGGCTGTCGGGCGCCCTGCGTCGGGCGTACGCGGCAATGGGGTTCGCGCTCTGCGCATTCCTGGGCTGGCTCGCTTTCGACGCGGCCTCCGGCCAGATGCGGCAGCCCGGCATCCTGATGACGCTCTTCGCGCTTGCGGGCATCTTCTGGCTGATGATCGTGCCGTTTTGGCTGCGCGCCAGGTGGTCGATAGGCAAGGGGCCTGGCGCGCTGGTCGGCCTGATCGTCGTGCTGCCGGCCTGCCTTGCCCTGATGCAGCTCAGGACGGTCAGTCCGCTGTTACTACTGGCGGCGATGGCGTTTGTCTGGCTGGCCGACATTGCCGCCTATTTCAGCGGCAGGGCCTACGGACGTCACAAGCTGGCGCCTTCCATCAGTCCGGGGAAGTCCTGGGAGGGCGTGGCTGGCGCGGCCATCCTCGTCGTGCCATACGGCCTGCTCGTGGGATGGGCCGCGGGTGCCCTGCCGGGCTCGGCTGCGGCCCTGCTCACCCTGCTGTTTGCCCTTGAAGCCCTCCTGGCCGTCAGCATTCTGGGCGATTTGTTCGAATCCCTGGCCAAGCGCCAGGCGAATATCAAGGACAGCGGAACCCTGCTTCCGGGGCACGGAGGGGTGCTGGATCGCATCGACAGCCTGACGTCCACGCTGCCGCTGATCGGGCTGACCCTGTTGCTGAGGGAGGCCAGTCTGGGATGAAGCGCCAGAAGCTGGTGATCCTCGGGGCGACCGGTTCCATCGGAGTCAATACGCTGGATGTGGCGGGCCGCCATCCCGACCGGTTCGAGATCCTGGCGCTGACGGCACATAGCCAGACGGATCGGCTTTTCGAGCAATGCTGCCGCTTCAGGCCGCGCTATGCCGTGGTCCCGGCAGCAGACGTCGCAGCCCAGCTAGAGTCAAGGTTGCGCCAAGCCGGCTGCGGCACCTCGGTGCTGGTTGGAATCGATGCCCTGGAACAAGTGGCCTGCCTGCCCGACGCGGATGCGGTCATGGCCGCCATCGTCGGTGCCGCCGGCTTGCGGCCCACCCTTGCGGCCGTTCGGGCGGGCAAGAAGGTACTGCTCGCCAACAAGGAAGCCTTGGTCATGGCGGGCCCCGTGTTCATGTCCGAGGTGGCACGAAGCGGGGCACTTCTGCTACCGATAGATAGCGAACATAATGCTATATTTCAATCACTTCAGAATGATATTTCAAGTAGTTTAGAGAAAAAAGGGGTGCGCAGGATACTCCTCACGGCATCCGGTGGGCCGTTCCGGAATGCGTCCCTCGAAACCCTGGCGGACGTCACGCCCGAACAGGCCTGCGCGCATCCCAACTGGGTGATGGGCCGCAAGATATCCGTCGATTCGGCAACCATGATGAACAAGGGTCTGGAGGTCATCGAGGCCCACTGGCTGTTCGGTGCGGCACGGGAATGCATCGAGGTCGTGGTCCATCCGCAAAGCGTTATCCATTCCATGGTCGAGTACGCCGACGGCTCGGTGATTGCCCAGTTGGGCAATCCCGACATGCGCACCCCGATCGCGCATGCCCTGGCTTACCCGGAGCGGATCGAGGCAGGGGTCGAGCCTCTGGATCTGCACCGCATCGGCCGGCTCGATTTCGAGCCCCCCGACTTCAGCCGTTTTCCCTGCCTCAGGCTGGCCTTCGAAGCGCTGGAGCGGGGCGGCAATGCGCCGACAGTGTTGAATGCCGCCAACGAGGTGGCGGTGGAGGCGTTTCTTGGTGCCGGCATGCCGTTCATGTGCATTCCGATGATCATAGAGGAAACCCTCGCGGCCGTGCCGCAGGCGGACGTGGAGGACCTGCCGGCGGTCATGGCGGCGGATGCGACCGCCAGAGAAACGGCCCGCCGCCTGGTCAGAAAGCGCTGCCTGCAGCAGGCATGAGCAACTTCCTCTTTTATCTGGGCGCGTTCATCGTGGCGCTTGGCCTGCTGATCGTGGTGCATGAGGCGGGGCACTTCCTGGTGGCCCGCTGGTGCGGCGTCAAGGTGCTGCGCTTTTCGATCGGCTTTGGCAAGCCGCTGCTGTCGCGCCGTTTCGGCAGGGATCAGACCGAATTGGCTCTGGCGGCTTTCCCGCTCGGCGGCTACGTCAAGATGCTCGACGAGCGGGAGGGGAAGGTCCCGGCGCAGGAACTGCCGCGCGCCTTCAATCGACAGTCGGTATGGAAGCGATTCGCCATCGTCCTGGCCGGGCCGGTGGCGAACTTCGCCCTGGCCGTCGTCATGTACTGGGCCCTGTTTGCGCACGGCGTCGACGAACCCCGCCCCATTTTCGGCAAACCGGCCTCACATTCGGCTGCCGAGCGCGCCGGCTTTCAGGAGGGGGAACTGGTGCGCAGCATCGACGGACAGGCGATCGCGGCCTGGTCGGAGTTGCGCTGGGAATTGCTGCAGCGCGCCTTCGCCAAGGGCAGCGTAACCCTGGAGGTCATCAATCCGCGCAATGAAATCTCCTTCAGAAGAATGGATCTGTCGTCGGTGGATACCTCCGACCTCGAGGGGGACATTCTGACCCAGTTGGGCTTCCGTTTTTACCGTCGGGCGCTGCCGCCGGTCATCGGACGGGTCGAGCCCGGCAGCGCGGCCGACAGGGCGGGGCTTCGCGCAGGAGACCGCATAGCGGAGATCGACGGCTTGACGACGGAGACCTGGACGCAGGTGGTGGCGCTGATCCGCGAATCGCCCGGCAAGCCGATTCGAATGGCCATGGAGCGCCAAGGGGCGCGCATGGAGGTTGTACTGACGCCGTCGGAGGCCGAGGATCGCGGCAAGAGGGTTGGTCGCATAGGCATCGGCGTCAGGGAAGACGGGATCGACCGCGCGGCCTTGATGACGACGGTGCGTTACGGGCCCGTCGATGCCATCGGCAAAGCCGCCGAGCAGACCTGGGAAACGTCCGTATTCAGCCTCACCATGCTGGGGCGCATGATCATGGGGGAGGTGTCCTGGAAGAACCTGAGCGGACCGGTGACCATCGCCGACTATGCGGGGCAATCGGCCCGGCTCGGGCTGGCGTACTACATCAAGTTCCTGGCGTTGATCAGCATCAGCCTCGGCGTGCTGAATCTCCTGCCGATCCCCTTATTAGATGGAGGACACTTGTTGTATTATATGGTCGAGATAATCAAGGGCGGTCCTGTTTCAGAACGCGTGATGGAAATCGGCCAGCAGATCGGCTTGGCGCTGCTGGCAATGCTGATGGCTTTTGCCTTCTACAACGACATCAACCGCCTGGTTTCCGGCTGAACCCATGAACAAGAAGATACTTCCCGGCCTGCTAGCGGCGCTGCTCTCGGCTTCGGCCTTCGCCTTCGAACCTTTCGTGGTGAAGGATATCCGCGTCGAGGGCATCCAGCGCACCGAAGCCGGCACGGTATTCAGCTATCTGCCGGTCAAGGTGGGGGACACCATGACCGACGAGAAGGCCGCGGAGGCGATCAAGGCCCTGTTCGCCACCGGATTCTTCAAGGATGTGCGCATCGAGGTCGAGAACCAGGTCATCGTGGTCGTGCTGGAAGAGCGCCCGGCCATCGCCTCGATCGACTTCGTCGGCATCAAGGAGTTCGACAAGGAGGCCATCAAGAAGGCCCTCAAGGAAACCGGATTGGCGGAATCGCGCATATTCGACCGGTCCTTGCTCGAGCGCGCGGAGCAGGAACTGAAGCGCCAGTACCTGGGTCGCGGCCTGTACGCGGTCACGGTCACCACGACGGTGACCCCGCTCGAGCGCAACCGCGTCGGCATCAATTTCGCGGTGGACGAGGGGAATGTCGCCAAGATCCGCCAGATCAACATCGTGGGCGCGCAGGCCTTCAAGGAAAAGGACCTGCTGGGCGTCTTCGCGCTGCGCACGCCGAACTGGATCAGCTGGTACACAAAGAACGACCAGTATTCCAAGCAGAAACTTTCCGCGGACCTCGAAAGCCTGAAATCCTATTACCAGAACCGTGGCTACCTCGAGTTCAACGTCGAGTCCACTCAGGTTTCCATCAGTCCCGACAAGCGGGACATCTACATCACGATCAATGTCAAGGAGGGGGACAGGTACTCCGTCTCCTCGGTCAAGCTGACCGGCGACCTGACGCTGCCCGAGGACGAAATCCGCAAGCTCGTCACCATCAAGCCGGGCGAGGTCTTTTCGCGCGAAAAGTTGGTCGATACGACAAAACAGATCACCGACAAGCTCGGCAACGAGGGTTATGCCTTCGCCAACGTCAACGCCGCGCCCGAGATAGACAAGGAGAAGAAGGAGGTCGCCTTCACGATCTTCATCGATCCGGGCAGGCGCGTCTACGTGCGCCGAATCAACGTCACCGGAAACACGAAGACGCGCGACGAGGTCATCCGGCGCGAGGCGCGGCAGATGGAGGGGGCCTGGTACGACGGCGACAGGGTCAACAGGACGCGCAGCCGCGTGGACAAGCTCGGCTACTTCGACGAAGTGAACATCGAAACGCCGCCCGTGCCCGGCACGACCGACCAGGTCGACGTCAATCTGAACGTGAAGGAAAAAAACACCGGCAACATCATGTTCGGCGCCGGCATTTCCAGTTCCGAAGGCGTCGTCCTGTCCGGCTCGGTGTCGCAGAACAACGTCTTCGGCAGCGGCCGGCATGTCGCCGTCCGCGTCAATTCCGGCAAGGTGAACAAGGTCTACTCGCTGTCATTCACCGATCCCTATCACACCATCGACGGGGTCAGCCGAGGCTTCGACATCTATCGCCGCGACCTCGACGCGAAATCGACGGGCGTCGCCAACTACAAGACCTCGTCGTACGGGCTCGGCGTGCGCTATGGCTTCCCCATCGCCGAAGACAATGCCATCGGCGTCGGCCTGTCATGGGACAAGACCGATGTCACCACCTATGCCAACAGCCCGCTTAAGTACGAGCATTTCGTCCGAGATTACGGCAACGACAACACAACGCTATTGCTCAACACGAATTGGACCAACGATCAGCGCGACAGCCTGATCTACACCACCAAGGGTACCGTGCAGCGCGCCTACGGCGAGGTCGGCTTGCCCGGCGCCGACATGAAGTTCTACAAGCTCAACTATCAGCATCAGGTGTTCTGGCCCATGACGAAAGACATCACATTGATGCTCAACGGTGAAGTCGGTTACGGCAATGGATACAGCGGTCAGGGCTTGCCCTTTTACCGGAATTTCTATGCCGGTGGCGTCGGGTCGGTGCGCGGCTTCAAGACTGGCTCCCTCGGGCCGCACGACGTGGCGCCCCACGAAAAAGATGCCCTCGGCGGCAACCGCAGGCTGGTCGGCAATCTGGAATTCCTCATGCCGGTGCCGGGCTTCGGCATGGACAAGACCTTGCGCGCGGGAGGCTTCCTCGACACCGGCTATGTCTGGGGCGCGGGGGCCAAGATGCGTCTGTCCGATTTGCGGTACAGTATCGGGGTGTCGGTTGCCTGGGCTTCGCCCTTCGGACCGCTCAAGTTCAGCGTCGCCCAGCCGCTCAACAAGCAGTCGGGAGACCAGATCGAGCGCTTCCAGTTCCAGATGGGGACCTCATTCTGAGGCTTACATTCGCAGGAGACTTATGTTGAACAAACTTTTTTTCTTTGCACTGCTCGGCCTGATTGCGCTGCCGGCGGCGGCCCAATCCAAGATCGGCTTCGTCAATACCGAGAAGATTTTCCGCGAGGCCGCCCCCGCCGTGCGCGCCCAGAAGAAAATCGAGAAGGAATTCGAGAAGCGCGATCAGGACATGCAGCGCATGGCCAAGCAATTGCAGACGCTGCAGGAAAGCCTGGAAAAGAACGCGGTCACCATGTCGGAATCGGATAAGCGGAACAAGGAACGCGAGCTGAACGACCTGAACCGCGACTTCCAGCGCAAGCAGCGCGAATTCCGCGAGGACCTGAACCAGCGCCGCAACGAGGAACTCGCGGCCGTGCTCGAACGAGCCAACAAGGCGATCAAGGCGATCGCCGAGGCCGAAAAATACGATGTCATCATGCAGGAGGCGGTCTATGCGTCGCCCAAGATCGACATCACGGACAAGGTCATCAAGGCCTTGGCTGACGCCAAGTAAGATGCATGCATGGCCGGGGGCGATGAAGGCGTCAGCCTGGGCGAAATCGTCGCGCATCTAGGCGGCCGCCTCGTCGGCGACGCGACGCTGCGCATCAGGCAGGTGGCCACGCTGGAACAGGCCGCAGAGGACCGGATCGCCTTTTTCGCCAACGCGAAGTACCGCAAGCAACTGAAGTCCACCCGGGCCGGCGCGGTGATCCTGGCGCCCACGGCAGCGCAAGACTGCGCCCGCCCGCACATCGTCTGCGACAACCCCTATGCGTATTTCGCGCGGGTCGTCCGGCTGCTCAACCCCGCAACGACCGCATCGGCCGGGATTCATCCCAGCGCCGTCGTGCTTTCCGAACTGCCCGCGACCGTGCATGTCGGGGCCTTGGCCTTTGTCGATGAAGACGTGCTGATCGGCGCGGATGCGTCCATCGGAGCCGGCTGCATGCTCGGCAGGGGCGTGCGCATCGGGGACGACTCGCTGCTTTACCCGCGCGTCACGGTTTACGCGGGCTGTATCATCGGCAGAAACGCCATCCTGCATTCCGGCGCCGTGGTCGGCGCAGACGGCTTCGGCATGGCGCGGGAAGCCGACGGCAGCTGGACGAAGATTCCCCAGATTGGCCGCGTCGTGATCGGAGACGACGTCGAAATCGGCGCCAACACGACGATCGACCGAGGCGCGCTGGGCGACACGGTGATCGAGAACGGCGTCAAGATCGACAATCAGGTCCAGATCGCGCACAACGTTCATGTCGGCGCCCATACCGCGATGGCCGGCTGCGTCGGCGTGGCGGGCAGCACCCGCATCGGCAAGCGCTGCACCTTCGGCGGCGGGGCCGTCGTCCTGGGCCATTTGAACATCGCGGACGACGTGAATGTCTCGGCGTTCACGCTGGTGAGCAAGTCGATCACGCAGCCGGGTACCTACACGGGCGCCATGCCGATCGAGCCTCACCGCGCCTGGATGAAGAATGCCGCACGGCTGCGGCACCTGGAGGCCATGGCGGACAGGATTCGCGAACTGGAAGCGCGCCTTGCGCAATTGGAGGGAGGAAATTGAGCCATATGGACATCAACGAGATCCTCGAGTACCTGCCGCACCGTTACCCGATGCTGCTGGTCGACCGGGTCATCGAAGTCGTGCCGGGCGAGCGCATCGTCGCCATCAAGAACGTCACCTACAACGAGCCGTTCTTTCCCGGACACTATCCGCATCATTCCGTCATGCCCGGCGTGCTGGTGATCGAGGCCATGGCGCAGGCCGCGGCGCTTCTTTCATTCAAGACCATGGGCGGCAAGTCGGACGACCAGTCGGTGTATTACTTCGTCGGCATCGACGGGGCGCGCTTCAAGCGGCCGGTGACGCCCGGCGACCAACTGGTGCTCGAGGTTTCCATCCACTCGATCAAGCGCAGCATCTGGAAATATGCCGCACAGGCCAAGGTGGACGGCAAGGTCGCCGCCGAGGCGGAACTCATGTGCACCCTGCGCGCGATCGAATGAGCGCGACGAACATCCATCCGACGGCCATCGTCCATCCCGGCGCGCAACTCGGTGCCGGCGTCGGCATTGGCGCCTATTCCATTGTCGGCGAGCACGTCGAAATCGGCGACGGCACGACGGTCGGGCCGCATGTCGTCATCCACGGACACACCCGCATCGGCCGCGATAACCGGTTATTCCAGTTTTCCTCCCTCGGGGAGGTTCCGCAGGACAAGAAATACGCGGGCGAGCCGACGCGGCTGGAGATCGGCGACCGCAACACGATCAGGGAGTTCTGCACCTTCAACTGCGGCACGGCACAGGATGCCGGCGTGACCAGGCTCGGTTCGGACAACTGGATCATGGCCTACGTCCACCTGGCCCACGATTGCCAGGTCGGCAACCACACCATCTTCGCCAACAATGCACAACTGGCGGGACACGTCCTTGTCGGCGATTACGTCATCCTCGGCGGCTTCACCGGGGTGCACCAGTTCGTGCGCATCGGCGCGCACAGCATGACGGCGGTGAATACCGTGCTCCTGCAAGACCTGCCGCCCTACGTCATGGCGGCCGGCCATAACGCCCAGCCGCACGGCATCAACGCCGTCGGGCTGAAGCGCCGCGGCTTCAGCGCCGAATCGATCACGGCCATCAAGCGCGCCTACAAGCAGATTTATCGATCCGGCCTGACGCTCGAGGAGGCGCGAGATGCGATCACCAAGGAAGCCGCCGTGTCGCCGGAACTGACTTTGCTCGCCGAGTTTCTCGCCACACCGGGCCGCGGCATCGTTCGCTAGGCCGGTCGCATGCCCGAAACGCTACGCATCGCCATGGTGGCCGGAGAGGCCTCGGGGGACCTGCTGGCCAGCCACCTCATCACGGCCCTGCGGAAACGTCTGCCTGAGGCGCATTTCTTCGGCATCGGCGGCCCGAAAATGGAGGCGGCCGGATTCCAGGCCATCGTGCCTTCGGAGAAACTCTCGGTGCGAGGCTATGTCGAGGTGCTGCGCCATTACCGCGAGATTTCAGGCATACGGCGTAAATTCCTGGCTCAGCTCCTCGATGAGCCGCCGCGGGCCTTTGTCGGCGTCGACGCGCCGGACTTCAACCTGGACCTCGAAAAGCGGCTGAAGGCGGCCGGCGTCACCACCGTCCATTACGTCAGTCCGTCGATCTGGGCCTGGCGCGGCGGACGCATCCATGCCATCGCAAAATCGGTCTGCCACATGCTGGCGCTGTTCCCCTTCGAGGAAGATCTCTATCGTCGACAGAACATTCCGGTGACCTATGTCGGCCATCCCCTGGCCGACGTGATTCCGCTGGAAATCAGCCAGTTCTACGTGCGCGAGCGGCTGAACCTGCCGCAGGACCAAATCGTTTTTGCGCTGCTGCCCGGCAGCCGGCAATCCGAACTCCAGTACATGGCCGACACGTTCATCGAAACGGCGAAGCGGCTGCATGAGCGTTATCCCCAGGCCCGGTTTCTCGTGCCCCTGGCGACGCGGGAAACGCGCGACATGTTCGAACTCGCGCTCTACCGGAGGAACGCCGCCGATCTGCCCATTACCCGCCTGTTCGGGCACGCCCAGGATGCCATGGCGGCCGCGGATGCGGTCCTGGTGGCCTCCGGCACGGCGACCCTGGAAGCGGCGCTCGTGAAAAAGCCCATGGTCATCGCCTACCGCATGTCGCCCTGGAGTTGGCGCATCCTGAGGCATATGGGCTATCAGCCTTATGTCGGCCTGCCGAACATTCTGGCGGGACGCTTCGTGGTGCCCGAATTCCTGCAGGACGACGCCAGCCCGGAGAACCTGGCTCAGGCGCTGGGCAATCTGGTCGAGGATCGCGACAGCCGACAGCGCATTGCGGGCGTTTTCGAGCGCTTGCATCTGACGCTGCGGCAAAACTCGGCGGAACGCGCGGCCGAGGCAATCGTGTCCTGCCTGGCGGGACAGCCTGCATGACGCATCGACTGGTCTGCGGCGTGGACGAGGCGGGCAGGGGGCCGCTGGCCGGACCGGTCTACGCCGCAGCCGTCATCCTCCTCGATGCTGGTCGGCCGCTGCAGGGACTGGCGGATTCGAAGAAGCTGTCCGAGCGCAGCCGCGAGCAGCTGGCGCCGCGCATACGGGAGCAGGCGCTGGCCTGGTCGGTGGCTTTCGCCAGCGTCGATGAGATCGATGCGCTCAACATCCTCCAGGCAACCCTGCTGGCCATGCGCCGCGCGGTCGAGGCGCTTAACCTGATTCCAGACGAAGTGCTGGTCGACGGCACGCAGTGCCCGAACATCGGTCTGCCCGTGCGCGCCGTGATCAGGGGGGACAGCACGGTGGCGGCCATCTCGGCCGCCTCGGTCCTGGCCAAGACGGCGCGCGACGCGGAAATGCAGCGCCTGCACGCGCTCTATCCGCAGTACGGCCTCGACAGGCACAAGGGCTACCCTACCGCCGATCACCTCGCCGCGCTCAGGCGGCATGGGGTGGCGGAAATCCACCGTCGCAGCTTCCGGCCGGTGCGCGAGTTGCTCACCTAGCCCGAGGGCGTTTCAGTCAACGCGGCCGCACAGGCCAAGTTCGTCCAGCAGGGCCCGCCATGCGCGTTCCTCGGCTCGAGGATCGACCAAATGGCGTTTCTGCCGCACGGCACGGCCGAGCCTGCGCAGACAATCCGGCTCGTTCATGGCCCGCCGGATCAGCACCGCCAGGGAAGCCGGATCGCCTGCAGGGAAAAGGGCGGGATAGCTCTTGCCGAGCAGGCCGCGATTGCCCGGTATGTCCGATGCGATGACGGGGACGCCTAGCGCGATGGCTTCCGACACCACGTGCGCTCCCCCCTCCATGAGCGAACTGATCACCATGACGTGGCTGCGCGACAGCAGGCGCATGGCCCGCCAGTGGGGCAGTTCGCCGAGCCAGAGGTAGCGCGGATCCGCGCGCATGTGACGCTTCGCGTCGCGCGCCATGCCGGCGCCCAGCGCGGCACCGGCATGGACGACTTCGAGCGCTTCTCCGGCCATCAGGCGCAGGGCGGCCACGACGAGGAAGGGATCCTTCTCCTCGCGCAAGTGACCCAGCACGCATGCTCGAAAGGAACGGGTCGGCGGCGCGTGGCGAAGAGTTGCTTCGAAGGACTGGTGGATGACGCGCGCCTTGCGCCGCTGCGCCGCCGCCAGCGGATCGAGCGCTTCCTCCTGCAGCACGATCAGGCGGTCGGCCAGGTCGAGCGCGCCGGCTGCTTCCTCGTCCTCGCGGATATCGCGGTAGAGGTCGGTGCCGGTCAGGGCGAGGACGGCCGGGCGGGCCGGATACCGCGCCCTGAAATCGACCAGCGACGGCCGGCTTTTTCGCGCATGCAGCGCCACGAGGAGATCGCAGGGCCTGCCGCCCCAATGCGTCTCGATCACTACGCGGCAGCCGAGTCGCCTGAGGATGCGCGCCCAGCGCAGGGCCGTGTTGCGATTGCCTGCGCGCGAGGCGGGCGGGGCGGGCGTGACGATGCAAACCTTGGGCGGCGGCATGGGATTCACAATATACTTTGGCGCGAACATGAAGAAAATCACCTCCCGCGACAACCCGACCTTCAAGGAGTTGCGCGCGCTCGCGGGCTCCTCCCGCGAGCGCCGCAGCCGCAACCGCACCCTGCTCGACGGCATGCACCTGGTGGACGCCTACACTGCGCGCCACGGCGTGCCCGAACTCCTCGTGCTCAACGAACAGGGCGCCGGGTCGGACGAACTCCGGCGTTTTCTGCTGGAGCACCCGCGGACTGCGACGATCCTGCTGCCCGATGCCCTGTTCGCAGAAGTCAGTCCCGTCAGCACGCCGAGCGGGGTGCTCGCCATGATCGGGATTCCTGCTGCCAGGCCGCGCACGGGGCACGACGGCTCCTGCGTGCTGCTCGACGCCATTCAGGATGCGGGCAACCTCGGTTCGATCCTGCGCACCGCCGCGGCTGCCGGCATGTCCGAGGTCTTTCTCGGCCGCGGCTGCGCCCAGGCCTGGTCGCCTCGCGTGCTGCGCGCGGCGATGGGCGCCCATTTTCAGTTGAGCATCCAGGGGCATGCCGATCTGGCCGCGATCCTGCAGGCTTACCCCGGCATGAGCGTGTCGACCAGCCTTGCCAGCCGCCAGTCGCTCTATGCATTGGACCTGACCGGCCCTGTTGCCTGGCTGTTCGGCAACGAGGGGGCCGGCTTGTCGCCCGGGCTGGAGACGCTGACGGCCCGTTCGGTCCGGATTCCCATGCCAGGCGGCGCGGAATCGCTGAATGTGGCTGCCGCCGCCGCTGTTTGCCTGTTCGAGGAAGTGCGCCAGAAGCAGGCCGGGGGATGAGCGCTGCCTCGAGGCTGAGCAGACCGCGCGCCAATCTGCCAGAATAGCGACAGGTTCGGAAACGGAGATTCGAATGCAACCCGAATGGTGGCATTGGGCGGTGCTGGGCATCGGACTGGTCATGGCCGAGTTGGCGGTGCCGGCGTTTTTCATCGTCTGGTTCGGGCTGGGCGCGCTGCTGGTGTCGGTCGTGGTGCTGGTCGTGCCCTCGCTCGGCCTGACGGCGCAATTGCTGACCTGGACCGTGGCCTCGGTGGCGATGGTCGTGCTCTGGTTCCGCATCTTCAAGCCCGGCATGCACAAGACCAAGGTCGGCATGGCGGATTCCAATATCGTCGGCGAGATCGGCATGCTCATACGGGACGTCGAGCCCTACAACAAGGGGCAGGTGCGCTTCCAGAAGCCGCTGGTCGGATCGGAAGTCTGGGAATGCATAGCCGACGAGGCGATCAAGTCCGGCGAGCGGGTGCGGGTGCTTGGCATCGAAGGCAGTTTTCTCAAGGTAGGCAAGGTCTGAGGAGAATTCCATGAGCGCTGGCTTCATCGTCGTCGTCGCAATCTTCGCCTTTGCCCTGGTCACCATCTGGAAGGGCGTGCGCATCGTGCCGCAAGGCGAGGAATGGATCGTCGAGCGCCTGGGAAAATACAACACCACGCTGCACCCGGGACTGAACATCGTCGTCCCCTACATCGACCGCATCGCCTACAAGGTGGTGACCAAGGACATCATCCTCGACGTGCAGGAACAGGAGGTCATTACCAAGGACAACGCGGTGATCCTCACCAACGCCATCGCCTTCATCAAGGTGACCGACCCGGTCAAGGCGGTCTACGGCGTGGTGGACTTCGCCGAAGCCATCCGCAACCTGATCATGACCACGCTGCGTTCGATCACCGGCGAGATGGAACTCGACCAGGCCCTCTCCAGCCGCGACAAGATCAAGGTGCGCCTGCGCGAAAGCATTGCCGACGAAGCCGTGGATTGGGGGCTGACGGTCAAGTCCGTCGAGATCCAGGACATCAAGCCATCGCAATCGATGCAGAAGGCGATGGAAATGCAGGCGGCGGCCGAGCGCGAGAGAAAGGCCATGGTGACCAAGGCGGAAGGGGAGAAGCAGGCCACCATCCTGCAGGCCGAGGCAAGACTCGAAGCCGCGCGCAGGGATGCCGACGCACAAGTGACGCTGGCAGAGTCCTCATCCGAGGCAATCAAGCGGATCACGCTGGCGATCGGCGAACACGACACGCCGATGCTTTATCTGCTGGGCGAGAAATACATCGCCTCGATCACCCATCTCGCAGGATCGGAGAATGCGAAGATGATCGTGCTGCCGGCGGACGTGCAGGAGGCTGTGCGCGGCGTACTGGGCAGATTCAAGGCCTGATCAGGCCTTCGTCCTCATCAAGCGCTGCTTCTCGCGCTCCCAGTCTCGCTTTTTCTCCGTGTCGCGTTTGTCGTGCTGCTTCTTGCCGTGGGCCAGTCCGATGGCGAGCTTCACCCGGCCCTTGCCGTAATGAAGGTCCAGCGGCACGAGTGCATATCCGGCGCGCTCGACCTTGCCGATCAGCTTGCTGATCTCCGCCGCATGGAGCAGCAGCTTGCGCGTGCGCACGGGATCGGGCTGGACATGGGTTGAGGCCGTCGGCAGGGGGCTGATGTGGCAGCCGATCAAAAAAACCTCCCCGCCGCGCAGGATGACGTAGGCCTCCTTGATCTGCACGCGTCCGGCGCGGATGGCCTTCACTTCCCAGCCCTCCAGCGCGAGACCGGCCTCGAAGCGCTCCTCGATGAAATAGTCGTGGAAGGCCTTCTTGTTGTCGACGATGCTCATGCGGTCTTTTGCGATAGAATTCGCACGATTCTATAGCATGTGGCGGCCATGGCCGAAGTCAGGAAATCCGTCCTGATCGAATTCAGCGTCGGGCAGATGTTCGATCTGGTCGATCGAGTCGAGGATTACCCGCAGTTCCTGCCCTGGTGCGGCGGCACGGAGTTGATCCATCGCGACGAAGTCAGCACGGTCGCCACGCTGCATATCAACTACCACGGCATCAAGGCCGACTTCTCGACCGAGAACGACAAGGAGGCGCCGCGCTACATGAAGATCAACCTGCGCCACGGCCCGTTCGAACATCTCGACGGCTGCTGGCATTTCAAGCCGCTCGGCGACACGGCCTGCAAGGTCGACTTCCAGCTGCATTACGAGTTCTCGAGCAAGCTGCTGGAGAAGGCGCTCGGCCCGGTCTTCCACCACATCGCCAACACCTTCGTCGATTCCTTCGTCAGGCGGGCTGAACAGGTGTATCCGAAAAATGGCTGAGAACGGATCGGTTTCCATCGAGATCGCCTATGCCCTGCCGCAGCGTCAGGAACTGGTGCATCTGTCCATGCCCGAGGGCAGCACCGTTCAACAGGCGATCGAGGCATCGGGGCTGCTGCAAAAGCACGAGGAGATCGACCTGAAGAAGAACAAGGTCGGCATTTTCGGCAAACTGAGCCGGCTCGACGCGGTTTTGAGGGACCGCGACAGGGTCGAGATCTACCGTCCGCTGATCGCCGATCCGAAGGAAGTGCGCAAGAAGAGGGCGGACGAAGGCAAGGCGATGACAAAGGGCGGTGGCGACCTCGAATAGGCTACTTGCACCAGGACTGCACGCTCTTCCGTGTTTGATCGATTTCCCTGGCGCGGGCTTCGTCATCCATCGGGATGTTCTCTCCCGCCTCGTTGACCCGGCTCATGCGCTGACCGGACTCCAGCGCCTGCAACTGCCTTTTCGCCTGCTCGCAATTGCTGCGGGCTTCTTCGGAGTCGCTCCTTTCCTTGTCCGCCTTGGCGCGCGCCTTGTCGGATTCCTGCTTGCGCTTGCGGAACTCCATGTTCTGTTCCGCCACGCTTTTCGACGGCGCGGAAGAAGGCGTGCCGCCGGCCTGGACGCCGCCGCGCATCATCTGGGTCTCAGTACCCGCGGGCGGGGTGTCGGAGTAATGAATCTTGCCGCTGGCATCCTTCCAGGTATAGATTTCGCCGCCCCACGCAAGGGCTGCAAGCATAGCCAGAAGCAGTCCGGCAATCGCGTGCATCTCCGTCTCCCATACGTTTGCCGCTCTTGCGGCACCTGCGTATAATACGTTTTTGGAAACGAGGTTGAAAGCCATGCGAGTGATAACAAAGGCACTCACCTTCGACGACGTCCTGCTCGTCCCCGCCCATTCCACCATTTTGCCCCGCGATGTCAGCCTGGCCACCCAGGTGTCGCGCAACATTCGCCTGAACATCCCGCTGTTGTCGGCCGCCATGGACACCGTGACCGAGGCGCGCCTGGCCATCGCCCTGGCCCAGGAGGGCGGCATCGGCATCGTGCACAAGAACTTGCCGCCGCGCGCCCAGGCCGCCGAGGTAGCCAAGGTGAAGCGCTTCGAGTCCGGCGTGCTCAAGGATCCGATCACCATCCCGCCCAACATGACGGTGCGTGAGGTCCTGAACCTGACGCGCCAGCACCGCATTTCAGGCCTGCCCGTGGTCGAAGGCAATCGGGTGGTCGGCATCGTCACCAACCGTGACCTGCGCTTCGAGACCAAGCTCGATCAGCCGGTGCGCAACATCATGACGTCGCGCGAACGGCTGGTGACGGTGAAGGAAGGCGCCACGCCCGACGAAGCCAAGTCGCTGATGCACAAGCACCGTCTCGAGCGCGTGCTGGTGATCAACGGTGACTTCGAACTGCGCGGTCTGATCACGGTCAAGGACATCCTCAAGTCGACGGAGCATCCCTTTGCCTGCAAGGACGATTTCGGCCGCCTGCGCGTCGGCGCGGCCATCGGCGTCGGCCCCGGCACCGAGGAGCGCGCCGAGCTGCTGGTCGAGGCCGGCGTCGATCTGCTGGTGGTCGATACCGCGCATGGCCACGCGCAGGGCGTGCTCGACCGCGTCAAATGGATCAAGACGCGCTTCCCCAGGGTGGATGTCGTTGGCGGCAACATCGCCACGGCCAATGCCGCACGCGCCCTGGTCGACCATGGCGCGGACGGCGTCAAGGTCGGCATCGGTCCCGGTTCGATTTGCACCACGCGCATCGTCGCCGGCGTCGGCGTGCCGCAGATCACCGCCATCGACAACGTCGCCGGCGCGTTGCGCGACAGCGGCGTGCCGCTCATCGCCGACGGCGGCATCCGCTACTCGGGAGACATCTCCAAGGCCATCGCCGCCGGCGCCTATGCCGTGATGCTGGGCGGCCTTTTCGCCGGCACGGAAGAAGCGCCCGGCGAGATCGAACTCTTCCAGGGCCGCTCGTACAAGTCCTACCGCGGCATGGGCTCGCTCGGCGCCATGCAGCAGGGCGCGGCGGACCGCTATTTCCAGGAAGCCGACGCGAACGTCGAGAAGCTGGTGCCGGAAGGCATCGAGGGCCGCGTGCCTTACAAGGGCCCGGTCGGCGCCGTGATTCACCAGCTCATGGGCGGATTGCGCGCCAGCATGGGCTACGTCGGCTCGAACGGCATCGACGAGATGCGCAGCCGCGCCGAGTTCGTCGAGATCACCTCGGCCGGCGTGCGCGAGTCGCATGTGCACGACGTGCAGATCGTCAAGGAAGCGCCCAACTACCGCGTCGAATAAGCGCCGCAAGGCGCAGCCGCCATGCACAAAAAAATCCTCATCCTCGATTTCGGGGCGCAATACTCGCAACTGATCGCCCGCCGCGTGCGCGAGCAGCAGGTTTATTGCGAACTGCATCCCTACGACGTATCCGAAGCCTTCATCCGCGAATTCGCACCGGTCGGCATCATCCTCTCCGGCGGACCGAACTCGGTTTATGAAGAGCAGGCCTACCGCGCCGCCCAGGCCGTCTTCGAACTCGGCGTGCCGGTGCTCGGCATCTGCTACGGCATGCAGACCATGGCGGCGCAGCTCGGCGGCAAGGTGGAGCCGGCGAAGAAGCGCGAGTTCGGCTATGCCGAGATCCGCGCCCGCGGCCATTTCAAACTCCTGGCAGGCATCCAGGACAGCGTCAACGCCGAAGGCCACGGCCTGCTCGACGTCTGGATGAGCCACGGCGACAAGGTCACCGAACTGCCGCCGGGGTTCAAGGTCATCGCCAGCAACGATTCGACGCCCATCGCCGGCATGGCGGACGAGGCGCGGCGCTTCTACGGCGTGCAGTTCCACCCCGAGGTGACGCACACCATCCAGGGCAAGGCCATCATCGCCCGCTTCGTTCTCGACATCTGCGGCTGCACGGGCGACTGGAACATGCCCGACTACATCGGCGAGGCGGTGGCGAAGATCCGCGAGCAGGTCGGCCAGGAGGAAGTCATCCTCGGGCTTTCCGGCGGCGTCGATTCCTCCGTCGCGGCGGCGCTGATCCACCGCGCCATCGGCGACCAGCTGACCTGCGTCTTCGTCGACAACGGCCTGCTGCGCCTGAACGAGGCGGAGCAGGTGATGAAGACCTTCGCGCGCAGCCTCGGCGTCAAGGTCGTCCATGTCGACGCCAGCGGCGCGTTCCTCGGCAAGCTGGCCGGCGTCACCGATCCGGAGCAGAAGCGCCGCATCATCGGCGCCGAGTTCGTCGAGGTGTTCCAGGCCGAGGCGAAGAAGCTGCCGCAGGCCAAGTGGCTGGCGCAGGGCACCATCTACCCGGACGTGATCGAGTCGGCCGGCGCCAAGACCAAGAAGGCGCACACCATCAAGAGCCACCACAACGTCGGCGGCCTGCCCGAGACGCTGCACCTCAAGCTGCTCGAGCCCTTGCGCGAGCTGTTCAAGGACGAGGTGCGCGAACTCGGCGTGGCCCTCGGCCTGCCGCACGACATGGTGTACCGCCATCCCTTCCCGGGCCCCGGCCTCGGCGTGCGCATCCTCGGCGAGGTGAAGCGGGAGTACGCCGAGTTGCTGCGCCGCGCCGACGCCATCTTCATCGACGAGTTGCGCGCCGCCGGCTGGTACGAGAAGACTTCGCAGGCCTTCGCCGTCTTCCTGCCGGTGCGCTCGGTCGGCGTCATGGGCGACGGGCGCACCTACGAGAACGTGGTCGCCCTGCGCGCCGTCGAGACGCAGGACTTCATGACCGCCCACTGGGCCGAGCTGCCCTACGGCCTGCTGGCCAAGGTCTCGAACCGCATCATCAACGAAGTGCGCGGCATCAACCGCGTCGTCTACGACATCTCGGGCAAGCCGCCGGCGACCATCGAGTGGGAATGAGCGCTACCGACGCCGCCTTCATGCAGGCCGCGCTCGAGTTGGCGCGCGAAGGCGGATCCGCCGGCGAGGTGCCGGTCGGCGCCGTCGTCGTCAGGGAGGGCGAAATCGTCGGGCGCGGCTTCAATGCGCCGATCTCGCGCCACGATCCCGCGGCGCACGCCGAGATCGTCGCCCTGCGCGACGCGGCGCAGCGGCTCGGCAACTACCGGCTGCCCGGCTGCGATCTGTACGTCACGCTGGAACCCTGCGTCATGTGCTCCGGCGCCATCATCCATGCGCGCATCGCCCGCGTCATCTACGGCGCCAACGATCCCAAGACGGGCGCCTGCGGCAGCGTGGTGGACCTGTTCGCCGAGCCGCGCCTGAACTTCCATGCCGAAGTGACGGGCGGCGTGCTGGCGGAGGAGTGCGGCGCCCTGCTGTCCAGCTTCTTCGCCGCCCGACGCTCGCGAACCGAGGTGGCCTGAGATGAAGATCCGCATCAGCCTCTCGCGCCAGACGCTGGACCTGTTCGACGACACGGGCAAATGCCGGCACAGCTACAGCGTATCCACTTCCAAGATGGGACCTGGCGAGCAGCGCGGCAGCAACTGCACGCCGCGCGGCCGGCACGTCGTGCGCGCGAAGATCGGGGCGGAGCAGCCGGAGAACGCAGTCTTCGTGCGGCGGCGGCCCACCGGAGAGATTTATTCGCGCGAACTGGCCGACAGGCATCCCGGCCGCGACTGGATCCTCACCCGCATCCTCTGGCTCTCCGGCTGCGAGCCGGGACGCAACCGGCTCGGCGACGTGGACACCATGCGCCGCTTCATCTACATCCACGGCACGCCCGACGGCAGCGAACTGGGCAGGCCGGGTTCGATCGGCTGCGTGCGCATGCGCAACAGCGACATCGTCGAACTGTTCGACCTGACACCCGCCGGCACCCCCGTCGAGATCATCGAGTAATTCCGGCAGGGAAAAGTCAGTCCCTGCGGGACGGCGCCTCGAGGGGGAACACCTTGTCCACCCGCTCGCCTTGCACGCCGTCCGGCAGATAGGTTTGCTCGACGAAGCGCAGGCGGGGCTGGCGATCCATGACCAGTACGGTCGACGAGCGCGTGCCGTAGCCCGGCATGCGGATGAAGGCCGCCGAGAGGAGCCGCTCCCATTCCAGGCTGACGCCGGTGCGCGGCAGCGCCTCGTCGGGCGCGATGCGGTCGTCGCAGAGGAGATCGAACAGCGGCGCAACCTCCGGCAAGGCCTGCAGCGCTGCGCCCAGCGCCGACTTGCCCTGCACGACCTTGGGCCAGGGCGTGTCGAGGAGGTGGTTCGACAGCCCATAGATGCCGGGCTCCAGGCGGCGTTCGCCCTCGCCGCAGTTGGAAAAGCACCAGAGTTCCCGCGCATCGCCGAAGATCAGATTGAAGCCGTTGTAGCGATCCGCCCTGGCTTCGAGTTCGGCGAGATAGTCCGGCCCGCGCTGCGCGCCGGTCAGGAAGCGGCTGACGAGTTCGCCGCGCGAGGACGTGACGCTGCGATTGCGCGCGGGATCGCGGTAGTTCGTCAGCGCGGCGAAGCGGCCCTGTCGCGTGACGCCGAGCCAGGTGCCGTCGGCTTCGAGATCGCGCCCGGCAAGAACGTGCGGCGCGTCGCTCCAAAAGTCAGCCGCCGCGGTACGGCGCGCGAAGAACTCGTCGCGGTTCGCCGCCACCACCAGCGGGTAGTCCGGGTGGGCACGCCACGCAAGCAGGATCAGGCACATGCCCGCCGCGGCTATTCGAGGGCGTAGGGCAGGGGGAGGAAGGCCAGGCGCGGACCGTCGGCGGCGCCGACATGGATGTCGCCGCTCTCGGCGCTCGACATCAGCATCGAAGCCAGAAGTTCGCAGCCGCCGGAGGGAGCGGGCGCCGCCTCGATCACCTTGCCGCAGGACTGGTCGGGCAGGTCGGCACTATAGAGATCCGTGCCGGGAACGGGGCCATTGCCATCGATGCGCGCGCGGTAGGTGCGCCGCTTGACCTTGCCCAGGTACTTGGTGCGGGCCACGATTTCCTGCCCCGGGTAACAGCCTTTCGTGAAGCTCAAGCCGCCGAGCAGATCCTGATTGGCCATCTGCGGCACGAATTCATCCTGGGTAGCCTGGCGGATATGCGGGACGCCCGCAATTATCTCGAGCCAGCGCCAGACGGGCGTACCGACGGGCCGTGCCGCATTGGCCAAGGCGCGCCAGGCCTGATCCGCGGCGCCGGCGGCAACGGCAAGCTGGCAGCGTGTTTCGTCCAAGCGAATCACCTTGCCCCCGGAAAAACGCGTTATTCCCATGGCGGCGGCGGGCAACTCGGCGCCGACAGCCTTGAGCGCTTCGGCCATGCCGCTGCCCGCCATGCCCAGCAGGACGATCTCGCTGCCCGCATCCGTCAGCCTGGCCTTGGAGCGCAGGATGTACATCGACAGCTTCTTCAGCATGGCCGGCTGGATGTCGGCCGAGAGCTGCAGAAGGGTGTCGTGTCCTTCGCGCCAGATCATGAAATCGGCCAGCATGCGTCCCTTGGGGCTGCAGAAGCTGGCGCGCTCGGCATGGTCCTGATCGAGGTGCTGGACGTCGTTCGAGAGCAGGTTGTGCAGGAAGGCGGGCGCCTCCTCGCCGGCGGCCCGGATCAGGCTGAAATGGGTGAGGGGGGCAAGGATGGTTTCGGTCTGCGCCAAACTCAGTTCCGTCTGGGCATCGCCGAAATGAACTGCTTCGCCTGCTTCGATGCGCGCAGCGTGCGCTGACAGAAAATCGAGCCAATTCTGGTTCATGTCTGCTGGGTCCGATGGGGGGTGAGGTATTATAGCTTCGTGTCGTTCCCGCCCCATTCAACCCCTCACCGATGATGCGCTGGCTGCTGCGCCTGTCAGGCATGGGCTTGGCGTGCGCCTTGGCATTCGTGGGCTGGATGGCCTGGTTTGCCACGGCCGGGTTGAAGCTCAGTGCCAGTCCGACCGACTTCACCATCACCCCCGGCAGCAGCCTGCGTGCGGCGGCCAACCAGATCGAGGCAGCGGGCCTGCCATTGTCTGGGTGGCAATTTACCCTGCTCGGGCGCGCCTTGGGCAAGGCCACCGCCATCAAGGCTGGCAGCTACCAGGTCGAATCCGGCATCACGCCCTTGCTGTTGCTGGAAAAACTCTCGCGCGGCGACGTAACCCAGACCGATATCCTCTTTGTCGAGGGCTGGACCTTCCGGCAGATGCGCGAGGCGCTGAATGCCCATGCCCATGTGCGACACGACACCGCAGGAATGGAGGAACGTCAGATCCTCGAACGGCTGGGCTTGGAGGGGCCGGCCGAAGGCTGGTTCTTTCCGGACACTTACCTGTTTGCCAAGGGGTCGAGCGACCTCGACATCCTCAAACGGGCGCATCGGTCCATGAAACGCACGCTGCTGATGGCCTGGGAGGTGCGCGCCCCTGCCGTTCCCTATGCTTCGCCATATGAGGCCCTCATCATGGCCTCCATCGTGGAAAAAGAGACCGGGCAGTCGGCCGACCGGGCCCTAATTGCCGCGGTCTTCGCCAACCGACTGAAGCGTGGAATGGTTCTGCAAACCGACCCGACGGTCATTTACGGATTGGGCGAGAAATTCGATGGCAACCTGCGAAAGCGGGATCTGCTGACGGATGGCCCGTTCAACACCTATACTCGCCCTGGCCTGCCGCCGACGCCGATCGCTATGCCGGGGCTGGCGTCGATCCAGGCCGTCATGCAGCCGGCCCGTTCCGACATGCTGTATTTCGTTGCGCGTGGCGACGGCTCGAGCGAGTTTTCGCGAACCCTCGATGAACACAACAGGGCCGTGGCGAAATACCAGTTACGCAAGGGCAAATGATGCGCGGCAAGTTCATCACGCTTGAAGGAATCGACGGGGCTGGGAAAAGCACCCACCATGCCTGGCTGGTCGAGCATCTGCGAAAACGGGGCAGGGAGGTCGTGGCCACGCGCGAACCGGGCGGCACTGAACTCGGCGAGAAGCTGCGCGCCCTGTTGCTGTCCGAACCCATGCACATCGAAACAGAGGCGCTTCTCATGTTTGCCGCGCGCCGCGAGCATTTGGCGAAACTGATCCTGCCGGCGCTGGATTCGGGCAAATGGGTCGTATCCGACCGGTTTACCGACGCCTCGTTTGCCTACCAGGGGGGCGGCAGGGGTTTGTCCCCCGAGAAACTCATGGCGCTGGAAAACTGGGTCCAGGAAGGATTCCAGCCCGATCTGACGCTGGTTTTCGACCTGCCGGCCGATCTGGCTTGTTCAAGGCTGGCCGGCACGGGCAATGCGCCCGATCGCTTCGAACAGGAAACGCGTGATTTCTTCCAGCGCGTCAGGGAAGCCTACCTGGTTCGAGCAACACGATACCCTCAAAGAATGCGCGTCATCGATGCGGGGAAATCGGTCGGCGAAATTCAGAAAGAACTTGAAGTTATGTTTGCTATATATTAATAATAATGATATTTAGCTGGAACGAACACCATTGGATCCGGCTTCTGACAAGGCCGGAAAGGATGCCGCACGCACTCCTGCTGGCGGGCGCCCAAGGCGGAGGTAAACTTGCCTTTGCCGAAGCGCTGGCGGAGCGAATGCTTTGTGAAGCGGCTGCGGGGACTAGCCAGGCTTGCGGCCGATGTCCGTCCTGCACGTGGTTCGCATCTGGCAACCATCCCGATTTCAGGCGCATCGAGCCGGGTGGTGGCGAGGCAAACGGCGACGAAACCTCCGAACCGGAGAGCGGCAGCGGAAAGAAAAAGTCGGATCAGATAAGGATCGACCAGATCCGCCAGCTGGACGACTTTCTGGCGGTCGGAACCCATCGCAGCGGCGCACGCGTCATTCTTATCCAGCCGGCCGAGGCGATGAATATGGCGACTGCCAATTCACTTCTCAAAGCACTCGAAGAACCTATTTCAAGTACGCTGTTTATATTGGTAAGTCACAACAAGAAGAGGCTCTTGCCAACGATTCTCAGCCGTTGCCATGTAATCAATTTTCCCAAACCAGATGAAGCCCAGTCCTTATCATGGTTAAGGCAAAGCGGTCTGACAAAGGCAGATGAACTGCTGCCTCACGCGGGCGGCATGCCGTTGCTGGCCAGCGCCGAGGCAGGACAGCTTACGAAACTGGATGAGTTCTACCGCGATGTCCAGCAGATCGATCAAACCGGACCGGTCAGCGTTGCCGGGAGGTGGGAAACCTGGCTGAAGGGTGAGCAAGCCTCCGAAACCAATCTGGACAAACGTACCTTGGTGATTTGGCTGCAGAAATGGGTTTTTGACCTGCTCTCGCTGAAGCTTAGCGGCAAGGTTTGGTATCACCCGCACAAGCACAAGGAATTGCACGCGATTGCAGCCAGGGCATCCCTGATGGCACTGTTTGACTGCTACAATGAACTCTTAAGAATCAAGGCGGTTGCGCAACATCCCTTGAATCCTAGGCTCTTTCTGGAAGACTTGTTGTCCCGCTACGCGCGAACCCTCAAGGGGGTCAATTGAAGGCAGATCATGTCTGAACCCGTCAAGCCACAGGCAGCCGGCGCCCGCCCGAGTGTCCTATCGCTGAATATCAATTCAAAATCAGCGCTTTATGCTGCGTATATGCCTTACCTGAAGCGCGGCGGCATCTTCGTTCCGACAGCCAAACCCTATGCCATCGGGGATGAGGTTTTCATGCTCCTTTCGCTCATGGAAGAGCCTGGCAAGTTGCCCATTGCAGGAAGTGTCGTATGGGTCACGCCGGCCGGGGCACAGAACAACAAGACGCAAGGAATAGGCGTCCAGTTCAGCGAGGATGAATCTGGCCAATCCGCCAAGCGCAAGATCGAAACGATCCTCGCCGGATACCCGGCTGGCCGCCAGACCCATACCATCTGATCGGCCGGCATGCTGGTCGATTCGCATTGCCACCTCGACTTTCCGGAACTCTCCGGCCGCCTTGGTCAAGTCATTGAATCAATGAATAGTTCTGGTGTTTTTGCTGCCGTCTGCATAGGCGTCAGCCTGGAGAACATCGAAACCGTTCTTGATATGGCAGCAACGCACGACTGCCTCTACGCGTCGGTTGGCGTACATCCGGAACACCAGGAGGGCATCGAGCCGAGCATCGATCAACTCGTCTGGCTGGCCAGCCACCCGAAAGTGATCGGCATCGGGGAAACGGGCCTCGACTACTATTGGCACAAGGATCGCCCGGAATGGCAGAGGGATCGCTTCAGGGTTCATATTCGTGCAGCCAGGCAATGCGGCAAGCCATTGATTGTTCACACACGGGATGCCGCGGAAGACACCTTGCGCCTGTTGCGTGAAGAGGGTGCCATTGAGGCAGGCGGTGTCATGCATTGTTTTACCGAGAGCAGGGAAGTCGCCTCGGCCGCACTCGAGCTCGGATTCCACATATCCTTTTCGGGCATCATAACGTTCAATAATGCTAAAGAAATCAAAGATGTAGCCAAGTCAGTTCCTCTCGACCGGATATTGATCGAAACCGACGCACCGTATCTTGCGCCTGTGCCATATCGTGGCAAGACCAACGAGCCGGCCTATGTCCGATATGTTGCCGAGGAGATCGCCCGATTGCGTAATCTTCCGGTTGAGGCCGTGGCGCAAGCGACAACGGAGAATTTCTGCCGGCTATTCAAGGTAAACCTGAATTGAATTCGACTTCCATGGATAACAGAAAAGGACAATTGCGTGCCATAAGCCTTGGCCTGGCCTTGTTGATCGCCGGTGCGGCGCAGGCCGGTGTTTATGACGATCTGCTCAAGGCGATCGAGGACAATGAAACACAGACCGTAACAACCATCCTCGAGCGCGGCATGGACGTCAATACGGTCGACAAATCAGGAAACTCGCTCTTGATGCTGGCCGTGGAAAAAGGCAATGCCGAGCTCGTGCGCTTTCTCATCAATCACCGCGCGCGTGTCCGGGTCAAGAACCAGTATGGCGATACGCCCCTCATGATGGCGGCGATCAGGGGCCATATCGAGATAGCCCGGATGCTGGTAGCGGCCGGCGCCCAGGTGAACCATGCCGGCTGGACGCCTCTCATGTACGCAGCGTTCAACGGCCATCAGGACATGGTCCGTTTTCTCCTGGAAAAGGATGCCGAAATCGACCACATGGCCCCCAATCTCGCCACGGCGCTCATGCTGGCGGCGAGGAATGGCCATATAGAAGTGGTCAGGATTCTTCTCGGGGCTGGTGCGGACATCGATATCATGACACCCGAGGGCGCAAGCGCGCTGAAATGGGCGATTCTCGGAAACCATTCACAAATAGCCGATTTGCTGAAAAAGGCAGGGGCGAAGGAATAAAGCTCGTGGTTTCCTTTGCCCGATTATTTTACGCATAATCCGTATTATGTCAAATCGAAGCGCCGGAAAGAAAAAGCCGCCGGCGCCTTCAAAACGGCCGTCCGTCAGCTGCTGCCCGGCCAGCGCCTCGCCCTGCTCTAACCTCCCCGCCCTCTGAAAGGGGGAGGCTCATGCAGAGAAAAAGAATTGACCTTGCCGAGATCCTCGGCCGGGAATGGGAGGATATTTACATCGGCGCCGATGGCCTGCTGTACCTGCCCGGCTGGCGGCGCGGCTTCGAGGCCGGCGACCTCAAGGCGATCTTCTACGACAACCAGGAACGATACAGGCTCAAGCACGAAGCCGCCCGCCTCACGCGCGAGCTGGAGCGCCTGCAGGAAGCCCTCGATCAGGCGGAAAAGTCAGTCTGGTGGTATCGGCGGCAAATGAAGCTGGAAGCCAGCCTCGGCTTGATGCTGGCGCGTGTGGCGGCCTAAGGCCGGCGCCAATTCTCGATCTTCAAGCCCGTCACGCGCCGGAACTCATTTTCGTTGTCGGTCACACACACCGCCCCCATGGAGAGCGCATGGGCGGCGATCAGCAGGTCGAATTGCCCGATGGGCTGAGCGGCGAGAGTCGATTCCAGATCCACGGCGGCGCTGGCGGCGCGCTTGCTGAACGGGAATACAGGTGCTTCCGCGACGAGTTTTTTCAGGCGCTGCACTTTGTCGGCGCCGGCGCGGCCGTCGCGCAGCATGCGGTATAGCTCAATAGGCCGAGATGGCGGAAACGCCATAGGCGCCGCTGTGCTTTTTCATGCGCAGCGCGATGCGGCGCCAGCCGGGCGCCTGATTGGCAAGATGGACGAGGACGTTGGTATCGAGGACGAACCTCACCGCCCGGCCTTGAAGGCGCCTTTCAGCCGGAAGGCGGCGCGGCAAAGCCGCCGCGTTTTCTCATCGAGCGACGCCAAAAAAACATCCTCAGGAAGGGCCTCGATCTGCCGGTCACTGAGCTTGGACAGGTCGACGCGGCGAGACGCGGATTTAACGTAAGCGCTCTATTGACGGCGTCTGGCACTGTGGTCGGCGGTTGTGGATGATGGTGTCCACGTACATCAACGTGGACACCTATGACAGAGAGCGCGACGGAGTTGGCCAGGCCCTTGGTTGTGGGCC
>VGHJ01000012.1 GCA_016868295.1 Betaproteobacteria bacterium | reverse complement strand
CCGACCTCGCCGGTCCGCAGGCGCTGACTCTGGTTCTCGCGCCAACCCTGCTCATCGTCGGCGGCTGGGACGACGGCGTGATCGACCTCAACCGCCTAGCTTATGACCTGCTGCGCTGCGAGAAGATGCTGAAGATCGTGCCCGGCGCAACGCACCTGTTCGAGGAGCCGGGCACGCTGGAGCAGGCGGCGAAGTGGTTTGTTGCGCATGTCCGGCCTGCAAGGACGCTGTTGCCCATCACAGCATCGGCCCTGGGCGACAATACCCTGGGCGCGGAACATGCGGAAATCATGCGCCAACTGCCGCACATGCATTGCATTGATGCGCTGTGCCGCGATGGATTCAACGACTTCGAAACCGGCGGCACCGTCGAACTGGCGAAAGATGGGCGCGCCGTGGCGGACTATCCGATCACTCCTTTCCTCATTGATGGACAGCGGGTGGCGCAGGAGAAACTGATGGAGATTCAGTTTGCCGCGGGCGCTCTGGAAGTGCGCCCCTGGCACATCGACATGCCGCGCCTGACAAGTCTGGCCACGGCCAAGCAGTGGCTTGCCTCGGCGGACCTGGGCTCGATGAAGCTCTCGCGCGGCTCGGCACACGTCATGGGGGGTTGCAGCATGAGCGCCACTTTGGGCTGAAGAGTTTGTCGGTGCATGACGCATCGATTTTCCCCGCATCCATTGGGCTCAATCCGCAAATGACGATTTACGCAACGACCCTGCGCAACGCCGAACAACTTGCCAAAAACCTGCGCAAAAGTTAACCGTGAAGCACATCCGAAACACAACAAGGACAAGTGAGGAGAAACATCGTGAAATCAATCCATCCGAACGCCCAACGTACGCCCCTTGGCACCATGAAGATCATTGCCCTTGGCACCGCTGCTATCGCGCTGGGTCTTGCAGGCTGTTCACGCAGTCCGCAGGCACCCCCCAGCACGGGGGGCGGCATGTCTGCCGAAGCCCATCAGGCGTTGAAGGCGGCCTTCAACTGGTCGGATCCCGCCGTGTTTGCCGACGCCAAGCGCGGCTTCATCGCCAAACCCAGCGGCCAGATCAAAGGGGATATCGGCCAAACGGTATGGGATTTCGACTCTTTCGATTTCCTGAAGGGCGATGCGCCTGTCACGGCTCATCCGGGCTTGTGGCGCCAGGCTCTGCTGAACAACGAAATCGGCCTGTTCAAGGTGACCGAAGGCGTCTGGCAGTTGCGTGGCTTCGATCTGGCCAACATGACGCTGATTCAGGGCAAGAGCGGCTGGATTGTGGTGGACCCGCTGACCGCAAGAGAGACTGCCGCCTATGCGCTCGAGTTTGCGCGCAAGCACCTGGGCAACCAGGCAGTTTCCGCCGTCATTTACACGCACAGCCACGCCGATCACTTTGGCGGCGTACTGGGAGTCGTGAATCCGCAAGACGTGGCCGCGGGCAAGGTCCCAATTGTTGCTCCCACTGGTTTCATGGAAGAGGCCACCAGTGAAAGCGTCTTGGCTGGCGGCGCCATGGGACGGCGTGCCATGTACCAATTCGCACGCGACGTGCCACGCTCTGCGGAGGGAATGATCGACGGCGGCCTGGGCAAGGCTGTGGGTTTTGGCCGGATCGGCATCCTGCCGCCGACGGTACTGGTTGACAAGCCGGTGCAGGAAATGCGCATCGATGGCGTTCGCGTCATTTTCCAGAACACACCGAACACCGAGGCTCCGTCGGAAATGACTTTCTCGCTGCCTGACCTCAAAGCCTACTGCGGTGCTGAACTGATGGTACAGACCTTGCACAATGTCATTACCCCCCGTGGGGCCAAGGCACGCGATGCCCTGCATTGGGCACGCTACATCGATGAGGCGCGTCACCATGCACGCGGTGCGGAGGTGTTTTTTGCTTCGCACAACTGGCCGGTATGGGGTGCCGAAAACATCGACAACTTCATCGTGGGCCAGCGCGACGTGATGAAGTATCTGCACGACCAGACCGTGCGGATGTTCAACGGCGGCATGAACGCCGACGAGATTGCCGACCAAATTCAACTGCCCAAAGAGTTGGATCAGATCATGCACGCCCGCGGTTACTACGGCTCTATTCGCCATAACGTGCGCGGCATTTACCAGTTCTACCAGACCCTGTTTGACGGTAACCCGGCGAATCTGGACGCTCTGCCGCGCCGCGAGGTGGCCAAGCGGGTTGTCGATCTGGCTGGCGGTGCCGACAAGGCAACGCAGGCAGCGCAAGCCGCCTTCGACAAAGGCGACCTGCGCTGGGCCGCGCAATTGCTTGACTTGATCTTGCGCGACCAACCCAAGCATGAAGCGGCACGTACGTTGCTGGTAAAGACCTATCGGCAGCTCGGTTTTGCCGCCGAGTCATCCATCTGGCGCAACTTCTACCTGTCGGGTGCACACGAGCTGGTGGCAGGCCCACCGGCAAAAGGCGTCTCCCGCGCCCTAGTGGTAGATATGTTGAAGTACACCCCCACTGAGCGCCTTCTGGAGGCCATGGCGGCATCAATCAATGGGCCCAAAGCTGAGGGATTGAAATTGAAAATCAACTTGGTGTTCTCTGATACCCAAGAGAACTATGTGCTGAGTCTGGAGCGCTCGGTCATGCACCATGTCAAGTCGGACAAGCCGGCGGCCGATGCCAATGCCACGCTGACCCTGACCAATGATTTCTTCCTGCGCATGATGACCGGCAGCGCAGGTGCCAAAGACCTTCTGACATCTAGTGAGACAAAAATTGGCGGCAGCACCATCGATCTGGGTCGCTTCCTAACCTTGATGGAGCCTGTGCCGGGCACTTTTGCCATCGTGCCGTCGGCGCGCTGAACATGTGCGGTGTTGATGGGCCCTGGACCAAGGAGCAATAAATGGACGTTCGTGTGCGCCCGGAACGAAATCGACCGGCTGCGCCAGAGATAGGTCACCCAGGCCAGGGCAATGACGTCGGCGGCGACGACGAACGAGAGCCGCTCCCGCATGGCGAGGAGAATGCTCGGCACGGCGACGGCGGCGCCGAGAGCGACGCTGACCAGCAGGATGGTGGCGAGCACGTGCCCCCGCCAACTCTGGATGTCCTCGGCATCCATCTGCGGAGCGAACAGCTCACGGCGAATGATCCGGTGCAACGGCATGATGAAGCCGCTTTTCAGCACTGCGCGCAGGCCTCCACCGGCAGGTTGCGCTTGAGCCAGCCCGGGCCGGCGGCGCTGCCGGCCATGCCTTCCCTGACGTTGTAGACGCGGGTGAAACCCTGCGCCTGGAGGAACTTCTGCGCCGTGGTGGTGCGGTTGCCGGTGCGGCAGATGAGCGCGATGGGCGCATTCCTGTCGCCGTCGACCATCTGCAGCACGGCGTTCAGCAGCACCTCCGGCCCGCGGTAAAAATCGACTCGGCCCGCGCCTGGCGCGGTCCCGGTCTGACGCCATTCCTGCGGCGTGCGGATGTCGATCAGCCTCAGCTTGCCTTCGCTGGCCGCGGCATAGGCCTCGGGCGCGGCCAGGTCGGGTTCGGCGCGGCTTTGGCCCGGAACCAGCGGCAGGGCCAGGATCGATGCAATCAGGAACAGTTTCATCATGTCGGTGCCGCGCGGGATGTCCGGCGCCATTCTATCTGACATGCATTCAGTTGTGCCTCGTCGCGCCTGCCGCGCGATTGTTGCGGCGGCGATGCAGCAGATGGCCGGCTGCGGCGATGAGGACGATCGCCAGCAGCAGCGCCCACGGCGCCAGGCGGTCGAAGGTCGCCGCCCAGGCGCTCAGTTCGTTCAGCAGCAGGGCCCAGAGGCCGATGGCGACGTAGGTCGTCGGCAGCACGATGGCGAGGGTCACCCACGGGCGCAGGCCGATGAGGAAACCGATGATCGCCCCGACCACCGGGCCGGTCATCCAGAACGGCACGAAGACGAAGACGATCAGGCCGGCGATGCCGAACTTGCGCACCAGGCCGCCGCGCAGTTCGGCCGCCTCGTGCATGCGCGCGACGAAGGACTTCAGCGCGGGCAGGTCGAGCAGGTGGCGCCAGCCGAGCACGAACAGCGGGTAGAAGACGAGCACGTGCAACGTCTCAACCAGCATGTTGAGCGGCACCACCTGGAGGTGGGTCATGCCGCTGGCGTAGCCGAAGCTCATGCCGGCGCCGGGGCCGATCAGCAGGTTGAGTCCGGTCATCGCGGCGTACTGCAGGATGCGGTCCGGGAACAGCGTCCAGCCGATGCCGAAGCCGAGCAGCAGCAGCCCGGCCAGGGCGAGGCCGGCTGCCAGAATCCTGCCCTCGGCGCTCGCAAGCAGCAGGTTGGCTCCGGTCGCCTGCGGCGGCGCGTCCGGTTCCGGGTCGGTCCGGCGATGTCCGTTCATCGCGCTGCCGCTTCGTCGATTTCACCTTCGAGCAGTTCGGTGTCCTCGTGGCGGTAGGCCGGGCTGCAGCAGCAGAGAATGTGCAGATCGCCGCTGCCGGTCGCCTCGATGCAATGGGGCGTGCCGGGCGGGATCAGCGCCGTGTCGCCTGGACTGACTTTCATCTGCTCGCCACCGAGCGTGAGCACGCCCTCCCCCGCGGTGATGTGATAAAGCTCCTCGGTCTCGCGGTGCAGGTGCAGCCGCGTGCGCGCCCCGGCCGGTACGACTGCCTCGGCCAGGCTCTGGTTGCGGCAGGCGTGATGTGCCGGGTGCATCAGCTCGCGGATCTCGGAGCCGTCCTGGGTGCGGTAGGGATCGATATCGAGGAGGCGTGTCTTCACCGGATCGCTCTTTCTAGCCGGGATTCATGGTCGCAGGTGGCGGCCTTCGGTTTCCGTGTCGCGTGCCAGTATCGACCGGTCCTCCACTTCAAGCCAGATGCATTCGCCGTTGCGCCGCTTCAGGTTGAGGATGGCGTTTCGCTGCAGGCCGCGGACGTGGCGCGTGAGGACGTCCATGACCCAGCCGTGCGTGATGACGAGCACGCTTTCGCCGGCATGGGATTCGCCGATGTCTGCCACGGCCTCCAGCACGCGGCGAGCGAAATCGTCCATCGTCTCGCCCTCCTCGAAGAAAGCCGCCGGATTGCGCTTGAGGATCTGCTGCAGCAACACCGGGTTGAGCTCGGCCAACTCGGCCTTCGGAACCCCCTGGATCGCCCCGAAATCCCTTTCCTTCAGGCCGTCGTGGCGGAAGGGCGGCGGCGCCCCCAATTCCGCAGCGATGATCTCGGCCGTTTCCAAGGCGCGAATCAGCGGGCTGGACCAGATGGCGGCGAAGCCCGCCTCGGCGCATGCCGCGGCGAATTCGCGCGCCTGCCGGCGGCCGACATCGTTGATGGGCACGTCGCTCCAGCCCTGCAGGATGCCGGCGATGTTCCAGTCGGTCTCGCCATGGCGGGCGATGCAGACGAGTGCCGGGTTCTTCATGAATCGGATAGGCAGGCGCTGCCTGCTGGCAGTGGCATGCGCGCTCAGAGAAACGCCTCGGCCCGCTTCTGCAGTTCCTCCAGGCCGGGCTCCTTGGGATTGCGCGGCTTGCCAGGATGGATGACCGACACCTGGCAGTTCTCCGCGGCCTCGACCAGTTGGGCGTAGGTGCCCGCATCGATGTCGGCGATATAGGCCTGCATGTTGGCGTCGTACTTGAACATCTTCGGATTGAGCGTCGTGCATTCGTTGCAGGTGGAACAGCGCGCCGTCTCGATGTAGGCCTCGTCGGGCGAACGTTCCGGCTCGCTTTCGACCGGCGGCTCAGGCCGCGCTTCCGCGACCGGCGCCGCCACTACGGCAGGCGCGGCGCTTTCCTGTTTCCGGACCCGCTCCCAAGCCTGCTTCTCGCGCGCCAGCAGCCGCTCGGCATGGGAGTTGCGGATGCCGCCGAGTTCGCGCAGGCTGTACCACATGTCGCGGCAGGTGCGCGCCTCGCGGATGAGGTTCTCGTCCACGATGACTTTCTGCAGCGCATTGCTCTCATCCACCATCGTCAGGCAGGGCACCTGGGTCGGCAGACCGACGGGTTCGTGCGCCAGCGCCTCGGCCACCGGCACCAGGCTGCCGTTCCAGTGCGCCGGCGGCACGCGCGCGAAATGGTCGGCAAAGCGCGGATCGCAGACGATGAAGTCGACCAGGGTGAATTCGAGGCTCTCCGCCATGCGCTGGTGGTTGCTGTCCTCGTAGGCGAATTCCCGCATCGGCCAGTCACGCTCCGCCTGCGGATTCTCGCCGAGATGGAAACGCGCTGCCCAGTCGGATCCGGCCGAGGGATCGTACACGTAGGCCGGGAACACGCGCGCCTCCAGGGCCGCCGCCGCGTTCAGGTAGGCGGGCAGCGTGCCGGCCTTCTCCGGCGCGCCCGAGAATACGCTGAACAGCGCCGGGCCGCTGTACAGCAGCCCCTGCGTGAGATGCCCGCTCCACTGCACGAGATGCGAACTCGGGCACTGCAGGACGAAGACCCGGCTCAGCCCGATCGCCATGCTGGCGAGCTGCTTGGCACGCAGGCCGATGGCCAGGTGCCCCTTGCCGAGCGGGGATTCCTCGAGCAGGTCGTCCGTCTGGACGAGTACCTTCATCGGCAGGCCGCCTGAAAAAATTTCGGCCAGGCGATCGTTCTCCACCCCGCGCATGCGGCTGGCGTTCGCGCAGACGAGATAATCGGGGAAGCGGGACAGGTCGCGCGGGTCGAAGCCGATCTCGCCGAAGCCCTCGAATATCGGATCGTGCTTGGCTTCGTGATATTCGCTGCGGATCTCGAGCTCGGCCATGGAGATGGCCTTGAGCAGCTCGATCGCCTTGGGCAGGCGCTCCCGGTACGCCCTCAGCGCCGCATCGCAGCTGCCGAAGGCAAAGGCATACGGTTCGTCTGCCTCGTCGCCAGCCGGGAGGTCCGTGCGCGCGCAAAAGCGCTGGGATTCGAGCACGGAGAGCAGCTGCGTGACGCGTCGGCGACGGGAAGCGGGCAGCGCGACCTCGTGCACCGAATCCCTCAGGATGCGCGACATGGCATCGAAATCGAAACTGTCCTGATGCGACGTGCCGATGCCGGACTTGAGCACATCCACGCTCTTGCCGGCGTCGGAACGGACGAAGTCCGCAACGAGGATGTCGTTGAGCTTGTGGATGAGGCGGGTGATGTCCTCGGCGAAGCGCCGCGACTTGCGCTGCTGCACCGCGTTCCAGGCGTGGCCGACCAGGCGCGCCGGCAGGCGCCGGTCGCAATCGGCGAGCTCGCCGTCGGCCTTGATCGCGGCGCGCACGCGGCCCAGGCCCTGCCCGGCCTGCGCACCGGCCGCCTTGTCCCACAACGCGGAAAGCGTTCCTTCGGCGCCCTCGGCGAGCAACTTGCGGATGTCTTCCTCAAGGTGCAGGACATGCCTGCGGACCCGCTCGCCGTCCTGCCCCCCGCCTGCCTGTCCAAGCGCGGCGTCGACGAGACCCGACAGGGGCCGCACGGACGCGCCATCCCCGTCTTGGGCACACAGGACGACCGGATAGTCGTAGCGCAGCCGGGTCAGGTCGCGGTAGCCGGCGAGCAACGCGGGCCGCAGCGCCATGCCGTCAATGGGACCGAGCTGCCCACCGTGCCGCTTGCCGGTGAGATAGAAGGTGACATGCGTTTGCAGATCGGATTCCATGGCAACGTCAGGTCGTGATCAAGCCGCCTGCTGCTCGCCCGCGCCTTCGGGCCAAACCGTGAACTTGTCGAACTCGCCCTCCAGCCCACGGCGCACATAGTCCGCGCTGCGCAGTCCGCCTGAACGGCGGATGTCCTCGTAGCAGGGAACGCACGGGTTCTGGTACAGGATGCCGACCGGAACGACATCCGTACTCGAAGCGATCTCGCGCGCCCGGTCCATGTTGAGCGGATCGTGTTCGACGTGGTTCTTGTAGACCTTGGCGATGGCCGGACTGATCCTGAGCGCCCGCTCGTGGTGCACCAGCTGCACCTTCTGCGGATCGTGCATCCACGGATCCATCAGCTTGGGCAGCCACTCGGGGCAGCGCTGGACGATGCGCACGAACGACAGTCCCTTGTGGTGGTAGGCGGCCTTGACGATGTCGTAGAGCAGCTCGGGAATCCAGTCCACGGCCTGGGCAACGAAGGAGACGTTCTGCACCCCGAGGGTGACGGTGAGCGGATTCAGCGCCTCCAGATAGGCGCCGCGCGGCGTGGTGTTGCTCCGGGTGCCGATCGGCGAGGTCGGCGAGACCTGCTTCTTGGTCAGGCCGTAGATCTGGTTGTCGTGCAGGAACAGCGTGATGTTCATGTTGTAGCGCAGCGCGTGGATCCAGTGCGCCGCACCGATGCTGCAGCAATCGCCGTCGCCGGTGTTGACGAACACGGTCAGATCCGGACGCGCCATCTTGACGCCCTCGGCGATGGGCAGGGCGCGGCCGTGGATGCCGTGGAAGCCGTAAGTCTTCATGTAATGCGGGAAGCGGCTCGAGCAGCCGATGCCGGAGACGAACACCGTCTGTTCCGGGCGCAGGCCCTCGTCGCGGCACAGCCGCTGGACGGCGGCCAGGATGGCATTGTCGCCGCAGCCCGAGCACCAGCGCGGCACCCCGCTCTGGTAGTCCTCGAGTTGGAGACGCTCCTCATACAACTGCAGGAGGCATTCGGTGGCGGCCATGTTCATGTTGGCTGGCTCCTCTTCTCAGTGCTGCAGCCGCGCGCGGATGGCGCGGATCACGACGCTCGGCTTGATCGGCTGGCCCTTCACTTCGCTCCAGCAATCGACGTCGATCAGGTATCGCGCCCGCAGCAGCATGGCGAGCGCCGAATAGCGGCGGTTGGTTTCGTCGATGATCTCGTCCTCGGGGCGGTCGCACCAGTTGCCCTCGACGGTCATGACCTTGCGGAAACGCTGCATGGCCTCCTTGATGCCCGGCGGCATGGGCTGCAGGAACTGCAGGTGCATCGAGGAGACCTTGTGGCCCTCCTCGCGCAGCGCGCCGACCGCCTCCTCGATGGTGCCCTTGGTGCTGCCCCAGCCGACGATCAGCAGATCCCCTTCCGCATCGCCGAACAGCGGGGGCGGCCGCAGGGTCTTCTGCAGCGCGGCGAGCTTCAGGCTGCGCGCGCGGATGCCGGCCTCGTTGATTTCCGGATCGTAGGCGACGTGGCTGGCGCTGTCGTGCGCCAGGCCGGTGACGGTGTGCATGCCGCCCGGCTGGCCGGGTATGAAGCGGCGCGCCAGACCGGTGGACGGATTCCACGCGTAGGGCAGCGCGCCCTCCGGCACTTCGCTCTGGTCGATCGGCGGCGCCAGCCACGACTCCTGGAAATGCGGACGAGGGAAAGGCGTCTGCGAAGTCGCCAGCCCGGCGTCGGAGAGGATCACCACGACCATGTTGAAGGTCTCGGCGATCTTGCGCGCCGTGATCACCGAGTAGAAGCAGTCCTCGATGGTGGCCGGCGCCATGACCACCTTCGGCGCGTCGCCGTGGCTGCCGAACAGCGTGGTAAGCAGATCCCCCTGCTCGACCTTCGTCGGCTGTCCCGTGCTCGGCCCGCCGCGCTGCACGTTCACCACGACGAGGGGAATCTCGCCCATGACGGCCAGCCCGATCGCCTCCTGCTTGAGTGAATAGCCCGGCCCGGAAGTGATGGTGACGGTGCATTTGCCGGCATACGAGGCGCCGATGGCGAAGGCGCAGGCGGCGATCTCGTCCTCGGCCTGGTGCACGACGCCGCCGACCTTCTCGAAGACGTCGCTCAGGTAGTGCGAGGCCGAGGTGGCCGGGGTGATCGGATACATGGCGCAGACTTCCATGCCCGAGGCGAGGGCGCCGAGCGCCAGCGCCGTGTTGCCGTTGACCACGATCTGCGGCTGCGTGTTGCGTAGCGCCGGAATGCGGTACTTGAAGTCGAGGCCGGCTTCGGCCCACTTGAAGCCCTCCTCCAGCAGCCTGACGTTCTGCTCGATGACGCCGCGGTCCTTCTTGCCGAAGGTGAGCGCGACCTGCTCGCGCGCCACCTGCAGGTCGAGGCTGTAGATGCTGCACAGCATGCCGAGCGCGAACATGTTCTTGCCCTGGCGCGGATCCGAGACGTGCCTGCGGCATTCCGCTTCGAGCGGAACTTCGTACACCCGGTAGCCGGCCTTGACCAGCCGGTCGTGGGTGTCGATGTAGGAGGCGGCGACCTTGGCATCCGGGCTGGAACGCCACATGCTCTCGAGCAGGATCGTGCAGCCGGGCTTGAGCTGGTTGCCGCGCACCCTGCCGAGCAGCACCTGCTCGTTGAAGGCGATCACCAGGTCGGTCTCGTCGCCGCCGTTGGTCACCGGCCCGGCGCCGATGCGGATGCGATTGCCGCTGGCGCCGGCAACGCTGCGCGCCGGCGGGCGGATCTCGGCGGGGATGATCTCGGTGGTCCAGATGCCGTTGCCCATGCGCGCGGCGATCGAGCCGAGCGACTGGCCGCAGCGCTGCGCGCCCTCGCCGGAATCGCTGATGATCTCGACGATGTGTTCCTTCAGCGTCGTGGCGGCCTTGCCGCCGAGCGCTGCGTCGGCGCGGGATTCGGCCGGTCTGGCGGACGTCGGCTGGGCTGCGGGGGTCATGGCATCCATGCTGGCGGTTGTCGGGTCCGTTTCAGGTTTCGGCCATCCTCACGCGCACGAAATTGCGTTCGCGGCGATCGATGCCGAAGGGCCGATCTCCGGCATCGGCGTCGACCCGATAGGGCAGGCACGGATCGCGCAGTCCCAGGTAGACCTTCATGCTGCGCGCCGCCTTGCGGCCGGCGCCCATGGCCTCGATCACCGTCGCCGCTCCGGTGACGATGTCGCCGCCGGCGAACACGCCGGCCACCGAAGTGGCAAGGTCGTCGTCGGTGTCGATATAGCCCCACTTGTTCAGTCTGAGCCTGGAAGTCTGGCCCATGATCGGATTGGCGTTGGTGCCGATTGCGTAGACGACGACGTCGCATTCGAAATCGAATTCACTGCCGCCGATGGGCACCGGCCGCCGCCGGCCGGAATCGTCCGGCTCGCCCAGCACCATGCGCACGCAGCGCAGCCCGCGCACGCCGCCGCTGCCGTCGTCGAGCACCGCCACCGGATTGGTCAGCCAGTTGAACTCGATGCCCTCCTCCTCAGCGTGATGCACTTCCTCGAGCCGCGCCGGCGCCTCCTTGCGCGAGCGGCGGTAGATGCAATACACCTTCTCGGCGCCCAGCCGCAGGCACACCCGCATGGCATCCATGGCGGTGTTGCCGGCGCCGACCACGGCGACGCGGCGCCCCAGCGGAACCGGCGTATCGAAGTTGGGGAATTCCTTCGCCCGCATCAGGTTGCATCGGGTGAGCAATTCGTTGGCCGAGAGCACGCCGTTGAGGGAATCGCCCGGGATGCCCAGGCCGGTCGGGTAGCCGGCGCCGACGCCGACGAACACCGCGTCGCAGCCCATCTCCCCGATCATCTGCTCGATGGTGAACAGCCGGCCGACCAGGGTGTTGCATTCGAACTTCACGCCGAGTTTCTTCAGGTTCTCGATTTCGGCATCGATCACCTCGTTCGGCAGGCGGAAGTCGGGAATGCCGTAGCGCAGCACGCCGCCGGGCACATGGAAGGCCTCATAGACCGTGACGTCGCAGCCGGCCTTGGCCATGTCCGCCGCGCAGGCCATGCCGGCGGGGCCCGAGCCGACGATGCCGACGCGGTAGCGGTTCGGCTCGATGTAGGGAATGTTGGCCCAGCCTTCCTTGATCGCCGTGTCGCCGACGAAGCGCTCGAGGCGGCCGATGGCGACGGACTCGAGGGATTCGCCGACCGTGCACACGCCCTCGCACTGGTTTTCCTGCGGGCAGACGCGGCCGCATACCGCCGGCAGCAGATTCGTATCGGTCAGGGTGTCGTAGGCAGCGCGCAGATCCTTGCGGCCGATTTTCTCGATGAAGCCCGGAATGTCGATGCCGACCGGACAGCCGGCCACGCAGGGCCGGTCCGGGCAGAGCAGGCAGCGCTCCGCCTCGCGCAGCGCGTCCTCCAGCCGGTAGCCGCAGGCGACTTCCTGGAAATTCTTCGCGCGCGCCGCGGCCGCCTGCTCGAGCATCGGCGTGCGTTCCTGCGGGATGGTGCGGATGGTTTTCTTCTTGGCCATGATGCTACTCGCTGCCGCCGCCCGGCGAGGCTGCCGTCGCATCGATCTGCTGTTGCAGCCGGCAGCCCTTCTCCCAGTGCTCCAGCGCCATGCGCTCCTCCTTGGTGAAGCGTTTCAGCCGTCGCATCAGATCGTCGAAATCGACCTTGTGGCCGTCGAAATCGGGACCGTCGACGCAGGCGAACTTCACTTCCTCGCCGATTTTCACGCGGCAGCCGCCGCACATGCCGGTGCCATCGACCATGAGGGGATTCAGGCTGACCATGGTCCGGATGCCGAAGGGACGGGTCGTGTCCGCACAGCCCTTCATCATGATCGGCGGGCCGATGGCAATGACTTCGTCGATGTCCGAATGGCGGGCGACCGCCTGCTTGATGCCCTCGGTGACCAGGCCCTTGATGCCGGCCGAGCCATCGTCGGTGCAGATGATGAGCTCGTCGCAGATTGCCTTGAACTTCTCTTCCCAGAAGACGAGATCCTTGTTGCGGAAGCCGATTACGCCGATGACGTAGGCGTCGCTTTCCTTCAGCGCCCGCGCCTGGGGGTAGATGGGCGCCACGCCCAGTCCGCCGCCGACGCAGACGACTTTCTTCGCGTGGGTCGTGGTACTGGGAACGCCCATCGGGCCGACCAGCGCATGCAAATGGGTGCCGCGGCGGCAGGCCTGCTGCATTTCGCGCGTGGTCTTGCCCACCGCCTGCACCACCAGGGTGATGGTGCCGGCCTCGCGGTCGAAATCGGCGATGGTCAGGGGGATGCGCTCGCCGGCTTCATGCAGCATGACGATGACGAACTGGCCGGGCCGCGCCGCCCGTGCCATCAGCGGATGCCGCACCTCGAGCAGATAGGTGACCTCGGAGAAGTCCTCCCGTGTCACAATCTCGAAGTTCGACATCGCCTCTCCCCGCACGGAATCCGGCAAAAATGCTGCGAAGCCGGAACCCAAGGTCAATTCAAATATCGGAAGCCATTATTATCGCAGTCTATGGGCATTTCGGCGCGAATGTTTGATGCAGCGCAAACATCCTGCTTGCCGAGGGTCGCCGGCATCAACGCGCGTCGACGTCGCGCTTCTGCTCCGCCTGCTTCATCGCTTCGTCGAGCTTGCCCTGCACCTGGGCCGGCGCATCGTTCTTCGCCTGCTCGGCTTCCTTGGCCTTGGCGGCGCCGGCGGTGGCAGCGACGGTGGCGGTCTCGGATACGCCGTAGCCGGACAGCAGCGCGGCAACGATCAGGATGTGCAGCTTCATGGTTTCTTCCTCTCCGACAGCAGTGCAATCACTTCCTCGTCCTCGACCTGGCCGAAGTCGGCGTAGAACTGGCCGACCGCCTGGAAGTATTCCGGCGCGTGCAGGCAGACGACTTCGTCAGCGTGCTGGCCGACCTTCTCCAGCGTGTCGGGCGGCGCCACCGGCACGGCGCAGATCAGCTTCCGCGGCGCGCGCTGGCGCAGCGCATGCAGGGCGGCGAGCATGGTCGATCCGGTGGCGAGGCCGTCGTCGACGACGATGACGATGCGCCCCGCGGGATCGATGGGCGGATGCAGCGGCGAATACTGGGCGCGTCGCTTGCGGATGGTTTCCAGCTCTCGCGCCTTGGCGCGCCCGATGTAGCCGGAATCGGCCCCGGCCATGGCAGCATAGGGGCCGAGGGTGGCCCAGCCCGTTTCGTCGATGGCGCCGATGGCGAATTCCGGATTGCCCGGCGCGCCGAGCTTCCTCACCAGTACCACGTCGAACTCGCCTTCCAGCACCTCGGCGATGAGCCTGGCCATCGGCACGGCGCCGCGCGGGATGGCGAGGACCAGCGGGTTAATGCCCTTGTAGGCGGTCAGTTTTTCGGCGAGCAGCCTGGCGGCTGGCGGCCTGTTCGCGGTTGCTGAAAATCATGAAGGCGGTTCCCAGTTGCCAGAACCTTAGCCCTATCTCCAGGCAACTGGCAACTGGCAACTGGCAACTGGCAACTGGCAACCAAGTATAATTCGCGCTTTGAAAAGCCGTCCTCTCCGCAAGCCTTCCCCGCAATGACGCCCGCCCCGCCTGCGCTGCTGCCGCAGCTGCCCGCTTTGCCCAAGGCCAGCGCGCGCCTCGACCTGCCGGCGCTGGCGGGCTCGGGCGACGCGCTCGTACTGGCGCAGCTCGCCGGCGTGGGCCGCATGCTGGCGGTGGTCACCGCCAACCCGCTCGACGCGCAGCGCCTGCAGGAGGAGATCGCCTGGTTTCAGCCTGCGCTGCGCGTGCACCTGCTGCCGGACTGGGAGACCCTGCCCTACGACACGCTCTCGCCGCACCACGACCTCGTCTCGGAGCGACTGGCCACGCTCTACGAGATCAGTCGCGGCGCCTGCGACATTGCCCTGATCCCGGCCACGACGGCGCTCACCCGCCTGGCGCCGGCCGAATACCTGGCGGCGCACACCTTCTTCCTCGATCAGGGCGCGCGCCTCGATGTCGACGCCCTGCGCGCGCAACTGACGCTGGCCGGCTACCAGCACGTCACCCAGGTCGTCTCGCCCGGCGAATACAGCGTGCGCGGCGGCCTCATCGACCTGTTTCCGATGGGCTCGGCCCTGCCCTTCCGCATCGAGCTCTTCGACGACGAGATCGAGACCCTGCGCAGCTTCGACGTCGACTCGCAGCGCACGGTCTACCCGGTGCCGCAGGTGCGCCTGCTGCCGGCGCGCGAGTTCCCGCTGGATGAAGCCGGCCGCACGCGCTTCCGCGGCCGCTACCGCGAGACCTTCGAGGGCGACCCCTCGCGCTCCCCGATCTACAAGGACGTCTCCAACGGCATCGCGCCGGCCGGCATCGAGTACTACCTGCCGCTGTTCTTCGAGAAAACGGCCGTGATCTTCGACTATCTGCCCAAGGACACGGTGCTCTGCCTGCACCGCGACGTGCCCGGGGCAATCCGCGAGTTCTGGGCCGACACGGCGTCGCGCTACAGGCTGCTCGGCGGCGACCGCAGCCGGCCGCTGCTGCCGCCCACCGAACTGTTCCTTACCGAAGAGCAGTTCTTCGTCGCCGCCGCCGTGCCGGGGAGACTGACTTTTTCCGCCGAGGTCGCGACGGCCGATGCGCCCGCGGCGCCGCTGCCGGACCTCGCCGTCGAGCGCCGTGCCGACGATCCGCTGCACAAGTTGCGCGCATTCGCCGCCGGCTTCGACGGCCGCATCCTGCTGCTGGCCGAATCGCCGGGCCGCCGCGAGACCCTGCTGCAGTACCTCGCCGAGCATGGCCTGACGCCCGCGCCCTGCGCCGACTTCGCTGCCTGCGCGACGGCAGCGGATAAGCTCGCGCTGGCCGTCGCGCCGCTCTCCAACGGCTTCCTGCTGCGCGAAGCGCGCCTCGCCGTCGTCACCGAGAACGAGCTCTACGCCGCCACCGCCCGCCCGCGCGGACGCAGGAGCGACGCCCGCCGCGCCAGCATCGAGGGCTGGCTGCGCGACCTGACGGAACTCAAGATCGGCGACCCGGTGGTGCACGAGAGCCACGGCATCGGCCGCTACATGGGCCTGGTGCACCTCGACCTCGGCGAGGGCGAGACGGAATTCCTCCACCTCGAATACGCCGGCGGCGACAAGCTCTACGTGCCGGTGGCGCAGCTCCATCTCATCTCGCGCTACAGCGGCGTCGACCCGGAGCTGGTCGAGCTGCACAAGCTCGGCACCGACCGCTGGGACCGCGCGAAAAGGAGGGCGGCGCAGCAGGTGCGCGACACCGCCGCCGAGCTCCTCGCCCTCTACGCCCAGCGCGCGGCGCGCCAGGGCCACGCCTTCAGCTTCAAGGAACACGACCTGGAGGCCTTCGCCGACGGCTTCGGCTTCGAGGAGACGCCCGACCAGGCCGCCGCCATCGCCGCGGTGGTCGCCGACATGAAATCGGGCAAGCCGATGGACCGCCTCGTCTGCGGCGACGTCGGCTTCGGCAAGACCGAGGTGGCGCTGCGCGCCGCCTTCGCCGCCGTCATGGACGGCAAGCAGGTGGCGGTGCTCGCACCCACCACGCTGCTGGCCGAGCAGCACTTCAACACCTTCGGCGACCGCTTCGCGCATGTGGCAAATGAGTGGCCGGTGAAGATCGTCGAGCTGTCGCGCTTCAGGAGCGCCAAGGAGCAGACGGCCGCCCTGCAGCAGCTCGCCGAGGGCAAGGTGGACATCGCCATCGGCACCCACCGCCTCCTGCAGAAGGACGTCAGGTTCGCCCGCCTCGGCCTCGTCGTCATCGACGAGGAGCACCGCTTCGGCGTGCGGCAGAAGGAGGCGCTGAAGGCCCTGCGCGCCGAGGTCGACGTGCTGACGCTCACCGCCACGCCGATCCCGCGCACCCTCGGCCTCTCGCTCGAGGGCCTGCGCGAGTTCTCCGTCATCGCCACCGCGCCGCAGAAGCGCCTCGCCATCAAGACCTTCGTCCTGCCCCACTCCGACGGCATCGTGAGGGAAGCCGTACTGCGCGAATTCAAGCGCGGCGGCCAGGTGTACTTCCTGCACAACGAGGTCGACACCATCGGGACGGTGCGCGAGCGCCTGGCGAAGCTGCTGCCCGAGGCGCGCATCGTCGTCGGCCACGGCCAGCTGCCCGAGCGCGAGCTCGAGCGCGTCATGCGCGAATTCACCCAGCAGCGCCACAACCTGCTGCTGTGCACGACCATCATCGAGACCGGCATCGACAACCCGCACGCCAACACCATCCTCATCAATCGCGCCGACAAGTTCGGCCTCGCGCAACTGCACCAGTTGCGCGGCCGCGTCGGCCGCTCGCACCACCAGGCCTACGCCTACCTCCTCACCGAGCGCGGCGTCAAGCCGAGCGCCCAGGCGCAGCGGCGCCTCGAGGCGATCCAGTCCATGGAGGAGCTCGGCTCCGGTTTCTTCCTCGCCATGCACGACCTGGAGATCCGCGGCGCTGGCGAGGTGCTGGGCGAGGCGCAGAGCGGCGAGATCCAGGAGGTGGGCTTCAACCTGTACACCACGATGCTCAACGCCGCCGTGCGCGCGCTGAAGGAGGGCAAGGAACCCGATCTCGCCCAGCCGCTCGGCGTCACCTCCGAGATCAACCTGCACGCCCCGGCCCTGCTGCCCGACGACTACTGCAGCGACGTGCACGAGCGCCTGACGCTGTACAAGCGTCTCGCCAACTGCGAAACGGAGGAAGAGCTGCTGCGCCTGCAGGAGGAGTTGATCGACCGCTTCGGCGAGCTGCCCGACCAGGCGCGCACCCTGCTCGAGACCCATCGCCTGCGCATTTTGGCGCGGCCGGCCGGCCTGGCGAAGATCGACGCCACCGAGGCCGTCGTCAAACTGCAGTTCATCCCCAATCCGCCCATCGATCCGGCGCGCATCATCCAGCTCGTCCAGCAGGACCGCCGCTGGAAGCTGGCCGGGCCGGACAAGCTCGCCGTTTCCCGGGAAACCGCCACCCTGCCCGAGCGGGCGGCGGCAATCCGTGAGATCATTTCACTGTTGAACCAGCCCGTTTCACCATCCAAAAAGCAGTCATGACACAGCAAGCCCTGGAAAACGTCCGCATCGGCGCCTTCGACCTGATGCCCTCGCCCGAGGAGATCCACGCCCGCGTGCCGCTCTCGGAGAAGGCCTCGGACACCGTCTTCGCCAGCCGCGAGGCGATCAAAAACATCCTCGACCGCAAGGATCCGCGCATCTTCATCGTCGTCGGCCCCTGCTCCATCCACGATCCGGTCGCCGGCTACGACTACGCGCAAAGGCTGAAGAAGCTGGCGGACGAGGTGAGCGACACGCTCTACCTCGTCATGCGCGTGTATTTCGAGAAGCCGCGCACCTCGACCGGCTGGAAGGGCTTCATCAACGACCCGCACATGGACGATTCCTTCCACATCGAGGAAGGCATGGAGCGGGCGCGCGATTTCCTGCTCAGGGTCTGCGAGCTCGGCCTGCCCACGGCGACCGAGGCGCTCGACCCGATCACGCCGCAGTACCTCGGCGATCTCATCACCTGGACGGCCATCGGCGCGCGCACCTCGGAATCGCAGACCCACCGCGAGATGTCCTCCGGCCTGTCCACCCCGGTCGGCTTCAAGAATGCCACCGACGGCGACATCACGCCGGCCATCAACGCCATCAAGTCGGCCTCCAGCCCGCACAGCTTCCTCGGCATCAACATGCAGGGCCGCTCCGCCATCGTGCGCACCCAAGGCAACCCCTACGGCCACATCGTGCTGCGCGGCGGCGACGGCCGTTCGAACTTCGACACCGTCAGCGTCTGCATGGCCGAGCGGGCGCTGGCCAAGGCGAAGATCGCGCCCAATATCGTCATCGACTGCTCGCACGCCAACTCGCTCAAGGATCCCGCCCTGCAGCCGCTGGTGATGTCCGACTGCGTGCACCAGATCCGCGAGGGCAACCAGTCCATCGTCGGCCTCATGATCGAGAGCAACATCGAGGGCGGCAACCAGCCCATCCCCGAGGATCTCGCGCAGCTCAAGTACGGCTGCTCGGTCACCGACGCCTGCGTCGACTGGCCCACGACCGAAACCATGATCCGCAAGGCGCGCGAAGTCCTCAAGGGCATCCTGCCGAACCGCAACGCTTAACCAAGAAGAACCATGTCGCTCATCAAGCCCTTCCGCGGCATCCGCCCGGCGCCCGGCCGCGCCGGCGAAGTCGCCGCCCCGCCCTACGATGTCCTCTCCGCCGACGAGGCCCGGGAGCGCGCCGCGCGCAAGCCGTGGAGCTTCCTCCACGTCTCCAAGGCCGAGATCGACCTGCCGACGGATATCGACCACTACTCGCCGCAGGTGTATGCCAAGTCGCGCGAGAACTACCTGAGGATGTTCGCCGAGGGCGTGCTGGCGCTGGACGAGGCGCCCTGCTACTACGCCTACCGCCTGGTCATGGGCGAGCACGCGCAGACCGGCCTGGTCGCCGCCGCCTCGGTGGCCGACTACGACACCAACCGCATCCGCAAGCACGAGTTCACCCGCCCGGACAAGGAAGACGACCGCGTGCGCCAGATCGAGGCGCTCAACGCCGAGACCGGCCCGGTGCTGCTGGCGCATCCCGATTCGCCGGAGGTCGACGCCATCCTTGCGCAGGCCACATCCGGCGAACCCGACGCCGACGTCACCGCCAGCGACGGCATCCGCCACATGATCTGGGTGATCCGCGATGCCGCCGTGCTGCAGCGGCTGACTTTTCTCTTCGACGCCATGCCGGCGCTCTACATCGCCGACGGCCACCACCGCTCGGCGGCCGCCTCGCGCGTCGCCGCGGCGCGCCACGCCAAGAACCCGCACCACACCGGCGCGGAGGACTACAACTACTTCCTCTCGGTGATCTTCCCGCACAGGCAGATGCGCATCATGGACTACAACCGCGTGGTGAGGGACTTGAACGGCCTGTCCACCATGGGCTTCCTGGCGCGGCTGACCGAGCGTTTCGTCGTCTCGATCTGCGCGCCGCGCTACCGGCCGTCGCAGCGCGGCGAGTTCAGCCTCTACCTGCCCGGCCAGTGGTACCGCCTCGCCATCCACCCGCACCTCATTCCCCACGACGATCCGGTGGCGCGGCTCGACGTGAGCCTGCTCTCCGACAACCTGCTCGGCCCGGTGCTCGGCATCAAGGACCTGCGCCGCGACAAGCGCATCGACTTCGTCGGCGGCATCCGCGGCCTGGAGGAGCTCGAGCGCCGCGTGGACAGCGGCGAGATGGCCGCCGCCTTCGCCCTGCACGCCACCGACATGGAAGACCTGATGTCGGTCGCCGACGCCGGCGAGGTGATGCCGCCGAAGTCCACCTGGTTCGAGCCCAAGCTGGCCGACGGGCTGGTGTCGCACGCCATCGACTGATCCGATCCGGTCGACAAAAAAGGCCGCCCGCGGGCGGCCTTTTTCATGGAAATCCGTTTCAATGGAGGTCGGCGGCGAAGCGCTTGAGGTCCTCGAGCGCGACGATGTCCAGCGTCGCCTCGTTGGTGGCGTTGAGCACCACCTTCGGCGCCATGCCGGCGTCGAAGGCCTCCTTCCAGCGCGCGGCACAGAGGCACCAGCGGTCGCCGGGCTTCAGGCCGGGGAAGTCGTACTCGGGCATCGGCGTCGACAGGTCGTTTCCGCGCGACTTCGAAAAGGCGAGGAAATCCGCCGTGGCGACGATGCAGACGGTGTGGCGGCCGACGTCCTGCGGGCCGGTGTCGCAGCAGCCGGTGCGGAAAAAGCCGGTCACCGGCTTCTCGCTGCAGACGCCGAGCGGGCCGCCGAGCACGTTGGGCTGCATGTCTCCGCCGTCGCGATGCACCTGACTATTCCTTCTCGTCGATCCAGGCGGCCTGGATGGCTTCCAGGATCTTCTCGCCGCAGTGATTCGGATCGTCGTTGAATCCGGGCAGCGCCTTCACCCAGTTCATCAGGTCGACGAAGTTGATCCTCATCGGGTCGACGTCCGGGTGGGCGTCGGCCAGTTCGATGGCGATGTCGTTGATGTCGGTCCACTTCATTTCTTGTGTCCTTCGCTCACCATGTTGATGGTGTACTTCGGAATCTCGATCACCAGCGGGGTCGAGGCGACCTTCGCCTGGCAGGACAGGCGCGATTGCGGTTCCAGGCCCCAGGCCTTGTCGAGCAGGTCCTCCTCCTTCTCCTCCGCCGACCCGAGGGAATCGAAGCCCTCGCGCACGATGACGTGGCAGGTGGTGCAGGCGCAGGACTTCTCGCAGGCGTGCTCGATCTCGATGCCGTTCTGCAACAGCCCGTCGCAGAGGGAAGTGCCGGCGGGCACGTCGATCACCGCGCCGTCCGGGCAGAGCTCGACATGGGGCAGGACGATGATCTGGGTCATAGCTTGAGTTCGATTACCTTGTGTCCGGTGAGCGCCCGCTTGACGCTCTGGTCCATGCGGCGGGCGGCGAAATCCTGCGTGGCGGCGTTGAGCGAGTCGATGCCGGCCTTGATGGCGCGGTGGTCGGTGCCGGCGATGCGCTTCCTCAGCGCCGCGATCTCCTCCTCGATGTCGGCGCGCTCCCCGCTGCGCAGCAGGCGGCCGTCCTCGGCGATGGCCGCCTCGACCGCCTCGATCAGGCGCCCGGCCTCGACCTGCTGCTCGCGCAGGTTGCGCGCCTGCACGTCGTCGCCGACGTGCTCCATCGAATCCTTCAGCATGCCGGCGATCTCGTCGTCGGTGAGGCCGTAGGAGGGCTTCACCGTGATCGAGGCCTCGACGCCGGAGGTCATCTCGCGCGCCGAGACCGAAAGCAGGCCGTCGGCGTCGACCTGGAAGGTGACGCGGATGCGCGCCGCCCCGGCCACCATCGGCGGGATGCCGCGCAGCTCGAACTTCGCCAGCGAGCGGCAGTCGGCGACCAGTTCGCGCTCGCCCTGCACGATGTGGAAGCTCATCGCCGTCTGGCCGTCCTTGAAGGTGGTGAAGTCCTGAGCCTTGGCGACAGGGATGGTGGAGTTCCTCGGGATGACCTTCTCGACCAGGCCGCCCATGGTCTCCATGCCGAGCGAGAGCGGGATGACGTCGAGCAGCAGCCAGTCGTCGGCGCCGGCGCGGTTGCCCGCCAGCACGTTGGCCTGCATGGCGGCGCCGAGCGCCACCACCTTCTCCGGGTCGAGGTTGGTGAGCGGCTCCTGCTTGAAGTATTCGGCCACGGCGCGCTGCACCTGCGGCATGCGCGTGGCGCCGCCGACCATCACCACGCCCCTGACGTCGTTCACCGTCAGGCCGGCGTCGCGCAGCGCCTTGCGCGTCGGGCCGAGGGTCTTCGAGATGAGGTTCTTCGTGATGTCGGCGAAGGTGTCAATCTTCAGCGTCAGGTCCACGGTCTCGCCGGAGGCCAGCTCGGCGTGCACCGGCGCCACGTCGTGACCGGTCAGCATCTCCTTGGCCTCGCGCGCCTTCATCAGCAGGCGGCGCGTGTCCTCGACGCTGGGGAAGCGGATCTTCGCCTCGTCGAGCATCCAGCAGTACACGCGCTGGTCGAAGTCGTCGCCGCCGAGCGAGGCGTCGCCGTTGGTCGCCAGCACCTCGAAGACGCCGCGCGAGAGCTTGAGGATGGAAATGTCGAAGGTGCCGCCGCCGAGGTCGAACACGGCATAGACGCCCTCTGAGGCGTTGTCGAGGCCGTAGGCGATGGCCGCCGCGGTCGGCTCGTTCAACAGGCGCAGCACGTTCAGCCCCGAGAGCTTGGCGGCGTCCTTCGTCGCCTGGCGCTGGGCGTCGTCGAAATAGGCCGGCACGGTGATGACGGCGCCAGTGAGCTCGCCGCCGAGGCTGGCCTCGGCGCGCTCACGCAGCACTTTCAATATTTCCGCCGAGACCTCCACCGGGCTCTTCACGCCGGCGATGGTGCGCAGGCGCACCATGCCCTCGGCGTCGAGAAAGTCGTAGGGCATCGATTCGATGTGCGAGACGTCCTTCAGGCCGCGCCCCATGAAGCGCTTGACCGAGACGATGGTGTTGCGCGGGTCGAGCGCCTGGGCGCCCTGCGCCGCGTAGCCGACGTCGACGCCGCCGTCCGCCTTGTAGCGCACGATGGAGGGCAGCAGGCTCCTGCCGACCTCGTCCTGCAGCACGACGGCGATGCCGTTGCGCACGGTGGCGACGAGGGAATTGGTGGTGCCGAGGTCGATGCCGACCGCCAGCCGATGCTGGTGCGGCGCCGCGGACAGGCCGGGCTCTGAGATCTGCAGGAGGGCCATGAATCTAGCTTTCGAGCGCTTCCAGCGCGTCTTCTATTTCGTGTAAGAGCTTCTCGATGAACATCAGGCGGCGCACCGCGTCGGCCGCCGCCGCGTAATCCTTCTTCGCGTCGAAGCCGGACTCGATCTCGCCGCGCAGGTCGGCGCCGTGCTTCTCCAGGCGCTGCATCAGCTTCTCCAGCTCGTGATGGTCGCCCGCCGCGCGCGCCTCGGCCACCGCCTCGCGCCATTCCATCTGCTCCATGAGGAAGGCCGGCGGCATGGCGGTGTTGCTCTCGTGGCCGGTCTCCATCCCGGCCAGGCGCAGCAGGTAATGCGCGCGCAGCAGCGGCTGCTTCAGCGTGCGGTAGGCCTCGTTCACCTGCGTCGCCCACTGCATCGACAGGCGCCGCTCGGTCTCCGGCAGGTGCGCGTGGCGGTCCGGATGCACCCTGCCCTGCATGGCGTGGTAGGCCTGGTCGAGCCGTGCCGCGTCGATGCGGAAGGCGCGCGGCAGGCCGAACAGCGCGAAGTAGTCCTGGCTGAAGTCAGGAACCATCAGACGTTGAAGCTTTCCCCGCAGCCGCACTGGTCCTTGACGTTGGGGTTGTTGAACTTGAATCCCTCGTTGAGGCCCTCGCGCGCATAGTCGAGTTCCGTGCCCTCGATGTAGGGCAGGCTCTTCGGGTCCACCAGCACCTTGACGCCGTGGCTCTCGAAGACGATGTCCTCCGGCGCCGCCTCGTCGGCGAACTCCAGCTTGTAGGACATGCCCGAACAGCCCGAGGTCTTCACCCCGATGCGCACGCCGACGCCCTTGCCGCGCTTGGCGATGAAATTCGCGACGTGCTTCGCCGCCCTTTCGCTCAATGTCACTCCCATGGCCTCACCTTACCCTTCCTGCTTCTTCTTGTAGTCGGCCACGGCCGCCTTGATGGCGTCCTCGGCCAGGATGGAACAGTGGATTTTAACCGGAGGCAGCGCCAGTTCCTCGGCGATCTGCGTGTTCTTGATCTCCAGGGCCTGGTCCACCGTCTTGCCCTTCACCCACTCGGTGACGAGCGAACTGGAAGCGATCGCCGAGCCGCAGCCGTAGGTCTTGAACCTGGCGTCCTCGATGACGCCCTCCTTGTTCACCTTGATCTGCAGCTTCATCACGTCGCCGCAGGCCGGCGCGCCAACCATGCCGGTGCCGATGCCTTCCTCTTCCTTGTCGAAGGCGCCGACGTTGCGCGGGTGTTCGTAGTGGTCGAGAACCTTTTCGCTGTAAGACATATTCGCCGCTCCTTCAAAAACTCAATGCGCCGCCCACTGGACGGTGTTCAGATCGATGCCTTCCTTGTACATCTCCCACAGCGGCGACATCTCGCGCAGCTTGCCGATCTGCCGGTGCAGGAGCTGGATGGTGTAGTCGATTTCCTCGACCGTTGTGAAGCGGCCGATGGTGAAGCGGATCGAGCTGTGCGCCAGCTCGTCCTGGCGGCCCAGCGCGCGCAGCACGTAGGACGGCTCCAGGCTGGCCGAGGTGCAGGCCGAGCCGGAAGACACCGCCACGTCCTTGATCGCCATCATCAGGGACTCGCCCTCGACGAAGGCGAAGCTGACGTTGAGGTTGTGCGGCACGCGCGCATCGATATCGCCGTTGAGGAAGACCTGCTCGATGCCGGAGAGGCCCTTCCACAGGCGGTCGCGCAGCATGCGGATGCGCTCGTTCTCGGCCGCCATCTCCTCGCGCGCGAAGCGGAAGGCCTCGCCCATGCCGACGATCTGGTGGGTGGCCAGCGTGCCGGAGCGCAGTCCCCGCTCGTGGCCGCCGCCATGCATCTGCGCCTCGAGGCGGATGCGCGGCTTGCGGCGCACATAGAGGGCGCCGATGCCCTTCGGGCCGTAGGTCTTGTGCGCCGAGAAGGACATCAGGTCCACCTTCAGCTTCGACAGGTCGATGCCCACCTTGCCCGTCGCCTGGGCGGCATCGACGTGAAAGATGACGCCCTTGGCGCGGCAGATCTCGCCCATCTGCTCGATCGGCTGGATGACGCCGATCTCGTTGTTCACGAACATCACCGAGGCGAGGAGGGTGTCGGGGCGCAGCGCCGCTTTGAACTGCTCGAGGCCGACCAGGCCGTTCTCCTGCGGGTCGAGGTAGGTCACCTCGAAGCCGTGGCGCTCCAGCTCGCGCATGGTGTCGAGCACCGCCTTGTGCTCGGTCTTCACCGTCACCAGGTGCTTGCCCTTGCCCTGGTAGAAGAAGGCGGCGCCCTTGATGGCGAGGTTGTTCGATTCCGTCGCGCCGGAGGTCCACACGATCTCCTTCGGGTCGGCGCCGACCAGCGCGGCGACGTTCTCGCGCGCCTCCTCGACGGCCTTCTCCGCCTCCCAGCCGTAGGCGTGCGAGCGCGAGGCGGGGTTGCCGAACTTCTCGACCAGCCAGGGAATCATCCGCTCGGCCACGCGCGGGTCGACCGGGGTCGTCGCCGAGTAGTCGAGGTAGATGGGGAATGTCAGCATGCTCATCTCCGATATTCTCAGGCGGCCACCGCGGCCAGCCCTTTCAGTTTGTTAACCGTCTCGCCGAGCGTCTGCAGGAAGCGCGCGACGTCCTCATCCGTGTTGGCGCGGCCGAGCGAGACGCGCAGCGCGCCCTTCGCCATGTCCGGCGCGACGCCCATCGCCAGCAGCGTGTGCGAGGGTTCGGGCGAGACGCTCGAGCAGGCCGAGCCGCTCGCCACCGCAAAACCGGCGCGATCGAGCTGCGCCACCAGGGTCTCGCCGTCGATCCCGCCGAGGGCGAAAAACGACGTGTTGGGCAGGCGCGGCGCATTGCGGCTGAAGACCTTGGCGCCCATGGCCGCCACGCCCTCTTCCAGCTTTTCGCGCAGCGTGTTCAGCCGCGCCGCATCCGCTTCCAGCCGCGCCACCGCCAGTTCGCAGGCGGCGCCGAAGCCGACGATGGCCGCGACGTTCTCGGTGCCCGAGCGCAGGTTGCGCTCCTGGCCGCCGCCGGAAATCAGCGGCTTCAGTTCGATGCGCTTGTCCAGCACCAGCGCTGCGGCGCCCTTCGGCCCGTAGATCTTGTGCGCGGAAAGCGTCAGCGCGTTCACCCCGGCGGCGTTCAGTGCGCGGAAGTCGATGGCCACCTTGCCCAGCGCCTGCACGGCGTCGGTGTGGAACCAGGCCTTCGCTGTACGCGCCTTTGCCGCCAGCGCGGCAACGTCCTGCAGCACGCCGGTCTCGTTGTTGGCCAGCATCACCGACACCAGCGCGGGCGTCTGCGCCAGCGCCGCGGAAAAGTCAGTCTCCGCGACACGGCCCTCGGCATCCACGGCGATCTCGTGCACGCTCCAGCCGAGGCGCTTGAGGTCGTTCGCCGGCTCGCGCACGCAGGGATGCTCGATGGCCGACACCGCAATCGTGCCGGGCTTGAGGCAGGCCGCCGCGCCCTTGATGAACAGGTTGTTGGCCTCCGAACCGCCGCTGGCAAACACCACTTCGGTCGGGTGCGCCCCCACTGCCGCCGCCACCTGGCTGCGCGCCGTGTCGATGGCGGCGCGCGCCGCGCGGCCGTATTCGTGGCGGCTGGACGGATTGCCGTAGCGCTCCCTGAGGAACGGCAGCATCGCCTCCAGCACGCCCGCGTCGAGCGGCGTCGTGGCGTTGTGGTCGAGGTAGGCCGGGGCGAACACGAAGGCTCCGTCAGGCGGACACCGCCACGTTCACGCGCCGCGCCGGACGCAGGCGGTCGTCCATGGCGATCGTCGCGGCGATCGCCTTCGCCTTGGGCTGGTTCACCAGGTCGAGCAGCGAGACCGAGGCGAGGTACTCGTGCATGCGCTTGTTGAGGTTGGTCCACAAGTCGTGGGTCATGCAGCGGTGCTCGTCCTGACAGTTCTCGCGGCCGCCGCAGTTGGTGGCGTCGAGCGGCTCGTCCACCGCCGCGATGATGTCGGCCACGGTGACCTCGTTCATGCCGCGCGCCAGGCGGTAGCCGCCGCCGGGCCCGCGCACGCTCGCCACGATCTTGTGGCGGCGCAGCTTGCCGAACAACTGCTCGAGATAGGACAGGGAAATCTTCTGGCGCTCGCTGATGCCCGCCAGGGTCACCGGTCCGTTGGCCTGGCGCTGGGCCAGGTCGATCATTGCCGTAACCGCAAAGCGGCCTTTCGTCGTCAGTCTCATGTTTGGATCCTCTCCAAAAAAGACGCTTGCGCGCCTAATACTTGAACATTTCAGTCGACTATACGAATCCCGATAAGTTCAGTCAACTATTTTGCCCAAATATTGCGGATCGAATTTGTCGGCGGTGGCCAGCTCGTCGGCCTTGCACACCCCCGTTTTCTCGAGGCATTTCAACAGGGTATCGATCCTGCGGTCGGTCTCGACGGCATGGTCGAGCAGCCCGTGGATGGCCTGCGAGAGCGGGTCGTCCTCGTTGCGCGTGACGGCATAGGCCGAGAAGCCCATCTGCCCCGCCTTGATCTCGCGTGCGATCTCGCTGCGGTCCTCGACGATGCGCGCCGGAATGCCCACCGCCGTCGCGCCCAGCGGCACGTCGCGCACCACCACGGCGTTCGAGCCGACCTTGGCGCGCTCGCCGAGCGTGATCGGGCCGAGCACCTTGGCGCCGGCGCCGATGACCACGCCGTTCTCGAGCGTCGGATGGCGCCTGCCCTTGCTCCACGAGGTGCCGCCGAGCGTGACGCCGTGATACAGCGTGCAGTCGTCGCCGATCACCGCCGTCTCGCCGATCACCACGCCCATGCCGTGGTCGATGAAGAAGCGGCGGCCGATCGTCGCGCCGGGGTGGATCTCGATGCCCGTCATCCAGCGGCCGATGTTCGAGCCGAGCCGCGCCAGCCATTTCAGGCCGATGCCCCACAGCCAGTGGTTGAAGCGATGTAAGAGCAGCGCGTGCAGGCCCGGATAGCAGGTCAGCACCTCCCAGGTCGTGCGGGCGGCGGGATCGCGGTCGAATACGCAGGTGATGTCTTCGCGCAAACGGGCAAACATCTTGGATTCCTAAAACATCAGCAAACGCTGAAATGTTACAAAAAACCCTCTATTTCAGTCAACTTTATCGCCGGGTTTTTTCATGAAGGTCTTGAGCATGCCGCGCAAGAGACTCACCTCATCGCGCTCCAGCCGGATGCGGTCGAACAGGCGGCGCAGGCGCGGCATCAGCCGCTTGGGATGCGCCGGGTCGAGGAAACCGCTCTCGGTGACGGCGGCTTCGAGGTGCTCGTAGAAATGCCGGATCTGCTCGGCCGTGGCGGGCGGATTCTCCGGCGCCGGCGGCGCGCCGGGGTCGAGCGCGGCCAGGCGCAGCTCGTAGGCCATCACCTGCACCGCGGCGGCGAGGTTGAGCGAGGAATAGTCCGGGTTGGCCGGGATCATCACCGGCAGGCGGCACAGCGCCGTCTCCTCGTTGGAAAGTCCCGACGTCTCGTTGCCGAAGACGATGGCCACCTCCCCGTGCGCGACGGCGGCGACGATCTGCGGCGCGGCCGCGCGCGCCCACAGCGGTGGCGGCGCCAGCTCGCGTTGCCGCGCCGTCATCGCCGCGGCGAACACCGTGCCCTCGAGCGCCTCCTCCAGCGTCGCGCAGACGCGCGCGCCCTGCAGCACGTCGAGCGCGTTCGAGGCGCGCGCCCGCGCCACGCCGTCGGGGTCGGCGCAGGGATTCACCAGCCACAGTTGCGTCAGGCCCATGGTCTTCATGGCGCGCGCCGTCGCGCCGATGTTGCCCGGGTGGCTGGTGTGCGAGAGGACGATGCGGATGCGGTCGAGAGGGTTGTTCATATACAATGCCGTCTTCTTCGCCGCAGCCATGCGGCATGCTCATTCGAAAACCGGAAAGCCATGCACCCGACCCTCAACATCGCCGTCAAGGCCGCGCGACGCGCCGGCGGCATCATCAACCGCGCCGCGCGCGACGTCGAGCTCCTCAAGGTGAGCGCCAAGCGCGACAAGGACTTCGTCACCGAGGTCGACAAGGCCGCCGAGGCGGCCATCATCGGGGTGCTGCAGGAGGCGTATCCGGACCACGCGATTCTAGCAGAGGAGTCCGGCGCCTCCGGCGACTCGGAAACCGTCTGGATCATCGATCCGCTCGACGGCACCACCAATTTCATCCACGGCTTCCCGCAGTACGCCATCTCCATCGCCCAGCAGCACAAGGGCGTGCTGCAGCACGCGGTGGTCTACGACCCGACCAAGAACGAGCTGTTCACCGCCAGCAGGGGCGCCGGCGCGTTCCTGAACGAGCGGCGCATCCGCGTCTCCAAGCGCGCCAAGCTCGACGAAGTGCTGCTCGGCACCGGCTTCCCCTTCCGCTACTTCGAGCACGTCGACGCCTACCTCGGCATCTTCCGCGACATGATGCACAAGACCGCCGGGGTGCGCCGCCCCGGCGCCGCCGCGCTCGACCTCGCCTGGGTGGCGGCCGGCCGCATCGACGGCTTCTGGGAGCTCGGCCTCTCGCCCTGGGACATGGCGGCCGGCGCGCTGATCATCACCGAGGCCGGCGGCCTCGTCGGCGACCTCACCGGCGAACCGAACTACCTCGACACCGGCAACATCGTCGGCGGCAACCCGAAAGTCTTCGCCCAGCTGCTGCAGATCATCGCGCCGCACCTCAACGCGAAGCTGAAGGCCTGATCCGTACCTTCCGCCCAATACTTTGTCACTCCCGCGAAAGCGGGAGTCCAGGGTTTGCTATAGTCCGGCCAACACAGCCTCGATGAAACGCCATGCCTGCCCTGCCAAAACATCGGAAAGCGCTACCTTCGTCGAAAAAAGGGGCTCGTTCCGCCCATTTCGGCGACAAAAGCATCGAGGCACTTGCGATCAGGCGGCTACAGAGGTTCGACCGCAAGAACGCCATTTCACACGCAGAGATGGCTCAACGCTTCGCCAAGTAAGTAGGTAATGGACCCCTTCACCCAAGGCCTGCTCGGCGCCGTCGCCGCCAAAGCCGTGCTCGGGCGGCGGCTCGGCCATGCCGGCTGGATGATCGGCGCCGCGGCCGGCATGCTGCCCGACGTGGATTACTTCATCCGCAGCGAGACCGACCCGCTGCTCAACATCGAATACCACCGCCAGTTCACGCATTCCCTCGTCGCCATTCCCTTCGGCGGCGCGCTCGCCGCCCTGCCGTGGCTGACTTTGCGTAAATACCGCGCCGAGTGGCGCAGCGTGCTGGCGGCCGGCATCGTCGGCTACGCCACCCACGGCGTGCTCGACGCCTGCACCACCTACGGCACGCACCTCCTGTGGCCCTTCTCCCCCGCGCGCGAGTCGTGGAACCTGATGACCACCATCGGGCCGCTGTTCACCCTGTTCCTGCTGCTGGGTCTCGTCTTCGCCGCCCTCAGGCACACGCGCGCGCCGGCCGTCGCCGCCCTGGCGCTGTGCCTCGCCTACGTCGGCACCGCCGCCTGGCAGCGCGAAAAGGCGGAGGCGGCGCTCGAGCGCATCGCGCAGGGGCGCGGCCACCCCATCGACCGCGCCGAAGTCTTCCCCACCATCGGCAACCCGCTCGTCTGGCGCACGCTTTACCAGACCGGCGGCACGCTGCACGCCGACCGCGTGCGCGTGCCCTTCGCCGGCGACGCGCAATGGAAGCAAGGCGCGCGCATGGCGCAGTTCGGCGAGGCCGACCTCAGCCCCGCCGAGCGCGCCGACCCGCGCGTGCGCCGCGACTTCCGCCGCTTCCGCTATTTCTCCGCCGGCTGGGTCACGCGCGCCCCGCGCGATTCCAGCGTGGTCGCCGACGCCCGCTACTCGCTCGACACCGTCGCCTTCGAGCCGATCTGGGGCGTGCGCTTCAAACCGGAACAGCCCGTCCCCACCGAATGGGTCGCCCGCGACCGCGAACGCCGCATCCCCCTCGGCGAGCTCTGGCAGGAAATCACCGGCCGCGCCGAAGGCTATCGCCCCCTGCCGCCGGCGCGGATCGAAGTCGCGCGCCACACCGCGCCGTAACACCTCCTTCCGCCGTCCCACGGGGACTGACTTCCCCCTGGCCATCCCCGGCGGTCGCCGCACATGCGTCGCCGCGGCATACCGCCCTTGGCATATCATTGTTAGTGTATGCATGTCACCGCCCACGATTACTGGAGGCCATGAAATGAAAGGGTTTCGTCCCGCGAAAAAGCGTGTCGAGGTCTCGGTGGGAGAGTCCGTCCGTATCCTGCGCGAACTCCAGGAGCTGAGCCAAAGCCAGCTGTCCGAACTGACGGGCATCCCGCAAGCCACCATCTCCGCTATCGAGAACGGTCGAGTGAACCTGGGTGTCGAGCGCGCGAAAGTGCTTGCCCGCGCCCTCAACTGCCATCCGGCCGTGCTCGTATTCCCCGGCTGGGAGGTACCGCTGAATCGGCGTACTTCTATCGCTGTTCTACTTTGTACAAAAGCAGAAGATCGAGGAATTGAGGCTTTTCCGTGAACTCTTCAAAGAATTCAACGCACGATACGATGGTATGAACGAGAAGTTGGCCCACATTATTGAATCGAAAGAATCAAACGTCTCTGCGTATGAACGAGAAACGCTCATTGACTACTTCAACCTCTGCGGTGAAGAATATTTGTATGTCCAACTCGGCCATATCCACCCAGAAGTATGGTCCGCTTGGTACAGCGGAATGAAAGCAATCGTCGCAGTTCCGCGAGTTCAGTGTGTATGGCTGGCTGAAAAGGAAACCGAATCCTATTATGGGCTACCGCTCTAGGATTGTGGCATAACTATCCAACCCGTCTGTCAGCATCAACCTCCCCTGCCAAACCCCTTCGCCGCCCCACGCAGACCGACTTTTCTCCGCAATCAACGCGTCGCATAATGGTTGTTCCCTGACCAACAGGAGCCTCCCATGCCCAACCCCGTCGGCTGGTTCGAAATCTACGTTCAGGACATGCCCCGCGCCAGGGCGTTCTACGAGTCGGTGTTCGACGTGCAACTCACCGACCTCGGCGGCCCGGACATGGAGATGTGGGCCTTCCCCATGGGCGACCAGACCTACGGCGCCTCCGGTGCGCTGGTGAAGATGGCGGGCTTCCCCTCCGGCGGCAACAGCGTGCTGGTCTACTTCAGTTGCGACGACTGGGCCGCCGAGGCAGCGAAGGCCGTCAAGGCCGGCGGCCGCGTCGTGAAGGAAAAGATGTCCATCGGCCAGTACGGCTTCATCGTGCTGGCGAGCGACACCGAGGGCAACATGATCGGCCTGCACTCGATGCAGTAGCCGCCATGGCCTACGACGAGGGATTGGCCGAACGGCTGCGCGAACTCCTGCAGGACCGCCCCGGCATCACTGAAAAGAAGATGTTCGGCGGGCTGTGCCTGCTCGCGCGCGGCCACATGTTCGTCGGCATCGTCGGCGAGGCGCTGATGGCGCGCGTCGGGCCGGCGGGGTACGGGAAGGCGCTGCGCCGGCCGCATGCGCGGCCGATGGACTTCACCGGGAAGCCGATGAAGGGCTATGTCTTCGTCGATCCGCCGGGGTACGAGGAGGACCTGGATTTGAAGCGGTGGGTGGAGGAGAGTTTGAGGTTCGTCGGAACGCTGCCCGACAAATGAACCACCCTTACCCCCGCCCTCTCCCCGGCCCTCTCCCGCCAGCGGGAGAGGGGGAAAGACGAAGATGATCGCGCCCTGCACCGACACCCACATCCCCGCCATGTTCGCCGTCATCGACGACGCGGCGCGGGCCTACCGCGGCCATGTGCCGGACGACTGCCTGCACGCGCCCTACATGCCGGAGGAAGAACTGCGCGGCGAGATCGCCGCCGGGGTGCGCTTCTTCGGCTGGTTCGAGGGCGGCGAACTGCTCGGCGTGATGGGCATCCAGGACGTGCAGGACGTGACGCTGATCCGACACGCCTACGTCGCCACGCGGGCGCGCCGCGGCGGCATCGGCGGCAGGCTGCTCGCGCACCTGCTCACGCTGACCGACCGTCCGGTGCTGGTCGGCACCTGGCGCGCCGCCGCCTGGGCCGTCGACTTCTACGCGCGCCACGGCTTCCGCATGGTCGGCGAGGCGGAGAAGACGGCGCTATTGAAGAAATACTGGACGATCTCCGAGCGGCAGAACGAGACCTCGGTGGTGCTGGCGAATGCGCGCTGGCGGGCGCACCGAATCTGAATTCACCGTCCCGCCGCTTTCTCGATTGCGTCACGCAGCGTGTCGAAGGGTAGCAGCACGCAGCCGTGGCGGTTGCGGTGTGGACGCACCGGTTCGAAGCACTTCAGCTCGGGCCATGCCGGCGCGGCATCCGCGCCGGAGAGCAGCGCCGCCACTTCGGCGCGCAGTTCGGCGGCCTGCGCCGCGTCGAGGCCGGCGGCGTGGCGGCCGATGGCGGCGGCGGCGGCGCGGCAGAGCAGGCAGCCCTTCACTTCGTGCGCCAGCGCGGCGATGCGGCCGCCGTCGAGCTTCACGTCCATGCGCACGCGGTCGCCGCAGAGCGGGCTGTCGCCCTGCGCCGTGCCGTCGGGCGCCGCCAGCCGGCCGGCGCCGTCGGCGGATTTCGCCAGATCGAGGATGGCCTGCTGGTAGAGGTCCTCGTTCATTTCAGCTTGCGCTGCGCGTCCTTCAGGCCTTCGAGCAGCGCGTCGACGTCGGCCTCGGTGTTGTAGGGCGCGAGGCTGGCGCGCACGGCGCCCTCGACGCCGAAACGGTCCATCAGCGGCTGGGCGCAGTGGTGGCCGCCGCGCACGGCGACGTGGTGCGCGTCGAGCACCTGGCAGGCGTCGTGCGGGTGGATGCCGGCAAGGTTGAAGGCGACGATGGGCAGGCGCTCCGTCATCTCGCGCGGCCCGAGAAAAGTCAGTCCCGGCAGCACGGCGAGGCCGTCGAGGAGGCGCTGCGCCAGGTGCGTTGTGTGGGCGCGCATCGCCTCCCAGGGCTGCGCGCGCAGCCAGTCGAGCGCGGCGCCGAGCGCCACGGCCTGGGCGATGGGCGGCGTGCCGGCCTCGAAGCGGCGCGGCGGCGCGGCATACGTCGTCTCCTCCGCCGTCACGCGGCCGATCATGCCGCCGCCGCCGAGGAAGGGCGGCAGCGCGGCGAGCGCTTCGGCCCGCCCCCACAGCACGCCGACGCCGTTCGGCGCGAAGGCCTTGTGGCCGGAGAAGGCGTAGAAGTCGGCATCCAGCGCGGCGACGTCCACCGGCCCGTGCTGCACCATTTGCGCGCCGTCCACCAGCACGCGGGCGCCGGCGGCGCGCGCCGCGGCGACGATGGGTACCAGGTCGCTGACGGCGCCGGTGACGTTGGAGGCGTGGGTGACGGCGACCAGCCGGCAGCGCGGCGTGACGATCTCGTCGAGGCGCGCGAGGTCGAGGCGGCCGTCGTCCGCCAGCCGGATGAAGCGCAGCGCGACGCCGCGCCGTCCGCGCAGCATCTGCCAGGGCACGAGGTTGCTGTGGTGCTCGGCGAGGCTGAGGACGACCTCGTCGCCGGCCTGCAGCGTGTCGCCGAAGGCGTGGGCGACGAGGTTGATCGCGGCCGTCGTGCCGGAGGTGAACACCACCTCGTCGGCGCTCGCGGCATTCAGGTAGGCGGCGGCCTGCCGGCGCGCCTGCTCGTAGGCGGCGTCGGCGGCCTCCGCCAGCTTGTAGGTGCCGCGCAGCACATTGGCGCGCTGCGTCAGTTCGTGGTGGGTGACGGCGTCGAAGGCCGCCGCGCAGAGCTGGCCGGTGGCGGCGTTGTCGAGGTAGTGCAGCCGCGGATGGTTCGCCAGCAGCGGGAAATGGCCGCGCCATTCGTGCGCGCTGAACTTCATGGCTGCGTCCTCCGCAGGTCGTCTGGCGTGTCGATGTCGGCGTGGATGGCCGCGTCCGCCTCGACCGTGGCGATGCGCGCGGCGTGCGCCTCGAGCAGCCCGCGCGCGCCGCGGTCGCCCGTGACGGCCCGCATCTCCGCGAAGAATTCGCGCGGCCAGAGGATGGGGTTGCCGCGCCGGCCGGCGTGCAGCGGCACGACGATGGACGGCTTGCACGCATCGAAGGCGGCGATCAGGCCGTCGACATGCGCGGCATTCACGCGCGGCATGTCGGCGAGCAGCACGACGGCTGCCTCGGCCTCCGCCGGCAGCGCCGCGAGCCCGGCGGCGAGCGAAGTGGACATGCCCTGCGCGTGATCGGGGTTGCGCACGATGCTCACGCGGCGCCCGGCGAGCAGCGTCTCGGCGCGCTCTGCGTCATGGCCCAGCACCACGGTCACCGCGGACGCCGAAGAGGCCAATGCGGCATTCACCGCGCGCAGCAGCAGCGGCACGCCGTCCACCTCGGCGAAAAGCTTGTTGGCGCCGCCCATGCGCGACGATTGCCCGGCGGCGAGCACCAGCGCGGCGACGTTCGGCGACGCGGCGGGCGGCTGCGGCACGGCGTCCTCCTCGCCCTCCTCCTCGTCCTCGGGTTCGAGCGGGCTGCGGATGAGGCCGCCGACGCCCATGCGCATGATCTCTTCGCGGCCGAAGGGCAGGCCGGCCATCAGGCGCTGCAAAGCCCAGTCGAGGCCGTTGGTGCGGCGCGAGCGCGCGCAGCCGGGCAGAACAACCACCGGCGTCTTGTCCATGCGGGCCAGCAGCAGCATGTTGCCCGGCTCGACCGGCATGCCAAAGTGTTCGATCGTGCCGCCGGCGGCGACGATGGCGGCGGGCGCCACGTCGCGGCGGTCCTTCGTCACCGTGGCGCCGGCGACGAGCAGCAGGTCGCAGCCGGCGGCGAGCGCCTGGCGGATCTGCGCGGCGATGGCTTCGCGTTCGTGCGCGCAACGCAGCACCAGCGCGAGCCGCCCGCCGAGGGCGTCGAGGCGGTTGCGCGTGGCGGTGACGGTGCCGCGGAAGACGTTCTCGCGCATGCCGGGCAGTTCGCTCATGATCAGCGCGGCGCGCACCGGCCGCAGCGGCAGCACATCGAGGAGCGGCCCCGCCGCGGCAATGGTGCGGCAACGGGCGACGAGGTCCTCGCCCACGGCGAAGGGGATGATCTTCACCGTCGCGACCACCTGGCCGTACCGCGCCAGCGCGTGGTCGGGCAGCGTGCCGACGGCGACGGCCTCGTCGAGGAGATTCAGCGCGTCGAGGCGCGCGGCATCCACGCGCACCAGGCCGCGCACCGAGGCGTGCAGGTTGCAGCGGCCGGTGTAGGGACGGCGCGTCTCGGTGTTTGGGCCGGCGAACAGCGCGGCGATGGCGGCGGCGGCGGCGTTCTCGTCGAGGTCGCCCGCCTCCATGCGCGCGCCGGTGACGGTCTCGATGCCGGCCTGTTTCAACAAGTCGATGTCGGCGGCGCCGAGCACGCGGCCCTTCTTCAGCGTCTTCGCGCCGAGGTTGAGCGTGTGGGCGAGCGTAACGCCCTCGGCCTCCCCGCAGCGGAATTCGCCGAAGATCACTTGGAATACCTGGCCTGGATGACCTGCGCCAGGATCGACACGGCGATCTCCGCCGGCGACCGCCCGCCCAGATCCAGCCCGACCGGCGCATGGATGCGCTGCAGCTCCGCGCCCAGCCCCTCCGCCGTCAGGCGCTCGACGCGCGCGGCGTGGGTGCGCTTGCTGCCGAGGGCGCCGATGTAGAAGGCCCGGCTTTTCAGGGCGGCGACGAGCGCCGGGTCGTCCAGCTTGGGATCGTGCGACAGCGTCACCACGGCCGTCTGCGCGTCGGGCGCGAGGCGCGCCAGCGCCTCGTCGGGCCACTCGGTCGACACCGCCACGCCGGGCAGGCGCTCCGCGGTGGCGAAGGCGCGGCGCGGATCGACCACGGTCACCTCGAAGCCGGCCATGGACGCCATCGGCGCCAGCGCCTGGGTGACATGCACCGCGCCGACGATGACCAGACGCGGGGCCTGGGCGTAGCTGCGGGTGAAGAGTGCACCCTCAGACGAGGCCAGCACGCCGCTCTTGTCATTGCGCAAGAGCAGTGCCGCTTCGGCGCGCTGCTCGTCGGACAAAGTCAGTCCGCCCGGCACGGCGCCCTCGGCAACGAGCGCCTGCGCGCCGTCGGCCAGCCGCGTCACCACGGCGACGGCGCACCGTGCGGCGCGCGCGGCCATGAGCGGTTCGAGGATGCCGGGCTTCACGCGCTCGACGAACACCTGCACCTTGCCGCCGCAGGCTAGGCCGACTTCCCAGGCGCGCGCATCCGACACGCCGAACTCGAGCAGGCGCGGCTTGCCGTCGGCGATGGCGGCCTGCGCCTCGACGATGACGGCGCCCTCGATGCAGCCACCGGAAACCGAACCGACGAAGGCGCCGCCCGCCTCGGCCGCGAGGTGGCTGCCCTCCGGCCGCGGCGAGGAGCCCCAGGTCTTCACCACCGTGGCGAGCGCCACGCCCTTGCCCTCCGCGCGCCAGTGCGCGAGTTGGGAGAAGAGTTCGTCGTCGGTGACCTGAGGCGCTGCGCTTTTTCCTCCCTCTCCCGCTGGCGGGAGAGGGTTGGGGAGAGGGTGGCCCAAACGTAGCCCCTCTCCCCCTACCCCTCTCCCCGCAAGCGGAGCGACGAGAGAGTGTTTCAGCCGCTTGCCGATCCCCGTCGCCGCGCCATGCTCCGCAATGGCGTCGACCAGCGCGGCCACGCCCTCGCCGCCGGTGGCCACGGTTTTCAGGACCTGCACCGGCGGCCGCCCGGGACGGTGGCGCAACTGCATGGCCGTCGCGAGGTCTGACACGGTGCGCCCGGCCAGCGGCAGGTCGGCCTTGTTCACCACCAGCAGGTCGGCGATCTCGAGAATGCCGGCCTTGATGGCCTGCACGTCGTCGCCGAGGCCGGGCGGGCAGACGACGATGTTGCTGTCGGCGAAATGGCGGATCTCCACTTCCGACTGGCCGGCGCCGACGGTCTCGACGATGACGATGTCGAAGCCCGCCGCGTCGAAGGCGTCGATGATGCGGCCGGTGTGCAGCGACAGCCCACCGAGGTGGCCGCGCGAGGACACCGAGCGGATGAAGACTTCCTCGCGCGAGCCGTGCTCGTCCATGCGCACGCGGTCGCCGAGGATGGAGCCGCCGCTGATCGGACTTGAGGGATCGACGGCGATGACGGCGACGCGCTTGCCGCGCCGCGTCCATTCGCCGATGAGGGCGTTGATGAGCGTCGACTTGCCCGCCCCCGGCGCGCCGGTGATGCCGACGATGTGGGCGCGACCGGTGTGTTTGGCGAACTCGGCCATCAGTTCGGCCGCCCCCGGGCGGTCGTTCTCGATCAATGTGATGGCGCGCGCCAGGGCCGGCCGCGAACGGGCCAGAACCGCCTGGATATCAATGGCCTGGCTCACGACAGCCCCAGCAATTCTGCACTATCATGCATTTTTGTGTTTATTGATGCAGTACGTTGCAGCTTTCGATCTTATCATGCTATATATCCAACCGTTCCTGACTCGGTGGCATAGGCTTTCATGAACGACGGATTTCTCGACTGCGCAGGCTGGAGGGCCATGCTCGTTCGCGCCGGCATGCCGGCGTCGAGTGCCGCAATCGGCCTGCTGCGCCGCGACGAGTTCGCGGCGCAGCGCGGCACCCTGCTCCTCTGGCGCACCGATGCCGAGGGTTGCCGCGCCGACCTGCGCGAGTATAGCGGACAGTGCGGGGACGACGTTGCCGTGCTGCTGGTGGCGGACGCGGCGGCGCTGTCGGACTTGCGCGAGGGCGGCTGCGCCGTCCTGCCGGGCATGATCCGGCGCGGCCGCGTGTCGCCGTATATCCTGAAGACCATGGACCAACTCGAGGCGGCGGGACTGGCGGAGTTCGTCGAGGACCTCGAACTGGCGGTGCCGAGGCACTGATGGAAACCGCGACCGAAAGCGTCTTCGGAGAAGTGGCGGAATGGCAGGCCATGCTTGACCGGCACGGCGAACTGTTCGCCGACATGGCGCCCGGCTCGAGCGTCGCCATTGTCCCGCGCGAGGGCTCCGGCATCCAGCCCGGCAAGCACATCGCCGGGCTGAAGGCCGCCGAAGGCGCGGGCGACATGCTGCGCTGGGAAGTGACGGCGGACGGCATGCGCGCCGGGATCGTGCCCTACCGCGGCTTCCAGGAGGCGAAGGTCGACCTGCTCTTCGTCGCCGAAGCCGAGGTGATGGACAGGCTGCGCGCCGACATCGGCGACGCGACGCTGGCGCTGATGAAGCGGCAGATCCGCGCCGGCGGCATCATGTTCTTCGTCATGCGCACCAAGTACGAGCTGCAGGACGCGGGCTACGAGGAATTCCTCGACTCGCTCGGCCTCGCCTTCCTCGGAGCCTGCCGGTGATCTTCCACAACCCGGCCGGCGCCCCGGAGCTCGGCTGCGACCATTGCGGCTGCCGCTGGTACGACCGCATGACCAACGCCTGCTACGAGTGCGGCGAAGCGGTGACGCCGCAGATGCTGGCGGAGTACGAACAGGCGCTGAAGGATTTCCAGGCGAAAAGACAAAGCGGAGAGAAGTCTTGAGAGGAAACACGCAATGCTGCTGAAGGACAAGGTTGCCATCGTCACCGGCGCCGGCCAGGGCATCGGCGCCGCCATCGCGCAGGCCTACGCGCATGAGGGCGCGAAGGTCGCGGTGGCGGACATGAACGCCGAGGCGGCGGAGGCCGTCGCCGCCGGCATCCGCGAAGCCGGCGGAACGGCCAGGGGCTTCGCCTGCAACGTCGCCGAGCGCGAATCGGTGAACCGGATGGCCGCCGGCGTCACGGCCGAATGGGGCCGCGTCGACATTTTGGTGAACAACGCAGGCATCACGCGCACCGCCATGCTCCACAAGATGACGCCGGAACAGTGGCAGCAGGTCATCGACGTGCACATGAACGGCAGCTTCTATTGCCTGCAGGCGGTGGTGAACGGTATGATCGAGCGCAAGTCCGGCCGCATCATCAACGTCACCTCGACGGCCGGCCTGCTCGGCACCATCGGCCAGATCAACTACAGCGCCGCCAAGGCCGCCATCGCCGGCATGACCAAGTCGGCGGCGAAGGAGCTCGGCCGCCACGGCATCACGGTAAACGCCATCGCCCCGGGCGCGGCGACGCCGATGACCGAGGTGATCCGCACCGACGAGCGATTCAAGGACAAGTACCTCGAGCGCATCCCGCTCGGGCGCTGGGCCGAGCCGCACGAAGTGGCGCCGGCCTTCGTCTTCCTCGCCTCGGAGTGGGCGAGCTACATCACCGGACAGATCCTCGCCGTCGACGGCGGGCTGACCATTCACTAATTTTCATCCACGGAAATCTTCATGACCAAAGCCAAAGCCTCCTTCAAGTGGGACGACCCCCTCCTCCTCGACCTGCAGCTCTCCGAGGAAGAGCGCATGGTGCGCGACACCGCGCAGCAGTATTGCCAGGACAAGCTCGCCCCGCGCATCCAGGAAGCCTTCCGCAACGAGAAGACCGACCCGGCCATCTTCCGCGAGATGGGCGAGCTGGGCCTGCTCGGGCCCACCATCCCCGCCGAGTACGGCGGCGCCGGCCTCAACTACGTCTGCTACGGCCTAATCGCGCGTGAGGTCGAGCGCGTCGACTCCGGCTACCGCTCGATGATGAGCGTGCAGTCCTCGCTGGTGATGGTGCCGATCAACGAGTTCGGCACCGAGGCGCAGAAGAAGAAATACCTGCCGAAGCTCGTCACCGGCGAGTGGATCGGCTGCTTCGGCCTGACCGAGCCGAACCACGGCTCCGACCCCGGCAGCATGGTCACCCGCGCCAAACAGGTGAAGGGCGGCTACGCGCTCTCGGGCAGCAAGATGTGGATCTCCAATTCGCCCATCGCCGATGTTTTCGTCGTCTGGGCGAAGACCGAGGACGGCATCATCCGCGGCTTCATCCTCGAGAAGGGCTGGGAGGGCCTCTCCGCTCCCGCCATCCACGGCAAGGTCGGCCTGCGCGCCTCGATCACCGGCGAGATCGTCATGGACGAGGTGTTCGTGCCGGAAGAGAACCTGATGCCCGGCGTGCAGGGCCTCAAGGGCCCGTTCACCTGCCTCAACTCGGCGCGCTACGGCATCGCCTGGGGCGCGCTCGGCGCTGCGGAGGACTGCTGGTTCCGCGCCCGCCAGTACGTGCTCGACCGCAAGCAGTTCGGCCGCCCGCTCGCCGCCAACCAACTCATCCAGAAGAAGCTCGCCGACATGCAGACCGAGATCACGCTCGGCCTGCAGGGCTGCCTGCGCCTCGGCCGCATGAAGGACGAGGGCGTCGCCTCGGTCGAGATCACCTCGATCATGAAGCGCAACTCCTGCGGCAAGGCGCTCGACGTGGCACGCATGGCGCGCGACATGCTCGGCGGCAACGGCATCTCCGACGAGTTCGGCGTCATCCGCCACATGGTGAACTTGGAGGTGGTGAACACCTACGAGGGCACCCACGACATCCACGCCCTCATCCTCGGCCGCGCCCAGACCGGCATCCCGGCTTTCGGCAACTGAGCAGGGGCGTCATTCCCGTGCAGGCGGGAATCCACAAAAAGCCGGCGCCCGCCGGCTTTTTTGTTGCTATCCTTGCGCCACATGATTGGACAAGTCTTCCGCTGGCTGATCCTCACCGCCCTCCTCGCCGCCGTGCTGGTGGCCGTCTTCGTCGCCTGGTGGATCGCCCTGCTCATCGCGCTGGCCGCCCTGGTCCTGGCCGGACTGCGCCGCCTGCTCGGCGGCAAGCCGGCCGAGCCGGCGCGCGACGGCTCCATCATCCTCGAGGGCGAATACATCGAGGTCGAGCGGGAAGCCCGCACCCTGCCCGACCGCGACAAACCGGCGCCTTGACGTCACGCCAATCCAGAACCGCGGCGGCGCCACAACGGGAAGCCGCTTACGGCGAAAGGACCCTACCGCACTTGCGCTCTATATCAGAACTGGAATAACATGAGGCCGTTGATCTGGGCGGGCGACAAGGAGAGCCAAATGAGCAAAGCAAAAAAAATTGAAAAGAGCAGCGGCAACGTGTTCGCCGACATCGGCTTCCCGCAGGAAGAAGCACAAAACCTTTACCTGCGCGCCGAGTTGATGATCCGCCTGGCGCAATTCGTCGAGAAGAAGGGCCTCACCCAGCAGCAGGCGGCAAAGAAACTCGGCGTCACGCAGCCCCGACTGAACCTGATGCTGAAACGCAAAATCGAGCTTTTCAGCCTGGACGCGCTGGTCAATATGGCGGCGCGCGCCGGGATGCGCGTGGAAATGCGCGTCAAAGAACCGTTGAAGAAGGCAGCCTGACCCTGGCGCCGGTACATCCCGGCGAGGAGGTGAAATTGCCTACTTGGGCGCCCCTGCCGCCTCGGACTGCGCTTCCTGCTTGAACTTGGCGACAGCATCGAGCAGCTCCTTGCGCAGTTCGGCGGCCGAACGCTGCTTGCCCTTCTTCCCCTTTTCCTGCTGCATGCGCTCGAGGATGCCCGATATCTCGGAGGCGGCGCCTTCGGCGCGGCCGGTGACCTCGGCCGGCGTGGTCACTTCGGCGCCGGCCTTGATCGCCTCGTAGAGCAGCTCGGCGCGCTCGCGCCCGACCTCGTTGCGCTTGGCGGTGATGACCAGCACCTCGGGCTTGCCGCCCTTGCCCTTCTTCGTCTTCAGGGTCTGCACCTCGCTGTCGTGCTTGTGCAGGGCGATCGCGGCGAACAGCGCCTTGCGCAGCTTGTCGGTCGGCTTGCCGGCGGCTTCCGCCTGGCGGATCTTCTCCAGCAGTTCGTCGATGTCCGGCGGCGCCTGCACCGACTTTTTCGCTTCGCCGAAGGCTTCCGGCGCCTTCGCCGCCCTGGCAAATTTCTCGGCGGAGGACACCATCTTGCCGATGCCGTAGTTCTTGTTGCGCATGGCGAAGGCGAGCGCATTGTCGCCCCACTCGTTCACCGGCGTCGCGTCGGCGCCCGCCTCGAGCAGCGCACGCGCCATGCCGGAATGGCCCTCGCGCGCCGCCAGCATGAGCGAGGTGGAATCGTTCGGCGTGCGCGCGTTCACGTCGGCGCCCTTCTCAATGAGGAGGCGGGCGATGCCGTCGTGACCGGCGAAGACGGCGTAGTGCAGCGCGCTCCACTGTTTGCCCTCGCGGTTCACCCGCGCGCCGTTTTCGAGCAGGAGCTTCACCGCGTCGAGATGCCCGCGCCAGGCGGCGAGTTGCAGGGCCTGCTCGTCGAACCGGTTGACGAGATGCACGTTGGCGCCGCGCGCAAGGTACAGGTCCATCAACTCGATGTTGCCGGTCCATGAGGCGATCATCAGGCCGCTGCCGATGCGGTCTGCCATGAAGTCGACCGGCAGACCCTGGCCGAGCCACTTCTTCACGGCAAGTGTGTTGCCCGCCTCGACGGCGACGCCGTATTCGAGCGCAGTGGGTGGAATGGGCGCCGCCGCCCAGGCGGGACGCAGCAGGCAGGCCAGGCAGATCAGGGCCGATAACAGGATTCGCATGGCGCATTTATAGCAAAATATGGCTTTCCAAGCCTTGATCCCGACTTGAACAACCCCGCTTCACGCCGCTTCCTGCTTGCCTTGGCGGCGTCGCTCGTCCTGCACCTGGCGCTGTTCGGCCTCGGCCTGCCGCGGAAAAAAGCCGGTCCGCACGACACGCCGGCCTCGATCAGCGCACGCCTGCTGCCGCCCGCCACGGTGCGGCCCGAGCCCCTGCTGAAGGACACGCTGGCCGAGGGGGAATCCGCGAAGTCGCTGCAGGCGCCGCCGAGACCGGCCGATACGAAAAGCCGCCGCCCCGCCCCGCGCACGCCCGAGGAGGCGGCACAGCGCAAGTTGTCGGAAGTGCTGTTCTATCCGCCCGAAGCGGTGGCGCGCGGCCTCGAGGGCGAGGTGCGCCTGCTGTTGGCCCTGGACGGCGGCGGCGCGATTCGCGATGCGCAAGTAGCCGCGAGCAGCGGCCACAAGATCCTCGACGATGCCGCCATCAAGGCCGCCCTCGCCATGGGCAGCCTGCCCGACGCGGGTGCGCGCGAGCTGATCCTGCCGGTGGTGTTCAGGCTGCGGTAGGCGCGCTCCGGTCCGCGGCGCTCGCCGCTTCTACTTCTCTTCCAGGTAGCGCCCCAGTTCGTACTTGGCGATCTGGTTGCGGTGCACCTCGTCGGGGCCATCGGCGAAGCGCAGCGTGCGGGCGTGGGCGTAGGCGTGCGCCAGCGGGAAGTCGTCGGAGACACCGCCGCCGCCGTGCACCTGGATGGCCCAGTCGATGACCTGGCAGGCCATGTTTGGCGCGACCACCTTGATCATGGCAATCTCCTTCTTCGCCACCTTGTTGCCGGCGGTATCCATCATCCAGGCGGCGTTGAGGGTGAGAAAGCGCGCCTGGTCGATCAGCATGCGCGCATTGGCGATGCGCTCGCGCGTCACGCCCTGGTCGGCCACCGGACGGTGGAAGGCGACGCGCTTGAGCGCCCGCCGGCACATGAGTTCCAACGAACGCTCGGCGAGGCCGATCAGGCGCATGCAGTGGTGGATGCGCCCCGGGCCGAGACGACCCTGGGCGATCTCGAAGCCGCGGCCCTCGCCGAGCAGGATGTTGGAGACCGGCACGCGCACGTCCTTGAAGTCCACCTCGCCGTGGCCGTGCGGGGCATGGTCGTAGCCGAACACCGTGAGCGGGCGCAGCATGGTCACGCCCGGCGTATCCATCGGCACCAGGATCATCGACTGCTGCTGGTGGCGGTTGACGTTGTCCGGGCTGGTCTTGCCCATGAAGATGAGGATCTTGCAACGCGGGTCGGGCGCGCCGGAGGTCCACCACTTGCGCGCGTTGATGACGTATTCGTTGCCTTCTCGCCGGATGCTGGCCTCGATGTTGGTGGCGTCGCTGGAGGCCACCGCCGGCTCGGTCATGGCGAAGCCGGAGCGGATCCTGCCTTCCAGCAGCGGCACCAGCCACTGCTGCTGTTCGGCGTTGCCGTAACGCACCAGCACCTCCATGTTGCCGGTGTCGGGCGCCGAGCAGTTGAAGATTTCCGGCGCGATGGGAGAGCGGCCCATGATCTCGCACAGCGGCGCGTATTCGAGGTTGGTGAGGCCGGCGCCGAGCTTCGACTCGGGCAGGAACAGGTTCCACAGGCCCTCGGCCTTCGCCTTCTCCTTGAGCTGGTCGATGATCTTCGTCGGCACCCAGGGGTTGCCCTTCCTGCGGTTCTCCTCGAGTTCGGCGTCGAAGACGGCCTCGTTCGGGTAGACGTGCCTGTCCATGAAGACGTTCAGCCGCTGCTGCAGCGCCCTGACTTTTTCAGAGTGTGCGAAATCCATGCTTGCTCCTAGATTTTTCCGGCGATGATCTTTTCCACCTGGCGCCAGGCCTCCTCGGCGAGCGGGCGGGCGCGCTTGCCGGTCTCGACGGCCTCCTGGCTGGAGGCGTTGCCCTGCAGCGCCCGCGCCATGATCCCCTGCAGGATGGCGGTGAGGCGGAACATGTTGAAGGCGACGTAGTACTCGAACTCGGCAGCCGGTATCGACGCGCGCCCGGTGCGCCCGCAGTACAGCGCGACGTATTCGCGCTCGCTCGGGATGCCGAGCGCGGCAAGGTCGTAGCCGACGAGGCCGCGGAACTGGCCCGGCGACAGGCGCCAGCTCATGCAGTGGTAGGCGAAATCGGCGAGCGGATGGCCGAGGGTGGACAACTCCCAGTCGAGCACGGCGAGGATGCGCGGCTCGCCCGGGTGGAAGATGACGTTGTCGAGGCGGTAGTCGCCGTGCACGATCGACGTCTCGTCGCCGGCCGGGATGTTGGCCGGCAGCCAGGCCATCAGGTTGTCCATCGCCTCGATCTTTTCCGTCTCGGAAGCGCGGTACTGCTTGCTCCAGCGGTCGATCTGGCGTGCAAAGTAGCTGCCCGGCTTGCCGTAGTCGGCCAGCCCCACCGCGGCGTAATCCACGCTGTGCAGGGCGGCGATGACGCGGTTCATCTCGCCGAAGATCGCCGTGCGCTCGGAAGGCGCCAGGCCCGGCAGGGCCGGGTCCCACAGGATGCGGCCCGCGACGTAGTCCATGACGTAGAAGGCGGTGCCGATAACCGCATCGTCCTGGCACAGCGCATAGCTCCGCGCCACCGGCACGTCGGTCTGCGCCAGCGCGGCGATGACGCGGTACTCGCGGTCGACGGCATGGGCCGAGGGCAGCAGCTTGCCGGGCGGCTTGCGCCGCATGACGTACTTCCTGTTTCCGGCGGAAAGCAGGAAGGTCGGATTCGACTGGCCGCCCTTGAACTGTTCCACAGTGAGATCGCCGGCGAAACCCTCGACGTGGGCGCGCAGCCAGTCGGCGAGGCGGCCGGTGTCGAAGGCGTGTTGCGGCGAGACGGCGCGGGTGCCGATGAACTTCTCGCTCATATCAACTTGACGAGCTGCTTGCCGAGGTTGGCGCCCTTGAGCAGGCCGATGAAGGCCTGCGGCGCGTTCTCCAGCCCCTGGGCGACGGTTTCGCGGTACTTGATCCTGCCGGTGGCGACGCCCTGCCCCAGTTCCTGCAACGCGGTCGGCCAGCGCTCCATGTGCTCGGAGACGATGAAGCCCTGCATTTTTATTCGGTTGATCAGCACCGAACCGATGTTCTTCATCGGGTACGGTTCGCTGTTGTACTGCGAGATGAGGCCGCACACGGCGATGCGCGAGAAGGCGTTCATGCGCCCGAGCAGGGTGTCAAAGATCTCGCCGCCGACGTTCTCGAACAGGCAGTCGATGCCGTTGGGCGTCGCTTCCTTGATGTCCTTCCACAGGTTGCCGGCCTTGTAGTCGACGCAGGCGTCGAAGCCGAGCTCGTCGACGACGTAGCGGCACTTCTCCGCCCCGCCGGCGATGCCGACCGCGCGGCAGCCCTTCATCTTCGCCAGCTGGCCCACCACGCTGCCGACGGCGCCCGAGGCGGCCGTCACCACCACCGTCTCGCCGGCCTTCGGCGCGCAAATGTCCATCAGGCCGTACCAGGCGGTCACCCCGGGCATGCCGACCGTGCCGAGGTAGGCCGAGAGCGGGATGTGGCGGTCATCCACCTTCATCAACATGGTGCCGTCGCTGACGCCGTAGAGCTGCCAGCCCAGCATGCCCACCACCTTGTCGCCGACGGCGAACTTCGGGTGCTTCGATGCCACCACCTCGCCCGCCGTGCCGCCGATCATGACGTCGCCGAGCTTGACCGGGGCGGCGTAGGACTTGGTGTCGTTCATGCGGCCGCGCATGTAGGGGTCGAGCGAGAGGAAATGGTTGCGCACCAGCACCTGGCCGTCGGCGATCTGCGGCACGGGGGTCTCGACCAGCTTGAAGTTCGACGGCTCGACCCAGCCGGCCGGCCGGCTGGCCAAGAGAATCTGCTTGTTCGTTTCGCTCATCACTGTTTCCTCTGTCATCCCCTCTCCCCGCTTGCGGGGGCGAGGGCGGGGTTTCGCGAAGCATACTTCGCGCCGACCGAGCCGGCCGGCTGTGCAAAGCCGGCCGTGGGGCGCGGAGCGGGGCCAGGGAGAGAGGCAAGCCGCCGGACCACCCTCTCCCCAGCCCTCTCCCGCCAGCGGGAGAGGGGAGTTGTTGTTCTCACTTCGAGATGCACGCGCCGCCGTCCACCGCGATGTACTGGCCGGTGATGTGGCGCGAGGCCTCCGAGGCGAGGAACACCACCGTGCCCATCAGATCCTCGTCGCCGCCCAGCCGCCCGAGCGGCGTCACGGCGACGATGCGGTCGCCGATCTGGCTCAGCAGGCCCTGCGACATCTTCGAGGGGAAGAAGCCGGGGCAGACGGCGTTCACGTTGATGTTGTAGCGGCCCCACTCCGCCGCCAGGGTGCGGGTGAAATTCACCGCCGCGCCCTTGCTGGTGTTGTAGGCGACGGTGTACATGCCCTGCGGGCTTCCGGAGAGTCCGGCCACCGAAGCGATGTTGATGATCTTGCCGGCCTTTTTCGGGATGAAGCAGCGCCTGCCGACCTCGCGGCTGAGGAAGAACATGGCATTGATGTTGAGGTTCATCACCTTGTTCCAGGCCTCGTCCGGGTAGTCCTCGGCGGGCGCCCCCCAGGTGGCGCCGGCGTTGTTCACCAGGATGTCGATCGTGCCGAACTTCGCCACCACGGCGTCCACCATCCCCGGGATCTGATCGAACTTCGAGAGATCGTTGGTGACGGTGAGCACCTCGATGTCCTTCTTCTTCAGGTGGACCTCGGCCTCCTTCAGCTCATCGGCCTTGCGCGCGGTGATCGCCACTTTCGCGCCCATCTCGCCCAGAGCCTCGGCCATCTGCAGGCCAAGCCCGCGCGAGCCGCCGGTGATGAGGGCGACCTTGCCGGTGAGGTCGAACAGTTTTTTGACGCTCATGGATATCCTTTCAAAACGATTAACCACAGAGACACAGAGGCACAGAGAAAAACAAGAAGCATTTTGCTTTGCAGTTCTCTATGTCTCTGTGCTTCTGTGGTGAAATAGGTTTTCTTATTAGCAAATCTCGAACAAACCCGCCGCGCCCTGGCCGCCGCCGATGCACATGGTGACGACGACGTACTTCACGCCGCGGCGCTTGCCCTCGATCAGCGCGTGGCCGACCAAGCGGGCGCCGGAAACGCCGTAGGGGTGTCCCACGGCGATGGCGCCGCCATTCACGTTGAGGCGGTCGTCTGGGATGCCCAGCTTGTCGCGGCAGTAGATGACCTGCACGGCGAAGGCCTCGTTGAGTTCCCACAGGCCGACGTCCTGCAACTTCACGCCGGTGCGCTCGAGCAGGCGCGGGATGGCGAAGACCGGGCCGATGCCCATCTCGTCCGGTTCGCAGCCGGCGACGGTGAAGCCGCGGAAGATGCCGAGCGGCTTGAGGTTGCGCTTCTCGGCGAGCTTCGCATCCATCACCACGCAGGCCGAGGCGCCGTCGGAGAACTGGCTGGCGTTGCCGGCGGCGATCACCCCGCCGGGGATGGCCGGCTTGATCTTGGCCACGCCCTCGTAGGTGGTGTCGGCGCGGATGCCCTCGTCGGCGGACACCGTCACTTCCTTGGTGAACAGTCGGCCGCTGGCCTTGTCGGCGATGCCGGCGGTAACGGTGATCGGCACGATTTCGTCGTCGAACTTGCTGGCGGCCTGGGCGGCGGCGGCGCGCTGCTGGCTGCGCGCGCCGTACTGGTCCTGCAGCTCGCGGGCAATGTTGTAGCGCTTGGCCACCGTCTCGGCGGTCTGCAGCATCGGCCAGTACACCTCCGGCTTGTTCTGCGCAAGCCAACTCTCCATGATCATGTGGCGGTTGGCCTCGTTCTGCACGCAGGAGATGGACTCGACGCCGCCGGCCACCATCACCGGCACCTTGTCCACGATCACCCTTTGCGCAGCCATGGCGATGGTCTGCAGGCCCGAGGAGCAGAAACGGTTCACCGTGACGCCGGCGGCCGTCACCGGCAGGCCGGCGCGCAGCGCGATCTGCCGCGCGATGTTGGAGCCGGTGGCGCCCTCGGGCGTGGCGCAGCCCATGATGACGTCCTCGACCTCGGCCGGGTCGATGCCGGCGCGCGCCACGGCATGCTGCACGACGTGGCCGCCGAGGGTGGCGCCGTGGGTCATGTTGAAGGCACCGCGCCAGGACTTGGCGAGCGCGGTGCGGGCGGTGGAAACGATCACTGCATCAGTCATTGTCTGCTCCTGGAATCCTTTAATTGAACGTCTTGCCTTCGGCGGCGAGCTTCGCCAGCAGCGGCGCCGGCTGCCAGAACTTGTCGCCCGACTCGGCGGCGAAGCGCTGCGCGGCACGCACGACGTTGTAGAGGCCGACCTGGTCGGCGTAGAGCATCGGGCCGCCGCGGTGCAGCGGGAAGCCGTAGCCGGTGAGGTACACCATGTCGACGTCGGAAGCGCGCTGGGCGATGCCCTCCTCGATCAGGCGCGCCGCCTCGTTCACCAGGGCGTAGATGCACCGCTCGACGATCTCGGAGTCAGAGATCTTGCGCGGCGCGATGCCCTGTTCCTTGCGATAGTCCTCGATCAGCTTCTCCACCACCGGATCGGGAATGGCGTCGCGCTTGCCGGCTTCATAGCGGTACCAGCCCATGCCGGTCTTCTGGCCGAAGCGGCCCAGCTCGCACAGCTTGTCAGCGATCTTCGCGTACTTCACCTCGGGCTTCTCGACATAGCGGCGCTTGCGGATGGCCCAGCCGATGTCGTTGCCGGCGAGGTCGCCCATGCGGAAGGGACCCATCGCCATGCCCCATTTCTCCAGGGCCTTGTCCACCTGCCAGGGCGTGGCGCCCTCCTCGACGAGGAAGCCGGCGACGCGGCCGTAGTGCTCGATCATGCGGTTGCCGATGAAGCCGTCGCAGACGCCGGAGACCACCGCGGTCTTCCTGATCTTCTTGGCGAGCTGCATCACCGTCGCCAGCACATCCTTGGCGGTGCCGGCGCCGCGCACCACTTCCAGCAGCTTCATGACGTTGGCCGGGCTGAAGAAGTGCATGCCGATCACGTCCTGTGGCCGCTTCGTGAAGTTGGCGATCTTGTTCACGTCCAGCGTCGAGGTGTTGCTGGCCAGTATCGCGCCGGCCTTGGCGACCTCGTCGAGCTTCCTGAACACCTGCTCCTTGACGCCGATCTCCTCGAACACCGCCTCGATGATCAGGTCGCAGTCCTTCAGGTCGTCGTAGGACAGCGTCGGCTTCAGCAGGCCCATGCGCTGGTCGAGTTTTTCCTGCGTCAGCTTGCCCTTCTTGAGGGAGTTCTCGTAGTTCTTGCGGATGATGCCGACGCCCTTCTCCAGCGCCTCCTGCTTCATCTCGAGGATGGTCACCGCGATGCCGGCGTTGAGGAAGTTCATGGTGATGCCGCCGCCCATGGTGCCGGCGCCGATGACGCCGACCCGCTCGATCTTGCGCGTCGGGGTGTCTTCCGGCACGTCGCCGATCTTCGAGGCGGCGCGCTCGCCGAAGAAGGCGTGGCGCAGGGCCTTCGACTCCGGCGTCTGCACCAGGTGGACGAAGGACTCGCGCTCGATCCTCATGCCCTCGTCGAAGGGCTTGCTGACGGCGGCGGCGACGGCGTCGACGCACTTCAGCGGCGCCGGGAAGTTCTTCGCCATGGCGCCGACGGTATTGCGGGCGAACTGGAAGAAGCCGTCCGCGTTCGGATAGTCGATCTTCAAGTCGCGCACGCGCTTCAGCGGCCGCTTTTCCTTCACCACCTTCTCGGCGAAGGCGATTGCCTCCGCCTGCAGGTCGCCCTCGATGAACTCGTCGAAGAGCGGCGTGCCCTTCAGCTGCTCGGAGGGCACGATGGTCCCGGAGACGATCATGTTGAGCGCGGCCTCGGGACCTAGCAGTCGCGGCAGACGCTGCGTGCCGCCGGCGCCGGGCAGGATGCCGAGCTTCACTTCCGGCAGGGCGATCTGGGCGCCGGCCACGGCAACACGGTAGTGGCAGCCGAGCGCCAGCTCGAGGCCGCCGCCCATGCAGGCGCCGCCGATGGCGGCGATGACCGGCTTGCTGCTGGACTCGACGATGCGGATGACGGTGTTCAGGTTCGGCTCGGCCAACGCCTTGGGCGAGTTGAACTCGCGGATGTCGGCGCCGCCCGAGAAGGCCTTGGCCGTGCCGATCAGCACGACGGCCTGCACGGCAGGATCGGCCAGAGCCTGGTCGAGGCCGGCGACGATGCCGCTGCGCAGCTCGAAGCCGAGGCCGTTCACCGGCGGATTGTTCATGGCGATCACGGCAATGGCACCGTGCTTCGAATAGGCTGCTTGTGTCATAAGTGACTGTCCTGGCTATGGTATTTACTAAAAGTTTCGCTCTGCGGAATGCTATTTCGATTTATCTCAAAGCATGGTATCGTTCGATCCGAAGTTTGTAAACAACCCCTCACAGAGACACCATGCAAATCAGAGACAAACTCTATATCGACGGCCGCTGGACGGCCGCATCCCGGAGGAAAACCATCGACGTTCACAACACCTCCACCGAGGAGATCATGGGCCGCATCCCCGAAGGCGACTACACCGACGTGCAGGCCGCCGTGTCCGCCGCCCGCCGCGCCTTCGACGGCTGGGCCGCCGCCAAGAAATAACAAGGAAACCGCATGGACCTGAACTACACCCCCGAGGAACAGGCGTTCCGCGCCGAGGTGCGCGCCTTTGTCACCGGTCACCTGCCGGCCGACATCGGCGCCAAGGTGAAATCCGGCAAGCGCCTGCACAAGGACGATTTCGTGCGCTGGCAGAAAGTGCTGCACGCCAAGGGCTGGGGCGCAACGATGTGGCCGGTGAAATTCGGCGGCACCGGCTGGTCGGCCGTGCAGCAGCACATCTTCGAGGAGGAATGCGCCGACGCCGGCGCGCCGCTGCAGCTGCCCTTCGGCCTGAAGATGGTGGCGCCGGTGATCCAGGCCTTCGGCAACAAGGGCCAGCAGGATCACTTCCTGCCGCGCATCGTCGACGGCAGCGACTGGTGGTGCCAGGGCTACTCCGAGCCGGGTTCCGGCTCCGACCTCGCCTCGCTCAAGACGAAGGCGGAGAACAAGGGCGACCACTACGTGGTGAACGGCCAGAAGACCTGGAACACGCTGGGTCAGTACGCCGACTGGATCTTCTGCCTGGTGCGCACCAGCTCGGAGGGCCGTCCGCAGGAGGGCATCTCCTTCCTGCTCATCGACATGGACACGCCGGGCATCACCGTGCGGCCGATCATCATGAACGACGGCGAGCACGAGATCAACGAAGTCTGGTTCGAGGACGTCAAGGTGCCGGTGCAGAACCTCGTCGGCGAGGAGAACAAGGGCTGGACCTACGCCAAGTTCCTGCTCGGCCACGAGCGCACCGGCATCGCCGGCGTCGGCCGCTCCAAGGCGCAGCTGAAGCACCTCAAGGATATCGCCCGCAAGGAGACCTCCGCCGGCCGCCCGATGATCGAGGATGCGCGCTTCCGCGACCGCATCGCCCAGGTCGAGCTGGAACTGATGGCGCTGGAGATCACCAATATGCGCGTGCTCTCGGCCGAGAAGGAAAAGAAGGCGCCGGGGCCGGAGGCCTCGATCCTCAAGATCAAGGGCTCGGAGATCCAGCAGAGCATCGCCGAGCTGCAGATGCACGCCCTCGGCCACTACGCCCTGCCCTGGCTGCAGGAGGCGCTCGATCCGGCCTGGCAGGGCGTGCCGGTCGGCGCCGACTACGCCGCGCCGCTCTCCGGCCACTACTTCAACTACCGCAAGACCACCATCTACGGCGGCTCGAACGAGATTCAGAAGAACATCATCGCCCAGATGATTTTGGGTTTGTGAGGCAAGCAATGGACTTCAACTACACCGACGAACAGAACGCCCTGCGCGATACCCTCGCCCGCTACATCGCCAAGGACTACGGCTTCGAGCAGCGTCGCGCCCTGGCCAAATCCGACGACGGCTTCAGCCGCGAGCACTGGGAGCAGTTCGCCGAGCTGGGCCTGCTCGCCCTGCCCTTCCCCGAAGAGTTCGGCGGACTGAACGGCAACGCCGTCGACACCCTGCTGGTGATGGAATCCTTCGGCCGCGGCCTCGTGCTCGAGCCCTATCTCTCTTCAGTGATCGTCGCCGGCGGGCTGATCCGCGACGCCGGCAGCACGGCGCAGAAGGAAGCGATCCTCCCCGCCGTCGCCGGCGGCGAGCGCCTGCTGGCCCTCGCCCACTATGAGCGCGGTGGCCGCTACGAAGTCAGCCGCGTCGACACGGCGGCCAAGGCCGACGGCGGCGGCTGGAAGATCAGCGGCGCCAAGGGCGTGGTGCTCGGCGGCGGCGCCGCCGACACCCTCCTCGTCTCGGCGAATACCGGGAAAGGGATCTCCCTGTTCCTGGTCGACGCCAAGGCGCAGGGCCTGACCGTGCGCAGCTACGTCACACAGGACGGCGGCCGCGCCGCCGAGGTCCACCTCGACAACGTTTCCGTCGGCAAGGACGCGCCGGTCGGCCCCGAGGGTGGCGCCCTGCCGCTCGTCGAGCGGGCGCTCGACTACGGCATCGCCGCGCTGTGCGCCGAGACCGTCGGCATCATGGCCGCGCTCGACGAAGCGACGCTGGAATACCTGAAGACGCGCAAGCAGTTCGGCCAGCCGATCGGCCGCTTCCAGGCGCTGCAGCACCGCATGGTGGACATGGTCATCGCCACCGAGCAGGCGCGCTCGATGGCCATGATGGCCGCGGTGAAGGCCGACGCGACGGATGCCGCCGAGCGCCGCCGCGCGCTCTCCGCCGCCAAGGCCTACATCGGCCAGCAGGCGCGCTTCGTCGGCCAGCAGGCAGTGCAGCTGCACGGCGGCATGGGCGTGGTGGACGAGCTCAATGTCTCGCACTACTTCAAGCGCCTGACCATGATCGAGCTCACCTTCGGCAACACCGACCATCACCTCGGCCTGTTCAGCGACACCCTGCTCGCCGCGTAATGGAACAGATCCTCAACCGCCGCGACCTGGAGTTCGTCCTCTTCGAGCTCCTCGACGCCGAGGCCATGACGGCGCGGCCGCGCTTCGCCGACCACTCGCGCGAGACCTTCCTCGCCGCGCTGGACACGGCCGAGGCCATCGCCGCGGAGAAGTTCGCCACCCACACGCGCAAGGCCGACGAGCACGAGCCGCAGTTCGACGGGAGCCGCGTCAGCATGATCCCCGAGGTGAAGGAGGCCCTGCAGGCCTTCATCGACGCCGGCTTCATGGCCGCCGCCCACGACTACGACCTCGGCGGCATGCAGCTGCCGGTGACGATGACGCAGGCCTGCTTCTCGCTCTTCAAGGGCGCCAACGTCTCCACTTCCGGCTACCCCTTCCTCACCATCGGCAACGCCAACGTGATCCGCCGTTTCGGCTCGCCCGCGCAGCAGGAGAAATACCTCAAGCCGCTGCTCGCCGGCCGCTTCTTCGGCACCATGGCGCTGACCGAGCCGCAGGCCGGCTCCAGCCTCTCCGACATCACCACCCGCGCCGAGCCGAACCCGGACGGCAGCTACTCGATCACCGGCAACAAGATCTTCATCTCCGCCGGCGACCACGAGCTCTCCGAGAACATCGTGCACCTGGTGCTGGCGAAGATCCCCGGCGGCCCGCCCGGCGTGAAGGGCATCTCGCTCTTCATCGTGCCGAAATATCGGGTGAACGATGACGGCAGCCCCGGCGAGCGCAACGACGTCGCGCTGGCCGGCCTCATCCACAAGATGGGCTACCGCGGCACGACCTCGACCATGCTGTCGTTCGGCGAAAAGGGCCAGTGCCGCGGCGAGCTGATCGGCGAGCCGCACAAGGGTTTGATGTACATGTTCCACATGATGAACGAGGCGCGCATCGGCGTCGGCATGGGCGCGGTGATGCTCGGCTACCGCGGCTACCTCGCTTCCCTCGACTACGCACGCGACCGCCCGCAAGGCCGGCATCCGGCCTCGAAGAACCCGCAGACGCCGCAAGTGAAGCTCGTCGAGCACACCGATGTGAAGCGCATGCTGCTGGCGCAGAAGGCCTATGTCGAGGGCGGCTACGCCCTGTGCCTGACCTGCGCGCGGCTGGTCGACGAACAGAACAGCGCGCCGGACGAAACCGCGCGCCGCGAGGCCGGCCTGCTGCTCGATCTCCTCACGCCGATCGCCAAGTCCTGGCCCTCGCAGTGGTGCCTGGAAGCCAACAGCCTGGCCATCCAGGTGCACGGCGGCTACGGCTACACGCGCGAGTACCCGGTCGAAATGTACTACCGCGACAACCGCCTCAACCCCATCCACGAGGGCACGCACGGCATCCAGGGCCTCGATCTCCTCGGCCGCAAGGTGATGATGCACGAGGGCGCGGCGCTCAAGCTGTTCGGCCGCGAGGTGCAGAGGACGGTGCAGGAGGCCGGCGCCATTCCCGAGCTGCAGGCCCACGCGCTGGCGCTCGGCGCCGCCATCACCGAGGTCGGCCTCACCACGCGCCAGCTCGCCGAGACGCTCGGCCGCGACACGGACGCCGCGCTGGCGAATTCCAGCGTTTACCTCGAGATGTTCGGCCACACCGTGCTCGCCTGGATCTGGCTGAGGCAGGCGATCGCCGCCTCGCGTGGACTGACTTTACAAAACCAGGCCGACGCCGACTTCTACCGCGGCAAGCTCGCCGCCTGCCGCTACTTCTTCAACTGGGAGCTGCCCAAGACCCAGCCGCAGCACGCCCTGTTGCGCGCGCTGGAGCCGACCTGCCGGGAGATGCGGAACGAGTGGTTCTGAGGAGATCACGATGAGTGAGCATGTCGTCAACGAACTCACCTCTGGCGTTCTGCGCATCGAGATGCGCCGGCCGGAGAAGAAGAACGCCCTCACCGGACCGATGTACGCCGCCATGGCCGACGCGCTCGAGCGCGCCGCGCGCGAGGACGCCGTGCGCGTCGTGCTGATCCACGGCCAGCCCGAGGTGTTCACCGCCGGCAACGACCTCGGCGACTTCCTCAACGGCCCGACCGACGACCCGGATCGCCCGGTGTTCCGCTTCCTGCGCAACATCGCCGCCGCGGAGAAACCCCTCGTCGCCGCCGTCAGCGGCAACGCCGTCGGCGTCGGCACGACGATGCTGCTGCATTGCGACCTGGTCTACGCCGGCGAGAACGCCCGCTTCCAACTGCCCTTCGTCAATCTCGCCCTGTGCCCCGAGGCCGCCTCCAGCCTGCTGCTGCCGCGCCTGGTCGGCCACCCACGCGCCGCCGAACTGCTCTTCTTCGGCGAGCCCTTCGGCACCGCGAAAGCCTATGAAATGGGTCTGGCCAACGCCATCCATCCGGACGCCGCCCTGCTCGACGCCGCGTTGGAGCGCGCGCGCAAGCTCGCCACTCTCCCGGCCGCCTCGCTGCGCGAGACCAAGCGCCTGCTCAAGCAGTCCGTCGCCGCCCTCGTGCCGCAGACGATGCAGGCCGAGGGCGCCATATTCAAGCGCCAGCTCGCCTCGCCCGAAGCGAAGGAGGCCTTCAGCGCCTTCCTCGAAAAGCGCAAGCCGGATTATTCAAAATTCAGCTGAGGCCGGGATGAGCGACATACCAGAGGGCTTCAAGGCCGTCGAGCACACCGGCCCCTATCTCGGCCATAACGGCCCGCTCTATTACAAGAAAGTGGACGGCAAGCTGGTCCTCGGCATTCGCATCGAGGAACGCCACACCAATATGCGCGGCATCGTGCACGGCGGCATGCTGGTCACCATCGCCGACAGCGCGCTGGGCACCGTGCTCTACAGCGCACGCAAGCCGCCGCAGCCGATGGTGACCGTGAGCCTGACCACCGATTTCATCGAGAGCGCCGTGCCGGGAGACTGGGTCGAGGCGCACGTCGACGTCCTGCGCATCGGCAGCCGCCTCGCCTACGCCAACTGCTATCTCCAGGTCGGCGAGCGCCGCATCCTGCGCGCCAGCGCGGTGTTCGCCGTCGTGCCGGAAATCAAGCCGAAAGAGGAATCCGAAGGATGAGCAAGCACTACAAGTACTACTGGGAGGATTTTCCCGTCGGCAAGGTCACCGAGTTCGGCGGCATCACGCTGACGCAGGAGGAGATCATGCGCTTCGCGCGCGACTTCGATCCGCAGCCCTTCCACATCGACGAGGAGGCGGCGAAGCACTCGATGTTCGGCGGCATCATCGCCAGCGGCTGGCACACCTGCGGCCTCGCCATGCGCATGATGTGCGACGCCTACCTGCTCGAATCGGCGAGCCTCGGCTCGCCCGGCGTGGAGAACGTCCGCTGGCTGAAACCGGTGCGCCCGGGCGACACCCTGCACGTGCGCTGCGTCGTGCTGGAGGCGCGGCCGATGGAGAGCAAGCCGCACATCGGACTGGTGCGCAACCGCTGGGAGGTGATCAACCAGCACAACGAGGAAGTCATGCAGATGGAAGGCTACGGCATGTTCCGGCGGCGCAGCCACGTCAAATGAAGATCCACGTCCTGCTGAAGAAGGAGGAGCTCGACGCCCAGCGCCTGCCGGGCAAGACGGTGGTCGTGCTCGACATCCTCTTCGCCACCTCCAGCATCGTCGCGGCCATGGCGCCCG
>VGHJ01000011.1 GCA_016868295.1 Betaproteobacteria bacterium | reverse complement strand
AGCGAATACACCGCCGGCACCACCACCAGCGTCAATAACGTCGAGGAGACCATGCCGCCGATGACGGCGATCGACAGCGGCTGGTTGGTTTCGCTGCCCGCGCCCAAGCCGAGCGCCGCCGGGAAGAGGGCGAGGATGATCGTCGCCGAGGTCATCAGCACCGGCCGCATGCGGATCGGGCAGGCATTGCGCAGCGCCTCGTCCACGCCCAGGCCCTCGCCGCGCCGCTGGTTGGTGAGGTCGACCAGCAGGATGGAGTTTTTCGCCACCAGGCCGATCAGCAGCACCAGCCCGATCATCGAGTAGATGTTGAGCGACTGGCCGAACAGCCACAGCGCGGCGACGCCGCCGATGATGGCGAGCGGCTGCGCCAGCATGATGATGAGCGGTTGCAGGAAGGAGTTGAACTGGCTGGCGAGCACCATGTAGAGCAGCACCAGCGCCAGAGCGAAGGCGAACACCATGTACTTGACGGTCTTGCCGAATTCCTCGGCCTGGCCGATGAACTTGACCTGGTAGCCCGGCGGCAGCAGCTCGCCGGCGATCTCGCGCACCTTGGCCACGGCGTCGCCGAGCGGGATGGCCGGCGAGGCGAAGAAGGTGGCGGCGTACTGCAGGTCGAAGCGGCCGATCACGGCGGGGCCGAGCTGCTCCTTGAAGGTCGCCACCGAGTCGAGGCGCACCAGCTTGCCGTCCTTCGAACGCAGGAAGATCTTCGCCAGGTCGGCGGGCTGCGTGAACTCGCCCTCGCGGCCCTTGACGCGGATGTCATAGCGGCTGCCGTCGCCCGGCTCGTCGTTGAACTTGGCGATGTCGATGCCGCCGGTGAGCATGTTCACCGCCAGCGCCGCATCCTGCGAGGTGAGGTTGGCGGCGGCGATGCGCGTGCGGTCGGGCTGGAAGACGAGTTGCGGCAGGTCGAGCTGCAGGTCGGTGTCGAGGCGGCCGATGCCCGGCTCGGCGGCGAGCCGGCCTTGCAATTCCCGCGTCAGGCGGCCGACCTCCTGCAGGTTTTCGCCGACCAGCACGAACTGCAGCGGCTCGCCGCGCTGGCCCTGCACCAGCGGATAGGGCGCGGCGAAGGCGCGCGCGCCCGGGATGGTCGCCAGCTCCTTGCGGATGATGGGGATGATCTCCTGCTGCTTGAGCGCGCGCTCCTCGCGCGGCGCCATGCGCACCACCACCGTGCCCTGGTTCACCTGACCCGCGCTGCCGAGGCCGATGAGGGCGAACTCGGTGACGATCTCCTTGTGCCTGTCGAGGATCTCCTCGACCATGCGCAGGCGCGAGTCGGTGTAGTCGATGCTCGAACCGAGCGGCGTGCGCAGGTAGACGAGGAAGCGCCCCTCGTCCTGTTCCGGCGCGAAGCCCTTGCCGATGGTGGCGAAGGGCAGCCAGCTCGCCGCCAGCGTCGCCAAGGTCAGGGCCACCACCTTCCAGCGGTGGCGCAAGGCCTTGTCGAGCAGGTTGCGATAGAGGCGGTCGAGGCCCTCGAAGAAGCGGTCGAGCCGGTGATAGAGGGGGCCGTGCTGCTTTTCCACCTTCAGGTAGCGCGAGCAGAGCATCGGCGTCAGCGTCAGCGAGACGAAGAGCGAGACCAGCACGCCGAAGGTGACGACGACGGCGAAGGAGCGGAAGAACTGGCCGATGATGCCGCTCATAAAGATCACCGGCGCGAAGATCGACACCAGCGAGAGGGTGGCGGCGATGACGGCGAAGACCACCTCGTTGGCGCCGTTGACCGCGGCAGACACCGGATCGGGGTCGAGTTCCTCGCGGTGGCGGAAGATGTTCTCCAGCACGACGATTGAATCGTCCACTACCACGCCGATCAGGAGCAGCAGCGCCAGCATGGTGAGCGAGTTGAGCGTGAAGCCGAAGAAGTAGATGACGGCGATGGCGCCCATCAGCGAGACGGGGATGGCGAGCGAGATGATCAGCGTCGAGCGCACCGAGCGCAGGAAGAACCAGACGACGATCGCGGCGAGGAGCGTGCCCTCGAGCAGGTGTTCCTTCAGCGAGTTGACGATCTCGAGGATGAAGACGGCGTCGTTGGAGACGACGGTGATGCGCATGCCGGGTGGCAGTTGCGGGCGGATCTCGTTCTCGAGGCGCGCCTTGATCCGCTCGACTGTTTCGACGGTGTTGGTGTTGGCGATCTTGACGATGCCGAGGCCAATGGTGGTCTCGCCGTTGAAGCGCGCCAGCTGGCGGTTGTCGGTGAGCCCGTCCTCCAGTTCGGCGATGTCCTTCAGGCGGATGGCCGACTTGCCCTTGTACCCGACGATCATCTGCGCCAGGTCGTCGAGGCGGTGGAATTCGAGGTCGAGCTTGACCAGGCTCTCGGTGGTTTTGCCGACGACGAAGCCGCCGGCGAGCTGGATGTGCTCCCGGGCGAAGGCCTCGTTGATGTCCTGCGCCGTGACGGCGAAGGCGGCCATGCGGTCTGGCCGCAGATTCACGCGAATGGTGCGGTCGCGCCGCCCGCCGAGGCGCACCTCGCCGACGCCGTCGATGGTCTCCAGCTTCTTCTTGACGACGTTGATGGCGTACTGGTTGAGCTGCTGCTGGGTGCGGTCGCCCTGCAGCGCCATCCAGAAAATCGGCTGGGCGTTGGTTTCCACCTTGGCCACCACCGGCGGGTCGACGTCCTTGGGCAGGCGGCGCAGCACCTGGTTCACCTTGGCCTGCACCTCGTTGAAGGCGACGTCGATCTTCTTCTCCAGGCCGAAGGTGATGTTGATCACCGAAATGCCGGGTGAGGAGGTGGACTGGATGTGCTCGATGCCCGGCACGCTATTCACCGAGGTCTCGAGCAGGTTGGTGATGCTGGCATCGACGATGTCGGGATTGGCGCCCCGCAGCGCCGTGGTGATCGAGACGACCGGAAATTCGATGTAGGGCAGCCGGTCCATGCCGATGCGCTGGTAGCTGATGACGCCGAACAGCACCAGCACACCGCTCAGCATCCAGGCGAGGACGTGGCGCCTGATGGAAAGCTCGGGCAGGGTCATTTCCTGGCGGGCTGTGCGGCGGGCTGGGCTTCGGCGCCGTGCTGCGGGGACTGACTTTCCGCTGGTTTCGCCGTCGCCGGCTTGCCCGGCTCCTTGACGACGACCGAAGCGTTATTCGTGAGGAAGCCGGCACCGTCCAGCGCAACGGTGGTGCCGGCCGGCAGGCCCTTGAGAATCTCCACCATGCCGCCGCGCTTGGCGCCGACCTCGACGATGCGCTGCTGCGCCTTGCCCTCGGCGATGGCGTACACCACCTTGCCGGCCGGACGCAGCACGACGCTCTGCTCCGGCACCAGCACGGCATCCTCGCGTCGGGCGACGATGACCGCGGCGTTGACTGTGCCGCCGGGCCTGTAGCCTGCCCGGTTGTCGATGTCGACGATGACGTCGAGTGCGCGGCCCGTCTCCGACACGCCGGGCTTGATGTCGCTGACGGCGGCACGGATCTCCCGGCCCGGCAGCAGGGGGGAGGTGAGGATGACGGCCTGGCCTTTCTTCAGGCGCGGCGCGGCGGATTCCGGAAAGGGCAGGTGGGCGCGCAGTTTCCTGGAAGAGACGAACTGGAACAGCGGGTCGCCGACCTTGACGTAGTCTCCGGCCGAGGCGATGGCGGTCTCCACGGTGCCGTCGAAGGGGGCCACCACGCGCGCCTTGCCCTGGCTGCGACGGCTCAGGTCGCCGCGCGCGCTCGCCGCGACCAGCTGTTCGCGCAGCGCGTCGCGCTGGGCGCGGGCATCGTCGGCGGCGTTCTGCGAAATGAAGCCCTTCTGCACCAGTTGCTGCTGGCGCTCGACGACACGCTCCTGCTGGGCCAGCAGGGCCTCGGTGCGCTTGCGCTCGGCTTCGTCCGCGCGGTTCTGCAGCGCGAAATCCGTGGCGTCGATGACCGCCAGCAGTTCCCCTTTCCTGACCGTCTTGCCCGAGGAGGCGAGCATCCGGACGACTTTGCCGGCGACCTCCGCGCCGATCTTCGGGTCGAGTTCCGATTCCAGCGCGCCGAGGGTTTCCTCGACGACCTCCATGGCGCCGGCCTTGGCCTGGGTGACGGTGATCAGGGTCGGCGGCGGGCCGGGTACCTTTTTTTCCTCCGTTTTCTGGCAGGCGACGAGCGCCAGCGTTGCGACGAGCAGAAGGGGAAGTCGGCGGCTCATGGCATCGCGGTCAGGGCAGGACATGCTCGCCGGCGAAAAGCTGCGCGACTTGTTCCCGTTCGCGCACGAGATGGATGCGGCCGCCGTCGACCATCACCTCGGCGGCGCGCGGGCGGGTGTTGTAATTGGAGCTCATCGCCATGCCGTAGGCGCCGGCGGAACGGATGGCGAGGAGATCCCCCGCCTCGACCGCCAGGCGCCGGCCGTGGCCGAGGAAGTCGCCCGACTCGCACACCGGCCCGACGACCTCGTATTCCGTCGCCGCGCCAGGCCGCTGCCGGACCGGCTCGATGTCGTGCCAGGCGTCGTAGAGCGCGGGCCGCATCAGGTCGTTCATGGCGGCATCGACGACGGCGAAGTGCTTCTCCTCGCCATGCTTGAGGTATTCGATGCGGGTGAGCAGGATGCCGGCGTTGCCGACCAGCGAGCGGCCCGGTTCGAACAGCAGCTTCTCCCGCCGGCCGGAGAGCACGGCGAGCAGCGGCGCCAGATATTCCCCGGCCGTCGGCGCCGGCTCGTCGCGGTAGCGGATGCCCATGCCGCCGCCGACGTCGATGTGGGCGAGGGCGATGCCTTCGGCGGCGAGCGCGTCGACCAGGCCGAGCAGCCTGGCGGCGGCCTCGGCGGCCGGCGCCGGATCGAGCAGCTGCGAGCCGATGTGGCAGTCGATGCCGCGGACGTCCACGTGCGGCAGCGAGCGGGCGTGCCGGTACAGCGGCAGCGCCTCGTCGAAGGGGATGCCGAACTTGGTGTTCTTCAGGCCGGTGGCGATGTAGGGGTGCGTCTTCGGATCGACATCCGGGTTCACGCGCAGCGACACCGGCGCGCGCCGGCCCAGGCTGCCGGCGACTTCGTTCAGCGCTTCGAGTTCGGCGGCCGACTCGACGTTGAAGCAGAGGATGCCCGCTTCCAGCGCCGCGCGCATTTCATGTCGCGATTTGCCCACGCCCGAGAACACCACCTTGGCCGGGTTGCCGCCGGCGGCGCGCACGCGCGCCAGTTCGCCGCCGGAGACGATGTCGAAGCCGGCGCCGGCGCGGGCGAAGAGATTCAGGATGGCGAGATTCGAGTTGGCCTTGACTGCGTAGCAGATCAGCGCGTCGCGTTCGGCCACGACCTGGCGGTATTCGTCCAGCCGCGCGATCAGGGCGGCGCGTGAATAGACGAAGCAAGGCGTGCCGTGTTCGGCCGCGATCTGCGGCAATGGCACGCCTTCGGCGCAGAGGACCCCGTCACGGTAGTCGAAGAGGTTCATCGCGAGGCGTTGTCCCCGGCTTTGCTATCATCGGCCTTGGACGGCGCGGCTGGCGAAGAGGAGGGTTGCGCACTTTCCGTCGCGACGGGTTTGGGCGGCAGTTTGAGGATGGTCCGCGTGCCGCAGGCGACGAGGAGCAGGGCGGCGCAGAGTGTGCAGGCTGCGCGGAAGACGATGGCCGGTGTACGCATGATGCAGCGATGTTAGCAGAAGGTCAGAGATGGAAGAAACCGAATTCGACACGGCGGCCACGGCCGTGCTGGCGAGGCTGGAACAGGCGCTGGACGTCTGCACGGCCGACGTCGATTACGAATTGCAGCCCGGCGGCGTGCTCGAGATCGAGTTTGGCGACGGCAGCAGGATCATCGTCAATCGCCATGCCGCCGCGCGCGAGATCTGGGTGGCGGCGCGTGCCGGCGGCTTTCACTTCCGCCTCGAGGGCGGGCGGTGGGTCGATACGCGCAGTGGCGCGGAGCTGTTCGAATCGCTGCGCCGGCTCGCTTCCGGCCAGGCGGGCGAGGACATCGTCCTGGCCTGATCAGCCGGAGATGTTCGAATTGGGTGGCGGAATGGTCATCCGCTGCGGCGCGCCCGGCTCGCCCTGCTCCTGCGGCGGCGGCAGGCTTTCCTTGTAGATCAGCTCGGTGCCCTTGCCTGCCTCGCCCGAGTCTTCCGCCGGTATCTTGATGCTGACCAGCCCTTCCGGCGTCGGCATGCTGGATTCGGGCACGCCCTTCAGGGCCTTCTCCATGTAGCCGATCCAGATTGGCAGGGCGGCAAAGCCGCCCGTCTCGCCATTGCCCAGCTTCTTCGGCCGATCGAAGCCGATCCAGGCGATGCCGACCAGCGTCGGCTGATAGCCGCAGAACCAGGCGTCGACGAAATCGTTCGTGGTGCCCGTCTTTCCGGCAAGGTCGCCGCGCTTGAGCGCCTGGGCGCGCGTCGCAGTGCCGCGCCGCACGACGTCGTGCATCATGCTGTCCATCAGAAAGGCGTTGCGCGGATCGATGACGCGCAGGTTCTCGTCGCCGGCGACGACGGGCTGGGCCTCCGCCAGCACGTTGCCATTGTCATCGAGGATCTGCTGCACCACATACGGCTGGACGCGGTAGCCGCCGTTGGCGAAGACGGCATAGCCTGTCAGCTGCTGCCAGGGCGTCACGCTGCCCGCACCCAGCGCCATGGTGAAATAGGGCGGGTGCTTGTCGGCCTCGAAGCCGAAGCGCGTGACGTAGTCCTGCGCATAGTGCGTGCCGATCGACCTCAGGATGCGGATGGAGACGAGGTTCTTCGATTTGGCCAGCCCCGTGCGCATGCTCATGGGCCCCTCGAACTTGCCGTCGTAGTTCTTCGGCTCCCATACCTGGCTGCCGGTTTCCTCGGCGGAAACGACCAACGGCTCGTCCTGGATGACGCTGGCCGGGGTGTAGCCCTTCTCCAGGGCGGCGGAATAGATGAAGGGCTTGAAGCTCGAACCCGGCTGGCGCCAGGCCTGCGTCACATGGTTGAACTTGTTGCGGCTGAAATCGAATCCGCCGACCAGGGCGCGGACGGCGCCGTCGACCGGGCTGGCCGCGACGAAGGCCGCCTCGACCTCGGGCAGCTGGACGATCTGCCAGCTGCCTTTGTCGTCCTTCAGCACATGGACGAGGGCGCCGCGGCGCAGCCGTTTGTTGGCGGGCGCCTTGTCGTCGAGCATGCGCTGCGCGAACTTGAGGCCGTCGCCGGAGATCTGCACCGTCTCGCCGCCGCGGCGGTAGGCTTTCACCAGCTTCGGACCCGACTCGAGGACGATGGCGGCGTGGATGTCGTCCGAATCGATCTCGTCGTGCAGCGCCTCCTCCAGCGTCTCGTCCAGGGCCGTGCCGGGCTGCCCCAGATCAACATAGCCTTTCGCGCCGCGATAGCCGTGGCGCCTGTCGTAGTCGAGGACGCCGCGGCGCAGGCTGGCGTAGGCTGCCTCCTGGTCCGCCTTCAGGATGGTGGTGATGACGCGCAGGCCGCGCGTGTACGCCTCCTCCTGGAATCGCTCGAAGGCGATCTGGCGCGCCATTTCCGCGACATAGTCGGCGCGCACGGCGAATTCATTGACGTCGCGCTTGATGCGCAGGTCCTGTTTTTGCGCCTCGGCAAGCTGGGCGTCGTCGATGAAGCCGAGTTCGCGCATGCGGCGCAAGACGTAGAGCTGGCGCTGCTTGGCGCGCTTCGGGTTGGCGACCGGATTGAAGCTGGAAGGGGCTTTGGGCAGTCCGGCCAGCATGGCCATCTCGGCGACGGAAAGGCTCTTCAGCGGCTTGCCGTAGTAGATCTGGGCCGCGGCCGCGAAACCATAGGCGCGCTGACCGAGATAGATCTGGTTGACGTAGACCTCGAGTATCTCGTCCTTGCTGAGATTGTTCTCGATCTTGAAGGCGAGCAAGGCTTCGTACACCTTGCGCGTCAGCGTCTTTTCGCTCGAGAGGAAGAAATTGCGCGCCACCTGCATGGTGATGGTGCTGGCGCCCTGGCGCTTGCCGCCGCTGGTGAAGTTGGCATACGCCGCACGCAGCACGCCGAGGGTGTCCACGCCGGGGTGCTGGTAGAAGCGCTCGTCCTCGGCGGCCAGGATGGCCTGCTTCATGGCCGGAGGCACGTCCTGTATGCGCACGAGGGCGCGGCGCTCCTCGCCGAATTCTCCGATCAGGTGGCCGTCGGCCGTATAGATCCGCAGCGGAATCTTGGGCTGGTAGTCGGTGAGCACCTCGAGCGAGGGGAGCTGCGGATACGCCAGCACGACAACGATCGCCACCAGCGCAACGCCGATCAAAGCAAGGCCGGCAAGGAACAGGAAGGGGTAGGCGACCCAGCGCAAAACTGCAGGCAAGCGGAACTCGCATGATAAGAAAGCGCGCCATTATATGCCTTGCCTGTCCCGGTGGCTTGCGACCAGGGCGCGGCGCCGCGACCCGATGTCGATCGAGATGGTTTGTGACTTAATAATCAATTAATTAACCATTAGTGGAGAGACTGCTATGAGGGTGCCGTAATTTGGAGACATGCCGTGCTAAAAAAAACTTTACAGGGGGCATAGTTGTTGCTAGGATTTAATGTAAATTATCCGTATTGCGCCTAACTAACGAGAATACAAAAGGATTTTCCTTGCAAATAGATCTCTCGATATTCAACCCGAAGGCGCGCCCGCTATTGGGGCTCGACATCAGTTCGTCATCGGTGAAGATGGTCGAACTGTCGGAGGCGTCGAAAGGGAACTACCGAATCGAGCGCTACGCGATCGAGACCCTGCCGCGGGACGCCGTGGTGGATGGGAACATCACGAATCTCGAAGCGGTCGCCGATGCCGTCAAGCGCGCCTGGAAGCGCATGGGTACCTCGACGAAGTTCGTCGCCATGGCGTTGCCGGCGGCGGCGGTGATCACCAAGAAGATCATCGTCCAGGCCGGGTTGCGCGAGCGGGAACTCGAAGTGCAGGTCGAATCCGAAGCCAACCAGTACATCCTGAACCTCGAGGTGAGTGCGTTGGAAGCGGACGGCAAGGGTAAGATCATTTCCAGTCCGCGCGTCATCACGGCCGACCAGGTCGAGGCGCTGATCGAGCAGGGCGTCGAGATTCCCTACCAGCAGGCGACCAGCTCCGGCGCGACCAGCGTTTCCTTCCGCAAGGCCAATCTCTCGCTCAAGGTCAAGCCGCAGATTGCGCCCGACGGCCGCGTCAACCTGACGGTGGACGTCAACAAGGACTCGCCCAACACCACGATATCGACTGGCGCCGGCGTGGCCATCGACACCAAGCACGTCAAGACCGAGGTGCTGGTGGAGAACGGTGGCACCGTTGTCATCGGCGGCATCTATACGCAGGACGAGCGGGTCATCAATACGAAGATCCCCCTCCTGGGCGACGTGCCCTATGTCGGCTTCCTCTTCCGGCACAAGGAGCAGAAGGACAACAAGACCGAGCTGCTGGTCTTCATCACGCCGAAGATCATCAGCCAGGAGTTGGCCATTCGCTGAGCCACGCGCAAGCGTTCCGGGGCCGGCCCAGCCGGCCCTTCTTTTTCCGGGGGTGCCGGCCCCCTGCTAGAATTCCCGGGTGAAATCCTGCGAGAACATCTATTTCGTGGGCATGATGGGGGCGGGCAAGACGACGATCGGCCGACATCTTGCCCGACGGCTGAAGAAGCGCTTTGTCGACTGCGACCACGAGATCGAGGCGCGCACCGGCGTGCGCATCCCCGTCATCTTCGACATCGAGGGGGAGGTGGGTTTCCGCAAACGGGAATCGCAGGTGCTCGAAGCACTCGCGGAGGAGCGCGGCCTGGTGCTGGCCACCGGCGGCGGTGCCGTTCTGGCACCGCAGAATCGCTGCCTGCTGGCCGGGACGGGACTGGTGATCTACCTGTGCGTGCCGCCTGACGAACTCTATGCGCGAACCAAGCACGATCGCAACCGCCCTCTGCTCCAGGTGGACAATCCGCAGGAAAGGATCCGCGAATTGCACGCGCAGCGCGACCCCTTGTATCGTGAAATCGCCGACATCGTGCTGGAGGGCGGTGGCAGGACGCCCCTGGCGGTCGCCCGGCAGCTTGAGCAGGAAATCCTGAAGTCATGCAAACCCTGAAAGTATCCCTCGGCGAACGCAGCTACCCCATTCAGATCGGCAGCGGCCTGCTGGGGAATGCCGACCTGGTACTGCCCCACCTGAAGGCCCCGTTCGTCGCGGTGGTCAGCAACGAGACCGTGGCGCCGCTATACCTGTCCCGACTGGCCGCTCCCCTGCGTGCGAAAGGGGTGAAGGTGACCGACATCGTTTTGCCCGACGGGGAGGAACACAAGAACTGGAGGACGCTGAATCGCATATTCGACGCGCTGCTCGAAAACCGCTGCGAACGGGCGACGACGATCATCGCATTGGGCGGCGGCGTCGTCGGCGACCTGGCCGGCTTCGCGGCAGCCAGTTACCAGCGCGGCGTGCCCTTCATCCAGATACCGACAACGTTGCTGGCGCAAGTCGACTCCTCCGTCGGCGGCAAGACCGGCATCAACCATCCGCTCGGCAAGAACATGATCGGCGCCTTCTGGCAACCGCGCCTCGTGCTGGCCGACATCGACACGCTGGCCACTCTGCCCGATCGGGAACTGCGTGCCGGTCTGGCCGAGGTGATCAAGTACGGATTGATACGCGACCGGCCTTTCCTCGAATGGCTGGAGCAGAACATGGCGCGGCTGCTGGCGCGGGATACCGAGGCGCTCACCCATGCCATCGCCCGCTCCTGCATCGACAAGGCCGAAATCGTGGCCGAGGACGAAACCGAGTCCGGCGTGCGCGCCCTGCTCAATCTCGGACACACCTTCGGTCACGCCATCGAGGCCGGCCTGGGCTACGGCGAGTGGCTGCACGGCGAGGCGGTCGCCGCCGGCATGGTGATGGCGGCCGAACTGTCGCGCCGCCTCGGCTGGCTGTCGGAGCCGGACTGCAAGCGCATCGCCGCCCTGCTGAAGGAGGCAGGCCTGCCCGTCGCCGGGCCGGCGCTGGGCGCCGGGCGCTATCTCGAACTCATGTCGCTCGACAAGAAGGTTGCCGCCGGGAAGCTGCGCCTGGTCCTGCTCAAGCGGATCGGCGAGGGCGTGGTCAGCGCGGAAGCGGGCGAAGCCGACATCCGTGCCGCCATCGAGGCCTGCTGCCATGGTTGAGCTGGCGCCCCATGCCGTCAGCGCGGCGAACTCTCGCGGCCGTCGCCACCCCGAACCGCAGCCGGCCGCTCGCAGCGAGTTCCAGCGCGACCGCGACCGCGTCGTGCACTCGACGGCCTTCCGCCGCCTCGAATACAAGACGCAGGTCTTCGTCAATCACGAGGGCGACCTGTTCCGCACCCGCCTCACCCACAGCATCGAGGTGGCGCAGATTGCGCGCACCCTGGCACGCGCGCTGAGCCTCAACGAAGACCTCGCCGAGGCCATCGCCCTCTCGCACGACCTGGGCCACACCCCGTTCGGCCACGCCGGCCAGGATGCCCTCAACGCCTGCATGCGCGATCACGGCGGCTTCGAGCACAACCTGCAGAGTTTGCGCACGGTCGACCAGTTGGAGGAACGCTATGGGGCCTTCGACGGACTCAACCTGACCTACGAGACGCGCGAGGGCATCCTCAAGCACTGCTCCCCGAAGAAGGCGCCTGAGCTGGGCGAACTCGGCCGGCGTTTTATCGAGGGCACGCAACCCTCGCTCGAGGCCCAGTTGTGCAATCTGGCAGACGAGATCGGCTACAACAACCACGATGTGGACGACGGCCTGCGCTCCGGCCTGATCAACCTGGAGCAGCTCGAGGAGGTCGGCATCTGGACGTGCCACGCCGCCGAGGCGCGGAGTGAATTTCCGCAGATAGGCGGACGCCGCCTGATCCATGAAACGGTGCGGCGCATGATCAACTCCCTCGCAGTGGACCTGATCGAGGAGACGGGACGCAATATCGCCGCGGCAGGCATCCGGACGCTGGACGACGTGCGCGAGGCGGCCCCACTGGCGGCCTTCAGCCAGGCCATGCATGCCGAGCACAAGGCGCTCAAGCACTTTCTGCGCATCAACCTCTACCAGCACTACCAGGTGCTGCGCATGACCAACAAGGCGCGGCGCATCATTTCCGACCTCTTCGGCGCTTTCATGGAGGATCCTCGCCTCCTGCCGCCGCAGTACCAGCAGATGGCCCGCAACGACAAGCCGCGCGCCATCGCCGACTACGTCGCGGGCATGACCGACCGCTACGCCATCCGCGAGCACCGCCGCCTGTTCGCGGTCGGCGAGATATAAGCCCGGGCAGGCCCCTCGATAGGCTTTTCTTCTTGAAGCTGCCGCCGATTGGCAGTATATTTCACGGTTCGCCCTAACGGTTTAAAGAGAAGCCGGTGCGCCCCATCATGCGCCGGCTTTTTTTCACGGCCGGGCAGGAACGCTTGTATTGAGGAAACTGAGATGGTCCTCCCTGTGCAGCAGGGTCTCTACGACCCCGCCAACGAACACGACGCCTGCGGCGTCGGCTTCGTCGTCAACATCAAGAACCGCAAGAGCCATGCCATCATCGAGCAGGGCCTGCAGATCCTGAAGAACCTCGAGCACCGCGGCGCCACCGGCTACGACCCGCTGCTCGGCGACGGCGCCGGCATCCTGATCCAGACGCCCGATGCCTTCTTCCGCGAGGAAATGGCCAGCCAGGGCGTAACCCTGCCGCCGCCGGGCGAGTACGGCGTCGGCGTGATTTTCCTGCCGCAGAGCCAGGCCAGCCGCCGCGCCTGCGAGCAGGAGATCGAGCGTTCCATCCGCGAGGAAGGGCAGGTGCTGCTCGGCTGGCGCGACGTGCCGCGCGACAACCGTGGCCTCGCCCAGGCCGCCAAGGACATCGAGCCGGTGGTGCGCCAGGTCTTCATCGGCTCCGGTCCGGGCGTCAGGGATACCGATGCGCTCGAGCGCAAGCTCTACATCATCCGCAAGGCCTCCGGCCACCACATCCAGGCGCTGAAGCTCTCCGACGGCAAGATGTTCTACGTGCCGTCGATGTCGGCGCGCACCGTCCTCTACAAGGGCATGCTGCTCGCCTACCAGGTCGGCGAGTATTACCTCGACCTGCAGGACCCGCGCATGGTGACGGCACTGGCGCTGGTGCACCAGCGCTTCTCCACCAACACTTTCCCGACCTGGGATCTGGCCCACCCCTTCCGCATGATCGCCCACAACGGCGAGATCAACACGCTGCGCGGCAACGTGAACTGGATCCGCGCGCGGCAGAAGGCGATTTCCTCCCCGGTGCTGGGAAAGGACCTCGACAAGGTCTGGCCGCTGATCTATGACGGCCAGTCCGACTCGGCCTCCTTCGACAACGCGCTCGAGCTGCTGGTGATGGGCGGCTACAGCCTGGCCCACGCCATGATGCTGTTGATCCCCGAGGCCTGGGCCGGCAACCCGCTCATGGACGAGGAGCGGCGCGCCTTCTACGAATACCATGCCGCCATGATGGAACCGTGGGACGGCCCCGCCGCGGTGGCCTTCACCGACGGCCGCCAGATCGGCGCCACGCTCGACCGCAACGGCCTGCGCCCGGCGCGCTACCTCGTCACCGACGACGACATGGTGGTGATGTCCTCGGAGATCGGCGTGCTGCCGATTCCGGAGGAACGCATCGTCAAGAAGTGGCGCTTGCAGCCGGGCAAGATGTTCCTCATCGACCTCGAGCAGGGTCGCATCATCGACGATGCCGAGATCAAGCAGCAACTCTCCTCGGCGCGGCCCTACCGCGCCTGGATCGAGGCCTCGCGCTATTTCCTCGGCGACCTGCCTGCCGTGGACGGCAAGCAGACCATGAAGGAAACCCTGCTCGACACGCAGCAGGCCTTCGGCTACTCGCAGGAGGACCTCAAGTTCATCCTGCAGCCGATGGCCAGTGCCGGCGAGGAAGCCACCGGCTCGATGGGCAACGATTCCGCCCTGCCCGTGCTCTCCGACAAGAACAAGCCGCTCTACGGCTATTTCAAGCAGCTGTTCGCCCAAGTGACGAACCCGCCGATCGATCCGATCCGCGAGGAAATCGTCATGTCGCTCACCTCCTTCATCGGGCCGAAGCCGAACCTGCTCGGCGTGGACGAGACCGATCCGATGCTGCGTCTCGAAGTGCACCAGCCGGTGCTGTCGAACGAGGATCTCGCCAGGCTGGTGAGCATCGACAAGCTCACCGGCAAGCGCTTCCGCGCCCTGGTGCTCGACATCACCTATCCGGCCAGTGAAGGCGCGGCCGGCATGGAAAAGGCGCTGAAGAAGCTGCGTGCCGACGCAGAGAAGGCGGTGGGCAAGTACAACGTGCTGATCCTCTCCGACCGTGCCGTGTCGCGCAGCCGCGTGGCCATTCCTGCGCTGCTGGCCTGCTCCGGCGTGCATCACCATCTCGTGCGCAACGGCCTGCGCACCAGCGCCGGCCTGGTGGTGGACACCGGCTCGGCGCGCGAGGTGCACCATTTCGCCCTGCTCGCCGGCTACGGCGCCGAGGCGGTCTGCCCCTGGCTCGCCTTCGAGACACTGGCCGACATGGCGCCGGGCCTGAAGATCGAGGCCAAGGAAGCCAAGAAACGCTTCATCAAGGCCATCAACAAGGGGCTGCTGAAGGTGATGTCCAAGATGGGCATCTCGACCTACCAGTCCTACTGCGGCGCGCAGATCTTCGAAGCCATCGGCCTGAACTCGGCCTTCGTCGCCGACTACTTCAGCGGTACGGCGAGCAACGTGCAGGGCATCGGCCTGGCCGAAGTGGCCGAGGAGACCGTGCGCACCCACCGCGATGCCTTCGGCGCCGACCCGGTGCTGGCCGGCGCGCTGGAAGCCGGCGGCGAGTACGCCTGGCGCACGCGCGGCGAGGCGCACATGTGGACGCCGGAATCGATCGCCAAGCTGCAGCACGCCACGCGCACCGGCAAGGCAGAGACCTACAAGGAATACGCGAAGCTCATCAACGACCAGTCGCAGCGCCACATGACGCTGCGCGGCCTGTTCGAGATCCGCCCGGCGGGCAAGCCGGTGCCGCTGGAGGAGGTCGAGCCGGCCAAGGAAATCGTCAAGCGCTTCGCCACGGGCGCGATGTCGCTCGGCTCGATCTCGACCGAGGCGCACACGACGCTCGCCATCGCCATGAACCGCATCGGCGGCAAGTCGAACACCGGCGAGGGCGGCGAGGATGCCACGCGCTTCCGGCCCCTGAAGGGCGGCGAGACGCTGTCGGCGCTGATCGGCAAGAATCGCATCGAGCGTGACCTGACGCTGGCCGCCGGCGACTCGCTGCGCTCGAAGATCAAGCAAGTGGCCTCGGGCCGCTTCGGCGTCACCGCCGAGTACCTGGCCAACGCCGACCAGATCCAGATCAAGATGGCGCAGGGGGCGAAACCCGGCGAGGGCGGCCAGCTGCCCGGCCACAAGGTCTCGGAATACATCGCCAAGCTGCGCTTCTCGGTGCCCGGTGTCGGCCTCATCTCGCCGCCGCCGCACCACGACATCTATTCCATCGAGGACCTGGCCCAGCTCATCCACGACCTGAAGAATGCCAACCCGCGGGCTTCGATCTCGGTCAAGCTGGTCTCGGAAGTCGGTGTCGGCACCGTGGCGGCGGGCGTCTCCAAGGCCAAGGCCGACCACGTCACGATTTCCGGCTACGATGGCGGCACGGGCGCCAGCCCGCTGTCGTCGATCAAGCATGCCGGCACGCCGTGGGAACTCGGCCTTGCCGAGACGCAGCAGACCCTGGTCATGAACCGCCTGCGCGGACGCATCGTCGTCCAGGTCGACGGCCAGATGAAGACCGGCCGCGATGTGCTGATCGGCGCGCTGCTCGGCGCCGACGAGTTCGGCTTCGCCACGGCGCCGCTGGTCGTCGAGGGATGCATCATGATGCGCAAGTGCCACCTCAACACCTGTCCGGTGGGCGTGGCGACGCAGGATCCGGTATTGCGCCGCCGTTTCACCGGCCAGCCCGAGCACGTCGTCAATTATTTCTTCTTCGTCGCCGAGGAAGTGCGCGAGTTGATGGCGCAGATGGGCATCCGCGGCTTCAACGAGTTGATCGGCCGCTCGGATCTGCTCGACATGAAGCGCGGCATCGAACACTGGAAGGCGAAGGGCCTCGACTTCACCAGGATCTTCGCGCAGCCGAAGGTGCCCGCCGAGGTGGCGCGCTTCCAGTGCGAGGAGCAGGACCACGGTCTCGCTCACGCGCTCGACCATCGCCTGATCGAGCAGGCCCGGCCGGCGCTGGAGAAGGGTAAAAAAGTCAAGATCGAAACCCCGGTGCGCAACGTGAACCGCACCGTCGGCACCATGCTGTCGCATGAGGTGGCGCGCCGCCACGGCCACGCCGGCCTGGCGGACGATGCGATCCACGTCAACCTGACGGGGACGGCGGGACAGAGCTTCGGCGCCTTCCTGGCGAAGGGCGTCACGCTCGAACTCACTGGCGAGGCCAACGACTACGTCGGCAAGGGGCTGTCGGGCGGGCGCATCGTCGTCAGGCCGGCGGCGGCCTTCCGCGGCACGCCGGAGGAGAACATCATCATCGGCAACACCGTGCTCTACGGCGCCATCGCCGGCGAGTGTTTCTTCTGCGGTGTTGCCGGCGAGCGTTTCGCCGTGCGCAACTCGGGCGCGACCGCCGTGGTGGAGGGCGTTGGCGACCATGGCTGCGAATACATGACCGGCGGCACGGTGGTGGTGCTCGGCCAGACCGGGCGCAACTTCGCCGCCGGCATGAGCGGCGGCGTCGCCTATGTGCTGGACGAGGCGGGCGGCTTCGAGAAGCGCTGCAACCTCTCCATGGTGGCGCTCGAGCCGGTGCCCGAGGAAGAGGCGGCTAGCGAGACGGGCGAAGTCGAATCGCACGGCAAGGTGGACGTGCGCCATCTCGGCCGCGCCGACGACGAGCTGCTGCGCTCGCTCATCGAAAAGCATGCGCAATACACCGGCAGCGCCCGCGCCCGGCACATCCTGTCGAACTGGGACCGCTACCGCGGCAAGTTCGTCAAGGTCATGCCGAATGAGTATCGCCGCGCGCTCAAGGAGATGGCGGCGCAGCAGAAAGAGGCAGCGTAAATGGGCAAACCCACAGGATTCATGGAATTCCAGCGCCTGTCAGAGGTCTACGAGGCCAGGGATGCGCGCCTGAAGCACTATCGGGAATTCGTCTTACCTCTCACCGACGAGCAGGCCGCCCAGCAGGGGGCGCGCTGCATGGACTGCGGCATCCCGTTCTGCTCGAGCGGCTGTCCGGTGAACAACGTCATCCCGGACTGGAACGACCTCGTCTATCGCGGCAACTGGAAGCAGGCCATCGAGGTGCTGCATTCGACCAACAACTTCCCGGAAGTCACCAGCCGCATCTGCCCGGCGCCCTGCGAGGCGGCGTGTACGCTCAACATCAACACCGATGCCGTCGGCATCAAGTCGATCGAGCACGCCATCATCGACAAGGCCGGCGAGAGCGGCTGGGTGCTGCCGCAGCCTCCGGCGAGGAAGACCGGCAGGAAGGTGGCGGTGGTCGGCTCCGGCCCGGCCGGCCTGGCGGCGGCGCAGCAGTTGGCGCGCGTCGGCCACGACGTCACCGTGTTCGAGAAGAACAGCCGCATCGGCGGCCTGATGCGCTACGGCATTCCCGACTTCAAGCTCGACAAGCGCCTGATCGACTGGCGCATGGCCCAGCTCGCAGCCGAAGGTGTCACGTTCAGGACCGGGATCATGGTCACCGGCGCCGTCCTGCCGCAGGGCGTGGCCAATGACGCGAAGAAGACCGTCAACGCCGAAAAGCTGCTCAAGGATTTCCACGCCGTGGTGCTGGCCGGCGGGGCGGAGCACCCGCGCGACCTGCCCGTCCCCGGCCGTGACCTGGCCGGCGTGCATTTCGCGCTCGAGTTCCTCATCCAGCAGAACAAGGAAGTCGCCGGCGACGGCGGGAACCCGATCTCGGCCAAGGGCAAGCGCGTCGTCGTCATCGGCGGCGGCGACACCGGCTCCGACTGCGTCGGCACCTCGAACCGCCAGGGCGCCGCCTCGGTCACCCAGTTCGAGCTGCTGCCGCGCCCCCCCGAACAGGAGAACAAGCCGCTCGTCTGGCCCTACTGGCCGACCAAGATGCGAACCTCCTCCTCGCATCACGAGGGCTGCCAGCGCGACTGGTCCGTCGCCACCAAGGCCTTCGTCGGCGACAAAGGCAAGCTGAAGGCGCTCAAGTGCGTCCGCCTCGACTGGAAGGACGGCAAGATGAGCGAGATTCCCGGCAGCGAGTTTACCGTCAAGGCCGATCTCGTCTTCCTCGCCATGGGTTTCGTCTCTCCCGCGGGCGGCGTGCTCGACGCCTTCGGCGTGGCGAAGGACGCACGCGGCAACGCCCAGGCGGCGACCGACGGCGCCGGCTGCTACCAGACCAATGTCGCCAAGGTCTTTGCCGCCGGCGACATGCGCCGCGGCCAGTCGCTCGTCGTCTGGGCGATCCGCGAGGGACGCCAGTGCGCCCGCGCTGTCGATGAGTTCCTCATGGGCGGCTCGACTTTGCCGCGCTGAACGTTCCGGCCGAGGGGCAAGGGCGGCTGTGGCCGCCCTTGCCGTTTCAGGGTTCCCGCGGGACGCATGCTAGAATTTCCCCACTCTCACCCCATTCCTGCGTCATGAACGTCGTCATCCTCGCCGCCGGACAAGGCAAGCGCATGCGCTCGGACCTGCCCAAGGTGCTGCACCGCCTCGGCGGGCGGCCGCTGCTGGGGCATGTGCTGGAGACGGCGCGCGAACTGGGCGCCGGGAAAATCTGCGTCGTCTACGGCCACGGCGGCGAATCGGTGCGCGAGGCGCTCGACGCACCCGACCTGATCTGGGTCAAGCAGGAACTCCAGCTCGGCACCGGCCACGCCGTGCTGCAGACACTGACTTTTCTCGACGACGGCGCACCCACCCTGGTGCTCTATGGCGACGTGCCGCTGATCGGCGCCGCCACTCTCTCGCGCCTGGCCGAAGTGGCCGGCAACGGCCTCGCCGTGCTGACCGAGTTCCTCGAAGATCCGACCGGCTACGGCCGCATCGTGCGTGACGACGATGGCAGGGTGCGGCGCATCGTCGAGCATCGCGACGCCTCCGACGACGAGCGTGCCATCGACGAGATCAACACCGGCTTCATGGCCGCGCCGACCGCGGCGCTCAAGCGCTGGCTGCCGGCGCTGGGCAACAACAACGCGCAGGGGGAGTACTACCTGACCGACATCGTCCGACTCGCCATCGGCGAGGACATGGCGGTGGCCACCACCCAGCCCGACGCCGGCTGGGAAGTGCTCGGCGTGAACAGCAAGGTCCAGCTGGCCGAGCTCGAGCGCATCCACCAGCGCAACAACGCGCTGCTGTTGATGGAGAGCGGCGTCACCCTGGCCGACCCGGAGCGCATCGACGTGCGTGGCGAGCTCGATTGCGGCCGCGACGTGTCGATCGACGTGAACTGCGTCTTCGAGGGCCGCGTCGTGCTCGGCAACGGCGTCGAGGTCGGTGCCCACTGCGTGCTCAGGAACGCCGTGATCGGCGCCGGCACGCGCATCGCGCCCTTCAGCCATATCGAGGAGGCCGAGGCGGGCAGGGACTGCCGCATCGGCCCCTTTGCGCGCCTGCGCCCAGGCACCAGGCTGGCCGATGAGGTGCACATCGGCAACTTCGTCGAGGTGAAGAACAGCACGGTTGCCGACAAATCGAAGGCCAACCATCTCGCCTACGTCGGCGACGCCACCGTGGGCAAAAACGTCAACGTCGGCGCCGGCACCATCACCTGCAACTACGACGGCGCCAACAAGCACCGCACGGTGATCGAGGACGACGTCTTCATCGGCTCAGACACGCAGCTGGTGGCGCCCGTCACGGTCGGCCGAGGCGCCACGCTCGGCGCCGGCACCACGCTGACGCAGGATGCGCCGCCGGAGAAGCTGACCCTCACGCGGGTGAAGCAGCTCACCGTGCCCGGTTGGAAGCGGCCTATCAAGAAGAAATAATATGTGCGGCATCGTCGCCGCGGTCGCCGACCGCAACATCGTTCCCATCCTGATCGAAGGCCTGCGCAAGCTCGAATACCGCGGCTACGACTCGGCCGGCCTGGCCGTGCACAACGGCGCCATGCACCGCCTGCGCGCCGTCGGCCGCGTCGCCGAGCTGGCGACGCGCGCCGAGGGGCTCTCGGCCGGCACCGGCATCGCCCACACGCGCTGGGCCACGCACGGCGTGCCCTCCGAGCGCAACGCCCACCCGCATGTTTCCGGCGGACTGGCGGTGGTGCACAACGGCATCATCGAGAATTACGCCGAGATCAAGGCCCGCCTGGCCGGCCAGGGCTACGCCTTCGCCTCGGAGACCGACACCGAGGTCATCGCCCACCTCATCGAGCACAAGCTGAAGTCGCAGGCCGATCTGCTGGCTGCCGTGCGCGCCGCCTGCGCCGAGCTGATCGGCGCCTACGCCATCGCCGTGCTCTCGGAGAAGGAGCCGCTGCGCATCGTCGTCGCGCGGCACGGCGCGCCGCTGCTGCTCGGGCTGGGCGAAGACGGCCACTACGCCGCCTCGGACGCGGCGGCGCTGCTGCAGGTGACGCGCACCCTGATTTATCTGGAAGACGGCGACATCGCCGAGATCGCCCGCGGCGGCGTGCGCATCGTGCGCGCCGACGGCTCGCCGGCCGAGCGGCCGGCGCACGAGAGCACGCTCTCGGCGGACGCCGTCGAGCTCGGCCACTACCGGCACTACATGCAGAAGGAGATCTTCGAGCAGCCGCAGGCCCTGGCGAATACGCTCGAGATGATCGGCGCGGCGCAGTCGGCGGCGCCGCAGCTCTTCGGCGCCGGCGCGGAGGAGATGTTGCGCGACGCCAGGAGCGTGCTCATCCTCGCCTGCGGCACCAGCTACCACGCGGGACTGACCGCACGCTACTGGATCGAGCAGCTCGCCGGACTGTCCTGCAGCGTCGAGATCGCCAGCGAGTACCGCTACCGCGCCTCGGTGCCCAATCCCGAGGCGCTGGTGGTGGCCATCTCGCAGTCGGGCGAGACGGCCGACACGCTGGCGGCGCTCAAGCACGCGCGCGTGCTCGGCCAGTCGCGCACGCTCGCCATCTGCAACGTGCCCGAGTCGGCCATCGTGCGCGAGGCGGCGCTGAAGTTCCTCACCCGGGCCGGCCCGGAGATCGGCGTGGCGTCGACCAAGGCCTTCACCACTCAGCTCGCCGCCCTCTTCCTGCTGGCGGTGACGCTGGCGCGGCTGAACGACCGCATCGACGCGCGCGAGGAATCGGCCCACCTCACGGCCATGCGCCACCTGCCGCTGGCGGTGGGCCGCGTGCTGGAACTGGAGAAGGACATCGCCGCCTGGGCCAAACAGTTCGCCGGCCGACACCATGCCCTGTTTCTCGGCCGCGGCCTGCACTACCCGATCGCGCTCGAAGGTGCGCTGAAGCTGAAGGAAATCTCCTACATCCACGCCGAGGCCTATCCGGCCGGCGAGCTCAAGCACGGCCCGCTGGCGCTGGTCGACCAGGACATGCCGGTGATTGCCGTGGCGCCGAACGACGCCCTGCTGGAGAAACTCAAGTCGAACCTGCAGGAAGTGCGCGCCCGCGGAGGCGAGCTGTTCGTCTTTGCCGATGCCGGCAGCGAGATCCCGGAGTCGGAAGGCGTGCATATCCTGCGCATGCCCGAGCACTACGGTTTGCTCTCGCCGGTGCTGCACGTCGTGCCCCTGCAGTTGCTCGCCTACCATGCCGCCCTGGTCAAGGGGACCGACGTGGATAAACCGCGCAACCTTGCGAAATCCGTGACGGTGGAGTAAGTTAGGGCTGAACTTTCACGGCAATGCCCGGTCTTTCAAGGTGTTGTCGGTTTCCGGGACAATTGAATTGCGCAAGCTTTTCGCCCTGCTGATCGCCTTGCTGCTGCCGCTGCAGACGCTGACCGCCCAGGCCATGCCGATGCAGGGTGTGGCCACGGACATGGCCGTCCAGGCCGAGCACTGCCCCGGGCATGACGGCGCGGTCGACGCGCAGCCGCAGAATGCTGGCGGCCTTGCCTGCGAGCAGTGCGGCATCTGCCACCTCGCCTGCTCCGGCATGATCCCCGTTGCCGAGGCCACCGCCCCGAGCGTGGCCGTTCCCCGCGTCTTCCTCGCCGCGGCCGAGCCTATGCCGGCCTCGCACACGCCGGAAGAACCCAACCCGCCCCCTGTCGCCACCCGCTCCTGAGAGCGGGCGCCTCGTTCCACAAGCCCGTCCGCCGGCACCGTTAGGAGCCGGTATTCGTCGCGCACGCTCAATCAAATTGCGGACGCCCGCTGACACCGGGTGTACGCCATATCGATGATGCATGGAGCGACGCGCATGAACAAATGGATTGCCGCACTCGCCCTTCTGGCCGCGACCGGAGCGATGGCCGCGGAACCGCTGCCGCAGGTCCTGATGTACAAGGATCCCAACTGCGGCTGCTGCGGCGCCTGGGCGGAGCATCTGGAGGCCAACGGCTTCCGCGTGAAGACGGTCGCCACGAACGACATGGAATCGGTCAAGCGGCGCTTCGCCGTGCCGCAGCGACTGACTTCCTGCCACACCGCCAAGGTGGGCAACTACGTCGTCGAGGGCCATGTGCCGGCCTCCGCCATCAGGCGCCTGCTGCGCGAGAAGCCGGCGCTGGCCGGCGTCTCGGTGCCGGGCATGCCGCTCGGCTCGCCGGGCATGCCGCTCGGCTCGCCGGGCATGGAAGTGCCCGGGAAGAAGGACCCCTACGACGTCGTCGGCTTCGACAAGGCCGGCAAGACCGCCGTCTATGAAAGCCATCGCTGATATGTCCACAAGGAGACCCATCATGAAGAAACTGATCGCAACCGCACTGCTGCTTGCCGCCGTCCCCTTCGTCGCCGTCGCATCCAATGAAGTGGCGGGCAAGGGCGTCGTCAAGAAGGTCGATGTCGCCGCTGGTGTCGTCAAGCTCGCCCACGAGCCGATTCCCTCAATAAAGTGGCCGGCCATGACCATGGACCTCAAGGTCAAGGATGCGAAGCAGCTCTCCGGCCTCAAGCCGGAGCAGAAAGTTGACTTCGGCCTCGTCAAGGGCGCCGACGGCCAGTACGTCATTTCGCGCATCGCGCCGGAGAAATAAATCATGTGGGAGGCGGCATGCGACGAGTCATGCTGAAGAAAGCGGTGGCGCTGGGCGTCTGCCTGTGGGGCGGCCTGGCCGGCGCACAGGTGCCCGGCGCGCGCGTCGAGGAACTGCTCGAACTGGCGCGGCGGCAGAACCCCGAATTGGCGGCGATGGGTTTCGAGGTCGAGGCGGCGCGCGAGCGCGTGCAGCCGGCCGGCGCGCTGCCCGACCCGATGGGCCGGATGGAGCTGCGCGACGTCGGCAACCAGATGGGCAACGGCGACTTCAACCTGCTGCCGGCGCGCGTCGGCAGCACGAAGTACACCGTGACGCAGACCATCCCGCTGTGGGGCAAGCGCGACCTGCGCCGCGAGGTGGCCGCGGCCGATGCCGCGCAGGCGCAGGCGCGCCGCAGCGGCACCTGGGCCGAGCTGGCGGCGAGGGTGAAGGCCGCCTTCGCCCAGTACTACCTCGTCGGCCAAAACCTGAAGATCACGCGGGAATTGCTGCGCCTCGCCGGCAGCCTGGAGCAGCTGGCGCAGGCGCGCTACGTCGACGGCCTGGTGCCGCAGCAGGACGTGGTGCGCGCCCAGGTCGAACGCACGGCGCTGCGCAGCGAACTGCTGATGATGGAAACCGAACACCACCATGCCGCGGCGCGGCTGAACGCCCTGCTGCGCCGCCCGCCCCAGGCCGCGCTGGCCGAGCCGCAGGCGTTGCGCCCGCTGCCGGCCGCCGCGAAGCTCGATTACACCGCGCTGGAAGCGCGCCTGCTCGCCGCCAACCCGCAGCTTGCCGTGCAGGAGGCGCAGATCGCCGCCGCCGACAAGAACCGCGAGCTGGTGACGAAGAACCGCTACCCGGACCTCACCGTCGGCGTCTCGCCGATCCAGACGCGCAACCGCGTCAGCGAATGGGAGCTGATGTTCGAGATCAACATTCCGCTGCGGCAGGAGAGCCGCCGCGCGCAGGAACGCGAGGCGGCGGCGATGGCCTCCGCCGCCCGTGCGCGCAAGGAGGCCGCGCTCAGTCAGGTCTCGGCCGAGCTGGCGGAAAACCTCTCGGCGCTGGATGCCGCGCGGCGCCTGGAACAGCTCGTCGCCACCGCCCTGCTGCCGCAGGCGGACGTCGCCTTCCAGGCGGCGCTGGCCGGCTACGAGACGGGCCGCCTGGACTTCGCCACGCTGCTGGAGGCGCAGCGCCAGCTGCGCAAGGCGAAGCTCGACCGACTCAAGGCGCAGGCCGAGGCGCAGCTGCGCCTGGCCGACATCGAACGACTGCTGGGGGAAGAACTGTGAATAAATCCATGCTCACTCTCGTGCTGGTGGCGGCCGCGCTCGGCCTCGGCTACTGGCTGGGCGGCCGCGGCGGGCACGAAGCGGCCGCGCCGCAGGCGGCCGCCCCGGCCGAGCGCAAGCCGCTCTACTACCGCAACCCGATGGGCCTGCCCGACACCTCGCCGGTGCCGAAGAAGGATCCGATGGGCATGGACTACATTCCGGTCTACGCGGGCGAGGAGCCGGCCGCGGACAGCGGCATCGTCGTCAGCACGGAGAAGGTGCAGAAGCTCGGCGTGCGCACCGAGGCCGCGGCGCTGCGTGCGCTGTCGCGCGAGCTGCGCGCCGCCGCTCGCATCGAGGTGGACGAGCGGCGCCTGTACGCCGTCGCGCCGAAATTCGAGGGTTGGATCGAGCGCCTGCACGTGAACGCCAGCGGCCAGCCGGTCGGCCGCGGCCAGACGCTGGCCGAGGTGTACAGCCCGGAACTGGTCTCGGTGCAGAAGGAATACGCCATCGCCGCCCAGGGCGAGCGCTCGCTCAGGGAAGCGGGCGGCGAGGCCCAGGCCGGCATGCGGCGGCTCGCCGAGTCGAGCCTGGCGCGGCTGCGCAACTGGGACATCTCCGACGAACAGATTGCGCACCTGCGCGAGTCGGGCGAGGCGCGCCGCACGCTGACGCTGCGCGCGCCGGCTTCCGGCATCGTCATGGAGAAGAAGGCCGTCGCCGGCATGCGCTTCATGCCGGGCGAGGCGCTCTACCAGATCGCCGACCTGTCCGCGGTGTGGGCCGTCGCCGACGTCTTCGAGCAGGACATCGGCAGCGTGCGCGTCGGCCAGAAGGCGCGGCTGCGCGTCGACGCCTACCCCGACAAGGTGTTCGAGGGCGCGGTGAGCTACGTCTATCCGACGCTGAAGGCGGAGACGCGCAGCGTGCCGGTGCGGGTCGAGCTGGCGAATCCCGGCGGGCTGCTGAAACCCGCCATGTTCGCGACGCTGGAGCTGGCGCCTGCCGGCGGCGCCAAGGTGCTGGCGGTGCCGACCTCGGCGGTGATCGACAGCGGCGTGCGCCGCGTCGTGCTGGTGCAGATGGCAGAAGGGCGCTTCGAGCCGCGCGAAGTGAAGCTCGGCGTGCGCGCCGGCGACTACGTCGAGGTGCGCGAGGGCGTCAAGGAGGGCGAGGCGGTGGTGGTCGCCGCCAACTTTCTCATCGACGCCGAGAGTAACCTCAAGGCGGCACTCGGTGGCTTGGGCGGTTTCGGAAAAGTCAGTCCCGGCGACACGGCGAAGCCGGCCGCTTCGCACAAAGCGGAGGGCACGCTGAAGGCCATCGACGCCGCCGCCGGCACGGTGAGCGTGAGCCACGAACCGGTGGCGAGCCTCGGCTGGCCTTCGATGACCATGGACTTCGTGCTGGCCAACCCCTCGCTCGTCGGATCGCTCAAGCCCGGCAGCCCGATCGCCTTCGAGTTCGTCGAGCGCAAGCCGGGCGAGTGGGTGATCTACAAGCTCGAGGCGGGCGGCGCGGCGCGGTTCTCGGCCCACGGCCACGCGGGACACTGACATGCTGAATGCCGTCATCGACTGGTCGGCGCGCAACCGCTTCCTCGTCCTGCTCGGCACGCTGTTCATCGTGCTGGCCGGCGTCTTCGCCGTGCTGCGCACGCCGATCGACGCCCTGCCGGACCTCTCCGACGTGCAGGTCATCGTCTACACCGAAGTACCCGGCCAGGCGCCGCAGGTGGTGGAGGACCAGGTCACCTATCCGCTCACCAGCGCCATGCTGTCGGTGCCGAAGTCGAAAGTGGTGCGCGGTTTCTCCTTCTTCGGCGCCTCCTTCGTCTACGTCATCTTCGAGGACGGCACCGACATCTACTGGGCGCGCTCGCGCGTGCTCGAGTACCTCAACTTCGCCGCCGGCCGCATGCCGAAGGGCGTCACCCCGCAGATCGGCCCGGACGCCACCGGCGTCGGCTGGGTCTACCAGTACGCCCTGCTGGCGAAGGACAAGACGCTGGCCGAGCTGCGCTCCATCCAGGACTGGTTCCTGCGCTACCAGCTGACCAAGGCGCCGGGCGTGGCGGAAGTCGCCTCGATCGGCGGCTTCGTGCAGACCTACCAGGTGACGGTGGATCCGGTGGCGCTGCGTGCCTACGGCATCCCGCTGATGAAGGTGGCGCAGGTCATCCGCGACTCCAACCGCGACGTCGGCGGCCGCGTCGTCGAGATGGCCGAGACCGAGTACATGGTGCGCGGCCGCGGCTATCTGCGCGGGCGCGAGGACATCGAGCAGCTCGTCGTGAAAGCCGAGCAGGGCACGCCGGTGACGATCCGCGACATCGCCCGTGTCGAACTGGTGCCCGACGAGCGGCGCGGCCTGACGGAGCTCAACGGCGAGGGCGAGGTGGTCTCCGGCATCGCCATGGCACGCTACGGCCAGAACGCCCTCGAAGTGATCCACAACGTCAAGGCGAAGATCGCCGAGGTCTCCTCGGGTCTGCCGGCGGGCGTGACGGTGGAGACGGTGTACGACCGCTCCGAGCTGATCCACCGCGCCATCGACACGCTCAAGCGCACGCTGATCGAAGAGGCGCTGATCGTCGCCCTCGTCTGCGTCGTCTTCCTGCTGCACGTGAGGAGCGCCCTGGTCGCCATCCTCATGCTGCCGGTCGGCGTGCTGGTCGCCTTCATCGCCATGCGCCTGCTCGGCATGAACTCCAACCTGATGAGCCTCGGCGGCATCGCCATCGCCATCGGCGCCATGATCGACGCGGCCATCGTCATGATCGAGAACGCGCACAAGCACCTCGAACGCTTGCCTCCCAGCTCCCCTCTCCCGCAAGCGGGAGAGGGGCCGGGGGAGAGGGTAGCCGCGTTCAAGCAACGCGCCGAAGCCATCGTCGTCGCCTGCAAGGAAGTCGGCCCGGCGCTGTTCTTCTCGCTGCTCATCATCACCGTCTCCTTCCTGCCGGTGTTCACGCTGGAGGCGCAGGAGGGGCGGCTGTTCGCGCCGCTGGCGTGGACCAAGACCTTCGCCATGGCCGGCGCGGCGCTGCTCTCGGTCACCCTGGTGCCGGTGCTGATGCTGCTCTTCATCCGCGGCCGCATCCTGCCCGAGGCGCAGAACCCGGTGAACCGCGCCCTCATCCGCGCCTACCGGCCGGTGATCGCCTGGGTGATGCGGAGGAAGGGCCTGACCCTGGCCCTGGCCGCCGTGTCGCTGGGATTGACTTTTGTCCCGGCGAGCCGGCTCGGCTCGGAATTCATGCCGACGCTGAACGAGGGCACGCTGTTCTACATGCCGACCTCGCTGCCCGGCATGTCGATCACCAAGGCGGCCGAAGTCCTGCAGACGCAGAACAAGATCATCAGGAGCTTTCCCGAGGTGGCTTCGGTGATCGGCAAGGCCGGCCGCGCCAACACCGCCACCGACCCGGCGCCGACCGAGATGTTCGAGACGGTGATCAACCTCAAGCCCGAGTCCGCATGGCGGCCCGGCATGGACATCGACAAGCTGATCGCCGAGATGGACCGCGCGCTGCAGTTCCCCGGCGTGTCGAACGCGTGGACCATGCCGATCAAGGCGCGCATCGACATGCTGTCGACCGGCATCCGCACGCCGATCGGCATCAAGGTATTCGGCAAGGACCTCGCCGGCATGGAGCGCCTGGCGAAGGAGATCGAGGCGGTGGTGAAAGCCGTCCCGGGCACGACGAGCGCCTTCGCCGAGCGCCTCACCGGCGGCTACTATCTCGACATCGTGCCGGACCGCGCGCGCCTCGCCCGGCTCGGCCTCACGGTCGGTGAGCTGCAGGACGTCATCGGCACCGCGCTCGGCGGCGAGATGGTGACCACCACCGTCGAGGGGCGCGAGCGCTATGGCGTCGCCGTCCGCTACCCGCGCGAGCTGCGCTCGGATCCGGAACGCATCGCGCGCGAGGTGCTGGTGCCGGCTATGGGCGGCGCCACCGGGTTTGCCATGGTCCCGCTCGGCCAGGTGGCGCAGGTCTCGATCAGCCGGGGCGCGCCGGCCATCCGCACCGAGAACGCGCTGCTCTCGGCCTACATCTACGTCGACATCCGCGAGCGAGACATCGGCGGCTACGTCGCCGAGGCGAAGCGGGCGGTGGCGGAGAAGGTGGCCTTCCCGCCCGGCTACTACGTCGCCTGGAGCGGCCAGTTCGAGTACATGGAGCGCGCCGTCGAGCGCATGAAGATCGTCGTGCCGGCGACGCTCCTCACCATCTTCCTGCTGCTCTACCTCAACTTCCGGCGCCTCACCGAGACCCTCATCGTCATGCTCTCGGTGCCCTTCGCCCTGGTCGGCGGCGTCTGGCTGATGTGGCTGCTCGGCTACAACCTTTCGGTGGCGGTGGCGGTGGGCTTCATCGCCCTGGCCGGCGTGGCGGCCGAGACCGGCGTGGTGATGCTGATCTACCTCGACCACGCCTGGCAGTCGGCGCAGCAAAAGTCAGCCGCCGCGGGACGGCGCCCGGGCCTTGACGACCTCTACGCCGCGGTGATGGAAGGGGCGGTGGAGCGCGTGCGGCCGAAGATGATGACCGTGGTCGCCATCATGGCCGGCCTCCTGCCCATCATGTGGGGGACGGGCACCGGCTCCGAGGTGATGCGCCGCATCGCCGCGCCGATGGTCGGCGGCATGGTGTCGTCGACCCTGCTGACGCTGATCGTGATTCCGGCGATCTATGCGCTGGTGAAGGCGCGGGAGGCGAAGCGGTAAAATCGCGGGCGGAGGTGACGCCGTGAATCTCGCCCTTCTGCTGGAACGCAGCGCCCGCGCCTTTCCGCGCCAGCCGGCGGTAGCGCTGGGCGCTCGCGTCCTGCACGATTACGCCGTGCTGGCGGGGCGCGTCGCGCGGCTCGCCGGCGGGCTGCGCGAAGGGCTCGGTCTGCTGCCGGGACAGCGCGTGGCGCTGGTCATGAAGAACTGTCCGCAGTACGTCGAACTGCTCTTCGCCTGCTGGCAGGCCGGGCTGTGCGCCGTGCCGGTCAACGCCAAGCTGCATCCGCGCGAGCTGGCGTTCATCTTCCGCGATACCGCCGCCGGCGCCTGCTTCGTGACTGCGGATCTGGCCGAAGGCGTGGCTGCCGCGCAGGCGGAATCGCCGGCGCTGGCGAGCGTGATCGATGTCGATGGCGCCGATTACGATGCGCTGCTGCGGCACGCACCGCTGGCGCCGGCCGATGTCGCGACGGACGATCTGGCCTGGCTGTTCTACACCAGCGGTACCACCGGCAAGCCGAAGGGCGTCATGCTCAGCCATGCCAACCTGCTGGCGGCGGCGCTGGCCTACTTCGCCGACGTCGACACCATTGCGCCCGGGGAGTCCATCCTGCACGCCGCGCCGATGTCGCACGGCTCGGGCCTCTACATCCTGCCGCACGTCATCCAGGCCGCCTGCAACGTCGTGCCCGAATCGGGCGGCTTCGACGAGGCGGAGATCTTCGACCTCCTGCGCGCCCACCGCGGCGTGACGCTGTTCGCCGCGCCGACCATGGTCAAGCGCCTCGTCGCGTTCGCCGAGCGGGCGCGGCCGGAATGCACGAACCTGAAGACCATCGTTTACGGCGGCGGGCCGATGTACGTCGAGGACTGCAAGGCGGCGATGAGGGTTTTCGGCTGCAAGCTGGCGCAGATCTACGGCCAGGGTGAGAGCCCGATGACCATCACCGCGATGGACAAGGCGCTGCATGCCGACACCGCGCATCCGCGCTACGAGCAAAGGCTGGCCTCGGTCGGCCGGCCCTTCGCCGGCATCGAGGTGCGCGTCGCCGACATCGACGACAACCCCCTGCCGGCCGGTGAGATCGGCGAGGTGCTGGTGCGCGGCCCGACCGTGATGGCCGGCTACCTGAACAACCCCGAGGCGACGCTGCAGACCCTGCGCAACGGCTGGCTGCATACCGGCGACGTCGGCTTTCTCGACGAGGAGGGCTTCCTCACCCTGCGCGACCGCAGCAAGGACCTCATCATCAGCGGCGGCTCGAACATCTACCCGCGCGAGGTGGAGGAGGTGCTGCTGCGCCATCCGGCCGTGGCCGAGGCCTCGGTGGTCGGCGCCCCGGACGCGGAGTGGGGCGAAATTGTGCTGGCCTTCGTCGCGGCGCGGCCCGGCATGCAAGTCGGCGCCGACGAACTGGATGCCCTCTGCCTCGGCCACATCGCCCGCTTCAAGCGGCCGAAGCGCTACGTCTTCCTCGACGCCCTGCCGAAGAACGCCACCGGCAAGGTCCTGAAGACCGAGTTGCGCAAGCGCCTCTGACGGCGCAAGATTGCCGTCCCGACGACAAATCCCGTGCCCCGACAGGCACTTGGAGCCCCGGGCAGGTTGACGTTGACGTCAACGTCAGTTAGATTGCCCGTTCCGACACCCGCCGCTTCCGGAGTGGTTGCCATGACCGATTTGAGCGTGAGCCAGAAGATCGCCGCCTACAAGCCGCAGCACAAGGTGCGCTTCGTCAGCGCCGCCTCGCTGTTCGACGGCCACGACGCCTCGATCAACATCATGCGGCGCATCCTCCAGTCGACCGGCGCCGAGGTGATTCACCTCGGCCACAACCGCTCGGTCGAGGAGATCGTCACGGCGGCGCTGCAGGAGGACGTGCAGGGCATCGCCGTCTCCTCCTACCAGGGCGGCCACGTCGAGTACTTCAAGTACATGGTCGATCTGCTGAAGAGCCGCGGCGGCGAGAACATCAGGGTCTTCGGCGGCGGCGGCGGGGTGATCGTGCCGGAAGAGATCCGCGAACTGCACGCCTACGGCGTCGCCCACATCTATTCGGTCGAGGACGGCCGCAGGATGGGCCTGCAGGGCATGATCAACGACATGGTGGCGCAGTGCGACGTGGCCATTTCCGGCGCGCCGGACCTGAAGGCGGTGGCCGCCGGCGACCGCCGCGCGCTTTCCCGCCTGATCACCGCGCTGGAAAACGGCGCGGTGCCCGACAAGCTGAAAAGTCAGCTTCTGCAGGACGGCGCTCAGGCCAAGGTGCCGACCCTCGGCATCACCGGCACCGGCGGCTCGGGCAAGTCGAGCCTTACCGACGAACTGATCCGCCGCCTGCGCCTCGACCAGAACGACTCCCTCAAGATTGCCGTGGTGGCGGTCGACCCCTCGCGCAAGCGCACCGGCGGCGCACTGCTCGGCGACCGCATCCGCATGAACGCCATCGGCCATCCCAACATCTTCATGCGCTCGCTGGCCACGCGCGACACGGGCTCGGAGATCTCCGCCGCCCTGCCGGAAGTGATCGCCGCCTGCAAGCTGGCCGGCTTCGACCTCGTCGTCGTCGAGACCTCCGGCATTGGCCAGGGCGACGCCGCCATCGTGCCGCACGTCGACGCCTCGCTCTATGTCATGACTCCCGAGTTCGGCGCCGCCAGCCAGCTCGAGAAAATCGACATGCTCGACTTCGCCGACTTCGTCGCCATCAACAAGTTCGACCGCAAGGGGGCGGAGGATGCCTTCCGCGACGTGAGGAAGCAGGTGCAGCGCAACCGCGAGCTGTTCACGACCCCGGTGGACGAAATGCCGGTGTTCGGCACCATGGCGGCGCGCTTCAACGACGACGGCGTTACGGCCCTGTATCAGGCGCTGCTGCCGAAGCTCAATGCGCTGGGCCTGAAGACCGCCCCCGGCAAGCTGCCGAAGGTGGCGGTGCGCCAATCCTCGCGCGGCCGCGCCATCGTGCCGGCCGAGCGCGTGCGCTACCTCGCCGACATCGCCGATGCGGTGCGCGGCTACCACCGGCACACCGCCGAGCAGGCGACGATCGCCCGCGAGCGGCAGAGCCTGCGCACGGCCAAGGCGCTGTTCGAGGGCTGCGGCAAGGACGTTGCGCAGTTCGACGAACTCATCGCCTGGAAGGACGGCCAGCTCGACCCGCGCGCCAAGAAGCTGCTGGAGATGTGGCCCGACATGCAGCGCGCGTACTCGGGCGACGAGTACGTCGTGAAGATCCGCGACAAGGAGGTGCGCACCGGCCTGGTCTCTGAGAGCCTCTCCGGCACCAAGATCCGCAAGGTGGTGCTGCCGAAGTTCGAGGACGAGGGCGAGACGCTGCGCTTCCTCATGAAGGAGAACGTGCCCGGCTCCTTCCCGTATGCCGCCGGTGTCTTCGCCTTCAAGCGCGAAAATGAAGACCCGACGCGCATGTTCGCCGGCGAGGGCGATGCCTTCCGCACCAACCGCCGCTTCAAGAAGGTCTCCGAGGGCATGCCGGCGCACCGCCTGTCGACGGCCTTCGACTCGGTGACGCTCTACGGCTGCGACCCGGACCTGCGGCCGGACATCTACGGCAAGGTCGGCAACTCGGGCGTGTCGATCGCCACGCTCGACGACATGAAGGTGCTGTACTCGGGCTTCGACCTGGTCTGCCCGACCACCTCGGTGTCGATGACCATCAACGGCCCGGCGCCGGTGATCCTCGCCATGTTCTTCAACACCGCGCTCGACCAGCAGATCGACAAGTTCCGCGCCGACAACCGGCGCGAGCCGACCGAGGACGAGGCCGACAAGATCCGCGAGTGGACGCTGTCGAACGTGCGCGGCACCGTGCAGGCCGACATCCTGAAGGAGGACCAGGGCCAGAACACCTGCATCTTCTCCACTGAGTTCGCCCTGAAGATGATGGGCGACATCCAGGAGTACTTCGTCCACCACGACGTGAAGAACTTCTACTCGGTGTCGATCTCCGGCTACCACATCGCCGAGGCCGGGGCGAACCCGATCTCGCAGCTGGCCTTCACGCTGGCCAACGGCTTCACCTACGTCGAGACCTACCTCGCCCGCGGCATGCACATCGACGACTTCGCGCCCAACCTGTCCTTCTTCTTCTCCAACGGCATGGACCCGGAGTACACGGTGATCGGCCGTGTCGCCCGCCGCATCTGGGCGGTGGCGATGAAGAACCGCTACGGCGCCAACGAGCGCTCGCAAAAGCTCAAATACCATGTGCAGACTTCCGGCCGCTCGCTGCACGCCCAGGAGATGGCCTTCAACGACATCCGCACCACCCTGCAGGCCCTGATCGCCATCTACGACAACTGCAACAGCCTGCACACCAATGCTTACGACGAGGCCATCACCACGCCGACCGAGGAATCGGTGCGCCGCGCCATGGCCATCCAGCTGGTCATCAACCGCGAGTGGGGCCTGGCGAAGAACGAGAACCCGAACCAGGGGGCTTTCGTCATAGACGAACTGACCGATCTGGTCGAAGAGGCGGTGCTGAAGGAGTTCGAGGCCATTTCTTCGCGCGGCGGCGTACTCGGCGCCATGGAGACCGGCTACCAGCGCGGCAAGATCCAGGAGGAGTCGCTCTACTACGAGCACCGCAAGCACGACGGCTCCTACCCGATCATCGGCGTAAACACCTTCCGCAACCCGCACGGCGACGGCGTGCCCGAGAAGGTCGAGCTGGCGCGCTCGACGGAGGAGGAGAAGCAGTCGCAACTCTCAAGACTGGCCGACTTCCAGAGCCGCCATGCCGCCGAGGCCGCCCCGATGCTGGCGCACCTGAAGCAGACCGTCATCGAGAACGGCAACGTCTTCGCGGTGCTGGTGGACGCGGTGCGGGTATGTTCGCTGGGTCAGGTCACCCAGGCGCTGTTCGAGGTGGGCGGACAGTACCGGAGAAGTATGTGACGACCTTCCCCCCGTCCCCTTCCCCGGGAAGGGGGTGATGGTAGTTCGCCGCCGCGCGGCTCCGTGTTGTTGTCTGTGCCGTCCTTGGGGCGGCCCGGCGGACGGCACGAGCCGGTCTACCCCTCGTAGTTCCTCAAGCCGTCGAGGTCGAGCACGGTGATGCCGCCGTACTCGATGCGCACCAGGCCGGCCTTTTCCAGGGCTTTCAGCGCCTGGTTGGCGCGCTGGCGCGAGAGGCCGGCAAGGTAACCGATCTCCTCCTGCGAAATCTGCAGCTGCGGGCCGATGCCCGGGTAGAGGTGGGGGTTGAACATGGCCGCCAGGCTGCGCGCCACGCGCGCATCGGGCTCGAGCAGCCGGTCGTACTCGACCATGGCGATGAACTGGCCGAGCCGCTCGTTCAACTGCACCAGGAGGAAGCGGTTGAATTCGATGCTGCTGTCCAGCAGTCGCATGAAGGTCGCCTTGGGCATGTAGGCGACGTGGCTATTGCGCAGCGCAACAACGTCGTAGCGGCGCGGCTCATCCTTGAACAGGGAGCCCTCGCCGAACCAGCCGCCGGTGGGCAAGCCGGTGAAAGTGGTAGGCTTACCGTCGGCCGACAGGTTGGTCATCTTCACCAGGCCGTCGATCACCCCGACCCAGTGCTCGACCGGTTCCCCCTTGCGGCAGACGAAACCGCCGGCCGGGATCTGGCGCGTCAGGGTTTCGCTCTCCACGCGCCGCATTTGCTCGGCGCCGAGGGAACGCGACCAGAGACTGGCTTTCAGCATGTCGCCAAGTGAAGGCATGCAAGCATATTACCGGATTGTCTGTCGGATGACAGCGTGGCATCGGTGTCTTCAGTAATCTATATCGTTTGAGTCGGGTAGGCTGGCCGCGCGGCCCGGTTTGACTCGGTACCGCGTCCGATGGAGAATCATCGGCCGCGGCAACGAATAAGAAGGCGCCGGCTGGCATATTGCCCGGACGCCGGCAGTCAGGAACAGGAGGAGTTCATGTCGAACGATGTTCGACCGCAATCGCTCAGCACGTTTCCTCGCCTTTTGATGCAGCACGCCCAGGTGCGCCCGAACCATCCCGCCACGCGCGAGAAGTATCTGGGCATCTGGCAGACCTGGACTTGGTCGCAGGTGGCCGAAGAAGTGCGCGCCATGGCCTGCGGGCTGGCCCAACTCGGCTTCAAGCGCGGCGACAATCTGGCCATCATCGGCGACAATCGTCCGCGCCTGTACTGGGCCATGGCCGCGGCGCAGTGCCTGGGCGGCGTGCCGGTGCCGATGTACCAGGATGCCGTGGCGGGCGAGATGGTCTTCGTGCTCCAGGATGCCGGCATCAAGTTTGCCATCGTCGAGGACCAGGAGCAGGTCGACAAGCTGCTGGAAAACAGGTCGCAGTGTCCGGATCTGCAGCACATCCTCTACGACGACCCGCGCGGCCTGCGCCACTATAGCCAGACCTTTCTGCACGGGCTGGACGAAGTGCGGGAGATGGGGCGCATCCACAACCGCAACCATCCGGATTTCCTCGATGCGGAAATCGAGAAGGGAGGGCCGGATGACGTCTCGGTGATGTTGTACACCTCCGGCACCACCGGCAAGCCGAAGGGCGTCTGCCAGACCCAGGCCTCCTTCATCGAGGCCGGACGCATCGGCTGCGAATTCGACAGGCTCGGGCCCGACGACAACATCCTGTCCTACCTGCCGATGGCCTGGGTGGGCGACCACCTGTTCTCCTTCGCCCAGGCCGCCTGGGCCGGCTTCACCATCAACTGCCCCGAATCCAGCGACACGGTGATGACGGACCTGCGCGAGATCGGCCCGAGCTATTACTTCGCGCCGCCGCGGGTATTCGAGAATCTGCTGACGACGGTGATGATCCGCATGGAGGATGCCGGCGCCCTGAAGCGCGGCATGTTCCACTATTTCATGGAAGTGGCGCGCCGCTGCGGCGCCGAGATTCTCGACGGCAAGCCGGTCGCGGCGGGCGACCGCCTGCTCTACGCCTTCGGCAACCTGCTGGTCTATGGCCCGCTCAAGAACGTGCTCGGCATGAGCCGCATCCGTGTCGCCTACACGGCGGGCGCCGCCATCGGGCCGGACCTGTTCCGCTTCTACCGCTCGATCGGCGTGAATCTCAAGCAGCTCTACGGCTCGACCGAGACCTGCGCCGCCGTCTGCCTGCAGCCCGACGGCCAGATCAAGCTGGATACCGTCGGCCCGCCGGCGCCCGGCGTCGAGGTGAAGATCGCCGACAGCGGCGAGGTGCTGGTGCGCGGCAAGGTCATGCTCAAGGAGTACTACAAGCGTCCCGACGCCACCGCCGAGGTGATCGACGCCGAGGGCTATTTCCACACGGGGGATGCCGGCTTCTTCGACGAGGACGGCCACCTGAAGATCATCGATCGGGCCAAGGATGTCGGCAAGCTCGCCAACGGCGCCATGTTCGCGCCCAACTACATCGAGAACAAGCTGAAGTTCTTCCCGCAGATCAAGGAGGCGGTCTGCTTCGGCCACGACCGCAGCGAAGTATGCGCCTTCATCAACATCGACATGGGCGCCGTCGGCAACTGGGCCGAGCGGCGCGGCATCGCCTATTCCGGCTATGTCGACCTGGCGACCAAAGGCGAGGTGCTCCAGCTCGTGCAGGAGTGTGTCGAGCAGGCCAATGCCGAGCTGGCGCACGACCCCATGCTGGCCGATTCGCAGGTGCATCGCTTCATCGTGCTGCACAAGGAGCTCGACCCGGATGACGACGAGCTGACCCGCACGCGCAAGGTGCGGCGCGGCTTCATCGCCGACAAGTACGGCGCGCTGATCGACGCCCTGTATTCGGGCAAGACTTCGCAGTTCATCGAGACCGAGGTGAAGTTCGAGGACGGCCGCAAGGGCAAGGTGTCGGCCGACCTGAAGATCCGCGAGGCGAAGACCTGCCCCGTCGCCGCGAGGAGGGCCGCCTGATGGGCCGGACAATCGGCGAGGTCGTCCTCGACCTGAACAACGTCTCCCTCTCCTTCGGCGGGGTCAAGGCGCTTTCCGACATCTCCTTCGACGTCCGCGAGCACGAGGTCCGCGCCATCATCGGGCCGAACGGCGCCGGCAAGAGCTCGATGCTCAACGTCATCAACGGCGTCTACCGCCCGCAGGAGGGCGAGATCGTCCTGCGCGGCGAGCATTTTTCGCGCATGTCGCCCTACAAGGCGGCGCAGTCCGGCATCGCCCGCACTTTCCAGCACATCGCCCTGTTCAAGGGCATGAGCGTGCTCGACAACATCATGACCGGGCGCACCCTGAAGATGAAGTCGAACCTGGTGCAGCAGGCCTTCCGCCTGGGACCGGCCTGGCGCGAGGAACTCGAGCACCGGGCCAAGGTGGAGGAGATCATCGACTTTCTCGAGATCCAGCATATCCGCAAGACGCCGGTGGGCCGGTTGCCCTACGGCCTGCAGAAGCGCGTCGATCTCGGCCGTGCGCTGGCGATGGAGCCGCAGATCCTGCTGCTCGACGAGCCGATGGCCGGCATGAACGTCGAAGAGAAGCAGGACATGAGCCGCTTCATCCTCGACGTAAACGACCAGCTCGGCACCACCATCGTGCTGATCGAGCATGACATGGGCGTGGTGATGGACATCTCCGACCGCGTCGTCGTGCTCGATTACGGCAAGAAGATCGGCGACGGCACGCCGGACGAGGTGCGCAGCAACGAGGAAGTCATCAGCGCCTATCTGGGCGCAAGTCACTGAGGAACAGACGGCGTGAGCTTCTTTCTCGAAACCCTGATCGGCGGCCTGATGGCCGGCATGCTTTACTCTCTGGTGGCGCTGGGCTTCGTGCTCATCTTCAAGGCTTCCGGAGTATTCAATTTCGCCCAGGGCGCCATGGTGCTGTTCGCCGCCCTCGCCATGGCGCGCTTCGCCGAATGGCTGCCGGCCTGGACCGGCATCGGCAATCCGGTCCTGGCCAACGTGATGGCCTTCATCATTTCGGTGGCGATCATGTTCGCCGTGGCCTGGCTGGTCGAGCGGCTGGTGCTGCGCCATCTGGTCAACCAGGAAGGCGCGACGCTGCTGATGGCCACCCTCGGCATCGCCTATTTTCTGGAGGGGGTGGGACAGACGGTATTCGGCAGCGACATCTACAAGATCGATGTCGGCATGCCGAAGGATCCCGTCATGATGCTGGAGAGCGTCTTCGAGGGCGGCATCCTCATCAACAAGGAGGATTTCATTGCCGCCCTCATCGCCGCCGCCCTGGTCGGCGCGCTGGCGCTGTTCTTCCAGAAAACGCCGACCGGGCGCGCCTTGCGCGCCGTGGCCGACGACCACCAGGCCGCCCAGTCGATCGGCATTCCGCTCAACCGCATCTGGGTGATCGTCTGGTGCGTGGCGGGCATCACGGCGCTGGTGGCCGGCATCATCTGGGGCTCGAAGCTGGGCGTGCAGTTCTCGCTGGCGACGGTGGCGCTGCGCGCGCTGCCGGTGGTCATTCTCGGCGGCCTCACGTCCGTGCCGGGCGCCATCATCGGCGGCCTCATCATCGGCGTCGGCGAAAAGCTCTCGGAGGTCTATCTCGGCCCCATGGTCGGGGGCGGCATCGAGATCTGGTTCGCCTACGTGCTGGCGCTGGTGTTCCTGCTGTTCCGGCCGCAGGGACTCTTCGGCGAAAAGATCATCGACCGGGTATAGAGCCATGCTTTACAGGGAAAACGGACAATTCAAGAGCAGCTATGCGGCGGACCAGCAGATCTTCCCGATCGTGCAGGACCGCTGGGCCATCCTCGGCATCGTCGCCTTCGCCTTCGCCGCTGTGCCGCTGCTGGCGAACGAGTACCTGCTGAGCGCCATCCTCGTCCCGTTCCTCATCCTGGCGCTGGCCGCGCTCGGCGTGAACCTGCTGGTCGGCTATTGCGGCCAGATCACGCTCGGCGCCGGCGCTTTCATGGCGGTGGGTGCCTATGCCGCCTACAATTTTTTCATCCGCGTCGACGGCATGCCGCTGCTGGCCGCGTTGCTGCTGGGCGGGCTGACCGCCGCCGCCGTCGGCATCGTCTTCGGCGTGCCCAGCCTGCGCGTGCGCGGGCTCTATCTGGCGGTGGCCACCCTGGCGGCGCAGTTCCTTGCCGACTGGGCCTTCCTGCGCATCAAGTGGTTTACCAACGACTCTCCTTCCGGTTCGGTTTCCGTGGCGAATTTGCACGTGCTGGGCTGGAAGATCGATTCCCCGGTCGATCGCTACCTGCTGTGCCTAGCCGTCCTGGTGGTATTCGCCCTGCTGGCGAAAAACATGGTGCGCTCGGCCATCGGGCGCCAGTGGATGGCCATCCGCGACATGGACGTCGCGGCCGAGGTGATCGGCATCCGGCCGATGTTCGCCAAGCTGTCGGCCTTCGCCGTCAGCTCCTTCATCGTCGGCGTCGCCGGCGCGCTGTGGGGCTTCATCCATCTCAGCTCGTGGGAGCCGGCGGCGTTTTCCGTCGACCGCTCCTTCCAGCTGCTGTTCATGGTTATCATAGGCGGCATGGGTTCCATCATGGGCAGTTTCTTCGGCGCGGCCTTCATCGTCGTGCTGCCGATCTTCCTCAACCAGTTCCTGCCCTGGCTGGGCGGGCTGGTCGGTCTGGCGGTGTCGACGGCAACCGTGTCCCACGCTGAGTTCATGATTTTCGGCGTCCTGATCGTGTTTTTCCTGATTGTCGAGCCGCACGGCCTGGCCAGGCTGTGGTCCATCGGCAAGGAGAAGTTGCGGCTTTGGCCGTTCCCGCACTGACGGGCATGCTGTCGCCCGGCTGAGCATTCACTTTTTTCAAGGAGGAGAGAGCACCATGAGAATACGCAAGCTCGCACTGGCTACTTCGATGGCCGTCCTCGGCCTGAGCACCGTCCTGACGGCGCCCGCGGCCCTGGCGCAGGCCAAGGAGCAGTTCTTCCCGGTGCTGTCCTATCGCACCGGCGCCTATGGCCCCAACGGCGCGCCGTGGGCCAACGGCTACGTCGACTACCTCAAGTACATCAACGCCAAGGGCGGCATCAACGGCGTCAAGATTTCCTTCGAGGAATGCGAGTTCGGCTATGCCACCGACCGAGGCGTCGAGTGCTACGAGCGCCTGAAGAGCAAGCACGGCGGCGGCACGGCGGTGCACCCGCTGTCGACCGGCGTCACTTTCGCCCTGACCGAGAAAGTGCCGGTGGACAAGATCCCGCTGGTGACCGCCGGCTACGGCCGCAGCGAATCGCAGAACGGCGCCGTGTTCACCTGGAACTTCCCGCTGCTCGGCACCTACTGGATGGCGGCCGACGTGCTCATCCAGCACATCGGCAAGAAGGAGGGCGGCCTCGACAAACTGAAGGGCAAGAAGATCGCCCTGGTCTACCACGACAGCCCCTACGGCAAGGAGCCGATCGCCCTGCTGCAGGAGCGCGCCAGGATGCACGGTTTCGAGGTCATGCTGCTGCCGGTGGCGCATCCGGGCGTCGAGCAGAAGGCGACCTGGCTGCAGATCCGCCAGAACCGGCCCGACTACGTCCTGCTCTGGGGCTGGGGCGTCATGAACTCCACCTCGATCAAGGAAGCCCAGGCCACCGGCTACCCGCGCGAGAAGATGTACGGCGTCTGGTGGTCGGGCGCCGAGCCCGATGTCAAGGACGTCGGCGACGGCGCCAAGGGCTACAACGCCCTGGCCAAGCAGCACGGCGCCGAGCCGAACGCCAAGATCGTCAAGGACATCCAGGCCACGCTGCATGCCAAGGGCCAGGGCACCGGTCCGAAGGAGGAGGTCGGCCAGGTGCTCTACATGCGCGGCATGATCGCTGCCATGCTGACGGTGGAAGGCGTGAAGAAGGCGCAGGAGCGCTACGGCAAGGGCAAGTGGATGTCCGGGGAGCAGGTGCGCTGGGGCCTGGAGAACCTGAACCTCGACCAGAAGACGCTGGACGGCTTAGGCTTCGCCGGGGTAATGCGGCCGGTGCAGACGTCCTGCCTCGACCACATGGGTTCGGCCTGGGCGCGCATCCATACCTGGAATGGTTCCAAGTGGGAGTTTACCTCCGACTGGTACCAGGCCGACGAGAAGGTCATCCGGCCGATGGTGATGCTCGCTTCCGGCCGCTACGCGGAAGAGAAGAAGATCACGCCGCGCACGCCGGAGCAGTGCAAGCAGTAATTGCCGCAGCATCCGTTCCCCTTCCGCCCGGAAGGGGAACGGATGGATCTCTACAGCCGACAAGCCAGGCCATGCCATGAGCGCCACCGCCCACACCTTCCTCAATGTGAACAGCATCGAGGTCATCTACAACCACGTCATTCTCGTGCTGAAGGGCGTTTCCTTCCAGGTGCCGGAAGGCGGCATCGTCGCGCTCCTTGGCGGCAACGGTGCCGGCAAGACGACGACGCTGCGCGCGGTGAGCAACCTGCTGCATGGCGAGCGGGGCGAGGTGACCAAGGGCTCGATCGAGCTGCACGGTGAGCGCATCGAGGCGCTGACTCCGGCCGAACTGGTCAAGCGCGGCGTCATCCAGGTCATGGAAGGGAGACATTGTTTCGGGCATCTCACCATCGAGGAAAACCTGCTTACCGGCGCCTATACCAGACAGGATGGCAAGGCGGCCGTGGCCGAGACGCTGGAGAAAGTCTACACGTATTTCCCGCGCCTGAAGACGCGCCGCGGCAGCCAGGCGGCGTACACCTCGGGCGGCGAGCAGCAGATGTGCGCCATCGGCCGCGCCCTGATGGCCAACCCGCGCATGGTGCTGCTGGACGAGCCCTCGATGGGCCTCGCGCCGCAGATCGTCGACGAGGTGTTCTCGATCGTCAGGGACCTCAACCAGAAGGAAAAGGTCACCTTCCTGCTGGCCGAGCAGAACACCAACATGGCGCTGCGCTATGCCGATTTCGGCTACATCCTCGAGAACGGCCGCGTCGTCATGGAAGGCGCCGCCAAGGATCTGGCCGCCAACGAGGACGTCAAGGAGTTCTACCTCGGCCTGTCGTCCGCCGGACGCAAGAGCTTCCGCGACGTCAAGCACTACCGCCGCAGAAAGCGCTGGCTTGCCTAATCGCCGCAGGCCGCCATCCTGATGAAATACTTCGATTCGCTGGAAACCCGCGATCCCGAGCAGCGTGAGCGGGATCTGTTTGCCGCCTTGCCGAAGCAGGTGGCGCATGCCAGGGCGAACGCCCCGGCCTTCGCCGAGCTCTACAAGGACATCGATCCGGCGGCCGTGACAAGCCGCGCGGCACTGGCGCGCCTGCCGGTGATCCGCAAGCACGAATTGAACGAAAGACAGAAGGCCCTGCCGCCCTTCGGCGGGCTGACCGCGACACCCCTGGCGCAACTCGGCCGCGTTTTCAGTTCTCCCGGCCCGATCTACGATCCGGAGGGCAGCGGCGACGACTGGTGGCGCTTCGCCCGCTCGCTCTACGCGGCGGGCTTCCGCGCCGGCGACCTGGTGCACAACACCTTCTCCTACCACTTCACGCCGGCCGGCTTCATGACCGACGGTGCGGCGCGCAAGATCGGCTGCGCGGTGTTTCCCGCCGGCGTCGGGCAGACCGAGATGCAGGTGCAGGCCATCGCCGAGCTGAGGCCGGCCGGCTACATCGGCACGCCGTCGTTCCTGAAGATCATCCTCGAGAAGGCCGACGAGTTGAAGACGGACGTCTCCAGCCTGAGGAAGGCGGTGGTTTCGGGCGAGGCCTTCTTCCCGAATCAGAAGGCGCTGTGCGCCGAGCGCGGCATCGCCGCGCTGCAGGCTTACGGTACCGCCGATCTCGGACTCGTCGCCTACGAGACCGAGGCGCGCGAGGGCCTCGTGCTGGAGGAGTCGCTGATCCTCGAGATCGTGCGCCCCGGCACCGGCGACCCGGTGGCGGACGGCGAGGTCGGCGAGGTGGTGGTCACCAGCTTCAACCCGGATTACCCGCTGATCCGCTTCGGCACCGGCGACCTCTCCGCCGTGCTGCCCGGCATCAGCCCCTGCGGCCGCAGCAACGTGCGCATCAAGGGCTGGATGGGCCGCGCCGACCAGACCGCCAAGGTGAAGGGCATGTTCGTGCATCCGAGCCAGGTGGCGGAAGTCGTCAAGCGTCACCCCGAAGTCGGCAAGGCCCGGCTGGTGGTCGACAACGAGACCGGCCAGGACCGCATGACTCTGCGCTGCGAGGCCGTGGCGACGGAAACGCTGGCCAGGGCGATTGCCGACAGCGTCCGCGATGTCACCAAGCTGCGTGGCGAAGTGGCGTTCGCTGGCGCGGGGGAACTGCCCAACGACGGCAAGGTCATCGACGACGCCAGGAAGTATGACTGAGTCGCGCCGCGAGCCGCTCGCCGGCCTGCGCGTGCTCGACCTCACCCGGCTGCTGCCGGGCCCCGTTGCCACCCAGCATCTCGCCGACCTCGGCGCGGATGTCATCAAGATCGAGGACACCGGCGAGGGCGATTACGCCCGTACGATGGGCGCCAAACCGGGCGAGACGAGCGCCTTCTTCAAACTGGTCAACCGCAACAAGCGCGCGCTGCGCCTCGACCTGAAGCAGCCCGAGGGCGTCGCCGTCTTCCGGCGACTGACTTTGTCGGCGGACGTCGTCATCGAAGGTTTTCGCCCGGGCGTCATGGAAAGACTTGGGCTAGGCTACGAAGCCCTGTCCGCGCTCAATCCCCGCCTCGTCTTCTGCTCCATCACCGGCTACGGGCAGGACGGCCCCTACGCCCAGCGCGCCGGGCACGACATCAACTACATCGGCTATGCCGGCGTGCTCGACCAGATCGGCGCGGCGGGCGCTCCGCCGGTGGTGCCCAATTTCCAGATCGGCGATCTGCTTGGCGGCGCGCTGGCGCCGCTGGTCGGCCTGCTTGCCGCGGTGATCGATGCGCGTGCCACGGGGTGCGGCCGTCATGTCGATGTCGCCATGACCGATGCGGTGCTGGCGCATGCCGTGTTTCCGCTCGCCGGCCTGCTGGCGCGCCTGGCGCCGCCGCCGCGCGGGGCGGATCTGCTCTCCGGCGGCGTTCCCTGCTACGGCGTGTACGCGACGGCCGACGGCCGTCACATGGCGGTCGGCGCGCTCGAGAAAAAGTTCTGGGAGCGGCTCTGCGATACGCTCGAACGGCCCGACCTGAAGCCTTGCCATCTTTCGTTCGGCACTAGAGGGGAGCAGGCGAAGCGGGAACTTGCCGCCGTCTTCGCCGGCAAGTCGCAGGCGGAATGGACCGCCATGTTCGACCGGGTCGACTGCTGCGTGACCCCGGTGCTCCACATCGGCGAGGCGCTCGACAACGAGCAACTGCAGGCGCGCGGCATGGTGGTCGAGGCCGACGGCATTCCGCAAATTGGGCCGCCCTACAAGATGTCCGGATACGAATTCGCCATCGAGCGCAGTGCACCCGCGCCCGGCCAGCACAGCGAGGAAATCCTGCGCGATGCCGGCTTCGACCGGGATGCCATCGACAAGCTGCGCCGGCAGGGCATAATCTAGGCTCGATTAATAGGGCTGGAGGGCCATGTCGGTCTCTCAGTCTTCCCAGGGCAGTCCCCAGGCAGCACAGCTGCGCATCGGTTTCGCGCTGTCGTGCGTTTTCCTGCTCGCGATGAGCCTGCTTCTCCCGGCGCGTCTGCTCGAACTCGCCTGGGTCGATCTGCAATTCCGCCTGCTGCGCGCGCATGCGCCGCTGCCCGTCGCGCAGGATGTCGTGGTGGTCGGCATCGACGACGCCTCCGTGCGCGCCATGAACCTGCCGCTCGCCACCATGCATGCCGAGCTCGGCCGCTTTCTCGAAGCGATGGCGGCGGCGAAGCCGCGCGCCGTCGGCCTCGATGTTACCCTGCCGCAGACGAGCTACGACGGCCTCAGGCCGGGGCTGGACGCCGCGCTCGCGCGCGGCATGCTGCGCCTGCGCAACGTGGCGCCGCTGGTGCTGGGCGTCACCATCGACGAGGCCGGAAGGCCGCGGCCCGTGCATCAGCCCTTCCTCACCCTCGCCGGGCGAGAGGGCGTCGGCTATGCGCTGGTGCAACTCGACGAGGATGGAGCGGTGCGCCGCTTCGACGAGGGCCTGGGGCCGACGCTGGCCGGACAACTGGCGCGCCGCCTCGACGTACCGGTCGAATACGGTCTAGTGCAATTCGCGCTCGGCACGGACTTCATCTATGTGCCCCTGCGCGAGGTGCTGGCCCTGCAGGCGGCGGGCGACGGCGAGGCGCTGGCGCGCCGGTTCGGCGGCAAAGTCGTCATCCTCGGCAACGTCTTCCCCTACGAAGACCAGATCAAGCTGCCGGTGCGGCTGGCGGCATGGGACCGGGATCGCGACACGACCCACGGCGTGCTCATCCATGCCCAGCAGATGCGCAGCCTCCTGGAGGGGCGCATCGTGCGTCCCGTCGGCGAGGGGATCGCCTTGCTGGCGACGCTCGCGGCCGCGCTGGCCTGGTGGCTGCGTCCCGGCGGCCTCAATGCGGTGTTGCTCGGCATGGCGGTCGTCGGCGCGCTGGCGTTGGAAATGCTGCTGCTGCGCGAGGGGCGGCACGTGCCGCTGGCCTGGCCGGTGCTGGCGGCCCTGCTGGCGGCCGGCGCGCGCGCGGCCCTGGAAGCCTGGTTCGCCATGCGCGAGAAACGCTGGCTGCGGGCGGCCTTCACCGGCTTCGTCAGCCCCGACGTATTGCGGGAAATCCTTGCCGGCCGCCTGCAGCCGCAGTTGGGCGGCGAGCGGCGCGAGATCTGCCTGCTGTTTTCCGACATCCGCGGCTTCACCACGCTGTCCGAATCGCTGCCGCCGGAGGAGGTGACGCGGTTGCTCGACCGCTATTTCGGGCGCATGGTGGCGGCGATCCATGCCCACGGCGGCACCCTCGACAAGTTCATGGGCGACGGCATCATGGCCTTCTTCGGTGCGCCGCAGCCGCGCGACAATCCCTGCGACGACGCCTTCGCGACGGCGCGCGCGATGCTCGGCGAGCTGGCGGCGCTGAATGCCGAACTGGAAGCGGAAGGCCGCGCGTCCCTGCACATCGGCATCGGCCTGCATTTCGGCGCGGCGGTCGTCGGCTACATCGGTGCGGCCGACCGCCACGAGTACACCGCCGTCGGCGATGCGGTCAACGCCGCCTCCCGCATCGAGGGGCTGACCAAGGAAGCGGGCTATCCCCTGCTGGCCTCGAACGCCGTGCTGCAGCGACTGACTTTCCGCGAAGGGTTCGTGCCGCTGGGGGCGATGGCAATCAAGGGGCGCGCCGCGGTGGAGGTGTCCGGTTGGCGGCCGCCGGACAAGGCATTACACTGATCGCCGGCACAGGAGGGCATGATGATCAGATATGGCATGGCGCTGTTGGGGTTCCTCTGGGCGTGCGCGGTGCAGGCGGCGGGCGTGGCCATGATCACCGACGCCACGGGCCGCATCGAGGCGGAACCGGGCGGGGTCGCCGTCGGCGTTCTGGCCGAACTGGAGGGCGGCGCCCGGCTGCGCCTGGCACCGGGCGCCACGGTCACGCTGCTCTATCTGGCCAGCGGCGAAGAATTCCGTCTCAAGGGCGCCGGGCGCTATCAGATCGGGCCGAACGCGCCCACCGCGCTGCAGGGCGCGCAGCCGGAGAAGCGCAAGCTGCCGGTCGATGCCATTCCGCCCGTGCGCGTCAAACCGGCCACGGTGCAGCAGGCGACCATCGTCATGCGCAGCCTCGGGCCGGGCCTGACGGTGAAGCTGCTCGAACCGGTTTCCGTGCGCGTGCTCGACGAACGGCCGCTATTCCGCTGGGCTGCGGTCAGCGGCGCCGAGAGCTACCGCGTGCAGGTCATCGACAGCGCAGGACAGCCGGTGGCCGAATTCGAGCAGAAGGGTGAGAGCGGCCAGCTGCCCGAGAACGTCCGGCTCAAGCCCGGCGAGTCGTATTCCTGGAGCGTCGAGGCGCGCCTCGCCAGCGGCCGCAAGCTGAGCCGTACGGCCGATTTCGCCGTGCTCGATGCGGAGGCGCGCGCCCGCCTCAATCGCATTCAGCCCGCGGATGGCGCGAAGTTCTCCGACCGGGTCGCCTACGCGCTGATGCTCGAGCGCTACGAGGCGTTTCACCTCGCACGGGCGGAGTGGCGCCGCCTGCTCGCCGAGCGGCCTGACGAGCCGCTGCTGAAGGAACGCGCCGGCGAATAGATTGATCGCCTCCGCCCTCGTCCTCCTCCCCGATTTCGCCCTCATCCTGCTCGGCTTCGGCCTGCGCCGGCTGATGCATCTGGGCGACCACTTCTGGACCGGGCTGGAAAAACTGATCTATTTCGTGCTGTTTCCGGCGCTGCTGTTTTACGCCATCGCCCGCACGCACATCGATTTCGCCGTCGCCGCGCCTTTCGTCGCGAGCGGTGCGGCGGCCATGGGCGGTGGCATGCTGCTGGGCCTGCTGTTGCGGCCCCTGTTCGGGTCTCATCCCATGGCCTTCGCCTCCCGCTTCCAGTGCGCCTTCCGCTTCAATTCCTATATCGGCCTGGCGGTGGCGGGCAAGCTGCATGGCGAGGCCGGCATTGCGGCGATGGGCATTCTCATCGGCGCCATGGTGCCGCTGGCCAATCTCGCCTCGGTCTGGATGCTAGCCCGACATGGCCAACTGGGGGTCGTGCGCGAGATCGTGCGCAACCCGCTCATCCTCGGCACGGTCGCCGGTCTGCTGTTCAATCTGAGCGGGGCGGCGCTGCCGGAGGTGGCGGGGCAGTTCCTCGCCCGGCTCTCGGAGGCATCGATCGCCCTTGGGCTTCTGGCTGTGGGCGCGGCGCTCAAGCTGCGCGGCGAGGCGGGCAATCACTTGCCCTCGGCCGGAATCCTGGCCATCAAGTTGCTGGTCGTGCCGAGCCTCGCCTGGGGCGCGGCGCGGCTGCTCGGCCTGCAGGGCGTGTACTTCGATGTGGTGGTCATGTTCGGCGCGCTGCCGACAGCCAGTTCGGCCTACATCCTGGCGATGCGCATGGGCGGGGACGGGGCAGGCGTGGCCTGGCTCATCTCGGCGACGACCCTCGGCGCCATGCTCACGATGCCGTTCTGGCTTGCCGCCCTCGGTGCCGGCTGAACAGGCCTTATTTCTTCTTGCTGTCCGGTTTTTCCGTAGACGCTGCAGCGGCGGAGGCGCCCGCCCCGGGCTGCATCATGTTCCAGGGCCAGAGGGCGGGATTGGCGAAGGGGTTGGCGTTGGCCTCCGGCGAGCCGGCCGACTGGCTGATGGCCTGCATCGCGGCCAGCGTGGCGCGCTGCATCTCGAGGCCCTGGATGCTCATCTGCAGCATGTTGAGGTTCATGCGCAGCCAGCCCTCGACGGTCTTCATCTCCGCGATGCGCTTGTCGAGCTCTTTGACGTCGAGCGTCGGCGTCACCATGCCGGGCACGGCGAAGCCCATGCTGCCCCACATGCTTTTGAGGAACTCCAGCGGGTCGGTATTCGGCTGGGCGGCATCTAGGGACATGGCGGGCTCCTTGCTGTAGATGTACGAATCTTACTCCTGCAGCATGGCATTGAGCAGGCTGCGCAGCTTGGCCGGCATGACCGGCTTGAGCAGCAGCGGGCAACCCAGGGCCTGGGCCTCTCCGGCAATTTGCGCGGTGGTGCTGCCGGTGACGATGACGGCCGGCACCTGGCCGCCGAAGCGCGCGCGCACGCCGCGGATGGCGTCGATGCCGGTGGTCCCCCCGCTCAGCCTGTAGTCGGCGATGACGATGTCCGGCCGCCGCTGCAGGCGGGCGATGGATAGCACCTTATCGGCCACACCACCGCAGAGGATCACCTCGGCGCCCCAGCCCGTCAGGAGGCTGTGCATGCTTTCGCGCACCGATTCCTCGTCGTCGACGATCACGATCAGGCGGCCGTAGAAACCGGTCAGCGCCGGCAGCGGGTCGCCGACCCGCTCGGCGAGGTGATTTGCGCAGAGCGCCGGCAGCTCGAGGGCAAATACCGTGCCGCGATCCAGGCGCGAGCGCAGCGTCAGGGGATGACCGAGCAGGTCGGCCAGGCGGCGCACGATGGACAGGCCGAGGCCCCGGCGCCGGTCGCGCTCGGCATTGCCGATCTGGTAGAACTCGTCGAATACGCGCCCGATCTGGTCCGGCGCGATGCCGATGCCCGTGTCCCGGACCTCGATGCGCCAGTTGTCGGCGCGCCGGCGGACGCCGACCAGAATGCCGCCGCTGCGTGTGTAGCGAATGGCGTTGTCGATCAGGTTGCGCAGGACCCGCTCGAGCAACAGGGGGTCGCTGCAGACGATGGCGTCGCTCGGACGTACGCGGAGTTGCAGGCCCTTGACGCTCGCTTCCGCCGCGAAGTCTGTGCGCAAGCGATCCAGCAGCGGGCGCAGGGGCAGCGGCTCGTTGCGCGGTCGTATGGCGCCTGCGTCGATCTTCGAAATGTCGAGCAGCTCGTTGAAGAGGGATTCGAGCGCGTCGACCGAGGCGTTGATGTTGCCGACCAAGTGGCGGATTTCCGGGTCGTGCGCCCGATCGGCCAGGGCGGCGGCGAACAGGCCCATGGCGTGCAGGGGCTGGCGCAAGTCGTGGCTGGCGGCGGCGAAGAACCGGGTCTTGGCGCGGCTGGCCATTTCGGCCGTGTTGCGCGCCTGCTCGAGTTCCCGATTCTGGGCGGCCAGTTGTACGGCGAGCGCCTCGTTCTGTAAGCGGCTGCGCAAGGATTCCGTCAGCAGCTGGTTGTACTTGCGGCCGAAGGACAGGATGCCGAGCGTTACGACCAGACAAACGAAGGCGAGAATGATGTGCAGCTTGTCGGCTTCCAGGGCATTGCGTGCGACGATGGGCAGCAGCGCCGGGAGGATGAACGCGTAGAACGAGGGGACGTGCGAGGCGATCAGGGGCGTCGCGCCGGCGGCCACGCCGAAAATCAGGATGGTCATGATCGCCAGATGCAGCGGCGAGTCGGCGGGTGACATCAGCAGGTAGCCGCTCCCCCACAGCACGCCCGATATGCCCGACCCTATGGCCCAGACGGCAAGGGCACGGTCGACGCTCATGCGGTCGAGTCCGCTGCGCCTGAAGCGCACACCGAGGAACAGCCGCCAGCCCTGGTTGGCGCACATCAGCATGAACCACGACCAGAGCGTCAGCGGTTCGACGACTTTGGCCAGGGTGGCGACGAGCAGTCCGGCGCCGGCCATGGTTCCGGTGACCGAAACGATCAACTGGCTGTAGAGCATGTGCGCCTGCTCCGCCATGACAAGGGCATTGAGTTCGGCTTGATCGGCTTGCAGGGCGCTGTCGGGCGCGGTGGGGCGCATCGTGCGGGCCTCGTCGGGTTGAACGCAGTTGTCATTATGCGCGCCTGTTGGCGCGCCCCGGTCCTATCCCGTATCATCCGGCAAAACAGAACAACTTCGACTGGGAGGAGGCGTGTCGCTCAGGATGCTGGTCATCGACGATCACGCCATGGTGCGCGAGGGTTTGCTGCAGATCCTGCGCAAGCTCGGCCCGAATGTCGTCCAGCACGAGGCGCACGATGCGGAAAGCGCTCTGCTGTTGCTGGAAACGGAGCGGGAATTCGACCTCGTCCTGCTCGACATCATGCTGCCGGGCACCAACGGCCTTTCCCTGCTCGGCATCCTGCGCAAGCGCTTTCCGGCCGTGCCGGTGGTGGTGCTGTCAGCCCTCGAGGACGTCGACGTGGTCAATCGCGCCCTGCGCCTGGGCGCCGCCGGCTACGTGACCAAGTCCGGCAACAGCGACACGCTGCTCGATGCGATCGGGCGGGTCCTGCAGGGCGAGGTCTATATCCCCGCGCATCTGCACGACAAGCTCTCCGTGACCCTGGGCGGCGGCATCGGCCGCGGCCGTTCCGTTGCCTCCCGCTATGGCCTGACCGAAGGGCAGGTGCGCGTCCTGGAACTGATGCGGGAGGGGAAGTCGAACCAGGAGATTGCCGACCTGCTGGTGCTGACCGAGGGCACGGTCAAGGTGCATGTCTCCAAGATACTGCGCAAGCTAGGCGTGTCGAGCCGGGCGGAGGCGATCGCCCTCATCCAGCGGCACCGCGGGAAACTGTAAGGTCAGTGCCGGGTGGGGCTTGGGGCGGCCGGAGCGTCGTAGGATTCGGCGGGCGGCCTGGCGAGTCGTTCCTCGCCGGCTGCTTCCTCGACGTCCTCCAACGGGGCTTCGCAGGCAATCTCCATCAGATCCAGCACCTGGTAGGCGAACGCGCGGCAGGCGTTGCCCAGCGGGGTGGGCAGCTTGGGCGGGATGTTCTTCTGCAGCAGCAGCTTGGTTGCCGAGAGTGCATTCACCGGCTGCAGGAGACGGTCGGCGAACGGGTCCAGTTGCTCCTTGACGGTTTTTTCCGCCGCCTCCTGCTGCCAGGGGTTGGTCGGCCATTGCGTCGGGATGGCCCAGGCGCGCGGGAACATCTCCAGGTCGCGGATCACGGTGCGGATGTCCTCGTGCGAGTCGCGGAAGGGCAGCAGCACCAGGCTGGCGAGGCCGTAGAGTTTGCGGTCCATTTCGGTGCGGTTGCCGCCCCCGTCGATGACGCCGAGCCAGCCCTGCAGGCTGCGGATCTTGTCCGCCACCTTGCCCAGCGCCTCGCGCGTGCGCGCGTCGGCGACGAGGTAGCGTCGCCCATCCGGATCGAGCGGCTCGCGGTGGATGTCGGTCAGCACGCAGACGGAACGCTGGCCGAGCAGGCCCATGCCCTGGCACAGCATGTGCGAAAGCGTGGTCTTGCCCGTGCCGCCCTTGTTGCCGATGATGCAGACGATTTCGGCCATGGTGCCTCCTTGGCGCCGATTATTGCCATGAAGTCCGGATTCCAATATGGCGAATTGAGGGGGAATTGGCCAGCAATTTCGCTACATGCGGTAGCAGTACAGCTTCGTGCCGCGCCGGTCGGCGACCTCGACCACCCTTTCCGGTTCCGCTTCCGGCACCGGAAAACTGCTGCTGACCAGCAGGGCCCCGGGGCGCATCTCCGCGCGCGTCTTTTCCCACAGGCGTGGCATGACCCGGGGTGAGAGAAAGACAAACACGACATCCGTCCCGTGCAGCGGCTCGCGCCACAGATCGCTGCGCCGGATGACAAGGTTGACCAGGCCGCGGGCGTTCAGCCGGGCGAGGAAATACGGCAGGGGCGCATGCTCGATGCCGGTGAAGCGCGCCTCCGGCCGCGCCCGCGCCAGCCGGCGCAGCAGGCCACCGCTGCCGGCGCCGAGGTCGATTACCCGCAGGCCGGCGTGCTGCGGCAACAGGCCGAGAAGAGCTTCCGCCACGGCGCGGCTTGAGAGGAACAGCGGCACTTCGCCGCGAAAGGTGGTCCAGAAGACAAAAGTCAGTCCCGCCAGCACGGCGAGATAGAGGCCGGGGGGCAGGTCGAGCCGCAGGGCAAGGACGAGCGCCGGCGAAAAGATCAGGTGGATGGGAATCCACCAGGGTTCCGCGCGCAGCAGCGCGCCGAGGCTTGCAGCGAGAATGCCTTGGACAACGGCCAGCGGGAGCGAGGCCGTCAGCGGCAGGCCGAGGGCGAGATAACCCGCCCCGGCCAGCACCCAGGCCAGGAACTGCGCGGCGAGGGCCTTGAGCGCCGACACGCGTACCCTCAGGCTGCCTTCGCGGCAGGCGTTGCGGCGCCGTTCAGCTCGGACAGCAGCGCTTTGCGTTTTTCCCGCGCGGCCTCGACCGCGCGCAGCTTGACGTGGCCGAAGCCGCGGATCTGCTCGGGCAGGCTGGCGAGCGCGACCGCCGTATCGAGGGTCGAAGTGCTCAGCTTGGCTAGAGCATCGGTGATGTCCCTCTCGTATTCGGCGATGAGTTCCCGCTCCAGGCGGCGTTCCGCTGTCCGGCCGAAGACGTCCAGCGCGCCGCCGCGAAGGAACTTCAGCCTGGCCAGCCAGCGCAACGCCGTCAGCATCCACGGCCCGTAGGCACGCTTCTGCGGACGACCCGTGACGGGATCGGCCTTCGACAGCAGCGGAGGCGCCAGGTGGAAGTTGAGGTGGTAGTCGCCCTCGAAGGTGGCGGCGATCCTGGCGTGGAAGGCCGGATCGGCGTGCAGCCGCGCCACCTCGTACTCGTCCTTGACCGCCAGCAGCTTGAAGTAGTGCTTCGCCACGGCCTCGGCGAGCCGCGTCGAACCGAGCGGCGCCTCCGCCGCGCGCACCTTGTCTACCAGCGCCCTGTAACGGGCGGCGTAGGTGGTGTCCTGGTAATCGGTCAGATAGGAAACGCGGCGGGTGATGAGATCGTCCAGCGTCGGTACGCGTGGCAGTTCGACCACCGCGGCCGGGCGGGCGAAGCGCTCCACCGCGGCGCGGTCGTGGGCGGCGCGCCGGCCCCAGAGGAAGGCCTTGAGGTTGGCGTCCACCGCCACGCCGTTGAGCGCGATGGCCTTGTGCAGGGCGTCGAGGGAGACCGGCACCATCCCCCGCTGCCAGGCGTGGCCGAGCAGGAACAGGTTGCCGAAAATGGCGTCGCCCATCAGCGCCGTCGCCAGGCCGTTGGCGTCGATGAAGTCGGCGCGGCCTTCGCCGGTGGCTTCCTGAATGGTCTGCTGCATCTTCTCCAGCGGGAACTGCCAGTCCGGATTGCGGATGAATTCCGCCGTGGGCGTCGCCGCGCAGTTGACGACGGCGCGCGTGAAGCCGGCCTTCATCTTCGCCAGTGCTTCCGGATTGGCGGAGACGACGATGTCGCCGCCGATCACTGCATTGGCCTCGCCGGCCGCCACCCGAACGGCGTGGATGTCCTCCGGCCGCTCGGCGATGCGCACGTGCGAGAAGACGGCGCCGAACTTCTGCGCCAGGCCCGTCATGTCGAGCGCGGTGACGCCCTTGCCGTCGAGGTGCGCCGCCATGCCGATGAGGGCGCCGATGGTGATGACGCCGGTGCCGCCGACGCCGGTGATGAGGATGCCCCAGGGCTCCTTGGTCTCTGCTATGTGCGGCTCGGGCAAGGCGGCGAAGCCGCTTTCGTCGGCGGCGAGCGCTTTGCCCTTGATGAGCCGTCCGCCCTCGACAGTGACAAAGCTGGGACAGAAGCCTTTAAGGCAGGTGTAGTCCTTGTTGCAGGCAGACTGGTCGATGGCGCGCTTGCGGCCGAACTCGGTGTCCACCGGCACCACCGAGAGGCAGTTCGACTGCTCGGAGCAGTCACCACAGCCCTCGCACACCGCCTCGTTGATGAAGACGCGCCGCGCCGGGTCTGGGAACTTGCCGCGCTTCCTGCGCCTGCGTTTCTCGGCGGCGCAGGTCTGGTCGTAAATCAGCGCCGAGACGCCGGGGAATTCGCGCAGCTCGCGCTGGACGAGGTCAAGCGCATCGCGGTGGCGCAGCGGCACGCCCTGTGGCAGGTCGGCCGCGGCGTAGGCGCGCTCGGTGCCGTCGGTGATGACGACGATGCGCTTCACGCCCTCGGCGGCGAGCTGGTGCGCCATCTGCGGCACGCTGAGGTTGCCGTCGACGGGCTGGCCGCCGGTCATGGCGACGGCGTCGTTGTAGAGGATCTTGTAGGTGATGCCTTTAGGAGCCGTGCTGGCCTGCGAGCGTAGCGAGCCGCAGTCACCCCCTCCCTCGGGGAGGGGGGTGGGGGGAGGGTTGTTGAATGCCGCTACGGCTGCTCGCACAGCGAGCATGCCGGAGTGGAAATAGGTGCCGTCGCCGAGATTGGCGAAGACGTGGCGCGTTTCGGTGAACGGCGCCTGGCCGACCCAGGCGGCGCCCTCGCCGCCCATGTGCGAGAAGGTGGCGGTCGAGCGGTTCATCCAGGTCGCCATGAAATGGCAACCGATGCCGGCGAGCGCACGGCTGCCCTCGGGCACGCGCGTCGAGGTGTTGTGCGGGCAGCCCGAGCAGAAGTGCGGGATGCGCTGCGTCGCAATGACGGTTTTTTCCAGCGCCCGCTCCTTGGCTTCGAGAAAGGCCAGGCGCGCGCGGATGCGGTCCGACGTGACGTATCGACCGATGCGCCCGGCGATGACGCGGGCGATCATGGCCGGCGTCAGCTCGCCGCAGGCCGGCAGCTGCCATTCGCCGTGCGGCTGCGCCCATTCGCCCTTCTCGTCGAACTTGCCGATGACGCGCGGGCGCACGTCTTCACGCCAGTTGTAGAGCTCCTCCTTCAGCTGGTACTCGAGGAGCTGGCGCTTCTCCTCGACGACGAGGATCTCCTCCAGCCCCTCGGCGAAGTGGCGCACCCCTTCGGATTCGAGCGGCCACACCATGCCGACCTTGTAGAGGCGGATGCCGATCTCGGTGGCGAGCCGGTCGTCGATGCCGAGATCGTCGAAGGCCTGGCGCACGTCGAGGTAGGACTTGCCGCAGGTGATGATGCCGATGCGCGGGTTCGGGCTGTCGATGACGATCTGGTTGAGCTTGTTGAGTCGTGCGTAGGCCAGCGCGGCGTAGAGCTTGTGGTGCAGCAGGCGCTGTTCCTGCACCAGCCGGTCGTCCGGCCAGCGGATGTTGAGGCCGCCCGGCGGCAGCGGGTAGTCGGGCAGCGCGATGTCGACACGATGCGGGTCGACATACACCGAGGCGGAGGATTCGATGGTATCCGCCACCGCCTTGAAGGCGACCCAGCAGCCCGAGTAGCGCGACATGGCCCAGCCGTGCAGGCCGAGGTCGAGGTAATCCTGCACGCCGGAGGGCGCCAGCACCGGCATCATGACGGCCTTGAAGATGTGCTCGGTCTGGTGCGCCACGGTGGAGGAGCGCGCCGCGTGGTCGTCGCCCGCCACCGCCAGCACGCCGCCGAATTTCGCCGTGCCGGCGGCATTGGCGTGACGAAAGACGTCGCCGCAGCGGTCGACGCCCGGCCCCTTGCCGTACCACATCGAGAACACGCCGTCGTATTTGGCGCCGGGGAAGAGGTTGACCTGCTGCGTGCCCCAGATGGCGGTGGCGGCGAGATCCTCGTTGACGCCGGGCTGGAACTTGATGTGGTGGGTGTCGAGATGCTTCCTCGCGCGCCACAGCGTCTGGTCGAGCCCGCCCAGCGGCGAGCCGCGGTAGCCGGAGATGAAGCCGGCGGTGTTGACCCCGGCGGCGAGGTCGCGTTCGCGCTGCATCATCGGCAGGCGGGCGAGCGCCTGGGTGCCGGTGAGATAGACGCGGCCGGATTCGAGGGTGTACTTGGTGTCGAGCGTGGTGTCGGCTGCCGGTTCGGGACGAACCGGGGTGGCGATGTCCGCCATAGGATGTCTCCTCCGCAAAAATCGTGTTTTTGACGTGGGGCCGTTTGTGGAGCCCCGCTCGGTCGGGCGCCTTGTGGGCGCCGTCCGCAAGCCGATTCTACACGCGGCTCAAAGCCTTCAGGGAAGGATCTTGCCCGGATTGAGCAGGTTGTCGGGGTCGAGCGCCAGCTTCAGCGCGCGCATGACGTCGACGGCGCCCTCGCCGTGTTCCGCCACGAGGAATTTCTGCTTGCCGATGCCGACGCCGTGCTCACCCGTGCAGGTGCCTTCCATGGCCAGCGCGCGCTCGACGACCGCATGGTTGATCTTCTCGGCCTCGGCCACTTCCTGGGGGTTGGCCGTGTCGATGAGCACGACCAGATGGAAATTGCCATCGCCGACGTGGCCGAAGAGAGGGATGGGGATCGTGCTGCGGGCGATGTCCTCGTTGGTGGCGCGAATGCATTCGGCCAGTCGCGAGATCGGCACGCAAACGTCTGTCGGAAAGGCACGGGCGCCGGGCTTGAGTTGCAGGCAGGCGAAGTAGGCATCGTGGCGCGCCTGCCAGAGACGGGTGCGATCTTCCGGCCGTGTGGCCCATTCGAAGTTCATGCCGCCGTGGCTGGCGGCGAGTTCCTGCACCAGGGTCGCCTGTTCCTCGACGCCGGAGGGCGAGCCGTGGAACTCGAAGAACAGCGTCGGCGCTTCCTTTAAGGCGGTCTTGCTGTAGCGGTTCACGGCTGAGATGGTGAGTGCGTCCAGCAGTTCGATGCGCGCCACCGGGACGCCAAGTTGGATGGTCTGAATGACCGTATCGACGGCGGCATCCACGCTCGGGAAGGCGCACACTGCGCTGGAAATCGCCTCCGGCACAGGATAGAGCTTCACGGTCAGTTCGGTAATGATGCCGAGCGTACCTTCCGAGCCGACGAACAGGCGCGTCAGGTCATAGCCGGCCGAGGATTTCTTCGCCCGTCCGCCGGTACGGATGATACGGCCGTCGGCCAGCACCACCGTCATGCCGAGCACATTGTCGCGCATGGTGCCGTAGCGCACGGCATTGGTTCCCGAGGCGCGCGTGGCGGCCATGCCGCCCAGTGAGGCGTCGGCGCCGGGATCGATGGGAAAGAAAAGACCGGTGTCGTGCAACTCCGCGTTCAACTGCTTGCGGCTGACTCCGGGCTGGACGGTGGCGTCAAGATCTTCGGCATGTATGGCGACAATCCTGTCCATTCGGCTCAGATCAATGCAGATGCCGCCATGTACGGCAATGAAATGGCCTTCCACCGAACTGCCCGCCCCGAAGGGTATGACCGGCACTTTGTGCTGGCGACATAAGCGGACGATGTCCGCCACCTCCTCCGAGCTTTCGGCGAAGACGACGGCATCCGGAGCCGCCGCAGGGTGTACCGATTCGTCCCGGCCATGCTGGTCGCACACCGCCTGGCTGGTGGAAAAGCGCTCGCCGAAACGGCCGGACAAGACTGAGATCAGGGGGGGCGGAAGGGATGGATGAGGCGGATAGGGGTGATCCATTAATAAGCCCTCACTATCATGCGATTATGCATGCCTCCTGGAATTCCAGCCTTGGACTGCGCGGAAACAAGGCGCTGTGATCGCCGTAACCGAGGTTGCAAATGAAGTTGGACTTGATGTGGCCGCCAGGGAAGAACTCGCGATCCACCCACGCATTGTCAAAGCCGGACATAGGCCCGCAATCGAGCCCGAGCGCACGTGTCGCCAGCATGAAGTAGGCCGCCTGCAGCGTGCCGTTTCGAAATGCGGTCGTGGCCGCTATCTCCGCTTTCTCCGGACCGGCAAACCAGCTCCGCGCGTCAGTGTGAGGGAATAGCTTGGGCAATAAATCATAGAACCGGCTGTCGTTGCCGAATATGGCCGTAAGCGGTGCCGCCATGGTTTTGGCCCGGTTGCCTTCCATCAGCGCCGGCTGTAGCCGGGCCTTGGCTTCGGGAGTTGTGACGAAGACCACCCGCATCGGACAGCAGTTCGCCGAAGTCGGGCCCATGCGCGCAAGATTCCATATCCGACGCAACATGGCCTCGTCGATCGGCTTGTCCAGCCATGCGTTATGGGTTCTGGCCTGAAGAAAGAGGATGTCGATGGCAGAGGGGCTCAAGGGTTCGGTCATCATTTTCTCGGTTCGCACAGGGAGCCCGATTCTACGCCGAGGAGAGGCCAAGGCCCTATCGACGCCCTTTTGCCCATTCCGAACGCACGTCAAGCGATGTTATTGCCGGAAACCGACAGTTGTTTGACTTTTCTTGTGAAAACAAGCAAAATCTGCTGTTTCGCTGGAGGGGTTCCCGAGCGGTCAAAGGGAACAGACTGTAAATCTGTCGGCTCTGCCTTCGAAGGTTCGAATCCTTCCCCCTCCACCAGTGTTTTTTATGGAATGAAGCTGAGACCGGACCAGCTGAGCAGCGCAGGTTCGTGAGCGGGTCGGCGGGCGGCGGTAGTTCAATGGTAGAACCTCAGCCTTCCAAGCTGATGACACGGGTTCGATTCCCGTTCGCCGCTCCAGCAGCAGGTTGACTGCCCATGTAGCTCAGTGGCAGAGCACTCCCTTGGTAAGGGAGAGGTCGCGTGTTCAATCCACGCCATGGGCACCACAGTGGTTTTTTGGTTGATTATTTTATACGGGTAACGACATGGCCAAAGGCAAATTCGAACGTACGAAGCCGCATGTGAACGTTGGGACGATTGGGCACGTGGATCATGGCAAGACCACGTTGACGGCGGCGATCACGACGGTGTTGTCGACCAAGTTTGGTGG
>VGHJ01000010.1 GCA_016868295.1 Betaproteobacteria bacterium | reverse complement strand
GGCCCACAACCAAGGGCCTGGCCAACTCCGTCGCGCTCTCTGTCATAGGTGTCCACGTTGATGTACGTGGACACCATCATCCACAACCGCCGACCACAGTGCCAGACGCCGTCAATAGAGCGCTTACATTCGTTGGCCCTGCCGTCGACCGGCGGGGCGGCCAGCCTGACTTTCAGGGCGGCGCCGTGCAGGCCGGCGATTTCCGTCTGCCGGGCGCCGGGCTGGACGTGCAGGTCGAGCAGGACCTCGCCGGAGGCCTCCCGGCGGCACCAGCTCATGCGATGAAGGGGACCAGCAGCACGCGCAGCCAGGCGAGCAGCATGAGGAAGACCTGCAGGACGAGCAGGAGCATGAGCGGCGAGAGGTCGACATTGGCGATCGGCGGCACGAGCCGCTGGAAGGGCCGCAGGAAGGGGCGCGACAGGCTGTTGAAGAGCGGCGCCAGCGGCGCATGCGGATTCACCCAGGACAGCACGGCGGAGACGATGACGATGCCGAAGAGCAGATACGCCGAGAAACGCACCAGCTCGAGCAGCGCGATGGCCAGGATGACCGGGATGGCGATGCCGGCATGGGCACCGAAGGAGAAATGCTTGAGCCAGAAGGCGATCGTCAGATAGGCGGAGTGCAGGAGCAGCGCGGCGAGCAGGCTCGGCAGGTCGAGCCCGAACACGCCGGGAATGAGGCGCCGCGCCGGCTGCACGATCCAGTCGGTGACGGCGACGACGAAGCGGCCGAGCTGGTTGCGAAAGGAAACGCGCAGCCACTGCATGGTGAAGCGCATCAGCAGCAGGATGACGAAGAAGCCGCTGACGGCCTCGAGGATAAGGAGCAGGAGATTGGTCAGCATGTTCAATCCTTGCCGAGCCGCTCGCCGAGCTCGCTCCCCCTGTCGTTGGCGGCACGAATGGCGCGAACGAAGGCGGCCTTGACGTCGTTGGCGTTCAATGAATTGAGCGCCGCCTCGGTGGTGCCGCCCTTCGAGGTGACGCGCTGCCGCAGCACGGCCACGTCTTCCTTGCTGGCGGCGGCCAGCGCGGCGGCTCCGACGACGGTCTCGATCGCCAGCAGGCGTGCCTGCGCCTCGTCGAAGCCGAGCTCTCGCGCGGCGTCCCGCAGGGACTCGATGAAATAGAAGACGTAGGCCGGGCCGCTGCCGGAAACGGCGGTGACGGCGTCCATCAGGCGCTCATCCCCGATCCACAGCGTCTTGCCGACGGCGCCGAGAATCCGTTCCGCCTGGTCCCGCCCCCCGGCATCCACCGATGGATCGGCGCACAGGCCGGTGATGCCGGCGCCGATCAGCGCCGGCGTGTTGGGCATGGTACGTACCAGCTTCGCATAGCCGCCCAGCCAGCGCGCGATGTCCGCCATGCGCGTGCCGGCGGCGATGCTGACGACGAGCTGCCGCTCCAGGTGTCCGGCCAAAGGTGCCAGCGCCTCGCGCATCTGCTGCGGCTTGACGGCCAGCACGATGACATCGCAGACGAGCGCCGCGCGGTCCGCCTGGGCCAGGCAGGCGACGCCGAAGCTGGCCGCCAGCCGCGCGCGACTCTCCGCCTGGGGCTCGACGACCCTGATGCCGGCCGGATCGAAGCCCTGCCTGATCAGTCCGCCGATGAGGGCGTTGGCCATGTTGCCGCCGCCCAGGAACGTGATCTTCATGCCTAGTGCCTCTCTCCGAAGATTGCCGTGCCGACGCGTACGAGCGTCGCCCCTTCGAGTATCGCCGCCTCCAGGTCGTGCGACATGCCCATCGACAGGGTGTCCAGCCCGAGCCCCTCGGCGTTCAGGCCGTCGCGCAGCGCCCGCAGCGTGGCGAAGCGGCGGCGCGCCAGGGCGATATCGGCGGTCGGTTCCGGGATCGCCATCAGCCCGCGCAGCTTTAGCCGGGGCAGGGCGGCCACGGCGCGCGCCAGGGTCGCCGTGTCGTGGGGACTGACTCCGCTCTTGCTCGCCTCTCCGCTGACATTGACCTGCACGCACACTTGCAGGGGCGGCCGGTCTGCGCCGCGCGCGGCCGCCAGGCGCTCGGCCACCTTGAACCGCTCGATGCTGTGCACCCAGTCGAACTGCTCGGCCACCGGACGGGTCTTGTTGCTTTGCAATGGCCCGATGAAATGCCATTCCAGACCGAGATCCGCCAGCGCGGCGATCTTCGCCGCGCCCTCCTGCGCATAATTCTCGCCGAAGGCCCGCTGCCCGGCCGTCGTCGCATCGAGGATCCGCTCCGGCGAGACGGTCTTGCTCACGGCGAGCAGGGCGATTTCCTCCGGCTGCCTTCCCGCCTCTCGCGCCGCTTTGGCGATGCGCGCCCTGACAGCTTGCAAGTTGGCGGAAATTGTTGTCATAATGCCCTGAAAAATCTGGGCAAGTATATCACCGCGCCACCGCCCGATTTTCAATCTGGGCGCCACGGAACCGCACATGGACATTACCGAACTGCTCGCTTTCGCCGTCAAGAACAAGGCCTCCGACCTGCACCTTTCGGCCGGCCTGCCGCCCATGATCCGCGTGCATGGCGACGTGCGGCGCATCAACCTGCCGCCGATGGAGCACAAGGACGTGCACAGCATGGTGTACGACATCATGAACGACGGGCAGCGCAAGCACTACGAGGAAAATCTCGAGTGCGACTTTTCCTTCGCCGTGCCCAACCTGGCGCGCTTTCGCGTCAACGCCTTCGTCCATCACCGCGGCGCCGGCGCCGTGTTCCGCACCATTCCCTCCAAGGTGCTGAGCCTGGAGGAACTCAACTGCCCGAAGATCTTCCAGGAAATTTCGGAGTATCCGCGCGGCGTGGTACTGGTCACCGGACCGACCGGCTCGGGCAAGTCCACCACGCTGGCGGCGATGGTCAACTACATCAACGAGAACGAGTACGGCCATATCCTCACCATCGAGGATCCGATCGAATTCGTGCACGAGGCGAAGAAGTGCCTGATCAACCAGCGCGAGGTCGGTCCGCACACCCTGTCGTTCAACAATGCCCTGCGCAGCGCGCTGCGCGAGGACCCCGACGTCATCCTGGTGGGCGAGATGCGCGACCTGGAAACCATCCGCCTGGCGCTGACGGCGGCGGAAACCGGCCACCTGGTGTTCGGCACCCTGCACACGAGTTCCGCGGCGAAAACCATCGACCGCGTCATCGACGTGTTTCCGGCGGCGGAAAAGGAGATGGTGCGCGCCATGTTGTCCGAGTCGCTGCGCGCGGTCATCTCGCAAACCCTGCTCAAGACCAAGGACGGCCAGGGTCGCGTCGCCGCGCACGAGATCATGATCGGCACGCCGGCCATCCGCAACCTGATCCGCGAGGCGAAGATCGCGCAGATGTACTCGGCCATCCAGACCGGCCAGGCGGTGGGCATGCAGACGCTCGACCAGAACCTGGCCGACCTTGTCCGCCGCAACGTCGTTTCGGCGGCGGAGGCCAGAACCAAAGCCGCCAACAAGGATAACTTCGCGGGCTGAGCCCCGGCGGTTGTCCTGCCCAACGGAGATCCGGTATGGAACGCGATCAGGCACTCAAGTTCATGTACGACCTGCTGCGCCTGATGGTGCAGAAGAAAGGTTCCGATCTGTTCATCACCGCCGGCTTTCCGCCTGCCATCAAGGTCGACGGCAAGATCACGCCGCAGTCGAACCAGAGCCTGACGCCGCAGCACACCGCGGAACTGGCGCGGGCCATCATGAACGACAAGCAGGCGGCGGAGTTCGAATCGACCAAGGAATGCAACTTCGCCATCAGCCCGGCCGGCATCGGCCGCTTCCGCGTCAACGCCTTCGTCCAGCAGGCGCGCATCGGCGTCGTGCTGCGCACCATTCCGGCGACGATTCCCTCCTTCGAGTCGCTCGATCTGCCGCCGGTGCTCAAGGACATCTGCATGACCAAGCGCGGCCTGGTGATCCTCGTCGGCGGCACCGGCACCGGCAAGTCGACGACCCTGGCGGCGATGGTCGATCACCGCAACGCCAACAGCTTTGGTCACATCATCACCGTCGAGGATCCGATCGAATTCGTGCACGATCACAAAAAGTGCATCATCACCCAGCGCGAGGTCGGCATCGACACCGATTCCTGGGAGGTAGCGCTGAAGAACACCCTGCGCCAGGCGCCCGACGTCATCCTGATGGGCGAGATCCGCGACCGTGAGACGATGGACCATGCCATTGCCTTCGCCGAAACCGGCCACCTGTGCATGGCCACCTTGCACGCCAACAGCGCCAACCAGGCGCTCGATCGCATCATCAACTTCTTCCCCGAGGAGCGGCGCCAGCAGCTGCTGATGGATCTCTCGCTCAACCTGCGCGCCCTGGTGTCGCAGCGCCTGCTGCCGATGCGCGACGGCAAGGGCCGCATCGCCGCAATCGAGATCATGCTCAACTCGCCGCTCATCTCCGACCTCATCTTCAAGGGCGAGGTGCACGAGATCAAGGAGATCATGAAGAAGTCGCGCGAGCTGGGCATGCAGACCTTCGACCAGGCCCTGTTCGACCTCTACGAGGCCGGCAAGATCAGCTACGAGGACGCCCTGCGCAACGCCGATTCCGTGAACGACCTGCGCCTGACCATCAAGCTGCACGGCAAGGAGGCGAAGGACCGCGACCTCGGCGCCGGCATACAGCACCTCGACATCGTCTAGGCGGGCTTTTTCCTCATCGAGCCGGCAATCATCCTGAACTCGAACAGCCGGCATTCCAGCGCGCCGTTGTAGAGCGGCGTGCGCTTCGAGGCCTTGAGGCCGATCAGCTTCGGCATTTGCATGTCGGCCGAAATGAAATAGCAGCGCCAGCCGGCGAAGCTTTTCTTCAATGCGTCGCCGAGCTCGGGATAAAAGGCCGCCAGCCGGCCCCGTTCCTCCAGCCTTACGCCATACGGCGGGTTGGCCACCATCACGCCCTCGGACGCCGGCGCCGACAGCGCCCGCACATCGGCCTGCCGCAGCTGCACCGAATCGTGCAGGCCGGCCGCGGCAAGGTTCTGCCGCGCCCGCTCGACCTGGTCGGCGCTCGCGTCGCTGCCCCAGATCGGCTGCGGCGAGACCGGCCGGCGGCGTGCCTTGGCCTCATCCAACAGGCGCTGCCAGAGCGCGGCATCGAAGTCGTTCAGCCTGAAGAAGCCGAACTTGCGCACGAGCCCCGGCGCGATGTCGTGCGCCATGAGCGTCGCCTCGAGCAGGAAGGTGCCCGAGCCGCACATCGGATCGAGCAGCGTCATGCCGGGCGCCCAGCCGGCCAGCAGCAGGATGCCCGCCGCGAGGTTCTCCTTGATCGGCGCCTCGACCGAGGCGAACTTGTAGCCGCGCTTGTAGAGCGGCTCGCCCGAGGTGTCGAGATACAGCGTCGCCTCGCGGTCGCCGAGGAAGGCGTGGATGCGCACATCCGGCTCGGCGGTGTCGACGCTTGGCCGCTCGCCGGTCTCGGCGCGGAAGCGGTCGCACACCGCGTCCTTGATGCGCAGCGTGGTGAAGTCCAGGCTCTTCAGCGGGCTGTGGATGGCCGTCATATGGACGCGCAGCGTGCGGCGCACGCCGAAGCGCGCCGGCCAGGCGACGCCATGCGCCAGGCGGTAGATGTCTTCTTCGTTGCGATAGGGGCCGTGCGCCACGCGCCAGAGGATGCGCGTGGCGAGCCGGCTCCACAGGTTGGCGCGGTAGCAGGTCGCGCGCGCGCCGGCGAAGCCGACGCCGCCGGGGACGGCCTGGATCTGCGTGGCGCCGAGCGCAGTCAGCTCATCGGCCAGCTTGTCTTCGAGCCCGCGCGGGCAAGTCGCGAAAAAGAATTCCACTTCAGAACGGCTTGAACAGCACCAGCCACACGGCGGCGAAGAGGATCAGCACCGGGAACTCGTTGAACCAGCGGAACCAGACGTCGGATTTCGTGTTGCGCTCCTGCGCGAAATCCTTGAGCAGCTTGCCGCAATACAAATGATAGGCAACCAGCACCAGGACAAGGGCTAGCTTGGCGTGGATCCAGGCGCCCCACGGCCCGTTGCCGAGCCAGAGCCAGATGCCGAAGACGATCGTGAGGACGGCTCCCGGCGCCATGATGCCGTAGTAGAGCTTGCGCTCCATGACCTTGAAGCGCTCGCGGCTGGCGCCGTCTTCGGACATGGCGTGATAGACGAACAGGCGCGGCAGGTAGAACAGACCGGCGAACCAGGTCACCATGAAGACGATGTGCAGCCATTTCAGCCAGAGCATTCAGGCGATCTCCTCGTGCATTCCGGCCAGCGCCGCCGCGACATCGGGATACATCAGGCGTACGCCCAGCTCGCGCTTGATGCGCCGGTTGGCCAGACGCCGCGATTCTCCCATGAAGGAGAGCATGGCGGGCGACAGGCGCCGCTCGAGCTCCACCCGCGCCAGGCGAGGCGCGCGCGGCAGACCGAAGCGGTCGGCGACGAGATCGAAGTATTCGCCCATCCTCAGCGCCGAGTCGTCGCTTGCGTTATAGACGCGGCCCGGCCGCGCGCGTGCCAACGCCCGGCAGGCAATGGCGGCGAGGTCGTCGGCGTGGATGTGGTTGGTATAGATGTCCTCGCGCGGGTCGAGCAGGGGCAGACCCTGCCTCAGCCTGGCCAGCGGCAGCCGGTCTGCGGCATAGATGCCCGGCGCGCGCAGGATCGCCACGGCGATGCGTGCGCGGCTTCCGAAGCGGCGCAGACGTGCCTCCGCATCGGCGCGCCGGCGCGCGCGCGGGGTCTGCGGACGCAGCGGCCGCTCCTCGGCGACGCGCTCGCCGCCGCAGTCGCCGTACACGCCGCTGGTGCTGATGTAGACCACCCGCTGTGGTAGGATTTTCGCCTGCGCCAAGGCGCCGAGCAGCGACCGGGTGCGCCCGTCGCGCTTCCCCTTGTCGGGCGGCGGCGCAAAGTACAGCACCAGGTTGCCGATGCCGGCCAGGCGCCCGAGCGAGCGCGGCCGGTCGAGGTCGGCAAGGAGCGGCGTGACGCCGAGCACGCGCAGCTCGCCGGCGCGCGCGGCCGAGCGCACGGCGGCATACACACGGTAATGCTTGACCAGCCAGGGGAGGGCGCGGCGCGCGATGTCGCCGCAGCCGATGATGAGCAAACGTTGCACCCGCGCATTTTAACCTCGAGTCGCCATGCCCCACCGTGTCACCATTGACGGCAGCGACCGGCAGTTCGACGTCGAGCCGGGCAACACACTCCTGCGCGCCGCGCTCGCCGCCGGCGTGCATCTGCCCTACGGTTGCCGCAACGGCGCCTGCGGCGCCTGCAAAGGGCGCGTGGTGTCCGGCCAGGTTGACCGCGGCGACTTCATGGAAGGGGCCTTGAGCGGGGAGGAGATCGCCCACGGCTACGCCCTCCTCTGCTGCGCCCGCCCGCTGTCCGACCTCACCATTGAATGCCGCGTCGCGGCGGCACCGCGCGACCTGCCGCTGCGGACCCTGCCTTGCCGGGTCGAGCGCATGAACCGGCTCGCGCCCGACGTGATGCAACTCCTGCTCAGGCTGCCGGCGAGCGAGCGCCTGCAATTCCTGCCCGGCCAGTACGTCGACATCCTGCTCAAGGACGGCCGCCGCCGCAGCTTTTCCATCGCCAACGCGCCGCAGGACGACGCGCGGATCGAACTGCACCTCCGGCGCGTGCCGGGCGGACATTTCACCCGGCATGTCTTCGAGGGGATGCGCGAGCGCGACATCCTGCGCATCGAGGGGCCGCACGGGCAGTTCTGCCTGCGCGAGGGGAGCGGCAAGCCGGCCGTGCTGCTGGCCGGCGGCACCGGCTTCGCGCCGATCAAGGCCATCGTCGAGAACGCTCTTCAGGAAAACGCCGCCAGGCCGTTATTCCTCTACTGGGGCGCGCGCGACCGGGCCGGGCTGTATCTGCACGAACTGGCGGCCGGCTGGGCGGAGCGGGGCGCCGTGGGCCGTTACGTGCCGGTGCTGTCCGAGCCGGCCGCCGCGGACGGCTGGACCGGGCGAACGGGGCTGGTGCACCGCGCCGTGATGACTGACTTTCCGGACCTGTCCGGGCACGAAGTGTACGCCTGCGGCGCGCCGGCCATGATCGAGGCGGCGCGGCGCGATTTGATCGGGAACTGCCGATTGCCGGAAGATGGGTTTTTCTCCGATTCCTTCACCTTTGCCGCCGATAGCCTGACGCCATGAGTGCCATCCTGATCAGTCGCGAGCCGGTGCTCAACCGTGGCCGCGCCATCACCGCCACGCGCCTGACCGTGCATGCCGCGTCCGGCCCCAATGCCTGCAGGCAGATTGCCGTCGAACTGAACGCCCTGGCCGACACCTGGCCGGCGGCGCGCACGGTGTTCGTCGGCGTGAGCGGCACGGTGCCGGATGCCGGCCTGCTCGAGTGGGGGGCGCCGCCCAACGCTATGGTCGAAATCCCGGACGCGGCCCTCGGCCGGCCGGAGACCCAGGCCCTGATGCAGGGCCTGCAGCAGAAGGGCGTGGCGATGTGCCTCGACGGTTTCGGCGCCGGCATGATGCTGCCGCCCGGCAGCGATTTCCGCTTCATCCTCGCCGATGCCGCCGCCGGCGTGGCCGGCGCGCCGGGCCTGCTGCTGGCCAAGGGCCTGCAGGACAACGCCCAGTTCGACGCCGCCATGCAGAAGGGCTTCGGCGGCGCCAGCGGCTGGTTCTTCCTCAAGGGCTTGACGCCGGCGAAGAAGCTCAATCCGGGCCAGGCGCAGATCGTCCGCCTGCTCAACCTCGTGCGCGCCAACGCCGACGTCAAGGAGATCGAGGCGGCACTGAAGCAGGACATCGCGCTCTCCGTCAAGCTGCTGCGCTACATCAACTCGGCCGGCTTCGGCCTGGCCGTGGAGATCCAGTCCTTCCGCCACGCCGTCACCATGCTCGGCTACGAAAAGCTGAACAAGTGGCTGTCGCTGTTGCTGGTCACCTCGAGCAAGGACGCAGCGGCGCCGGCGCTGATGCAGGCCGCCATCGCGCGCGGCCGCTTCATGGAGCTGGCGGGAAAGGGCTATGTGGACAAGAACGAGCTGGACAACCTGTTCATCACCGGCGCCTTTTCGCTGCTCGACATCCTGCTCGGCGTGCTGATGGAAACCGCGCTGGCCGACATGCATCTGCCGGATTCGATCAACGATGCGCTGATTTCGGGCGAGGGCCCCTACGCGCCCTTCCTCGCCCTGGCGCGCGCCGGGGAACAACAGGATGCCGCGCGCCTGGCCGCGCTGACGGCCGAGCTGCGGCTCGCGCCGCAGGCGGCGAACCGCGCCCAGTTCGAAGCGCTGGTGTTCGCCGACAGCCTTCAGGTCAATTAGTTTTTTTAAGTCGACCGCGGATCACCGCGGCCACCGTGTTGAGGATGAAAAAGGCCAGCGCCGCGGCATTGAGGAGCCCGCCCGCGCTGCGCCACGCTGCCAGCTCGGCGAGATCTCCCGCCAGGCGCGCGACGAGCGAGAGGTGCAGCAGCACCAGCGGCGCATAGAAGACAGGGTGATAGGGCACGGCCACTCGCAGCACGGCCGGGAAAATCACCGGCGCGTGGCCGAACACCATGGCGAAGACGAAGCCCAGCATGAGCGCGTGCAGCGCCGCGTCATAGGCGGCGCTGCCCGGCGCCAGCCCCGCCTCGAGCATGATCGCGCCGGAGATGAAGAGCCAGGCATAGCCCGAGAGCAGGCAGACGGCGATGAAGCGCGTCAGCCCCCTGTCCTTCACCGTGCGCCGCGCGATGTCCTGCCGCAGCAGCCACAGCGCCAGCGCCAGCAGTGCCGCGCCGAACAATTGTGCCGAAAGCGCCATGCCGAAAGTCAGTCCCCACAGCACGGCGACGAACACGCGCCGGGCCGTAGGCGAGGGCGGCAGGAAGCGGGACAGCTCGAGCCGCTCTCCGGCGATGGTCAGGACGAGAAAACCCGCCCACCATGGCACCGCCTGGCAGACCGAGAATCCGGCGAGCCAGAGCAGGTTGCCGGCGAGCCAGCTGGCCGCGCCGGCGGCGAGGGTGAAGGTGAACAGTGCACGCTGGCGCAGGAACACGGACACCGATCCGGCCAGCAGCGCCGCGCTGCCCAAGGCCAGCAGCCACTGGGCGGCTTCGACAGGCGCGCCGAGGATCAGCGCCAGCCCGCCGCTGCCCGCGGCGAGCGGGCCGAGGTAGGCCCAGCCGCGCGCCAGCGCCACGGCGCGCTCGAGCGAAATCACCGTGCCGAAGAAGCCGCAGACCATGAGCGGGCCGTGAAAGGCGGCGAGATCCGCGGCGGGGCGCGGCACATCCCAGCCCAGGCGCAGCAGGCCGGCGCCGACGCCGACGACGAGGCTGAAAAAACCGAGAACCAGCAGCGGCGCGCGCAGCGCCGGGGGAATATTGCGCGCTACCATCCGAAATGCTGCTTCGCGCGCTCCGACATCAGGCCGGCATGCCAGGGCGGCTCCCACACCATATCCACCTCCAATTCGGCAGCCTCTGGCAGCGCGGCGCGGATGGCCGCCTTTGCTTCATCCACCAGCATCGGGCCGACCGGGCAGCTCGGCGTGGTTATGGTCATCGCGACGCGGACGCGATCGGGCGCGGCTTCGATGCCATAGACGAGACCGAGGTCGACGATGTTCATGCCGGCCTCCGGATCGATCACGCCGCGCAGCGCTTCGCGCACGATGTCCTCGATGGCCATCTCGCTATTCACCGAGGTAGGCCTCGCGCACCTTGGGATTGGCGAGCAGGGCCGCGGCGCTGTCGGCGAGCGTGATCAACCCGCCGTCCATGACATAGCCGCGCGCCGCAACCGACAGCGCGAGACGCGCGTTCTGCTCGACCAGCAGGATGGTCACGCCCTGGGCGGCGACCGACTGGATGACCTCGAACACCTTCTGCACCATGATCGGCGCCAGGCCCATCGAGGGCTCGTCGAGCAGCAGCAGCCGCGGCCGGCTCATCAGTGCGCGGCCGATGGCGAGCATCTGCTGCTCGCCGCCGGAGAGCGTGCCGGCGAGCTGGCCTGCCCGCTCCTGCAGGCGCGGCAGCAGGCCGTAGACGCGTTCGAGATCGGCGGCGATCTCGCCCCGGTCGTCGCGACAGTAGGCGCCCATGCCGAGGTTCTCCGCGACCGTCAGGCGGGCGAAGACGCCGCGCCCCTCGGGCACCAGCGTCATGCCTTCGCCGATCAGCGCATGCGGCGGACGGTGCAGCAGGCTGTGGCCGTCGTAATGCATGGTGCCGCGCGCCGGCAGCAGGCGCGCCAGGGCCTTCAGCGTGGTGGTCTTGCCCGCGCCGTTGGCGCCGATGAGGCAGACCATCTCGCCCGCCGCCACCTCGAAGCCGATGCCCTTCACCGCCGCGATGCCGCCGTAGGCGACATGCAGATCGCGCACCTCGAGCAGGGGCCGTGCGGCATTCATGCGACGGCTCCGCCCAGGTAGGCCTCGACCACCTTCGGGTCGCGCTGCACTTCGGCCGGCGGCCCTTCCGCGATCTTTTCGCCGTAGTCGAGCACGGCGACGCGGTCGCACAGGCCCATCACCAGCTTGACGTCGTGCTCGATGAGCAGAATGGTCAGTCCGTCGGCGCGCAGCGCCTCGATCAGCTTCTTCAGTTCGGCCGTCTCCGTCGCGTTCATGCCGGCGGCAGGCTCGTCGAGCGCCAGCAATTTGGGTTCCGTCGCCAGCGCGCGGGCGATCTCGAGACGACGCTGGTCGCCGTAGGACAGGTGGCGGGCGAGGATATTGCCGTGGCGGCGGATGCCGACGTACCCGAGCAGCTCGTGGGCGCGGCTCTCGATGGCGGCTTCCTCGTCGCGCGTGGCGCGGTTGCGCAGCACCGCTCCGACGACGCCGGCCGCGGTGCGCAGGTGGCGGCCGACCATGACGTTCTCCAGCGCCGTCATGTTGGCGAAGAGGCGGATGTTCTGGAATGTGCGCGCGATGCCGGCGGCGGCCACCTCGTGCGGCGCCGTGATTTGCAGGGGCGCTCCGTCGAAACAGAACGCGCCGGCATCGGCCGTGTACAGGCCGGTCAGCACATTGAAGAAAGTCGTCTTGCCGGCGCCGTTGGGGCCGATCAGGCCGTAGATCTCGCCGCGGCGGAGGGTGAGCGAGACGTCGTGCAGTGCGCGCACGCCGCCGAAGCGCTTGGCGACCTTGTCGGCTGCGAGAAGAATCTCGCTCATCCAGCCTGGCCTGCGAATTCACGCTTGTGGCGCGCCTCTGGCCACAGACCGGCCGGACGCAGGCGCATGGTCAGTACCAGCGCTGCGCCGAAGACCAGCATGCGCAGTACCTCGGGGTCGACGAGCAGCCGGCCGAAGAGGTAGCGTTGCGCCGGCTCGACCGTGTAACGCAGCAGTTCGGGCACGAAGGAGAGCAGCATCGCGCCGGCGATCACGCCCCAGATGTTGCCCATGCCGCCCAGTACGACCATCGCCAGCACCATGATCGATTCGTGCAGCACGAAGCTTTCGGGACTGATGAAGCCCTGGATCGAGGCGAACATGCCGCCGGCGACGCCGCCGAAGGAGGCGCCCATGGCGAAGGCGAGCAGCTTGACGTTGCGCGTGTTGATGCCGCAGGCCTTGGCGGCGACCTCGTCCTCGCGGATCGCCACCCAGGCGCGGCCGATGCGCGAGCGCTGCAGGCGCAGGTTGATGACGATGACGGCGACGAGCAGCAGCAGGAGCAGGTAGTAGTACTTCACCGGCCCGCTGAAGGCGAGGCCGAGCCAGGTGTCGGCGGCGCGAAAATCGATGCCGCCGATGCGCACCGGGTCGATCAGGGTGATGCCCTTCGGCCCGTTGGTGATGTTGAACGGGGAGGACAGGTTGTTCATCAGGATGCGCACGATCTCGCCGAAGCCGAGCGTGACGATGGCGAGGTAGTCGCCGCGCAGCCTCAGCGTCGGCGCCCCCAGCACGACGCCGGCGACGCAGGCGAGCAGGGCGCCGATGGGCAGAATCGCCCAGAACGGCAGGTGCAGGCCGAAATGCGGCGAGGCGAGCAGCGCCCAGGTATAGGCGCCGACCGCGTAGAAGGCGATGTAGCCCAGATCGAGCAGTCCGGCGAAACCGACGACGATGTTGAGGCCGAGCGAGAGGAAGACGAACAGGATGGCGAGGTTGGCGATGCGCACCCAGGCGGTACCGGCCATGGCCAGTACCAACGGCAGGGCAAACAGGGCGGCGGCAACGAGCACGACGCCCGCCCAGAAGAGCAGCGGATGGCGCTGTGCTTTCACGCCCGCTCCGCGACGCGCTCGCCGAGCAGCCCCGAGGGGCGGAACACCAGCACGGCGATCAGCACCAGAAAGGCGAACACCTCCTGGTAATTGCTGCCCATCAGCACGACATGACCGTCGGCGGCGCAGCGCTCGGCCAGCCAGCCGGAGACGATTGGCCAGCGGCACAGGTCGGTGACCTCGCCGATATACCCCGTGGCCAGCGCTTCGACCAGGCCAAGCAGGATGCCGCCGAGCATGGCGCCGGCGAGATTGCCGATGCCGCCCAGCACCGCCGCCGAGAAGGCTTTCAGGCCAAGCATGAAGCCCATCGTGTAGTGGGCGATGCCGTAATAGGTGCCGACCATCACGCCCGCCACCGCCGCCATGGCGGCGGCGATGACGAAGGTCAGCGCGATCACCCGGTTGGCATCGACGCCCATCAGCGCGGCGATATGGACGTTTTCAGCCGTGGCGCGGATGGCAACGCCGAAACGCGTCCGATACACGAACCAGGTCAGCCCGACCATCATCGCGCAGGAGAGCAGGATGATGCCCATCTGCACACCGCTGATGGCCGCCCCGCCGATCGAAAACACGGGGTTCTCGAGTATTTGCGGAAAAGCCAGCGGATTGCGGCTCCATACCAGCAGCGCAAGATGTTGCAGAATGATTGACATGCCGATGGCGGTTATTAACGGTGCCAGGCGCGGAGCATGACGCAACGGCCGATAGGCAACGCGCTCAAGCAGGTAGCCCAGGCACATGCAGGCCGGCATGGCGCAAGCCACACCGGCGAGCAGGATTGCCGCCGGCGGCAGGCCGCTGCCGGCGAGCGCGCCGATCACCGAAATCGCCACCATGGCGCCGACCATGACCACCTCGCCGTGGGCGAAGTTTATAAGCTGGATGACCCCATACACCATGGTGTAGCCGAGCGCGACAAGTGCATACACACTGCCTGTCGTCAGACCGTTGATGATTTGCTGGATGAGGATGTCCATGCGCCTGCGGACGCGGAAACGGCACCCGTGGGTGCCGTTTCCGCGCGAGCGTAGGTGTCGCTTTTACTTCTTCTCGGCTTTCGCAGCGGGTGCGGCAGCGGCAGCGTACTGATCCAAGGTCATGGACTTGCCGCCCATGATGATGGCCAAGGGAGTGATCTTGCCGTTCTTCATGGTGAAGATGGTCATTTCGGCATCCTTGCGGTCGCCCTTCTCGTCGAACTCGATGCGGCCGCTGGCGCCGTTATGGCTGATCTTTTCCAGCGCGGGCAGGTACTTCGCCGGCTCGGCCGAGTTCGCCTGCTTCATGGCGGCGATCATCAGATTGGCGGCGTCGTAAGTGAACGGCGCGTAGAGGATGGGATCGATCTTGAAGGCACTCTTGTAGCCATCGAGGAAGGCCTTGCCGGCAGCCTGCACCGGAATGCCGGCCTGCGAACACAGCATGCCTTCCGCGGCCGCGCCGGCCAGCTCCGCCATCTTGTCGGTGCAACCGCCATCGCCGTAGGCAAACGGCACGGCGATCTTCAGTTCGCGCGCCTGCTTGAGCAGCGGTCCGCCGGCGGCATCCATGCCGCCGTAGAAGACCGCGTCCGGGTTCTTGCCTTTGATCTTGGTCAGCACGGCTTTCCAGTCCGTGGTCTTGTCCGTGCCTTTTTCGCGCGGCAGGACCTTGACGCCGGCGGCCTTGAGCGTTTTCTCCACCTCGTTGGCGATGCCTTCGCCGTAGGGCGTGGCGTCGTCGATGATCGCTGCCGTCTTCGGCTTCACCTGGGCAACGAGAAAGTTGGCGATGGCCGGACCCTGCTGATCGTCGCGCCCGACAACGCGGAAAATCCCCTTCAGCTTCTGCTCGGTCAGCGCCGGGTTGGTGGCGGAACCGGAAATCATCGGGATGCCGCTCTGACTGTATACGGCCGAGGCGGGAATCGTGGTGCCGGAGTTGAGATGGCCGACCACGCCGGCGACCTTGGCATCCACCAGCTTCTGGGCGACGGTGTTGCCGATCTTCGGATCGGCCTGGTCGTCCTCGGCCATCAACTCGAACTTTACCTGACGGTCACCCAGCTTCACGCCGGCGGCATTGGCCTGGTCGATGGCCAGGCGCGCGCCGTTCTCGTTGTCCTTGCCCAGATGCGCGATGCCACCGGTGAGCGGTCCGACATGCCCGATTTTGACCACCAGCGGGGCGGGTGGCTGCTCGGCCTTGGGCGGCGGCGCCTCCTTGCCGCAGCCGAACGCGAGCAGGGCGGAAGCAACGGCGAGGCAGGTCGTCTTGACGGGGAATCGCATGATCTTAGTCTCCTGAAAGATGTGGTTTCATTTCTGGGTGTGAAAACGCGCGTGGATTGTGCTGCCCGTGCCGGATCATGTCAATAAAAATTTGGATTAGGGAGGCTCAGCCAGTGGGGAGGCTCAGCCAGTGAGCCAGTAGGGCAGCAAACTGGAATCTCTTGATTCTTCAAGGAGATAAGCGATGCCAAAGAACAAGGTGCAATTTCAGCGGGGCATGGGTTGGTTTGCGCGAATTCATGGACAAGCAAGGAACGTCGGAGCAATGCGAGCAGGCGCGCTTCGCCGGCTCCAAGCTGCCGCTCAATGTTTGGTTTCTGGCCATGCATCTGATCACCCAGGCCAAGAACGGCATCTCTTCGCTGGAGCTCTCCCGCCAACTGGCCATCTCCCAGAACAGCGCCTGGCTGATGAAGCACAAGCTGATGCAGGCGATGCTGGAGCGCGATGCCGGCCGGCACCTCAAAGGGCTGGTGCAATTGGACGATGCCTACTGGGGTGGCCGGCGCCGGGGCTACAAGCGCGGACGCGGCACCCGCGGCAAGAAGCCTTTCGTGGCGGCGGTGGAAACCAATCCGGCGGGACGCCCGCGCCGCATGAGTCTTACTTGCGTCAAGGGCTTCCGCGTGAAAGAGATCGCTCGCTGGAGCCGGGCCAGACTGGCGCCCGGCACGACGGTGCATTCGGACGGCCTGGCCTGCTTCGGGGCGGTGGCCGCGGCCGGCTGCGATCACGCGCCGACCGTGATGAGCGGACCGGGCCTGGCCCGCAAGCGGCTCACCCTCAACTGGGTCGATACCATGCTGGGGAATGTGAAGAACGCGATCCACGGCACCTATCATGCGATCCGCCCGAAGCACCTGCCGCGCTATCTGGCCGAGTTCAACTATCGCTTCAACCGACGATTCGATCTGGCGAGCATGCTCGCACGGCTGGCCGCCGCCGCCGCGCAAACGCCGCCTATGCCCTACCGGCTCGTAAAATTGGCTGAGGCTCATTGGTAATCAGGAACAAAAAAGCCGCGCGGTGCGCGGCTTTTCGTGACGCGCGAAACCGGTTTACTTGGCCGCCAGGATCCAGGCCACCAGCTTCTTGATGTCGGCGTCGGAAACCGCCGGGTTCGGCGGCATCGGCACGGTGCCCCAGGCGCCCGAGCCGCCCTTCTTGACCTTGCCCTCCAGCATGGCGGCGGCATCGGCCTTGCCGGCGTATTTCTTGGCGACGTCCTTGTAGGACGGGCCGACCACCTTCTTGTCCATGGCGTGGCAGCTCATGCAGTTCTTGGCTTTCGCCAGGGCTTCGTCGGCGGAGGCCTGACCGGTGATGAGCAGGCCGGCAGCGGCGAGCAGCAGGGTTTTCAGCAGTTTCATTTCTTCGTTTTCTCCTCGTGGGCGTGGTTGGTGAAATGCGCCGATACTCTAAAGCAATTCCGGGGACTTGCAAACCCGTTCAAGGCAAGTGAAATCGTCTATCGGCTCGAGGCATTTAACGCCGGAGCAGACCCAGGCGTTGACGCCCTCGCGCAAGGGTTTTTCGAGCACCGCGGGCAGTGCGCCGGCCTCCGCAGGCAAGCCGAGCGCGATCGCCCAGGGCCACGGGCGTGAGGCGATTTTTTCATTCCAATCAGCCAATTGCGCTTTCGGTCCGCGTAACACCACGAGGGTTGGCGGCACCAGGGATTCCTCCAGGGCCATGAGCAGGGTGGCAAAGCCGCCGGGCTGGCGTTCCATGTCCGGACAGTACAGCCGCAGGGCGCGTCCGGCCGACGCCTGATAGCGCATGTCGCCCGTAAGGTGGGCCAGGCGCTGCAAGGCAAAGGCGGCCACGCCGTTGCCCGAGGGCGTGGCGTTGTCGTGCCCGGTCTTGACGCGGTGGATCAGCGCTTCGTGGTCGTGGCTGGTGAAGAAGAAGCCGCCGGCAGCGTCCTCGAAGCGGTCGAGCAGGGCTCTTGCGAGCGCTTCGGCAAATTCGAGCAGATCGGCGTCGAATCCGGACTGCAGCAGTTCGAGCGAGGCCTTGAGCAGATAGGCGTAATCGTCGAGATAGGCGTTGAGATGGGCGCGCCCGTCCTTGCAGGTGGCGAGCAGCCGCCCGTCGCGCCAGAGCGTGCGCCGCGTGAAATCCATGGCTCGCCGCGCGGAGGCCAGCCAGTCGGCGCGGCCGAAGACGCGGCCGGCGTGGGCCATGCCCTCGATCATCAGCGCGTTCCAGCTCGCCAGGATCTTCTCGTCGCGTCCCGGCCGGATGCGTCGTTCGCGCGCGGCAAAGAGCTTCGCCCGACCCGATTGCAGCAGCGCTTCGCACTCCGCCGGCGGTTTGCCGAGCGCGGCGGCCACCTCGTCGAGCGGCTTTGCCACGATGAAATGCCAGTGACGGCCCCCGAAGTTGGCCGGACGGTCGAGGCCGTAGTGGGCGGCGAGCACGGCCACTTCGTCCGCCGTGCCGTGGCGACTGACTTCTTCCCTCGACCAGACGTAGAACTTGCCCTCCTCGTGCTCCGAGTCGGCATCCAGCGAGGAGAAATAGCCGTCCTCCGGCGCCTGCATCTCGCGCATGACCCAGGCGGCGGTCTCCTCCGCGACACGACGGAACAGGGGCTCCGGCGAGATGCGCCAGGCGTCGGCGTAGAGGCGCAGCAGCGGCCCGTTGTCGTAGAGCATCTTCTCGAAGTGCGGGATCTCCCAGCGCTCGTCCACGCTGTAGCGGCAGAAGCCGCCGCCGAGCTGGTCGTAGAGGCCGCCTTCCGCCATCTTGCGCAGGGTGGCGAGCGCCATCTCGCCGCAGCGCGCATCGTCCGTCGCGGCATGGCGGCGCAGCAGCAGCTCCAGTTCGGCGGGGTGCGGAAATTTGGGCGCGCCGCCGAAGCCGCCGTAGCGCGCGTCAAAGGATTGCTCCGCGCGCTCGACGGCGAGCTGCAGCGGCGCCGCCGTCGGCTCGCCGGCAGGCGTCGTCGTCCTGGCGCCGGAGGCGAGCGCCCGCAGCAGTTCGCCGTTCTGCTGGGCGATGTCGGCACGCTTGTCGCGCCAGGCCTCCGCCACGCGCCGGCACAGGTCGACGAAGCCGGGCAGGCCGTAGCGCGGGGTTTTCGGGAAATAGGTGCCGCCGAAGAAGGGCGTGCCGTCCGGCGCGAGGAACATGGTGAGCGGCCAGCCGCCGGCGCGGCCGGTGAGCATCTGCTGCGCGCTCTGGTAGATCTGGTCGAGATCGGGCCGCTCCTCGCGGTCGACCTTGATGTTCACGAACAGGCGGTTCATTACCGCCGCCACCTCGGCATCCTCGAAGGATTCGTGCGCCATGACATGGCACCAGTGGCAGGCCGAATAGCCGATGGAAAGCAGTATGGGTTTGTCTTCCCGCTTCGCCAGGGTGAGCGCTTCCTCACCCCAGGGGAACCAATCCACGGGGTTTTCCGCGTGCTGCTGGAGATAGGGCGAGGTTTCGCCGGCGAGGCGGTTGGGCATGAAGGGGATTAATTCCGAGTAATTTTGTCGGAATTATGGCCTTCGCTGGCGGTCAGCGCAAGTCAGCGCATCAGCGCTCGAAAAGAGATCGCCACCAGCGCTTGCGTGCTTCCGGCAGAGGGCCGGCGCGTTTGAGTTCGTCGGGCGGCACGAGGCTCATGACCCAGCCGGGCGGAGGCGGGTTCTTGCTGAATCCGCAGGAGACGCCGAGGTTGTTCGGGTCGTAGATCTTCACCATGCGCGGCGCCTCGAGATCGTCGGCATAGACGATGCCGCAGTAGTCGTGCAGGTGTTCCTTGCGCAGCAGGGCGTCGGTCGCGGCGATGAAGCGTTCGACTTCCTCGGCGGTGGCCGGTGCCAAGGGCAGCGGCTCACCGACGGCGTACAGATACCAGCCGGCACCGCGGTCGATGCGCGCCCAGAAATCGGTCAGTTGCTGCCAGGACAGCAGGCTCCACAGCCGGCCGCTGTAGAGCAGCTCGAATTCATTGGCGACGTCCGTGGCCATGCTCAGCGCGAGAGTTGATTCACGTCGCGCACCGCGCCGGTGTCGGCGCTGGTGGTCATGGCGGCGTAGGCCTGCAGCGCCGCCGAGACGGTGCGCTCGCGCTTGGCCGGCTTCCAGGCGCCATGTTCACCTTGGCCCTTCGCTTCCATCGCCTGCCGCCGTGCGGCCAGGACTGACTTTTCCACGGCGAGGTGGATGCGGCGGTGGGGGATGTCGATCTCGATGGTGTCGCCCTCCTCGACCAGAGCGATGGCGCCGCCGGCCGCCGCCTCGGGCGAGGCGTGGCCGATCGAGAGGCCCGAGGTGCCGCCGGAGAAGCGGCCGTCGGTGAGCAGCGCGCACTGCTTGCCGAGCCCCTTCGATTTCAGATACGAGGTCGGGTAGAGCATCTCCTGCATGCCGGGGCCGCCTTTCGGTCCTTCGTAGCGCACGACGACGATGTCGCCGGCCTTGATCTGGTCGGCGAGAATCTTCTCGACGGCTTCCTCCTGCGACTCGCAGACGCGGGCGCGTCCGCTGAACTTCCAGATGCTCTCGTCGACGCCGGCCGTCTTGACGATGCAACCCTTCTCGGCGATGTTGCCGAACAGCACCGCCAGCCCACCCTCCTGCGTGTAGGCGTGCGCCTGGTCGCGGATGCAGCCGTGGGCGCGGTCGAGGTCGAGCTTCGGGTAGCGGCGGCTCTGCGAGAAGGCCGTCTGCGTCGGCACGCCGCCTGGCGCGGCGCGGTAGAAGTCGTGCACCGCCTTGCTCTCGTTGCGCTTCACGTCGCAGCAGTCGAGCTGCTTGCCGATCGAGGAATAGAGCACCGTCGGGCAGTCGCGGTTGATGAGGCCGGCGCGGTCGAGCTCGCCGAGGATCGCCATGATGCCGCCGGCGCGATGCACGTCCTCCATGTGGTACTTCTGCGTTGCCGGCGCAACCTTGGCGAGGCAGGGTACGCGCCTCGACATCCTGTCGATGTCGGCCATGGTGAAATTCACGCCGGCTTCCTGCGCCGCGGCAAGGAGGTGCAACACGGTGTTGGTCGAGCCGCCCATGGCGATGTCCAGCGCGATGGCGTTCTCGAAAGCCGCGAACGAGGCGATGCTGCGGGGCAGGACGGAAGCATCGTCGTTCTCGTACCAGCGCCGGCACAGCTCGACCGCGAGGCGGCCGGCCTTGACGAAGAGCTTTTCCCGGTCGGCGTGCGTGGCGAGCAGCGAGCCGTTGCCGGGCAGCGCCAGGCCCAGCGCCTCGGTCAGGCAGTTCATCGAGTTGGCGGTGAACATGCCGGAGCATGAGCCGCAGGTCGGGCAGGCGCTGCGCTCCATCGCCGCCACCTCGGCGTCGGAGTTCTTGGAATCGGCGGCCTCGATCATGGCGTCGATGAGGTCGACCATGCGGTATTCGCCGTGCCACTTCACCTTGCCCGCCTCCATCGGCCCGCCGGAGACGAACACCGCCGGGATGTTCAGGCGCAGCGCCGCCATCAGCATGCCGGGGGTGATCTTGTCGCAGTTGGAGATGCACACCATGGCATCCGCCGTGTGGGCGTTCACCATGTACTCGACCGAGTCGGCGATCAGCTCTCGCGAGGGCAGCGAGTAGAGCATGCCGCCGTGGCCCATGGCGATGCCGTCGTCCACGGCGATGGTGTTGAACTCCTTGGCGATGCCGCCGGCGGCCTCGATCTCGCGGGCGACGAGCTGGCCCATGTCCTTCAGGTGCACATGGCCCGGCACGAACTGGGTGAAGGAGTTCACCACGGCGATGATCGGCTTGCCGAAATCGCCTTCCTTGATGCCGGTGGCGCGCCACAGTGCGCGCGCGCCGGCCATGTTGCGGCCATGGGTGGAGGTGCGGGAACGGTACTCGGGCATGGTGCTGCTCCTTCAGTTGCTAGAATGCCGATTTTAGCCCATCGCATCGGCCATGCTGACCTATCCCCGCATCGACCCCGTGGCTATTTCGCTCGGCCCGGTGTCGGTGCACTGGTACGGGCTGATGTACCTGGCCGGCTTCGTCGCCTTCGTCATGCTCGGCCGCCGGCGCATTGCGCGCCGGCCCGACCTGAAGTGGACCACGAAGGACATCGACGACCTGCTCTTCTACGGCGTGCTCGGCGTGGTGATCGGCGGGCGGCTGGGGCAGGTGCTGTTCTACGAGCCGGCGCACTACCTCGCCCATCCGCTCGAGATTTTCGCCATCTGGAAGGGCGGCATGAGTTTCCACGGCGGCTTCCTCGGCGTGCTGCTGGCACTGACTTTGTATGCGCGCAAGAAAATGCTCGCCTGGTTGGCGGTGATGGACTTCATCGCGCCGCTGGTGCCGCCCGGACTGGGTTTCGGCCGCCTCGGCAACTTCATCAACGGCGAGCTGTGGGGGCGCGCCGCCGACCCCTCGCTGCCCTGGGCGATGGTGTTTCCCCACGTCGACGCCATTGCGCGCCACCCCTCCCAGCTCTACCAGGCCTTCCTCGAGGGCGTGGTGCTGTTCGCCGTGCTCTGGTGGTTCTCTTCGAAGCCGCGCGCCGCGGGCGCGGTGTCGGGCATGTTCCTCGTCGGCTACGGCATGGTGCGCTTCCTCGCCGAGTTCTTCCGCGAACCGGACGCCGGCATCTTCGGCCTCAGCTACACGATCAGCATGGGCCAGTGGCTGTCGCTGCCGATGATCGCGGCCGGCGTGTGGCTGCTCTGGCGTAGCCGCGCTCAGCGGTAGCAGTTGATGGCGTTGCGGGTCTCCAGCGCGACCTTTCGCGCGGCGGCGGCGTAGTTCTCGCCTGCATTTTTGTCCGTGGCGGCGTAGAGGATGGCGCGCGAGGAGTTGATCATCAGGCCGGTGCCGCCCGCCGTCCTGCCGGCACTGACTGTTGCCTCGATATCGCCGCCCTGGGCGCCGATGCCCGGCACCAGCAGCGGCATGTCGCCGACGATGCGGCGCACCTCGGCGAGTTCGGTGGGGAAGGTGGCGCCGACCACCAGGGCGCACTGACCGCTCGCGTTCCATTTCTTCGTCACCAGCTCGGCGACGTGCTGGTACAACTTGCGCCCGCCTGTCTCGAGGAACTGCAGGTCCGAGCCGCCGGCATTCGAGGTGCGGCAGAGGATGACGACGCCGCGCTCCTTCCAGGCCAGATAAGGCTCAATGGAGTCGAAGCCCATGTACGGGTTCACCGTCAGCGCGTCGGCGCCGTAGCGTTCGAAGGCCTCGCGGGCGTATTGCTCGGCGGTGGCGCCGATGTCGCCGCGCTTGGCATCGAGGATGACCGGGATGCCAGGATGCTTTTCATGGATGTGGCGGATCAGCGCCTCGAGCTGGTCCTCGGCGCGATTCGCCGCGAAGTAGGCGATCTGCGGCTTGAAGGCGCAGGCGAGGTCGGCCGTGGCGTCGGCGATCGATTTGCAGAATTCAAATATGGCGTCGCCGCGGCCCTTCAGATGGGCCGGGAATTTCGCCGGGTCGGGGTCGAGGCCGACGCAGAGCAGGGAATCGTTGCGCGCCCAGGCGGCGGCGAGGCCCGTCTTGAAATCCATGGCGTTATTGTAGCCCGGAAGGCTTTCCGTGGCGCCCGGGCGCAGTAGAATCGGGGCTGAAAGGAGACGACATGAGCGAGCGACCCTTCAGAATCCTCGGCATCCAGCAGATCGCCATCGGCGGCCCGTCCAAGGAGCGGCTCAAGACGCTGTGGGTGGACAAGCTGGGCTTGTCGGTCACCGGCAATTTCGTCAGCGAGCGGGAGAACGTGGACGAGGACATCTGCGCCATGGGCAGCGGCCCGTTCAAGGTCGAGGTCGACCTGATGCAGCCGCTCGATGCGGAGAAGAAGCCGGCCGTGCACGCCACGCCGCTGAACCATGTCGGACTGTGGGTGGATGATCTGCCCAAGGCCATGGAATGGCTGACGGCGCAGGGCGTGCGCTTCGCCCCCGGCGGCATCCGCAAGGGCGCCGCCGGCTTCGACATCTGCTTCATCCATCCCAAGGCGAGCGACGAGCTGCCCATTGCCGGAGAGGGCGTGCTGATCGAGCTGGTGCAGGCGCCGCCCGAGGTGGTCGCGGCCTTTTCGCAACTTGTTTGAGCAGGAGTACGCCATGCACAGGAGAGCCTTCCTTGCCCTGATTGCCGGAGCCGGCGCACTGACTGCCTGCTCGACGCTGTCCGACGTGTCGTCCAGCCGCGGCACCGGCGTCATCGTCAGTTATGCCGCGCCCTTCGACCAGGTCTGGGCGGCGCTGCCCGAACTCCTGAAGGAGATCGGCATGCGGGTGACGAAGGAGAACATGGCCGAGGGAGTCATGCTGGCCGAGGAGGGATCCGGTTTCGGCACGGGTGTGCACACCGTCATCATCGTCGAGCGCATCGGCACGCGGGGCAACTGCCGCGTCGAGGTGGTCTCCAAGGGCACGTTCGGCGTCAATCTGTCCGGCATCACGGACGGCGCGAAGTCGGTCCACGACCGGCTGGTCCAGCGCTACAGAAGGCTTTAGTCGATCTCCCGCAAGCCGCCCGGCGTCTTCAGATACGCCACCAGGCCGGGCGCCTCGTCCGGCTCGGCGGCGTAGAGCGCCAGCGCGCCGGCCAGCCCCAGCGAAGCCAGCGCGTCGCGAATGCGCGCCGCTTCGGCGTGAAAGCCTTCCAGCTTCATCAGCACGCAGCCGACCTCCGGCAGGCGTTGCGCCGGATGAATCGGCGAAGCCCATTGGATCAGGCTGGGGACGAGCCCGCCGCCGGGCAGCCGGCCGTCGGCCGCTACGCCGATGCGCCAGCGGTAGTCGCCGCGCGCCATGTCGAGAACCTTCATGTCCGGCGCGGCAGGCATGTCCGCGCAGCGCGCCACCCAGTGGATCAGGCGAGGACGTGCGGCCAGCCTCGCCTGCAACGCCGGATCGTCGAGGCCGAACCAGCGCGGCCGATCGGGCGGCGGCGCGGCGGGATCGACGGCGATGAGTTCCAGGTAGAGTTGCGGCCCGAGCCTGAGCAGCCGGTTGTGCGTGCCCATGACGGCATGCCTGCCGCCCTCGGCGAGGGGCACGCCGAGCCGGTCCTGCAGCCAGGCCGATCCCGTCTCGAGGTCGTTTGTTGCGACGACCAGGTGGTCGATGCGGGAGGTCGCCGGCTCAGGCGATCCTGTCGAGCGCATCCTCGAGGCGCCGCACGGTGCGGTCGATGTGCTGCAGCTTGTCGAGCCCGAAGAGGCCGATGCGGAAAGTGCGGAAGTCGGCTGGCTCGTCGCACATCAGCGGCACGCCGGCCGCCGTCTGCAGGCCCTGGGCGATGAATTTCCTGCCCGACTGGATGTCCGGGTCGTCGGTGTAGCCGACCATCACGCCGGGCGCCTCGAATCCCTTCGCGGCGACGCTGGCGAAGCCGCGGCCTTCCAGCAGCGCGCGCACCCGGGCGCCCAGTTCCGCCTGCGCGTCGCGTGCCCGTCCGAAGCCCCAGTCGCGCGTCTCCCGCATCGCGCGGAGGACGGCCGCCAGGGCGTCGGTCGGCATCGTCGCGTGGTAGGCGTGGCCGCCGCCTTCGTAGGTCTCCATGATCTGCAGCCACTTGCGCAGGTCGGCGGCAAAGCTCGTGCTGGCGGTGGCGTCGATCCTTTCCCTTGCGCGCGCATTGAGCATCACCAGCGCGCAACAGGACGGGCCGCTCCAGCCTTTCTGCGGCGCGCTGATCAGGATGTCCACGCCGCGCGCGGCCATGTCCACCCACATTGCGCCGGAGGCGATGCAGTCGAGCACGAACAGGCCGCCGACGGCGCGCACCGCCTCGGCCACCGCTTCCAGATAATCGTCGGGCAGGAGCATGCCGGAGGCGGTCTCGACGTGGGGGGCGAACACCAGCGCCGGTTTCTGCGACCGGATGGCCGCCGTCACCTCGCCGACCGGCGGCGGCGCGAAGGGTGCCTTGTGGCCCGCCGCGGCCGGGCGCGCCTTCAGCACGATTTCCTCGGAGGGGATGCGCCCCATTTCGAAGATCTGGCTCCAGCGGTAGCTGAACCAGCCGTTGCGGATGACCAGGCACCTGCGTCCGGCGGCGAACTGGCGCGCCACCGCTTCCATGCCGTAGGTGCCGCCGCCGGGCACGATCACCGAAGAATGGGCGCGGTAAGCTTCCTTGAGGATGGCGGAGATGTCGCGCATGACGCCCTGGAAGGCGGGCGACATGTGGTTGAGGGCGCGGTCGGTGTAGACGACAGAGTACTCGAGCAGCCCCTGCTGGGGCGCCTGGGTCAGGCTGGGCACGGCGGACTCCCGGAAATTCGACGGCGCGCAGCTTAGCACGCCATCCCCCGGCGCGCGCCGCCGGGACGGCGCACCTAGGCGAAGCGCACGATCGGCTGGTCGACGGCCAGGCTGTCGCCCTTCTTCGCCAGCACTTCCGCCACCACGCAGTCCTGGTCGGCCTTGAGGATGTTCTCCATCTTCATGGCCTCGATGGCGGCGAGCTTCTCGCCGGCCTTCACCTCCTGTCCCGGCTTGAGCGGCATGTCGGTGAGCAGCCCCGGCATGGGCGAGAGCAGGAACTTGGAGAGGTCGGGCTTCGGCTTGTCCGGCATCAGGCCGAGCAGATGCGCGGCATGACCGGTCATCACCATCATGTCGGCCTGCGTGCCCCAGTGCGTGACGCGGTACTTCAGGCCGAGGCGCTCGAGCTGCAGGCAGACCGGCTCGCCGTTCCAGGTGCCCCGGAACAGCAACTCGCCGAGGCGCCAGTTGGAGCGCAGCTCGCAGCTCTGGCCGTCATGGCTGACCGAGTAGCCGCCGCCGATCGGCGTCAGCGTCAGTTCGTACTTCTTGTCGCTCATCAGCACCATCCACTCGTTGCCGACCTTGCGCTCGTGCCCGCGCAGCTGGCCGCTGGTGCGGATGGCGCGGTCGATGTAGCGTCGCCGCGCGAAGGCCGCCGCCGCCGCCAGCAGCAGTGGGTCCTCGTGCACCAGGCTCTCGGCGCTGAAGCCCTTCGGGAACTCCTCGGCGATGAAGCCGGTGTTGAACTTGCCCGACTGGAAGCGCGGATGTTGCATCAGTGCCGACTGGAAGGCGATGTTCGAGGAGACGCCTCGGATGACGAAGGCGTTGAGCGCGTCGCGCATCTTGGCGATGGCCTGGTCGCGGCTGGCGGCATGCACGATCAGCTTGGCGATCATCGAGTCGTAGTACATCGAGATCTCGCCGCCCTCGTACACGCCGGTGTCGACGCGCACGCCGTCGGACTCCACCGGCGGGATGTAGCGGATCAGTCGCCCGGTCGAGGGCAGGAAGTTGCGGAACGGGTCCTCGGCGTTGATGCGGCATTCCATGGCCCAGCCGTTGAGCTTGACGTCCTTTTGCGCAAAGGGCAGCTTCTCGCCGGCGGCGACGCGGATCATCAGCTCGACGAGGTCGAGGCCGGTGATGCATTCGGTCACCGGATGCTCGACCTGCAGCCGGGTGTTCATCTCGAGGAAGTAGAACGACTTGTCCTTGCCGACGACGAACTCCACCGTGCCGGCCGACTGGTACTTCACCGCCTTGGCCAGCGCCACCGCCTGCTCGCCCATGGCCTTGCGCGTCTTCTCGTCGAGGAAGGGGCTGGGCGCCTCCTCGATCACCTTCTGGTGGCGGCGCTGGATCGAGCACTCGCGCTCGTTCAGGTAGACGCAGTTGCCGTGGGCGTCGCCGATCAGCTGGATCTCGATGTGGCGCGGCTCCTCGACGTATTTCTCGATGAAGACGCGGTCGTCGCCGAAGGCGTTCTTCGCCTCGGTGCGGCAGGAGGAGAAACCCTCGTGCGCCTCCTTGTCGTTGAACGCCACGCGCAGGCCCTTACCGCCGCCGCCGGCGCTGGCCTTGATCATCACCGGATAGCCGATCTTCCTGGCGATTTCCACGGCCTGCTCCGGCGTGTCGATGGCCTCGTTGTAGCCGGGGATGGTGTTGACCCTGGCCTCCAGCGCCAACTTCTTCGAGGCGATCTTGTCGCCCATGGCCGCGATGGAATAGTGCTTCGGCCCGATGAAGACGATGCCCTCCTCCTCGAGGCGCTTGGAGAAGGCCTCGTTCTCCGAGAGGAAGCCGTAGCCGGGATGCACCGCCTGGGCGCCGGTCTGCTTGCAGGCGGCGATGATCTTGTCGGCGACGAGGTAGGATTCCTTCGAGGGCGGCGGGCCGATGCAGACGGCTTCATCCGCCAGCTCGACGTGGCGGGAATCCTTGTCGGCCTCGGAATACACGGCAACGGTGGCGATGCCCATCTTGCGGGCGGTCTTGATGACGCGGCAGGCGATCTCGCCGCGGTTGGCAATCAGGATCTTCTTGAACATGTGATTTCTCCCCGGCTCAGAGCGGAATGTTGCCGTGCTTGCGCCACGGGTTTTCCAGTTTCTTTTCCTTCAGCATCGCCAGCGAGCGGCAGATGCGCTTGCGCGTCTCGTGCGGCATGATGACGTCGTCGATGAAGCCGCGGTGGCCGGCGACGAAGGGGTTGGCGAACTTCTCCTTGTATTCCTTCTCGCGCGCGGCGAGCTTGGCCGGGTCGTTCTTCTCCTCGCGGAAGATGATCTCCACCGCGCCCTTCGGCCCCATCACGGCGATCTCGGCCGAGGGCCAGGCGAAGTTCACGTCGCCGCGCAGGTGTTTCGACGACATCACGTCGTAGGCGCCGCCGTAGGCCTTGCGCGTGATCACCGTCACCTTCGGCACGGTGCATTCGGCATAGGCGTAGAGCAGCTTGGCGCCATGCTTGATGATGCCGCCGTATTCCTGCGCCGTGCCGGGCATGAAGCCGGGCACGTCGACGAAGGTCACCACCGGGATGTTGAAGGCGTCACAAAACCGAACAAACCGCGCACCCTTGATCGAGCTCTTGATGTCGAGGCAGCCGGCCAGCACGAGCGGCTGGTTGGCGACGATGCCCACCGTCTGCCCGGCCATGCGGCCGAAGCCGATGACGATGTTCCTGGCGTAGTCGGGCTGCAGCTCGAAGAAGTCGCCCTCGTCCACCGTCTTGATGATGAGTTCCTTGATGTCGTAGGGCTTGTTCGGGTTGTCCGGCACCAGGGTGTCGAGCGACATTTCGACGCGCTCGGAGGGATCCTCGGTCGGCACCACCGGCGGCTTGTCGCGGTTGTTCGAGGGCAGGAAGGAGACGAGGCGCCTCAGCATCATGAGCGCCTCGACGTCGTTCTCGAAGGCCAGGTCGGCCACGCCCGACTTGGTGTTGTGCGTCACCGCGCCGCCGAGTTCCTCGGCGGTGACCTCTTCGTGCGTCACCGTCCTTACCACCTCCGGGCCGGTGACGAACATGTAGGAGGAATCCTTCACCATGAAGATGAAGTCGGTCATCGCCGGACTGTACACCGCGCCGCCGGCGCAGGGGCCCATGATCATCGAGATCTGCGGCACCACGCCGGAGGCCAGCACGTTGCGCTGGAACACCTCGGCATAGCCGCCGAGCGAGGCGACGCCTTCCTGGATGCGCGCGCCGCCGGAGTCGTTCAGCCCGATCACCGGCGCGCCGACCTTCATGGCGTGGTCCATGATCTTGCAGATCTTCTCGGCGTGCGCCTCGGACAGCGCGCCGCCGAACACCGTGAAGTCCTGGCTGAAAATGAACACCAGGCGGCCGTTGATGGTGCCGTAGCCGGTCACCACGCCGTCGCCCGGCACCGTCTGTTTCTCCATGCCGAAATCGGTGCAGCGGTGCTCCTTGAACATGTCCCATTCCTCGAAGGAATCGGGGTCGAGCAGCAGCTCGATGCGCTCGCGCGCGGTGAGCTTGCCCTTGCCGTGCTGCGCATCGATGCGCTTCTGGCCGCCGCCCAGGCGGGCCGCGGCGCGCTTTTCGTCCAGCTGTCGAATGATGTCGTGCATAGAGCCTCCGCTGAAAACTAATCCTTGTGCTGCGAATGATTGAGCAATCGGTGTGCCGCGGCGGCCGGGGTCATGCTGCCCGCCGTGACGCAGCGACTGACTTTTTCCAGATCCTGCTTCACGCTCGCGTGGTGCCTGAAGCGGTTGCGCAGCTCGGCGTCGATGAGGGTCCACATCCAGTCGAGGGCCTGGCGCCGCCGCTTCCCGGCCAGCTCGCCGCTCGCCTCGAGCGTCTTGCGGTGAAGCTCTATCTCGGCCCAGAACGCCGCGACACCCGCGCCGGTCTGGGCGCTCATGGTCTGCACCTTCGGCCGCCAGTGGACGGAGGTCGAACGCAGCAGGCCGAGGGCATTCTCGAACTGATGTTTGGCGAACTCGGCCGCCTTCGGGTCGAGGTCGGCCTTGTTGATGACGACGAGGTCGGCCAGCTCGACGATGCCCTTCTTGATCGCCTGCAGGTCGTCGCCGGCGTTGGGCAGCTGCAGCAGGACGAAGGCGTCGACCATCCCGGCCACCGTGGTCTCGCTCTGGCCGACGCCGACCGTCTCGACGATGACGACGTCGAAGCCGGCCGCTTCGCACACCAGCATCGCCTCGCGCGTTTTTTCCGCCACGCCGCCGAGCGAGCCGCCCGAGGGGCTGGGACGGATGAAGGCCTCCGGCCGGGTCGACAGCTTCTCCATGCGCGTCTTGTCGCCGAGGATGGAACCGCCCGAGAGCGTGCTGGAGGGATCGACCGCCAGCACCGCAATGCGGTGGCCGTGCCCGATGAGATGCAATCCCAATGCCTCGATGAAGGTCGACTTGCCCGCGCCCGGCGCGCCGGAGATGCCGACGCGGATGGCGCCGCCGGTATGCGGCAGCAGCGCCGCCAGCACCTGTTCCGCCCGCGCCTGATGATCGCGCCGCGACGACTCGACCAGGGTGATCGCCTTCGCCAGCGCGCGCGGCCGGCGCGCGAGCACGCCGTCGACCAGCTGCTGGTCGGCGGCGGAAAGCAGCGCCTGGCCGGCGGTGGCGTCGTTCATGTCAGGCTGAAGCGTGAGTCTTGCGGATCGCCGCCAGCACCTGCTTCGCGCAGGCCGGGATGGGCGTGCCCGGGCCGAAGATGCCGGCCGCGCCGGCCTGCTGCAGGAAGGCGTAGTCCTGCGCCGGGATGACGCCGCCGACGAAGACGATGATGTCCCCGGCGCCCTGGTCCTTCAGCGCCTTGACCAGCGCCGGCACCAGCGTCTTGTGGCCGGCGGCGAGGGTCGACACGCCGATGGCGTGGCAGTCGTTCTCGATGGCCTGGCGCGCGGCTTCCTCCGGCGTCTGGAAGAGCGGGCCGATGTCGATGTCGAAGCCGAGGTCGGCGAGCGCCGTGGCCACCACCTTGGCGCCGCGGTCGTGGCCGTCCTGGCCGAGCTTGGCGACCATCACGCGCGGCCGCCTGCCTTCCGCCGCAGCGAAGGCCTCGATGTCCTGCTTGATCTCCTGCCACTCCCAGTCGTGCTCGAAGGCGGCGCCGTAGACGCCGGAGATGGCCTGGTTGGTGGCGCGGAAGCGGCCCCATTCCTTCTCCAGCGCGTCGGAGATCTCGCCGACGGTGGCGCGCAGGCGCACGGCCTTGACGGCGAGGTCGAGCACATTGCCCTGGCCGGTCTTCGCGGCGTCGGTGAGCGCATCGAGCGCTTTTTGCACCGCCTCGCCGTCGCGCGACGCGCGGATGCTCTTCAGCCGCGCGATCTGCGCCTCGCGCACCGCGCTGTTGTCGATCTCGCGGATGTCGACCGGATCTTCCTTCTCCAGGCGGTACTTGTTCACGCCGACGATGACGTCCTTGCCGGCGTCGATGCGCGCCTGCTTTTCCGCCGCGCACTGCTCGATCTTGAGTTTCGCCCAGCCCGACTCGACGGCCCTGGTCATGCCGCCCATGGCCTCGACTTCCTCGATGATGGCCCAGGCGGTGTCGGCCATGTCCTGCGTCAGCTTCTCCATCAGGTAGCTGCCGGCCCAGGGGTCGACCACATTGGTGATGTGCGTCTCTTCCTGGATGATGAGCTGGGTGTTGCGGGCGATGCGCGCCGAGAAGTCGGTGGGGAGCGCGATGGCCTCGTCGAGCGAGTTGGTGTGCAGCGACTGCGTGCCGCCGAACACCGCCGCCATGGCCTCGATGGCGGTGCGCACGACGTTGTTGTAGGGGTCCTGCTCGGTGAGCGACCAGCCGGAGGTCTGGCAGTGGGTGCGCAGCATCATCGACTTGGCGCTCTTCGGCCCGAACGACTTCATGATGCGCCACCAGAGCAGGCGCGCCGCGCGCAGCTTGGCGACTTCGAGGTAGAAGTTCATGCCGATGGCGAAGAAGAACGACAGCCGCCCGGCGAAGGCGTCCACGTCCATGCCCTTGGCAATCGCCGTCTTTACGTACTCCTTGCCGTCGGCCAGCGTGAACGCGAGTTCCAGCGCCTGCGTCGCGCCGGCCTCCTGCATGTGGTAGCCGGAGATCGAGATCGAGTTGAACTTCGGCATGTGCGTCGCCGTGTACTCGATGATGTCGGCGATGATGCGCATCGACGGGCCGGGCGGGTAGATGTAGGTGTTGCGGACCATGAACTCCTTGAGGATGTCGTTCTGGATCGTGCCGGAGAGCTTCTCCTCGCTCACCCCCTGCTCCTCGGCGGCGACGATGTAGCCGGCCAGCACCGGCAGCACGGCGCCGTTCATGGTCATCGAGACGGAGATCTTGTCGAGCGGGATGGCGTCGAAGAGGATCTTCATGTCCTCGACGGAATCGATCGCCACGCCGGCCTTGCCGACGTCGCCGGTCACCCGCGGATGGTCGGAGTCGTAGCCGCGGTGGGTGGCGAGGTCGAAGGCCACCGAGATGCCCTGGCCGCCGCCGGCCAGCGCGCGTTTGTAGAAGGCGTTGGATTCCTCGGCGGTGGAGAAGCCGGCGTACTGGCGGATGGTCCACGGCCGCACCGCGTACATGGTGGCCTGCGGCCCGCGCAGGAAGGGCTCGAGGCCGGGCAGGGTGTCGGCGTGCGGCAGGCCCTCGGCGTCGCGCTTCGTATACAGCGGCTTGACGGTGATGCCTTCCGGCGTCACCCAGTCGAGGGCGGCCAGGTCGCCGTTCGGCGCCGACTTGGCGGCGGCCTTTTCCCAGGCGGAGAGATCGGCGGAGCTAAATAGTTTGTCGGTCATGGCGGCACCTCTTGACATCCGTAGGCCTTAATAATACTGTATCCATAATTATGAATGCAAGCAAAGTTCGGTCAATCGCCGGGACGACAATTCCATGAGTCCTGCCAGTATTTCACAACCGGCTCTCTATCAGGAGGTCGCCGAGCGCCTGCGCCAGCGCATTTTCTCGCATGAGCTGCAACCGGGCGCCTGGGTGGACGAGCAGGCGCTGGCCGAGCAGTACGGCATCAGCCGCACGCCCCTGCGCGAGGCGCTCAAGGTGCTCGCTTCCGAAGGCCTGGTCACGCTCAAGCCGCGCCGCGGCTGCTACGTCACCGAGCTGGCCGAGCGCGACCTCGACGACATCTTCCCGCTGATGGCCCTGCTCGAAGGACGCTGCGCCTTCGAAGCGACGCAGAAGGCGAGCCCGGCCGACCTCAAGCGCCTGGAAGCGCTGCACGAAAAGCTCGAACGCCAGGCGGCGAAGGGCGACATCAACGGCTTCTTCGAGGTCAACCACGATTTCCACCAGGCGCTGCAGGAACTCTCCGGCAACCGCTGGCTGAAGCAGGTCATCGACGACCTGCGCAAGGTGCTGAAACTGACGCGGCGCGATTCGCTGCGCCTGGAAGGGCGGCTGAAGCAGTCGCTGGAGGAACACCGCCGCATCCTCGCCGCCATCCGCGAGCGCGATGCCGCCAGCGCCGAGGCGCTGATGCATGCGCACCTCCTGTCCGGCCGCGCCGCGCTGGCGAAGATGCAGGCCGCCGCCCTCTCCCCCAGCCCCTCTCCCGCGGGCGGGAGAGGGGAGCGTATTGGCCATGTCTGAAGAGATCCTCGTCCTTCGCGACGGCGGCGTCGCCACCGTCACGCTGAACAATCCTGCCAAGCTGAATGCCGTCAACGCCTCGATGTGGCGGCGACTCCGCGTGGTGATGGAAGAGTTGTCCTCCGACGAGGAACTGCGCTGCGTGGTGCTGCGCGGCGCGGGCGACAAGGCCTTCGCCGCCGGCGGCGACATCGAGGAGTTCCTCACCTTGCGCGACACACTGGAGCGCGCCCTGGTCTACCACGAGGAGTGGGTGGCGCAGGCGCTGAACGCCGTGCGCGACTGCCTGCACCCGACGGTGGCGCTGATCCAGGGCGCCTGCATCGGCGGCGGCCTGGAGATCGCCGGCCAGTGCGACCTGCGCATCTGCGGCCGCTCGGCCCGCTTCGGCGCGCCGATCAACAAGCTCGGCTTCTCCATGGCTCCGGGCGAGTTGATCGGGCTGCTCGCTTTGGCCGGTCCCGCGCTGGCGCTGGAGATCCTGCTGGAGGGCCGCATCCTCGGCGCCGACGAGGCCTACGAGAAGCGGCTGGTGACACGCGTCGTGGACGACGAGCAGGTGGCGGACGAGGCGTATGCGACCGCGCGCCGCATCGCCGCCGGTGCGCCGCTCGCTGCGCGCATGCACAAGGCGCTAGTGCGTCGTCTCACCGCCGTGCCGCAGGGACTGACTTTGGCAGAGCAGAAAGACAGCTTCGCCTTCCTCGATAGCGAGGATTACCGGGAGGGACTGTCGGCCTTCCTCGACAAACGCGCTCCCTTGTTCAAGGGCAAATAGTCGTTGTAGTAACGCTTCTTGACGTTGCCCATCATCTCTCCTATCTTGTATACAAAATAACGCATACAAGATTTATTTTCGTTGCATATCAATGATTAACAAGTCATCTCTATGCCAGCAGGCGGTGGACCTGTTGCGCAAGCGCATCTTCAGCCATGCGCTCCTGCCGGGGCAGCGCCTGGACGAGGCGGCGCTCGCCGCAGACCTCGGCATCAGCCGCACACCGCTGCGCGAGGCACTGAAGATCCTCTCCGCCGAGGGCCTGCTGCACATCAAGCCGCGCCGCGGCTGTTTCGTCGCCGAGCTGACACCGGCGGACCTGGAGGAAATCTTTCCGATCATGGCCATGCTGGAGGGGCGTGTCGCCTACGAGGCCGCGCTCAAGGCGGGGCCGAACGAGCTGAAGCGGCTCGACGCGCTGCACGAGAAGCTGGAGAAATACGCCGCGGCGCGCGACGTGGACCGCTACTACGAGGTGAACTACGTCTTCCACGATGCCCTGCAGGAACTCGCCGGCAATCGCTGGTTGCAGCATATGATCGGCGATCTGCGCAAGCTCCTGCGACTGTCGCGCCACCGTTCGCTGAAGCTCGAGGGGCGGCAGTTGGAGTCGCTGGCCGAGCACCGCGCACTGATGGCCGCACTGCAAAGGCGGGATGCGCCGGCCGCCGAGGAAATCATGAAGAATCATCTGCTGGCGCAGCTGTCGGCGCTGCGCCGCATGGCCTCGCGCCAGGAGGTCGCCTGATGGCCGATGGATTGCTCGATCGCGTGAAAAGCCTGGTCGGCAGCCGTCACGAGCGGCAGTCGATGACGTCCCGGCTGCTTGCCCAGTTGCGCAAACAACTGCAGGAATGCGCCGCCGGCACCGGAGGCGAGGTGACGGCGCGCAACCGCGCGGCGAAGCTGGGCGAGATCTACCTCGGTCTCGACGACGCCGGCCGCCACGAGTTCCTGCGCCGCATCGCCCTCGATTTCGGCCCCGAGCCGGCGAAGGTGGACGTCGCCCACCGCGCCTACCAGGCGGCGGTCGGCACGCCGCGCCAGTGGGACGCCGAAGCGGATCTCCGCGTCGCGCTGCGCTCCTCGCGCATCCGCATCCTGACCCAGTTCAACGCCCTGCCGCAGGGCGTGAAGTTCCTCGTCGACCTGCGCGCCGACCTGCTGCGCTTTCTCGAGAAAGACGAAGAACTGGCGGTGCTCGACCGCGAACTGGAATCGCGCCTCACCGCCTGGTTCGACGTCGGCTTCCTCGAGTTGAGCCGCATTACCTGGCACTCGCCCGCCTCGCTGCTGGAGAAGCTGATCCGGTACGAGGCGGTGCACGAGATCCGCTCCTGGGATGACCTGCGCAACCGGCTCGATTCCGACCGGCGCCTCTACGCCTTCTTCCATCCGCGCATGCCGCAGGAGCCATTGATCTTCGTCGAAGTGGCGCTGACGAAGGAGCTTGCCGACAACATCCAGGCACTGCTCGACGAGCACGCGCCGGTGTTCGATCCGGCGCGCGCCGATACCGCCATCTTCTACTCGATCTCCAACACCCAGACCGGGCTGCGCGGCGTCACTTTCGGCAACTTCCTGCTCAAGCGCGTCATCGACGATCTGAAGCGCGACTTCCCGCAGCTGAAGACTTTCGCCACGCTCTCGCCCTTGCCGCAGTTCGTTGCCTGGCTCAAGCGCAGGCCCGAAGCGCTGGATGAGTTGGGCCTGAGTCTCGCGCAATTGCAGTCGGGCGAGTGGGCACAGGACAAGGCGACGGTGCGCCGCCTGCGCGATCCGCTGGAGAGCCTCGCCGCGTGCTACCTCTACGCGGAACGCCAGAACGGCCGGCCCCACGACCCGGTGGCGCGCTTCCACCTCGGCAACGGCGCGCGCATCGAGCGCATCAATTTCCTCTCCGACACCTCGGCCAAGGGCTTCAGGCAGTCCTGCGGCCTGATGGTGAATTATCTGTACGACCCCGACGAGATCGAGCAGAACGTGGAGGCTTTCGTCGGCGAGGACCGCATTGCCGCCTCGGCGGCGATCCGCCGCCTTGCAAAATCCCAATAACCAACAGGAGGAGAACACATGAACGCACGTCGCCGCATACTGGCCGCATCCCTGGCCGCCGCATCCCTTGCCCTCATCGCCCCGCAGGCCTTCGCCCAGGCGCCGAAGGTCCTCAAGATTTCCCATCAGTTCCCCGGCGGCACCATCGACGAGGGCGATTTCCGCGACCGCATGGTGCGTCGCTTTGCCGCCGAGGTCGAGAAGCGAACCGGGGGCGCGCTCAAGTTCGAGATCTATCCCGCCAGCTCGCTGGTCAAGCCGGTGGAACAGTGGGGCGCCATGGGCAGCGGCTCGCTCGACATGTCGCTCTATCCGCTCGCCTACGCCGGCGGCCGCGTGCCCGAGCTCAACATCGGCCTGATGCCGGCGCTGGTCACCAGCTATGAGCAGGGCTTGCGCTGGAAGGACGCGCCGATCGGCAAGGAGCTCACGCGCATCGTCGAGGAGAAGGGCGTCAAGATCATCACCTGGGTCTGGCAGGCCGGCGGCATCGCCTCGCGCGCCAAGCCCATCGTCAGCCCCGACGACGTCAAGGGCCTCAAGTTCCGCGGCGGCAGCAAGGAGATGGACGTCATGCTCAAGGCCGCCGGCGCCTCGCCGACCAACGTGCCCTCGAGCGAGATCTACAGCGCCATGCAGTCGGGCGTGCTCGATGCGGCGCTGACCTCCAGCACCTCGCTCATCTCCTTCCGCCTGCACGAGCACGCCAAGCACGTCACCACGGCGCGCGACAAGACCTTCTGGTTCATGTTCGAGCCGATCATGATGGCCAAATCCACCTTCGACAAGCTCACCCCCGAACAGCAGAAGATCGTCATGGAGGTCGGCGCCTCGCTGGAGAAGTTCGGCATGGACAACGCCAAGATCGACGACCAGAAGCTGGCCGAGGTGTACAAGGCGGCCGGCGACGGCGTGCACGACATGAACGAGGTGGCCTTCGCCAAGTGGCGCGACGTCGCGCGCGCCTCGGCCTGGAAGGACTTCGAGGAGAAGATACCGAACGGCAAGAAGCTGCTCGAGATGGCCGTCTCGGTGAAGTGAGCGAAACCATGCGGTCACTCTGGCGGGCGTTCGCGCGGGCGCTCGCCGCGCTCAATCTGTGGATGGGCTACGCCGCCGGCGTCCTCGTCGCGCTGTCCTCGGTGATCCTGACCTGGGAGGTGCTGGCGCGCTACTTCCTCGACCGGCCCACCGACTGGGCGCTCGAGCTGTGCATCTACATGCTCATTGCCTCGACCTTCCTCGCCGCCGGCCACACGCTGGCGGCGAAGGCCCACGTCAACATCGACATCGTCGACCACCTGATGTCGGGCGCCGCCAACCGCTGGCGCATGCTGCTCGCCGACCTGGGCGCCGCCGGCCTGTGCGGCTTCGTCGCCGCCAATGCCTGGCGCCTGACGGCGGTCGCCTACCGCGAAGGCTGGGTGGCGAACTCGATCTGGAGCCCGAAGCTGTGGATTCCCTTCGCCTTCATCGCGCTCGGCATGAGCCTGCTGGCGCTGCAGTACCTTGCGCAGATCGTCGACGGCCGCCTCGTGCCGATCCTGCGGGGAGGCCGCGATGGGCGTGCTTGAGATCGGCCTGCTCTACCTCGGCGCGGCGCTGCTGCTGCTGTTCTCCGGCATGCCGATCGCCTTCGCGCTGGGCGGCGTGGCGCTGGCCTTCATGTTCTTCTTCATGCCGGCCAACAATCTCGAGAACGTCGCCGAAACGCTCTACAGCGAGCTGAACAACTTCACGCTGCTGACCATCCCGCTGTTCATCCTCATGGGCGCGGCGATCGGCAAGACGCGCGCCGCCGAGGATCTCTACGAGGCCGCGCACCGCTGGCTCTACAAGCTGCCCGGCAGCCTGGGCGTGGCCAACGTCTTCGGCTGCTCGGTGTTCGCCGCCATGTGCGGATCGAGCCCCGCCACCTGCGCCGCGATCGGCGGCATGGGCATTCCGGCGATGCGCAAGCGCGGCTACTCGGAGGAACTCGCCTCGGGCCTGATCGCCGCCGGCGGCACGCTCGGCATCCTCATCCCGCCCTCGCTGACGCTGATCATCTACGGCATCATCACCGAGCAGTCGATCGGCAAGCTGTTCATCGCCGGCGTCGTCCCCGGCATCCTGCTCGCCGTGATCTTCGCCCTGTGGGTGATGTTCGCCGCCTGGCGCGAGAAGCAGGCGGCGCGTGTCGGGCGCGCGGCGAGCGAACTGCTCAAGGCCGAGTACTTCACCTGGCGGCAGCGCTGGGAAACGCTGCCGCGCCTGCTGCCCTTCGTCGCGCTCATCGCCGTGGTGATGGTGGCCCTCTACGGCGGCTGGGGTACGCCCTCCGAGGTCGCCGCCGTCGGCGCCGCCGGCTCGCTGCTGCTGGTCACCGCCATCTACGGCGTCTGGCGCTGGCGCGACCTGAAGGAGATCCTGCTCGGCACGGCGCGCGAGTCCTGCATGATCATGATGATCATCGCCATGGCCTTCCTGTTCACCTATGTCATGAGCTACCTGCACATCACCCAGGCCATGGCGCAGTGGCTGGTCGGCCTCGGCCTGTCGAAGTGGGCCTATCTCTTCTGGGTGAACATCCTGCTGCTGGTGCTCGGCTGCTTTCTGCCGCCGGTGGCCATCATACTGATGGTGACGCCGGTGATCATGCCGGGCATCCTTGCCGCCGGCTTCGACCCGATCTGGTTCGGCATCGTGCTGACCATCAACATGGAGATGGGCCTCATCACGCCGCCGGTGGGCCTCAACCTCTTCGTCATCAACGGCATCGCGCCCGACATCGCCTTCCGCCAGATCATGCGCGGCGTGATGCCATTCATCGTCATCATGGGGCTCTACATCGTGCTGCTGGCGCTCTTCCCCGAGATCGTCATGTGGCTGCCGAACCAGTCGAAATGAACGGCAACCTGTACGACCTCCTTGCGGCCCGCTTTCCGGCCGACCCTGTCGCGCCCTGCCTGATCCTGCCCGACGGCCGCAAGGTGAGCTACGGCGAGCTGGAAAGTCAGTCTGCACGCTACGGCGCTCTGCTGAAGGAGGCCGGCCTCAAGCCGGGCGACCGCGTCGCCGCCCAGGTGGAGAAGTCGCCCGAGGCGCTCTACCTCTACCTCGGCTGCCTGCGCGCCGGCTGCGTTTTCCTGCCGCTGAACCCGGCCTACCAGCGCGGCGAGGTGGAGTATTTCCTCGACGACGCGAAACCGGGCCTCTTCGTCTGCCGGCCGGAGAAGCTGGAGGAGGCGCAGGAGCTGGCCTGGGCGGCGCGCGTGCCGCTGGTGCACGACCTCGGCGAGCGTGGCGACGGTAGCCTGGTCGCCGCCGCGGCGGAGATGCCCGATTCCTTCGCCACGGTTCAATCGGCCGGCAGCGACCTCGCCGCCATCCTGTATACCTCCGGCACCACCGGCCGCTCCAAGGGGGCGATGCTGACCCACCGCAACCTCGCCGCCAACGCCTTCGTGCTGCATCGCTACTGGGGCTTCCGCCCGGGCGACGTGCTGCTGCACGTGCTGCCGATCTTCCATGTGCACGGCCTCTTCGTCGCCACCCACTGCGCGCTCGCCAACGGCAGCCCGATGCTGTTCGAGCCGAAGTTCGACGCCCGGCGCGCCCTGCGCCTGATGCGGGAGGCCACGGTGTTCATGGGCGTGCCGACCTACTACGTGCGGCTGCTGCAGGAGAAAGGGCTGACGCGCGAGGCCGTGGCGCACATGCGTCTCTTCATCTCCGGCTCGGCGCCGCTCCTGCCGGAAACCTTCGCCGAATTCCGTGAACGCACCGGCCAGACCCTCCTCGAGCGCTACGGCATGACCGAGGGCGGCATGTTCACCTCGAATCCGCTCGAAGGCGAGCGGCGCATCGGCACGGTGGGCTTCCCCCTGCCCGGCACGGAAGTGCGCGTGGTAGGGGACGCCGACCAGCCCTTGCCGGCCGGCGAGATCGGCCAAATCCAGGTGAGGGGAGACAATGTCTTCATCGGCTACTGGCAGATGCCGGAGAAGACGCAGGAGGAGTTCACGCCGGAAGGGTACTTTCGCACCGGCGACATGGGCCGCTTCGACGCGGACGGCTACCTCGCCATCATCGGCCGCAACAAGGACCTCATCATCACGGGCGGGCTGAACGTCTATCCGAAGGAGATCGAGGAGGCCATCGACGCCCTGCCCGGCGTGGCCGAATCCGCCGTCATCGGCCTGCCGCACCCGGATTTCGGCGAGGCGGTCACCGCCGTGGTGGTGCGCGGCAAGGGAGGCGAAGGCGTTTCCGCCGAGGCCATCATCGCCGAGCTGAAGGGCCGCATCGCCGGCTTCAAGGTGCCGAAGGCCGTCCATTTCGTCGGCGACCTGCCGCGCAATGCCATGGGCAAGGTGCAGAAGAACCTGCTGCGTCAACTTTTTGCCGGCTGACCCGTTTTAATTCAAGTATCAAATAATTCGTTGCGGTCGCCGGGCGGCGCGGTGTATCGTAGCCGCAGCGCGTCGCGGCTCACCCTTGGAGGAGGGAACATGCGTAATGAAAAACTGAAGGGACCGGCCAGCCCCTGGAAGCACAAGGCCAAGGTGCTCATCGCGTTCGTGGCGATGTGCCTGGCGGCCGCCTTCTCCGGCATCGGCTTCGCCGCCGAGCCCGTGCAGATCGAGCGCCCGGCCGCTCGGATCTTCAGGTAAGTCCACCCCAGGCGCACGCGGTCGACGATGTGCTCGATCGCCATGCGCTCCACCCTTGCTTCCGGCACCAGCGTGACGTCCAGCCCCGCGTTGCGGTAGCGCGCGATGGCGTTGCCGCAGGAGACGAAGGTGAGCAGCTCGTGGCGCCGGGCGAGGTCGGGATCGGCGGCCGCGGCGGCGAGGATCTCCTCGCGCTCATGGGCGCCCAGTTCGTTGTCGAAGAAGGCGTTCAGCCGTTCGTCGGAAAATTCCTTTTCATGGCGCATTTCACGCTCCTCAGGCGCGGCTGTTCCTTAGCCGCTTCCAGCAGTCCGCGCAGCGCACCGCGCGCGCGGCACAGCCGGCTCATCACCGTGCCGATCGGAATCGCCAGCACCTTGGCATTCATGGATTCCCGCTTGTGCGGAGATGACGGCTCAGCCGATCAGGCTGTGCAGCATCTTCGTCGCCAATAGCGCGAGGAAGACGCCGAAGGCGCGCTTGAGCTGCTTCACCGGCAGCCGGTGCGCCGTCTTGGCGCCGAGCGGCGCGATGAGCATGGTCATCGCCGCCACGCCGACGAAGGCCGGCAGATAGACGTAGCCGAGGCTTCCCGCCGGCAGGCCGGTGGCCTTCCAGCCTGCGGCGATGTAGCCGATCGTGCCGGCCACGGCGATCGGGAAGCCGAGCGCCGCCGAGGTGCCGACGGCGTGGTGGATCGTCACGTTGTGCCAGACCATGTAGGGAATCGAGAGGAAGCCGCCGCCCGCCGCCACCAGGCTGGAGACGATGCCGATCGCCGTGCCGACGACGAACAGCCAGGCCGTGCGCGGCAGCGCCCGCGTCGGCTTTGGCTTGAAGTCGAGCACCATCTGCAGCGCGGCGTAGTAGACGATGGCGGTGAAGGCGAAGGCGAGCGGCCGCGTCGGCACGACGCTGGCGAAGAGCGAGCCGGCGAGCGTGCCGACGACCAAGCCCGGCGCCATCGCCTTGACGATCTCCCAGCGCACCGCGCCGTGGTCGTGGTGGGCGCGCATGCTGGAGATCGAGGTGAGCACGATGGTCGCCATCGAGGTGCCGAGCGCCAGGTGCATGACGTGCTCGGGCGGGAAACCTTGCGCGGCGAAGATCATGAACAGCAGCGGTACGATGGTCAGCCCGCCGCCGACGCCGAAGAGTCCCGCGATGAAGCCGGCGAAGCAGCCGAGCAGCGGGTAGGCGAGCCACCACCAGCTCATTTCTTCATGCCCATCAGTTGTTCGGTGATGAATTTCCATTCCGCCGGGTCGACCGGCGTGATCGACAGGCGGTTGCCCCTGGCCAGGGTGCGCATGTGGGCGAGTGCCTCGTGGCTGCGCAGCTCGGCGAGGCTCACCGGTTTCGTCTTCTTCACCAGCTTGACGTCCACGTTCAGCCAGCGCGGATCATCCGGCGATGACTTCGGGTCGAAGTACTTGTGCTTCCTGTCGAACTGCGTGGCGTCGGGATAGGCCAGCTTGCACACCTCGACGATGCCGACGATGCCGGGCTCGGCGCAGTTGGAGTGGTAGAAGAAGCCGCGGTCGCCCAGCTTCATCTGGTCGCGCATGAAGTTGCGCGCCTGGTAGTTGCGCACGCCCCACCAGGCGGTCACCTTGTCGCGGGCGAGGTCGTCGATGCCGTAGGCCTCGGGCTCGCTCTTCATCAGCCAGTAGCGCATGCGCAATCCCTAAATACAAAGCGCGGCGATTCGCCGCGCTTTTGATGGGATCCCCCGCCTGTGCCGCTAGGCCGGCATCCTGAACCTGAGGTCCAGAGCGGCCGCTTTCCGGTCACCGCAGGTGCGTCCGGGCTCCCGAAGGAGGGACGCTCACAAAAGTGACACTGTGGTCCGCAGCCAATGCCAAGTCATTGGTTCAAGGATTGGTAAGCCTTGGCGAACACCGCAGGGGAAATCTCGACGCCGCACCCGGGAGGGAAGGACGGGCTAGAACAACTGTTCCTGGCTGGCCATCGCCTCGTCGAGCTGCGACTGCATGGTGCCGATTCTACGCCTGAACTCCTGCATGTCAAAACCGCCGGGCAGCTTGATGGAGAGCAGTTCGTGGGCGAGGTTGAGGGCCGTCATGACGGCGAGGCGCTCGCCGGTGGACTTGGTCTTCTCGCCGATGTCGCGCATCTTCTCGTCAACCAGAGCGACGGCGCTCTGCAGGACCTCGCGCTCTTCCGGCGCGCAGGCGACGCGGTATTCGCGCCCCATGAGGACGATGTCGAGCGTGTTGGCGTCCTTGCGGCTCGTCACTCCGGCACCCGCTCCATGAGGGACTCGAGGCGGCTGCAGGCTGTCTCGATCTTTTCGTTGAGGCGGTTGCGCTCGACTTCGAGCCCGGCCACGCGCGTGCGCAATTCCTGGTTCTCCGAGCGCAGGTTCTGGCACAGCGTGACGAACTGCTGGATGCGTTCTTCGAGGGCGAATAGTTCCCGGTCCATTGCGACAAACTAACAAAGAAAGCGGTTTCACGTCAAGCAATAACAGGGAATTCTGAATGTGGTTTGTGACGGCCGGGGCGAAGGCGCCGTCCTGCCGAGGCTGACTTTTGCCGCTATACTTCATGGCGTCGCATGGCTTTTTGCCAGGCGACATCCTGTTCCAGGTGCTTCGCCGGCCCTCCGCCGGCGGGTTAAACGGGAACGAGGTGCGCCGGAGGTTCCCTTTCCGGCAATGCCTCGGCTGCCCCCGCAACGGTAAGCGAGTGCGGGTCCGCTACACAAAGCCACTGGGCGACAAGCCCGGGAAGGCGGCGGATCAAGACTTGCGAGCCCGGATACCGGCCTCGAACGGACCAGTTGGAATCGCCGCGGGGGTGCGGCTGCCGGCTCCGGGTCCTGCCCGTTCCGATCGACGCTCCCTTCGGCCTTTCCGTTTTATGACATTGTCCGGCAGCGGGGACGCAGGCCGGAGGAACGAGGAGTTTTCGATGCACAAAGCCTTATGCGCCACGCCGTTGGCGCTAACCATCTTTTCCTTGCCCATCGCCGCCTTTGCGGATGAAGCCGAAGTCGTCGTCACGGCGACCCGGCAGCCTACGCGAGCGAAAGAGTTGATTGCCGATGTAACCGTTGTTGGCCGAGAACAAATCGAGCAATCCGGTGCCGCTACCTTGAGTGAGCTGCTCTCTCGTCAGCCGGGCATCGAGTTTTCACGCGCAGGCGGACGCGGTGCGCCGGAAAACGTGTTCATTCGCGGCACGAATGCCGGCCATACCCTGGTCCTTGTGGACGGTTTACGCGTGGGTTCGGTTACGCTCGGACAAACCGCGTTGGAGCAGATCCCCCTTTCCCAAATCGAGCGAATCGAAGTCGTGCGTGGTCCGAGTTCGGCCCTTTACGGCCCCGATGCGATCGGTGGCGTCATCCAGATATTCACGCGCCGTGGCGCCGCCGCGCCGCCGGTCTCGCTGTCTGCCGGGTATGGCACGCACAATACGTATGAGACTGTGCTTTCCATCACCGGCAACGCGGATCGTCTCTTCTACAATTTCAACCTGGGCGCCTCCGGCAGCAAGGGAATAAACACGGTCAGCAACACTTCCAGTTCCGCGTTCAATCCCGACAATGACGGTTTCCGCAACCGGAACGGTTCGGCACATATTGCATACCGCTTCGACACACATCACGAGGCTGGTCTCGACTATTTCCGCAGTGCCGGCGAGAGCAAGTACGACTCCGCGTGGCCGAGTGCACTTTCCGATTGGCGTTCCCACAAGACGGTGAGCGGCGCCAGCGCCTATCTTCGCAATCGCTTCCTGCCGAGCTGGACTAGTACCCTACGTTTAGGCAATGGCACCGACGCATCGCGGACGACGCCCTCCTTGACCGCCGGTTTGGAGGATGACTCGTTCAAGACGCGGCAGCGGCAGATTTCCTGGCAGAACGATGTCAATCTTCCAATCGGCCAGGCCTTGCTGGCGCTCGAACGCGTTCGTCAGGATGTCGATTCGACTTCAGCCTTTACGGCTAACCAACGTACCATCAATTCGGCGTTGTTGGGATGGAGCGGGCGGATCGAGAACCATCGCGTGCAGGCCAATGTACGCCGGGACCGCAATTCGCAATTCGGCGACAAGACGACAAGTATGCTCGGTTACGGCTATCAGTTCTCCGATGTCTTGCGCGGCTCGTTGAGTTACGCGAATGCCTTCAAGGCGCCGACGTTTAACGATCTCTACTTTCCCAACACACCATTTGTGGGTGTCGGCAACCCGAATCTACGACCCGAGTCCGCCCGCAATCGCGAAGCGGCGCTGCACTACGAAGACAATCGCCAGCAGGCATCTTTGATCTACTTTCGTAACGACGTCGACAATCTGATTCAGTGGGAAGAAACGTTCCCCGGCTCTTGGTTTTACACGCCGAGGAACGTCGGAACGGCGCGCATAGACGGCTGGACGATGGCATATCGCCGCAATGTCGGCAACTGGGACGTGCACGCGAACTACAATCGACAGAACCCACGCGACATGGGTACCGACAAGCTGCTTGTTAGCCGCGCGCGGCAGTTCGGCACGATCGGTGCATCGACCGGGCGCGATGGCTGGAGAGCCGGCGCCGAAATCAAATTGTCCGGCGCGCGCTACGACGACCCGGCCAACACTCGCCGTCTGGGAGGCTACGCGCTCTTCAATCTGTTTGGCGAACACCGAATCGCCAAGGACTGGTCGGCATTCGGTCGAGTGGACAACCTGTTCGATCGCCACTATGCGCTCGTTCGGAGCTCAACGACGGAATATGCGGTGCTTGGACGCACGCTATTCGTCGGCATCCGCTTCGAGCCGAAATGAAAGCCTAGTTAGAAGAGATGCCTACCCGCCGCCGCGCCCTGCTGGTGATCCTGCTCCTCGCCCTGCTCGGGCTGGCGAGCCTGATCGCCGCGCTGGCGGCGGGCAGCCTGCCGGTGGCGCCGGCCGAGCTCGCCGCGGCGCTCTTCGGCGGCGGCGAGGGCGTGGCGGCGGACGTGGTGCGCGAGCTGCGCCTGCCGCGCGCGCTGGCGGCCTTCGCCTGCGGCGCGCTGCTGGCCCTGGCCGGGGCGCTGATGCAGGTGCTGCTGCGGAACCCGCTGGCCGATCCCTACGTGCTCGGCATCTCGGGCGGCGCTTCGGTCGGCGCGCTCGCCGCCATGCTCTTCGGCCTGCCGCTGGTGTTCGTCCACGGCGGCGCCTTCTCCGGCGCGCTCGCCGCCACGCTGCTGGTGTTCGGCCTGGCGCGCGGCGACGGCTCGTGGACGCAGACGCGGCTGCTGCTCACCGGCGTCATCGTCGCCGCCGGCTGCGGTGCCGCGGTGGCGCTGATCCTCTCCGTCGCGCCGGAGCGCGAGCTGCGCGGCATGCTCTTCTGGCTCATGGGCGACCTCGCCCATGCCGGCTCGGCCTGGCCGGCGCTCGCCATGCTCGCCTGCGGCATCCTCGCCACGCTGCCCTTCGCCCGCGACCTGAATCTGCTCGCGCGCGGCGACCTGGCGGCGCGCGCCCTCGGCGTGCCGGTGGCGCGCCTGCGCGCCGGCGTCTACCTGCTCGCCTCGCTCGCCACGGCGGCGGCGGTCACCACCGCCGGCAGCGTCGGCTTCGTCGGCCTGATCGTGCCGCACCTGGTACGGCTCGCCATCGGCAACGACCAGCGCGTGCTGCTGCCGGCGGCGGCGCTCGCCGGCGGCGCGCTGCTCACCCTCGCCGACACCCTGGCGCGCACCCTGTTCGGGCCGCAGCAGCTGCCGGTGGGCGTGCTCACCGCGCTGATCGGCGTGCCGGTGTTCCTGTTCCTGCTGACCAGGAGTCCGAAGACGTCATGACGGCGCTCCTGACCGTTCGCGACCTGGATGTGAACATCGGCAACGTGCGCGTGGCCGCCGGTCTCGGCTTCGACCTCGCGGCGGGCGAGCGCCTCGCCATCCTCGGCCGCAACGGCACCGGCAAGACGACGCTGCTCGCGACGCTGGCGGGCCTGCGCGCGCCGGAGGCGGGCGCGCTGGCCTTGTGCGGGGAATCCTACGAAGCGCTCGGCACGCGCCGCGCCGCCCAGCTGCGCGGCCTGCTGCCGCAGGGCCACATCGACGCCTTCCAGTCGACCGTGCTGGAGACGGCGCTCATCGGCCGCCATCCGCACCTCGGCCGCTGGGGCTGGGAAGGGCGCGAGGACGAGCGCCTCGCGCGCGAGGCGCTGGCGGCGGTGGATCTGGCCGGGCTCGGCGCACGCGAAGTGCACACGCTCTCCGGCGGCGAGCGCCAGCGCCTGGCCATCGCCGCGCTGCTGGCGCAGCAACCGAAGCTCTACCTGCTCGACGAGCCGCTCGCTCACCTCGACCTCAACCACCAGGTCGCCATCCTCGAGTTGCTCTCGCGCCGCACGCGCGAGGACGGAGTCGGCATCGTCATGGTGCTGCACGACGTGAATTTCGCCCTGCGTTACGCCGACCGCGCGCTGCTGCTCTTCGGCGAGGGGCGCACGCAGGAGGGGCCGGTTGATGCCGTGCTGCGGGCCGAGGCCCTGACGCGCCTCTTCGGCCATCCGCTGCGCGAGCGGCGCGAGGGCGCCGCCCGCTATTTCCTTCCGGACTAACTAACGCACCGACTTGACCGGCTGTCCCGGCTTGGCCGCGCCGCCGGCATACACGCCGTTGATGAGGCGCAGCTGCGCTTCCGCGTTGGGCAGGGGGGATTGCTTCGCCAGCTCGGCGAAACCGCCCGCCGGCAGCGTCGTGGCGTGCAGCGACCACGGACGCGCCGCTGCGCGGTCGGCCTCGGTCAGGGCGCGGAAGGAGGACTCGGCCGCGCGCAGGCCGCCGCGGGCGCGGGCGAGCGCCTGGGCGTCGCCCGCCGCGTAGCCGAGCAGGTAATGGCGGTTGCCGGGGCCGGTGAGGACGGTGGCCTCGACGGCCTGCGCCTGCCCCTGGCGGTTGCGCGCGGTGCCGGCGAAATGCGTCGCCAGGAAGCCGCCGAGGGTGAGCCGCTCGGTGCGCCCCTGCACGGGGTTGAAGACATTGCGGATGATCTCCTCGTGCGTGCCGCCGGCCTTCGGCGGCAGGAGCTTCACCACCAGGCCGGCATCCTCGGCGGCATTGACGATGATCAGGGCGCCCCGCGTGTTCTGGATGCGCCAGCCCTCGGGCGCGGCCAGCGCGATGCCGAGCGGCTCGTGGTAGAAATTGCGGCCGCGCGTGACGCCCTGCTCGCGGCTCTCGCCGAAGGCGAGGCCCTCGATCGCCTTCAGGTAGCGCGCGCGGCCCTCGTCGCCGTACCTGCCCTTGTACTGCCCGGCGATGCGGCGTATGTCCTGCAGGCGCTGCTCGTTGTTCGGGTGCGAGGAAAGCCAGTTGGCGCCCGAGGGTGGCTTGCGCCCTTCCGCGCCCGCCCGGTCGGCGGCGTAGCGCTCCTGGTCCTGCAGGGCGCGGATGACGTCGACCATGTTCTGCGGGTCGTACTGGTTGCGCGCCAGGTACTCGGCGCCGAGGCTGTCGGCCTGCAGCTCCTGGTCGCGGCTGTAGGAGGCGATGTAGCCGGCGGCCACGCCCTGCGAGGCGGAACTGGCGAGGTCGGTGGCGCCGCGCGCGCCGCGGCTCTCCAGCACGGCGCCGAGGATGGTCGCTGCCAGCACGCCGATGCCGGCCGCCTGTTGGCGCGTGGCGCGCTGGGCGCTGTGGCGCGCCGTGACATGGCCGATCTCGTGGCCGATCACGCCGGCGAGGTCGGCCTCGCTGTCGAGATAGGCGAGGATGCCGCGCGTGACGTAGATGTAGCCGCCGGGCAGGGCGAAGGCGTTGATCTCGTGCGTGTCGAGCACGGTGAAGCGCCATTCGAGCTCCTTGCGGTGCGACTGCCGCGCCAGGCGCTGGCCGAGCTCGTTCACATAGGCCTGCAGGGCCGGATTGTCGTAGGCCTGGTACTCCTTCATCACCTCCTGGTGCGCCTCGCGCCCGGCGGCGATTTCGTCCTTTTCGCTCATCACCGTCAGTTCGCGCTGGCCGGTGACGGGATTGGTGACCGTGGCGCAGCCGGCGAGGAGCAGGATGCCGAGGGCCAGGGCGTGCAGGGGATGTTTCATGGTTTTCTCCGCGGTTCGGTTCCGGGTTTAACGCACAAGCGCCGTGTCGGGAAGACTGACTTTTCCCGTCAATGCTAGCATTGGCGCCCCATGCGCATCGATTCCCTGCGCCTTCGCCTGCGCGAACTGGGCGCCAAGCCCGGCCACGAAAGCCTTGTCCTGAAGAACTGGACGCGGGCGCTGCCGCTCGGCGCCGGCCGCAGCCGCGCCGAGGATTTCTTCCCGCTCGCCCTGCGCACGGCGCTGCCGCAGCTGGCCGCCGAGCTGCAGGGCATCGTCCGAATTGCCGGCCGCCATCCCGCCGCCGACGGCTCGGCGCGCCTGCTGCTGCGGCTCGCCGACGGCCAGTCGGTGGAGAGCGTGCTGCTGCCGAAGGGCGGCCTGTGCGTCTCCACCCAGGTCGGCTGCGCCGTGGGCTGCACCTTCTGCATGACCGGCCGCGACGGCCTGCTGCGCCAGCTGGGCGGCGCCGAGATCGTCGCCCAGGTGGCGCTGGCGCGCGCGCTGCAGCCGGTGAAGAAAGTGGTGTTCATGGGCATGGGCGAGCCGGCGCACAACCTCGACAACGTGCTCGAGGCCATCGACCTGCTCGGCGCGCTGGGCGACATCGGCCACAAGAACCTGGTCTTTTCCACGGTCGGCGACCGCCGCGTCTTCGAACGCCTGCCGCAAGAGGAGGTGCAGCCGGCGCTGGCGCTCTCGCTGCACACGACGAAAGCCGATCTGCGCGCGCAGCTGCTGCCGCGCGCGCCGCGCATCGATCCGGCCGAACTGGTCGAGTTGGGCGAAGCCTATGCGCGCGCCACCGGCTACCCGATCCAGTACCAGTGGACCCTGCTCGCCGGCGTGAACGATGGCGAGGATGAAATCGAGGGCATCGCGCGGCTCCTCGCCGGCAAGTACGCGGTGATGAACCTGATTCCCTACAACGCGGTGGACGGTCTCGGCTACGCGCGCCCCTCGCCCGGGCGCACCGAAGCCATGTCGCTCGCCCTCTACCGGCGCGGCATCCTCACCAAGCTGCGCCAGTCGGCGGGGCAGGATGTCGACGGCGGTTGCGGGCAGCTCAGGGCGCGGCTGGCGATGTAGCTACTTGCCGGAGGGCCGGCGCGCGCGCGCCGTCTCGAGATGGGCGCAGAGCGCCTCGACGCCGTCGGCCAGGCGCGGCGTGTGGCGCTGCAGGTGGTCGGGCGGAACGAAGAACAGGTTGTTGCGCGCCACCGCCGTCATGGAGGGCCAGCGTCGCCAGTCGTCGAGCCATTGCGGCCGCGCCTCGTCCATGCCGCTGGCGACGATGGCTTCCGGGTCGGCGGCCAGCACGGCCTCGACCGTCACCGCTGCCGCCATGGGCTTCAGCGCGCCGAACACGTTTTCGCCGCCGCACAGCCGGATCGCGTCGGAAATGATCTGGTTGCCGCCGACGGTCATCAGCGGCTGGTTCCACACTTCGTAGAACACCCGCACCTTCGGCTGCCCGGCATGGCGCGCGCGCAGATCCGCCAGCCGGCTGCGGAATTTCGCCGCCGCGGCGCGCGCGCCGACATGGGCGCCGGAGAGGGCACCGAGGCGCTCCAGATCGGCGGGGACGTCCTCGATGCGCCGCGATTCGGTTACCACGACCTCGAGGCCGATGGCCCTCAGCCTGGCGACTTGGGAGGCGATGTTGCCGGATTCCCAGGCGATGACGAGGTCGGGCCGCAGCGCCGCCACCGCTTCCAGGTCGATCTTCTCGTAGCTGCCGATTCGCCGGATCCGCTTCGCTTCTTCCGGGTAGTTGCTGAATTCCACCGTGCCGACGATGCGGCTGCCGGCGCCGATGGCGAACAGATTCTCGGTGATATGCGGCGCCAGACTGACGATGCGCCGCGCCGGCTGGGTGAGGTTTTCCGCAGCCGGGACCGGGCCGGCCAGCAGCAGGAATATCGAGAACCAGGTGCGCATGGAGTGGATTCTACGATGAACGAGCATGTTGCCGGCCGCAGGTCTGGCGGGGCGCATGCGGATATCCGGTTTTTCCGGCTATAATTCATATCGCCGCGTGGAGTTGTTTCCTCGCGGCATCCTGTTCAAGGTGCTCCGCCGGCCCTCCGCCGGCGGGTTAAACGGGAACGAGGTGCGCCGGAAGTCGTTTCTCCGGGAATGCCTCGGCTGCCCCCGCAACGGTAAGCGAGTGCGGGTCCGCCACAACGCCACTGAGCCTCAGGCTTGGGAAGGCGGCGGATCAAGACTTGCGAGCCCGGATACCGGCCTCTGACAGATCAGTTCGGAATCGCCGCGGGGGTGCGGCCACCGGCTCCGGGTTCGCGCCCGCTCCGATTTCTGCTCCCTTGCGTATTCCGTTTTTGTCGACACTGTCCGGCAGCGGGGACGCAGGCCGGACCTGAGGGAGCATTCTTCATGCATGCCTATTTTCGAGGCCAGGTCCTGGCCGTCGCCGTTTCATCCATTGTTGTTTTTCCTGCAGTTGCCGAAGAGGCTACGATCGTCGTGACCGCCACCCGGCAGGCCATGCGCACCAACGAATTGCTGAGCGACGTATCCGTCATCACCCGGGAAGAAATCGACCGGGCCGGCCAATCCACAGTCGAGCAGCTGCTGGCCGCGCAGCCGGGCATTGAGTACGCGGCCAACGGCGGCCCCGGCACCAACAGCAGCATCTTCATCCGCGGTGCCAGCTCCAGGCAGACCGTCGTGCTGATCGACGGTCAGCGCGTCGGCTCCGCCAGCAGCGGCGATGTCGCTTTCTCGCGCATCCCGCTGTCGCAAATCGATCGCATCGAAATCCTGCGCGGTCCGGCTTCGTCCTTGTACGGCGCCGATGCGATCGGCGGCGTGATCCAGATATTCACGCGGCGCGGCGAGGGGCCGCTGCGCCTGAACGCCAGCGCCGGCTACGGCACCTACGGCACGGCCGACACCAGCGCCGGCTTTTCCGGCGGCAACGAGGCGGTTTCCTACAGCCTGCAGATCGGTCATTACAAAACGGCGGGGTTCAACGCCATCGGCAATCCGGCCAAGAGTTCCTACAATCCGGACCGCGACGGCTACCGCAACACCAACTACAGCGGCAGCTTCGCTTTCCGCCCGGCGCAGGGGCACGAGATCGGCCTGAACCTGCTGCACAGCAGCGGCATCATCGACCCGGACGCCGCCGCCATCGCAAGACTGCGGCCCGACCTCATCGTCGCGTCAAACTGGTCCGATGCGGACACGATGGAACTGGCCACCCCGCCCGGGGCGCGCATGCTGCGACTGGACGGTTTCGACTCGGTCGCAGGCAGCAACGCCATGCTGCAACAACTGGCCGAAGCCAGCCGCGCGCCGGATGGCGCAAACCGGATCGAATCCTTCCGGCACGCCCGTCGGGCGCGAGCCGAAGCGGTGCCGGGGCGCGGCCAGAGGGCGTTGATCCTCTCGGCCTGCAGCGGATCGCCCTATTCCTTCGGACGCCGTCACTACGTCGGCGATGCTTTCGCCCTGGCCGGTTTCGAAGTCGTCGAAACCGCACCGAAAATCCGCCATCTGCGCGACGGCGAGGAGATCCCGACCATTGCCAGGCTGGTTGAGCATCGCAAGCCCGACATCGTCTTTTCCCTGAGCCGCGAGGCGGCGGCCTATTGCAACGCCGAGATCGGCACCCTGCCGGTGCGCATCGTCACCCTCAGTGGGGAAAACTTCTTCCATCCCGGGCCGCGCCTGCTCGACGGCCTCAAGGAACTCGCGGAGCAAATGAAATGATCGAAGCTCGGGACAGGGATGGGCGCCACGCCGGCCGCATGGCGCGCAAGAAGTCGGTGATCGACGAAAAAATCGCCGCAGCGCAGGAAGAGCGCGGTGTCCTCGTCGTCAACACCGGCAACGGCAAGGGCAAGTCCTCGGCCGCCTTCGGCGTCGTCGTCCGCGCTCTCGGGCACGGCATGAAAGTGGCCGTGATCCAGTTCGTCAAAAGCCGCTCCGATACCGGCGAGGAAGCCTTCTTCCGGCGCTGTCCGGAAGTCGCATGGCACGTCATGGGCGAGGGCTTCACCTGGGAAACGCAGGATCGCGCCCGCGACGCGTCTGCCGCAAGGGCCGCCTGGGAGGCCGCCTGCCGCTATCTTGCCGATCCGGCCTTCGGCCTCGTCGTGCTCGACGAGATGACCTACGCCTTCAAGTACGGCTGGCTGGCTGCCGAAGAGGTGCTGTCCGTCATCGCGGCCCGGCCGCGCATGCAGCACGTGATCGTCACCGGTCGCGCCGCGCCGGACGCGCTCATCTCGGTCGCCGACACGGTAACCGAGATGGCGCCCGTCAAGCACGCCTTCCAAGCCGGCGTGATGGCAATGCCCGGCCTGGAGTGGTGATGGCTACCTGCCCGGCGCTGCTCGTTGCCGCCCCCGCCTCGGGGCAGGGCAAGACCACCGTCACCGCCGCGCTGGCGCAGCTGCATGCGCGCCAGGGCCGTCGTGTGCGCGTCTTCAAGTGCGGGCCGGATTTCCTCGATCCGCAGATCCACGCCGTCGCCAGCGGCGCGCCCTGCCATACCCTCGACCTGTGGATGTGCGGCGAGGAGGATGCACGCCGGCGTCTCGCCCGCGCGGCGGCGGAGGCCGATCTCATTCTCGTCGAGGGCGTCATGGGCCTCCACGACGGCGAGCCGTCGAGCGCCGACATCGCCGCGCGCCTCGGCCTACCCGTCCTCGCCGTCATCGACGGCGCGGCCATGGCGCAGAGCTTCGGCGCCATCGCCCACGGCCTCAGGCACTACCGGCCCGGCACGCGGCTGGACTGCGTGCTGGCCAACCGCGTCGGCAGCGAGCGCCACGCGCGCCTGCTGCGCGAGAGCCTGCCGGCGGACATCGTCTGGTACGGACACCTGCCGCGCGAGGCCGAGGCCGCCCTGCCGGAGCGCCATCTGGGCCTCTTGCCGGCGGCGGAAATCGGCGGGCTGGCGCAGCGCATCGGGCGCATCGCCGATCTCCTCGCTGCCACGTCCGCCGCCGCCCTGCCGGCGCCGGTATCCTTCGCCGTGCCGCCGGGACTGACTTTTCCCCCACTGCTGTCCGGCAAGACGATAGCCGTCGCCCGCGATGCGGCGTTCTGCTTCCTCTACCCGGCCAATCTCGAATGCCTCGAGGAGTTGGGTGCGCGGCTCGTCTTTTTCTCGCCGTTCGCGGACCGCACGCTGCCGGCCTGCGATGCCGTCTGGCTGCCGGGCGGCTATCCCGAACTGCACGCCGCGCGCCTCGCCGAAAACCGCAGTCTGTGGCAGTCGCTCACCGCGCACGTCGAGGCCGGCAAGCCCGTGCTGGCCGAGTGCGGCGGCATGATGGCGCTGTTCGAGACGCTCACTGACGGCGAGGGCCGCAGCCACGCCGAGGCGGGCCTGCTGCCCGGACGAGTGGCCATGCAGCCGCGCCTGGCGGCCCTCGGCTTGCAGGAAGCCGTGCTGCCCGAAGGCACGCTGCGCGGCCACACCTTCCACTACTCGAAGAGCGAGACGCCGCTGGCGCCGCTGGCGCGGGCGGCGACGCCGGACGGACGCGCGGGCGAGGCGGTGTATCGCCGCAAGCGCCTTACCGCCAGCTACGTGCATTTCTACTTTCCCGCCAACCCGCCGGCCGCCGCCGGTCTTTTCTCCGAGGTGCCGACATGGCCGAACCCGTTCGCCAGACCGATCCCCGCTTCGCCGAGGCCGAGCGCGCCGCCGTCTATCGCGCCATCCACACCCGCCGCGACGTGCGCGGCGAATTCCTGCCCGATGCGGTGCCGGACGAGGTGCTCGCCCGCGTGCATGCCGACTTCCTCGCCGCCCACGCCGAGGCGGCGCTGATGTTCGAGGGCGACAAGCGCGAGACCTACCGCGGCCTCAAGCTCGAAGGCATCCTCGAAGCGCCGCTCAACCTGTGCGTCACCTGCGACCGCAGTCGCCACGGCCCGGTGGTGGTCGGCCGCACGCACATCCGCATCATGGACGTCTACAGCGCGGTGTGCGCCGTGCAGAACCTGTGGCTCGCCGCGCGCGCCGAGAACCTCGGCGTCGGCTGGGTCAGCATCCTGCACCAGAACGCGCTGCGCGCCGCCCTCGGCATTCCCGACCACATCATGCCGGTCGCTTATCTGTGCCTCGGCTACGTCAGCCACTTCCACGAGCGGCCGGAGCTGGAGGCGGCGGGCTGGCTGCCGCGCCTGCCGCTGGAGCAGTTGCTGCATTTCGAGCGCTGGCAGGGCGCGCCGGCCGATGCCGCCGACCGCGACCTGCGCGCGGCAGTCGCGCGCGCCGCCGCTGCGGCGCGGACGTAAGGCCGATGCCGCCCTTCCTCGTCAGCCTGCTCGCCGGCGTGGCGCTCGACCGCCTGCTCGGGGAGCCGCGCCGTTGGCATCCGCTGGCCGGCTTCGGCCGGCTGGCGCATGCGGCCGAAGGGCGGCTGCGACGCGGCGCGCCGGGGCACGCAACGGGCAACCGCCTGCGCGGCCTCGCCGCCTGGGCGCTGCTGGTGCTGCCGCCGACGGCGATCGCGGCTTGGTTCGCCCATCCCGTGCTCGACGCGCTGCTGCTGGGCGTCGCCCTCGGCGGACGCAGCCTCGCCGAGCATGCGCGCGCCGTTGCCGCGCCGCTGACGGCCGGGCGGCTCGACGAGGCGCGCGCAGCGGTCGGCCGCATCGTCTCGCGCGACACCGGTGCGCTCGACGAGGAAGGCGTGGCGAAGGCGGCAGTGGAGTCGGTGCTGGAAAACGGCAACGACGCCGTTTTCGGCGCGCTGTTCTGGTTCTGCGTCGCCGGCGGTGCCGGCGCGCTGCTGTATCGTCTCGCCAACACGCTGGATGCGATGTGGGGATATCGCGATGCGCGGCGGATTTACTTCGGCTGGGCGGCGGCACACCTCGACGATGCGCTCAACTTCGTGCCGGCGCGGCTGACGGCGCTCACCTACGCGCTGCTCGGCCACACGCGCACGGCGCTCGCGTGCTGGCGCGCGCAGGCGGGCGCGTGGGCGAGCCCGAACGCCGGGCCGGTGATGGCCGCCGGCGCCGGCGCGCTGAAAGTCAGTCTCGGCGGTACGGCGATCTACCACGGCGCGCCCGAAGCGCGCCCGCCGCTGGGCGCGGGCCGCGCCGCCGCCGCGGCCGACATCGCGCGCGCCGTTTCGCTCGTCGAGCGCGGCACGCTGCTGTGGCTGGCGCTGGCCGTCGCCGGGAGCCTTCTTCATGCTTGAGCACGGCGGCCGCCTGCGCGAAGGGGCGCGGCGCTGGGGCATTCCGCCCAGTGAGTGGCTCGACCTGTCGACCAGCATTGCGCCCTGGGCGTATCCCGTGCCGCCGCTGCCGGTCGAAGTATGGCAGCGCCTGCCGGAAGACGACGACGGACTGGAAGACGCGGCGCGTGCCTGCTACGGCGCGCAACACCTGCTGCCGCTCGCCGGCAGCCAGGCCGCCATCCAGGCGCTGCCACGCCTCTTCGCGCCGGGGCGCGTGGCGCTGCCCGCGCCGCTCTACGCCGAGCATGCCGCCGCCTGGCGCGCCGCCGGCCACACCCTCGTCGATTGGCAGGACGCGGCGGAGTACGCCGTGCTGTGCAACCCGAACAATCCGACCGGCCAGGCCTTTTCCGCGGACTGCCTGCGCGCGCGGCTTTCCGACCTGCGCCTGATGGTGGTCGACGAGGCCTTCATCGACGCCGCGCCGGGCGATTCGCTCGCCGCCGGCGCCGGCAGCGCGGGCCACGAGAATCTCGTCGTGCTGCGCTCGCTCGGCAAGTTCTTCGGCCTGGCCGGCGCCCGCGTCGGATTCGCCTGCGCGGCGCCCGCGCTGCTCGACCGGCTGGCGCGGGCGCTCGGCCCCTGGGCCGTCGCCCATCCCGCGCGCTGCGTGGCGCAAGGCGCGCTGGCCGACACGGCCTGGCAGTCGGCGCAGCGCCTGCGCCTCGCCGCCGCCTCGATCCGCCTCGCCACGCTGCTGCGCGAGACGGGGCTGGGCGAGCCGCGCGGCACGGCGCTGTTCCAGTACCTCGAAACGCCGTGGGCGGCGGCCTGGCATGAGGCGCTGGCGCGGCGCGGCATCCTGGTGCGGCACTTCGCGGCCCCCGCCGCGCTGCGCTTCGGTCTGCCCGGCAATGAAGCGCAATGGGCGCGCCTCGCCGCCGCCCTGGAGGAGATCCGGCATGCTGCGCCTGCTGCCTAGTCTTGCCGCGCTCATGCTCTGCCTCGGCGCTGCCCGCGCCGAGGTGGCGGTGCGCGACGACAGCGGCCAGTGGGTGCGCCTGGCGCAGCCGGCGCGGCGCATCGTCAGCCTGGCGCCGCACATAACAGAGAACCTCTACGCCGCCGGCGCCGGGGAGCGCCTCGTCGGCGCGGTCGAGTACAGCGACTACCCGGAGGCGGCGCTCGCCCTGCCGCGCGTCGGCGGCTACACGCGCGTCGACCTGGAGGCGGTGATCGCGCTCAGGCCCGACCTGGTGGTCGTCTGGCAAAGCGGCAATGCGCAGGCGCAGGTGGCCAAGCTGCGCGCGCTCGACGTACCGCTCTATGTCTCCCAGCCCAACCGCATCGAGGACATTGCCGCCGAGATGGAGCGTCTCGGCACGCTGGCCGGCAGCGAGGTGCGGGCGCGCGATGCCGCCGAACGCTTCCGCGCCCGGCTCTCCGCCCTGCGCGACGAATTCGCAGGACGCGCGCCGGTGCGCACCTTCTACCAGGTCTGGCACCGGCCGCTGGTGACGGTGGGCGGGGCGCAGATCATCAGCGCCGGCCTGCGCCTGTGCGGCGGCGAGAATGTCTTCGAGTCGCTGCCGCGGCTGGGACATCAGGTCACGGTCGAGGCGGTGATCGAGGCCAACCCCGAGGCCATCGTCGTCAGCGGCATGGGCGAGGAACGTCCGGAATGGCTCGCCGAATGGCGGCGCTGGCAATCGATCACCGCGGTGATGCGGGATAATTTGTTCTTCGTGCCGCCGCCGCTGATCCAGCGCCACACGCCGCGCTTCCTCGACGGCGTCGAGCGCCTGTGCCGCCATCTGGAGACGGCGCGCGCCCGGCGGCCGTAAGGAATCCGACATGCGACAGAACACATTGATGGTGCAGGGCTGCACTTCCGACGCCGGCAAGAGCGTGCTGGTCGCCGGCCTCTGCCGCCTGCTCTTTCGGCGCGGCGTGCGCGTGGCGCCCTTCAAGCCGCAGAACATGGCGCTCAACTCGGCGGTGACCGTCGACGGCGGCGAGATCGGCCGCGCCCAGGCCCTGCAGGCGCAGGCCGCCGGCCTCGCCCCGCACAGCGACTTCAACCCGGTGCTGCTGAAGCCGACCAGCGACCGTGCCGCGCAGGTGATCCTCAACGGCCGCGTCGCCGCCGACCTCGACGCGCGCGCCTACCACCTCTACAAGCCGCGCGCCATGCAGGCGATGCTCGCCTCCTGGGCGCGGCTGGCGCAGCAGTACGACTGCCTCGTCATCGAGGGCGCCGGCAGCCCGGCCGAGATCAACCTGCGCGACCGCGACATCGCCAACATGGGCTTCGCCGAGGCGGTCGACTGCCCGGTGATCCTCGTCGCCGACATCGACCGCGGCGGCGTCTTCGCCCACCTCGTCGGCACGCTGGAACTGCTCTCCGCATCCGAGCGGGCGCGCGTCCGGGGCTTCGTCATCAACCGTTTCCGCGGCGACCTCTCCCTGCTCGAGCCGGGCCTGCGCTGGCTGGAGCAGCGCACCGGCAGGCCGGTGCTCGGCGTGCTGCCCTATTTGCACGGCCTGCACCTCGACGCCGAGGATGCGCTGCCCCGCGAGCACGCCGGCAGGCCCGACGCGCGGCTGCGCGCCATCGCGCCGGCCCTGCCGCGCATCTCGAACGCCACCGACTGCGATCCGCTGCGCCTGCATCCCGAGGTGGACTTCCGCTTCGTCGGCCCCGGCGAGCCGATCCCCGCCGCCGACCTCATCGTCCTGCCCGGCAGCAAGAACGTGCGCGCCGACCTCGCCTGGCTGCGCGAACAGGGCTGGCAGGCTGCGCTCCTGCGCCACCTGCGCTACGGCGGCAAGGTGGTCGGCCTCTGCGGCGGCATGCAGATGCTTGGCCGCGCGCTGCACGATCCGCTGGGGCTCGAGGGCGAGGCGGGCTGCGCGGAGGGGCTCGGCCTGCTCGACTTCGAGACGACGCTGGCGCCGGAGAAGCGTCTGGCCAACGTCTCCGGCCGCCTCGCGCTTCCCGGCGCGCCGGAGGTTGCCGGCTACGAGATCCACCTGGGCGTGAGCGAGGGCCCGGCGCTGTCGCGGCCGGCGCTGCGCCTCGACAACGGCGGCAGCGACGGTGCGCTCTCCGCGGACGGCCGCATTCTCGCCACCTACCTGCACGGCCTTTTCGACCGGCCGGCAGCGCTGCAGGCATTGCTCGCCTGGGCGGGGCATGGGGAAGCCGCCCCCTTCGATCTCGCCGCGATCCGCGAGCGGGCCCTCGAGCGGCTGGCCGATGCGCTGGAGGCGCACCTCGACGCGGATTGGCTTGCGCGAACCTTCGGCGCGGCCATGCCGGCGTTTCGCGATAGGATGCGGCGATGAAGGAACTGGTTCTCGGCGGCGCCCGCTCGGGCAAGAGCGCCTATGCGCAGCGGCGCGCGGCCGAATCCGGCCTGCCGGTGACGATGATTGCCACCGGCACGGCGGGGGATGAGGAGATGGC
>VGHJ01000009.1 GCA_016868295.1 Betaproteobacteria bacterium | reverse complement strand
CCCGCTCCGTAACCTGTTTGACCGCCTCGATCTTGAATTCTTCCGGATAACGATTGCCGCTCATGACACCTCCTTGATAGCCTCAAGTTTAAGGCTTCGAGGTGTCTACCAAAGCCGGGGCGATTCAGCCACGACGCCGATCACGCCGGCCGCGGCCAGCCAAAGTGCTTTTCTTTGCATGACGCACTCCTTTCGTTTGCCGTTGGGGGAGGGCCATCTTGCGTCAGCCGCTGCGGATCGTCAATGCGAATGCTTGTTGCGCTGCGGCGATGGTAAGGTGAGGTTTTCTCATTGTTCGGAACAGGAACCCGACCATGAAACGATGCACCTTGCCCGCCTTGCTGTTCGCGCTGTACTGCTTGCTGACGGCGTCGGCCTCCGCCGCCGACGTCGACGAATCGCCGCTGTGGGATTTCGTGCGCGGGCGTTACACGCTGATCGGCCGCCAGCCCGACAGCCAGGCCACGTACACCGGCACGGCGAAGATCGAGCGGGTGGGCCAGAAGCTGCGGCTGACGCGCACCATTGCGGGCAAGCAGGAGCGCATCTTCGGCACGGTGCGCCGCGCCGATCCGGGCGAGGCCTGGGTGCTGGCCTTCAAGTGGGGGCAGAAGAGCCCGATGGAGATGGTCTGCCTGGTCGGCCCGGATCTCGACAACTACGCGCGCCTCACCTGCCATTGGGGTAAGGCCGGCAACCCGCACGCCCAGCCGGGCATGGAAGCCTACTTCGCCCAGGAGCCGTGGGATCCGGTGAAGCCCTGAATGGACCGGCTATAGCGCCCCGATTTCGGTGACGCCCTGTCGATGGCAGCAGCGGCTTGTAAAGCGTCGCTTTCCGCATTACAATCGGCCATGATTAAATCGTTTCGTCACAAAGGCCTCGAGGCGTTTTTCCGTCGCGGCAGCAAGGCGGGCATACAAGCCCATCACGCGGCCAAGCTGAGGATCATGCTGACTGCGCTGGATTATGCGAAGCGGCCTGAAGACATGAAAGCGCCGGGCTGGCGCTTTCACGCACTGACCGGCGAACTGAAGGGCTTCTTCTCGGTCACGGTCAATGGCAACTGGCGAATGATTTTCCGCTTCGATGGCAAGGACGCCGAGTTGGTCGATTATCTCGATTATCACTAGGAAGGAATACAGCATGTCTCGTATGCACAATCCTGCGCACCCTGGCGAAGTGCTGCGGGAGTATTTGCCTGAATCGCTTGGCGTGGGCGAGGCCGCTCGGCGCCTCGGTGTCACCCGACAGGCACTGTCGGCATTGCTGAATGGCCGTGCCGGCGTCAGTGCCGCCATGGCCCTGCGCCTCGAAGCGGCGCTTGGCATGAGTGCCGAGATGTGGCTGGAGATGCAGGCAGGCTATGACTTGTGGCAGGCCAGACAGCTTCGCCGGCCAAAGGTGATGCGGATCGCCGCATAGCGGCCGGTTACTTCGCCATCCGCGGGGCCGGGTCGCGCAGGATGAGCGCGGGCGAGGCGAAGGGGGCGAGGCGTTCGAGCAGGTCGAGCAGTTCCAGCGCCGGCGAGTTGGCGAAGAATTTCGCGCGCGGCGTTTCCATCCAGATGCGGTCGGTGTAGAGCCAGACTTCGTGCGGCGTGTCGCCGATGCCGTTGCCGTCGCGGTCGAAGCCCTGGTAGTCGCTCCAGGCGTTGCCGCGCCACTCGTTGGCCTCGCCGACGCCGGCGGCGCTCACCGCCACCTGGGTCAGGTTGTTGTCGAAGCGGTTGCCGGTGATGCGGTGGCCGCCCTTCTCGCCGTAGAAATAGATGCCGACGACGTTGTGGGCGAAGCGGTTGTTGCGCACCGTGAGGACGGCTTCCGTGTTGAGCGGCGCGTTGGCCGAGAGGCCGGTCGCGCAATGCAGGACTTCGTTGTCCTCGACCAGGGCGCTGCCGCTGTCCTTGAAGGCGATGCCGGCGCCGCCGCCGTCGAGCGCGTGGGCGATGGTGTTGCCGCGCAGCGTGACGTCGGGCGAATAGAGCACGACGATGCCGGTGTCGGTGTCGCGCAGCGCGTTTTTCTCGACCAGCGTGCGCGGCGAGAATACGATGTGCATGCCGTAGCGGCCGTCGGCGAGCGTGTTGCCGGCGATGCGGTTGTCCGGCGAGTTGGCCAGCGTCAGGTCGCGCACGCGGGCGAAGGCGTTGCCCTCGACGCGGTTGTGGCGGCTGTTCCACAGGCGCAGGCCGTCGCCGCGCGCGCCGCGCGGCGCGGATCGGCTGGCGACGCTGTTGTTCAGGATGCGGTTGCGGTTGCCCTGCCTGACGTGGATGCCGAACAGCACGTCGTCGATGGCGTTCCCCTCGACCAGATTGTCGTCGCCCTCGATCAGCAGGCCGGCATCGACGCCGTCGTGGCTGTCGCCGGAGCGCGTCAGGCGCAGGCCGCGCAGGGTCGCGCCGCTCGCGGCCAGCGTCAGCACCGTGCCGCGGCCGCTGCCTTCGAGGATGACCTTGCCGCCGCCGTCCAGCGTCATCGGTTTGGCGAGGGTCGCCGGGCCGGCATAGAGACCGGGCGCCGGGCGCAGCACGCCGCCCGCCGGCGTGGCGTCGATGAGCGGCTGCAGCGGCGGCGCGGCGAGCGCGGCATTGCAGAAAACAAAAAGAAAAGTCAGACGGTACGACACGGCGACATTGTTGCCGCCAAGGGGAATCCGGCCTTGTCTTGCGTCAATTACCAGCTGCCCGAGGCGCCCCCGCTGCCGGAACTGCCGCCGCCCCCGCCAGCAGAAAAGGCAGTCCCGTCAGCACGGCGTTCTGCAACATCGCAGTAGCCGCCAGCGCGGCGAGGGCGGAGAACAGCGCGAAGGCCTTCCAGGGAACCTCGGCATCGGACAGCGTCATTGCTTCCTCAGGAACAGCAGTGGGTCGACCGCCGCGCCGTTGGCGAGCACCGTCCAGTGCAGGTGCGGTCCGCTCGTGCGCCCGGTGTTGCCGGAGAGGCCGATGCGCTGTCCGGCCGCGACGCGCGCGCCGGGCTTCACGTCGACGCGGTCGAGGTGGCAGTAGAGCGTCACCAGGCCCTGGCCGTGGTCGAGGTACACCGAGTGGCCGTTGAAGAAGAAGTCGCCGGTCTCGACGACGATGCCCGCCGCCGCCGCGCGCACCGGCGTGCCGACCGGCACGGCGAAGTCGATGCCAGCGTGCGGCATGCGATCGAGGCCGTTGATGACGCGGCGCAGGCCGAAGTTGCCGGTGAGGCGGCCCTGCGCCGGTGCACGGAAGGCGAGGTCGATGTTCGGTTCGTCGCGAAAGTGCGCCTTGATCTCGTCGATGCGCTTCTGCTCGCGCTCGATGCGCAGCATGTCCTCGGGCGGCGGCTCGACCTTGCGCCGGTCGGGCACGCTGAAGCGCTGCGTCGGGTAGTGCTTGGCGGCGACGCGGACCGGCTTCGTCCCCTCGCTGCCGCCGGCCTGCACGCGCAGGGCGTGCTCGCCCGGCTCCAGCGCGAGCGGCAGTCCGACCAGCGCCACCCAGCCCTGGCCATCGCGCAGCACGGCGACGCGCTTTTCGCCGAACCAGGCCTGCGGCCGCTCGCTGCCGTTGCCGAGGCGGACGAGGGCGACGCCGCCGGGCACGGCGGCTTCCCGCGGCAGGGCATGGGCGGGCAGGGCGGCGAGGAAACCCAGCGCCAGGAAGGCGAGTCGAACAAAGGACCGATTCATGACGGCAAGATTGTAGCCCTTGTGCCGGGCCCGTTTTCAACCTATCGTGAAACGCATGACGCAAAGACGCGGCTTTCTGCAGGGCCTGGCCGGGCTGGGTCTCGCGCTGGCGCTGGAGCCCGGCCTGGCGGACGAACGCGTGCCGCTGACCAAGCCGATTCCTTCCAGCGGCGAACGCATTCCGCTGATCGGCGTAGGCTCCTGGCTGACGTTCGACACCGGCGCCGGCGCCGCGGCGCTTGCGCGCCTGCAGCCGGTGCTGCAGGCCTTCTTCGACCACGGCGGGCGGCTCATCGACTCATCCCCGATGTACGGCACGGCCGAGCGCGTCATCGGCGAGTTGCTGCCGCGGCTGAAGGGGCGGGAGAACCTGTTCTCCGCCACCAAGGTGTGGATCTACGGCCAGGCGCTGGGGCGGCGGCAGATGGAGGCCTCGCGCAAGCTGTGGGGCGTGCCGCGCTTCGACCTGATGCAGATCCACAACATGCTCGACTGGGAGGGGCATCTGGAGGTGCTGCGCGAGATGAAGCGCGAGGGCCGCCTCCGCCACATCGGCATCACCACCTCGCACGGCCGTCGCCACGACGAGCTGCTGCAGGCGATGAAGAAGGCCGATTTCGACTTCGTGCAGTTCACCTACGGCCTGCACGACCGCGAACCGGAGCGTCACCTGCTGCCGCTCGCCGCCGAGCGGCGCATGGCGGTGATCGCCAACCGGCCCTTCGACGGCGGCGATCTCTTTACGCGCGTGCGCGGCAAGCCGCTGCCGGCCTGGGCGGTGGAGATCGACTGCGCCAACTGGGCGCAGTTTTTTCTGAAATTCGTCGTCTCGCACCCGGCGGTGACCTGCGCCATTCCCGCCACCTCGAACCCGGCGCACATGCTGGAGAACATGGGCGCGAATTACGGCCGTCTGCCCGACGCTGCGCTGCGCCGGCGCATGGCGCAGCATTTCGACAGCCTCTAGCGCGAGCGTTCCGCCAGAAAGTCCTTCAGTATCCGGCCGGTGTGCGAGGCCGCGTTGGCCACCTTCTCGGGCGCGCCCTGGGCGACGATGCGCCCGCCCGCCGCGCCGCCTTCCGGGCCGAGGTCCACGATCCAGTCCGCTTCGGCCATCACGTCGAGGTTGTGCTCGATCACCACCACCGTGTTGCCGCCGTCGACCAGGCGGTGCAGCACGCGGATCAGCTTCTCCACGTCGGCCATGTGCAGGCCGACCGTCGGCTCGTCGAGGACGTAGAGGGTGTGGGCGCTCATCTGTCGGGGCGCACCTCCCTCTCCCCGCGCGCGGGGAGAGGGCTGGGGTGAGGGGCGAACCTTCGCCAGCTCGGTCACCAGCTTGATGCGCTGCGCCTCGCCGCCGGAGAGCGTCGGGCTCTGCTGGCCGAGGGTGAGGTAGCCGAGGCCGACGTCCTGCAGCAGGCGCAGGGCGTGGTGGATGGACGGATGCGCCGAGAAGAAGTCGACGGCCTCGTCGACGCTCATGGCCAGCACCTCGCCGATGTGTTTCCCCTTCCAGCGCACCGTCAGCGTCTCGGCGTTGAAGCGCGTGCCGCGGCAAGAGTCGCAGGGCACCTTCACGTCGGGCAGGAAGCTCATCTCGATCCTCACGACGCCCTGGCCCTCGCAGGCCTCGCAGCGGCCGCCGGCGGTGTTGAAGGAGAAGCGCGAGACCGAGTAGCCGCGGATGCGCGACTCCGCCGTGTCGGCGAAGAGCTTCCTCACGGCGTCCCAGAAGCCGACGTAGGTGGCCGGGCAGGAGCGCGGCGTCTTGCCGATCGGCGTCTGGTCGACTTCGAGCACGCGGGCGACGGCTTCCCAGCCGCGCAGTTCGCGGCAGCCGTGCAGGGGCGCGCTCTTGTGCTTGCGCCCCTCGGCCACCCGCCGGTGCAGGTTGTCGCGCAGCACCTCGCGCGCCAGCGTCGACTTGCCGGAGCCCGAGACGCCGGTCACCACCGACAGGCGGGCGAGCGGCAGGGCGAGGTCGAGGTCCTTCAGGTTGTGGAGAGTGGCGCCGACGATCTCCAGCGCCGTATCGCGGGGACTGACTTTTCGCCGCGGCGCGAGCGGGTGCAGCAAGGGCTGCGCGAGACATTGGCCGGTGACGGAGTCGGGGTGGCGCATCAACTCCTCCGCCGTGCCTTCGGCGACGACGCGGCCGCCCTGCGTGCCGGCGCCGGGGCCGAGGTCGAGCACGTGGTCGGCGCGGCGGATGGTGTCCTCGTCGTGCTCGACCACCACCAGGGTGTTGCCCTTGGCCTCCAGCTTCGCCAGGGTGTCGAGCAGGATGCGGTTGTCGCGCGGATGCAGTCCTATCGTCGGCTCGTCGAGGATGTAGCAGACGCCCTGCAGGTTGGAGCCGAGCTGGGCGGCCAGCCGGATGCGCTGCGCCTCGCCGCCGGAGAGCGTCGGCGCGGCGCGGTCGAGCGCCAGGTAGTCGAGGCCGACCTCGCGCAGGAAGGCCAGGCGCGAGTGCAGTTCGACGAGGATGTCGCGGGCGATGGCCTCGTCGCGGCCGGCGAGCTTGAGTTTGGCGAAGAACGCTTCGAGTCCGGAGACCGGCAGGGCGGAAAGATCGGCGATGGAGTGGTCGCGGAAGCGCACCGCCAGCGCGGTGGGGTTGAGGCGCTTGCCCGAGCAGGCCGGGCAGGCGTGCGCTTCCCCTTCGAACCATTCGTTCCACCAGATCTCCTCGCCGGTCTGCTCGGCGTCGAAGCCGGTGATGGCCAGCCCCGTGCCGTAACAACTTCCGCACCAGCCGTGCCTGGAGTTGTAGGAGAACAGGCGCGGGTCGGGTTCGGCGAAGCTTTTGCCGCAGGAGGGGCAGGCGCGTTTCGTCGAGAAGCTGTGCTGCTCCAGCTTCGCCTCGTTCCTGCCCTGGCGGATGGCCTGCGCCAGCGCGTCGAGCGGGCCGACCACCTGCAGCGTGCCCTTGCCGAATTCCAGCGCGCGGGCCAGCGCGGCGCGCAGTTCCGCCTCGTTGTCCGCCGTGACGACGAGGTCGGCCACCGGCAGCGCGATGTCGTGTTCGCGGAAGCGGTCGAGGCGCGGCCACTTGGCCGTCGGCAGGAAGGCGCCGTCGACGCGCAGGTGCGTGAAGCCCTTGGCCGCCGCCCACTTGGCGAGGTCGGTGTACACGCCCTTCCTCGCCGTCACCAGCGGCGCCAGCAGGCCGATGTGCCGGCCGCGCCAGTCGCGCAGGATGCGCGCGGCGATGGCCTCCTCGCTCTGCGGCTCGATCGGCACGGCGCAGTCGGGGCAATGCTGCAGTCCGAGCTTGACGTAGAGCAGGCGCAGGAAGTGCTGGATCTCGGTGAGCGTGCCGACCGTGCTCTTGCGCCCGCCGCGGCTGGTGCGCTGCTCGATGGCCACCGTCGGCGGGATGCCGAAGATGGCGTCGACGTCGGGCCGCGCCGAGGGCTGCACGAACTGGCGGGCGTAGGCGTTGAGCGACTCGAGGTAGCGGCGCTGCCCCTCGGCGAAGAGGATGTCGAAGGCCAGGGTCGACTTGCCCGAGCCGGAGACGCCGGTGACGACGGTGAAGCGGTTGCGCGGGATGTCGACGTCCACGCCCTTCAGGTTGTGCTCGCGGGCGTTGTGGATGCGGATGCTGTCGTCGGCCTGCGGCGGCGCCGGCAGGGCGACAGGCGACGCCGCGCGCGCCCAGTCGACGAAGGCGGATTCGTACTCCCGCAGCGCCTTCCCCGTATGCGACGCCTCGCACCCCATCACCTCCGCCACCGTGCCGGCGCAGACCAGCTCGCCGCCGGCCTCGCCGCCCTCCGGGCCGAGGTCGACGATCCAGTCGGCGGCGCGGATGACGTCGAGGTTGTGCTCGATCACTACCAGCGAGTGGCCGGCGGCGACCAGGCGGCGGAAAGACTTCAGCAGCTTGGCGATGTCGTCGAAGTGCAGGCCCGTCGTCGGCTCGTCGAAGAGGAACAGCGTCGGTTTGCCTTCCGTGTCGCTGTCGGCAAGGTGGCCGGCGAGCTTGAGGCGCTGCGCCTCGCCGCCGGAGAGCGTCGGCACCGGCTGGCCGAGGCGCAGGTAGTCGAGGCCGACGTCGGCCAGCGGCGCCAGGCGCGCCAGCACTTCCGGCCGGTCGGCGAAGAAAGTCAGTGCCTCCGATACGGTGAGCGCCAATGCGTCGGCGATCGACTTGCCCTCGAGCGTAACCTCCAGCACTTCGGCGCGGAAGCGTTTGCCGTCGCAGTCGGGGCAGCGCAGGTAGACGTCGGAGAGGAACTGCATCTCGACGTGCTCGAAGCCGTTGCCGCCGCAGGTCGGGCACCTGCCGTTGCCGGAGTTGAAGCTGAAGGTGCCCGGCGTATAGCCGCGCTCCTTCGAAACCTCGTCCTTCGCGAACAGGTTGCGGATCGGGTCGAAGGCGCCGACGTAGCTGGCCGGGTTGGAGCGCGTCGTCTTGCCGATCGGCGTCTGGTCGACCATCGCCACTTCGGCGATGTGTTCAAAGCCGCGCAGCGCGCGGTGTTGGCCCGGCGCCTCGGTCGGCTTGCCCTGCTGCTTGCGCAGCGCGGCGTGGAGCACGTCCTGCACCAGCGTCGACTTGCCCGAGCCGGAAACGCCCGTCACGCAGACCAGGCGGTTGAGCGGCAGGGCGACGTCGATGTTTTTCAGGTTGTGTTCCTGCGCGCCGAGGATTTCCAACCACCCCTCACCCCGGCCCTCTCCCCTGAGGGGCGAGGGGGCGTCTACCCCCTCTCCCCGCTTGCGGGGAGAGGGCTGGGGTGAGGGGGCAGCACCTTCGGCCCGCTTTCGCCCCGACAAATACTCCGCCGTCAGCGTCTCCGCCTGCCGCATCTCGCTCGGCGCGCCGAAGAACACCACCTCGCCGCCGCGCTCGCCCGGGCCGGGGCCCATGTCGAGCAGCCGGTCGGCTTCAAACATGATCTGCGGGTCGTGCTCGACCACCACCAGCGAATTGCCGGCGTCGCGCAGGCGGCGCATGACATTGATGACGCGGCCCATGTCGCGCGGGTGCAGGCCGATGGACGGCTCGTCGAGCACGAACAGGGTGTTCACCAGCGAGGTGCCGAGCGCGGTGGTGAGGTTGATGCGCTGCACCTCGCCGCCGGAGAGCGTGCGCGACTGGCGGTCGAGCGTGAGGTAGCCGAGGCCGACCTCGCACAGGTAGGCGAGGCGCGTGCGGATCTCGCCGAGCAGCAGGTCGGCCGCCTCGTCGAGCGGGGCGGGCAGGGCGAGCGCGGCGAAGAAGTCGCGGCAGCGTTCGATCGGCAGCAGCATCAGGTCGTGGATGGAAAGCTTCTCCGCGCCGAGCTTCCACAGCAGCGACTCCGGCTTCAGGCGCGCGCCGTCGCAGGCCGCGCAGGGCGTGTAGGCGCGGTAGCGCGACAGCAGCACGCGGATGTGCATCTTGTAGGCCTTGGTCTCCAGCCAGTCGAAGAAGCGGCGCACGCCGTACCACTTGCCGGGCCAGGATTGCTTCCAGCTCACCCAGTCGTCGTCGCCCTCCAGCACCCAGCGGCGATGCTCGGGCGGCAGGTCGCGCCAGGGGATGTCCATGGCCACGCCGCGCTTCGGCGCGTACTTCGCCATATCCTGCTGGCACTCGCGGTAGGACTCGGTCTGCCAGGGCTTCACCGCGCCGCCGGCGAGCGTCTTCGACTCGTCGGGCACCACCAGGCCGAAGTCGACGCCGATGATGCGGCCGAAGCCGCGGCAGGCCTCGCAGGCGCCGAGCGGCGAGTTGAAGGAGAAGCTGCTCGGTGTCGGCTCGGCGTAATGGATGTCGCAGTCGGCGCAGTGCAGATCGGTGGAGAACTTCCACGGCGTCGCCGGCGTGCCGTCATCAGTGAGCGGATAAATGGCAACGCGGCCCTGGCCGACGCGCAGCGCCGCCTCCAGCGCCTCGATCACGCGGGCGCGCTCGGCATGGGCGAGGCGGAAGCGGTCCTGCACCACCTCGATCGTCTTGCCGCGGCGGGCGTGGATGCGCGTGTAGCCCTGGGCTTCGAGCAGGCGCAGCACCTCGTCCTCGCCGAAGTTGTGCGGCACCTCGACGGGGAAGGCGACGATCAGGCGCGGGTCCTGCGCCGTGCCGCAGCGACTGACTATTTCCGCGTGGATGCTTTCCGCCGTGTCGCGCCGCACCGGCTGGCCGCAGCCGCGGCAGTAAAGGCGCGCCGCGCGGGCGTAGAGCAGCTTGAGGTGGTCGGCGAGCTCCGTCATGGTGCCGACGGTGGAGCGCGAGGTGCGCACCGGGTTGGTCTGGTCGATGGCGATGGCCGGCGGGATGCCGGAGATCGCATCGACCTGCGGGCGGTCCATGCGGTCGAGGAACTGGCGCGCGTAGGGCGAGAAGGTCTCGACGTAGCGCCGCTGCCCCTCGGCGTAGAGCGTGTCGAAGACCAGCGAGCTCTTGCCCGAGCCGGAGACGCCGGTGACGACGATGAGTTCACCGGTGGGCAGGTCGAGGCTGAGGTTTTTCAGGTTGTTCTGGCGCGCGCCGCGGATGGCGATGACGGGCTGCTTCCTGTCTGACATTTGGGATTTCGATTGGCGAAGAGAAAAGCCAGCTTGCCACAGCGGACGGCAAGCTGATAGCTTATTGATCCCAACGGAGAAACCCCAATGACAACAGAAGAATCCAGCAACGTCCAGCCGCTCTTCGAGGACAACCGGCTGTCCTTCGACGAGGCGGTTCATTACGTCCTGCAGCGCAAGGCGGCGGCCTTCGCCGTGCATCCGGTGTTCGAGGAGGAGGACGAGGAGTCGCCTTCGGGCGCCCGCGTCTTCGTGCTCGCCGCGGATGGCAAGGGCGGTTGTTTTCTGCGCTTCGTGGCGGGGCGCTTCTTTTCGGGCGCCTATGCCGCCGACGACATCCTCGAAGCGGCGGATATTCCCGAGCGCGTCAGGGAATTGCGCTTCTTGCCAACGCGCTACGAGGAGGCCTGGTTCGCCGACCAGATCCAGGTGCTGATCGGCAAGCTGATGGCTGCCTCGGGCATTTCAGCGCCGCACATGCCAGACTACCGGAACGCGCAGCAGAAACACGCGGCGGCGGACGTTGTGTTCCCGGTGGCGTTCATCAATTCGGCGAAGAAGCCGCATTGAACAGCGCTTCGTAGTCGGCTTCGCTGGTGATGGGGCGCGGCACACGCTTCAGGCCGTCTTCCAGCCAGGCAATGTGCTCCAGCTCCTCGCCGGCCAGTTCGCGCGCGAGGCGCTTCACTTCCGGATCGTCGCTGACGACGATGGCCTGCTCGTAGAGCGCCTGGGCGCGCTTCTCGGCGCCGAGCGCGATCGTCAGCGCGTCGTGCGGCGTCATCAGGTGGAAGACGAACTCGTGGTCGACCTGCTCCGAGGGCGCGTCGTCGAGCCAGCTGAATTCCCATGATCGCAATGCCGGCAGGGGCATGCCGGCGGTGCGGCGCTCGAGTTCCTCGACGTGCTGCTGCTCGAAGCGCGCCAGGCGGCGGAAAAGGTCCGCCGTCGCCTGCGCGCCGTGGTCCTCCAGGAAATCCGCGAACTGCACGCTGCGCGCGGCCGCCTCGCGTTCGATGGCGAGGGCGTTGGCATAGCATTCGGCAAGCGTGCCGATCGGTTTGGCGCTGGCCATGGCTGTCTCCTCGATCACTCCTTTTGGAAGACCAGCCTACGCCGCAAATGTTTCAAAATAAAGAGGCGGCGCAGCATATTGCGCCGCAGCGAAGAGAAAGGGGCTACTTGTCCTCGCCCGAGGGCTTCTTCGCCGGCGCCTCGGATGGGCGCCGGTTCTGGTCGAGCACCTTGCGCGCGTCCGGGTTGCCCTGCACGGCGGACAATTCCAGCCAGAAGCGGGCCTGCTGAAAGTCCTTTTCCATGGCGATGCCGTTGGCGAGCAGCCGGGCGAGTTCATATTGCGCGCGGGCATCGCCCTGTTCAGCCCCCTTGCGCACCCAGGCGGCGCCCTCGGGCTCGTTTTCCGCCACGCCGGCACGGCCATGGATCAGCAGTTCGCCGAGCAGTGTCTGGCCGAGCGGATCGCCGTCGGCCGCCGCCTTGCGCACCCAGCGCACGCCGTCCTCCTGGTTGCGCATCTCCGGTGCGGTGATGAGCGTCAATCCGAGCAGGCCTTCGGCCTTCGGATAGCCCTTCTCGGCTGCCAGACGCAGCCACTTGACGGCCTCTTCCGGGCTGCGCGTGACGGCCCGTCCGCTGAAGTAGGACAGCCCGAGCAGGGTCTGCGCCTCCGGCTGGCTCTTGTCCGCCGCTCGTCCGAGCCAGACGATGGCCTCCTCCAACTCGTTGGACTGGAACAGGGTGCGGGCAAGCCAGACTTGGGCATTGGCGTCGTCCTGCTCGGCGAGGGTCTGCCACGCCTTGCCCTTGAGCGGGGCATGCGGGCGCATGCCCTGGAAGAAGCGCGCGGATTCCTCGGCGAGACGCGGATTGGCGGACCCGGCGGAGCCGCGCTCGGAGTAAGAGACGGTGAGGACGATGCCCTCATCGGCCGGATGCAGGCAGGCCAGGCCGTACAGATCGATGATCTGCGCCTTGCCGTCGGCGCCGACGGCGCCCTTGTCGCGCGCCTGCTGTCGATAGCGCGCGCACTTGCGCTCCCCCGAGGTGTCGACCTGAACCTCCTCGGCCAGCACCTCGAAGCGCTTGTCGTCGGTCTTGCCTTTCAGTTCATCCCGGATGTTGGCGGCGAGCTCCTGCGCGGTGCGCGCGCGCCGGTCGGGCACCTTGCCCGAGGCGATGGCGACCAGGCTGTTGCGATTGCCCGTCGCCGGCCGCATGAAGGTGAGTTCCTGATCGGTGCGGCGCACCATCACCCAGCCGTCGCCCGAGGGCCGCTCGACCGACATGGGCACGAGCACGATGCGGCCGGGACGATCCTCGGCGGGAGCGTAGGCCGGCTGCGCCAGCGCGGCCAGCGGCGCCAGCATCAGACCGGCGAACAGGGCGGTTTTCAGGGAATGCATGGTCGGACCATGATAGTCGCTAACGGGGGCCGACTGTCGGCCGCCCATCGGATCCGGGCGGTCAGCCTTTCAGCCCCTCGGCCTTGAGCGCCTCCTGCACGGCCGGGCGCGCGGCGATGCGCTTCTGGTATTCGGTGACGCCCGGCCAGCGGGAGAGGTCGATCTTCACCCAGTGCGCCCAGTTGAGCACGGTGAACAGATAGCAGTCGGCCACGCTGAACGTCTCGCCCATGAGGTAATTGCGGCCTTCGAGCGCCTTCGCCACGTAGTCGATGCGGCGGTCGAGCAGCTTGCGCGCCGCGTCCTTCCAGTCCTCCGAGGCCTGCTTGTTGAACAGCGGGCTGAAGGTCTTGTGCAGTTCCGAGGTGATGTAGTTCAGCCATTCCTGCAGGCGCACGCGCTCCATCGTGCCGGCGGGCGGCGCCAGTCCCTTTTCCGGCGCGCGGTCGGCGATGTACTGGACGATGGCCGGCCCCTCGGTGAGGACCTGGCCGTCGTCGAGCGCCAGCGCCGGCACGTAGCCCTTGGGGTTGATGGCGCGGAAGTCGCTGCCGTCGGCCAGGGTCTTGGAGGTCAGGTCCTTCTTCACCAGTTCGAAAGGCAGGCCGGCCTCGCGCAGGGCGATGTGCGGGGAAAGGGAACAGGCGCCGGGGCTGTAATACAGCTTCATGTCTGGTCTCCTGGGAGGTTTGCTTATGGAAACGACAAGTTTAGCTTATGATTGCCTGAAAAAATTTGCTCGCCCTTTGAGGCATTGCCACTGTGCCGCGCATGGTTTTCCGCGGTCGCACATGGCACACTCAACCTTTTTTCCAACCGAGGCCTGGTCAACATGAACGCCCGCAAATTGATTTACGCCTTCGAGGAAGGCGACGGCAAGAACAAGATGCTGCTCGGCGGCAAGGGCGCCAATCTGTGCGAGATGACGCAGATCGGCCTCAACGTGCCGCCCGGCTTCACCATCTCCACCGAGGCCTGCCTTGCCTACCTCGAGCGCAACCAGCTGCCCGAGGGCCTGATGGACGACATCCGCGCGCACATGAAGGCGCTGGAGAAGAAGACCGGCAAGGGCTTCGGAGCCGCGGACAATCCGCTGCTGGTGTCGGTGCGCTCCGGCTCGGCCATGTCCATGCCGGGCATGATGGACACCGTCCTCAACCTCGGCCTCAACAAGGCCACCCTGCAGGGCCTGATCAAGCTCACCAACAACCCGCGCTTCGGCTACGACGCCTGGCGCCGCTTCATCCAGCTCTTCGGCAAGATCGCGCTCAATATCGACGACCGGCATTTCGACGAGGCCATGCACGCCATGAAGCGCAAGGTCGGCGCCGCGCAGGACGTGGACCTCAAGGCCGAGCATCTGGCCGAACTGGCCGAGCAGTTCGCCAAGATCGTCGAGACCAAGACCGGCAAGCCCTTCCCCGAGGATCCCTACCAGCAGCTCGAGATCGCCGTCGGCGCGGTGTTCAATTCCTGGAACGGCAAGCGCGCCGTCGACTACCGCCGGCAGTTCAAGATCACCCGGGAGATGGCCAACGGCACGGCGGTGAACGTGTGCACCATGGTGTTCGGCAACATGGGCAACGACTCCGGCACCGGCGTCGGCTTCACGCGCAACCCGGGCACGGGCGAGAACCTCATCTACGGCGAATACCTGGTCAACGCCCAGGGCGAGGATGTCGTTGCCGGCATCCGCACGCCGAAGCCGATCGCCGAGATGGAGCGCGACATGCCGCCGATCTACCGGCAGCTGCTCGAACTGCACAACCGGCTCGAGTCGCACTACAAGGAGGTGCAGGACTTCGAATTCACCATTGAGCGCGGCACGCTCTACTGCCTGCAGACGCGCAACGGCAAGATGAACGCCCAGGCCATGGTGCGCACCTCGGTCGAGATGTTCAAGGAAGGCCTGATCGGCCGCGAGCGCGCCCTGACGCGGATCGACCCGGGCATCCTCGAGCAGTTGCTCGTGCCGCAGCTCTCGCCCGGCTTCAAGGGCAAGCCGCTCGCCACCGGCCTGCCGGCCTCGCCCGGCGCCGCCTCCGGCCGGATCGTCTTCGACGCCGACACGGCGGAGGCGCGCGGCAAGGCGGGCGAGCGCATCATCCTCGTGCGCGAGGAGACCAAGCCGGAGGACATCCACGGCTTCTTCCAGGCCCAGGGCATCCTCACCTCGCGCGGCGGCAAGACCTCGCACGCCGCGGTGGTGGCGCGCGGCATGGGCAAGCCCTGCGTTTCCGGCTGCGAGGCCATCCACATCGACGACATCAAGCGCTGCGCCGTCATCGGCGACACCACGCTGCACGAGGGTGATGTCGTCACCATCAACGGCAGCAACGGCAACGTCTATGCCGGCGAGGTGCCGACCGTGCAGGCCGAATTCAGCGAGGACATGCAGACCCTGCTCAAATGGGCCGACGAGGTGGCGCGCCTCCAGGTGATGGCCAACGCCGACACGCCGGACGACGCGACGCGGGCGAGGGAGTTCGGCGCCATGGGCATCGGCCTCTGCCGCACCGAGCGCATGTTCAATGCCACCGACCGCCTGCCCATCGTGCAGGAGATGATCCTCGCCGAGAGCGCCGAGGAGCGCCAGGCCGCCATCGACCGGCTGCTGCCGATCCAGCGCGCCGACTTCAAGGGCATCTTCAAGGCCATGCGCGGCCTGCCGGTCACCGTGCGCCTGATGGACCCGCCGCTGCACGAGTTCCTGCCCACGGCGGCGCAGCTCGAGCTGGAAATTGCCCACCTGCACCACCTGCGCGACTCGATCAAGGCGCTGGAGGAACTGCCCGAGACCCTCAAGCTCCTCAACCCGCGGCTCTACCAGCAGTACGCCGACGGGCTCAGCAAGCTCTCCGGCAGCATGGAGGACTTCAAGGACAGCCACCTCGAGGACGACATCATCCTGAAGAAGGAGAAGACGCTGAAGAAGGTGCGCGCGCTCTCCGAGGTGAACCCGATGCTCGGCCACCGCGGCGTGCGCCTCGGCATCACCTATCCGGAAATCTACAAGATGCAGATCCAGGCCATCCTCGAGGCGGCGGCGCTATGCGCCAAGGAGGGCATCGAGGTGCATCCGGAGATCATGGTGCCGCAGGTGGCGACCGTCGAGGAACTCAAGCGCATCCACAAGTACGTGCAGGACCTGCACAAGGTCGTCGAACTCACCCACGGCATCAACGTCGGGGTCAAGTTCGGCAGCATGCTCGAGGTGGTGCGCGCCTGCCTGCGCGCCGGCCGCATGGCCGAGATGGCGCAGTTCTTCAGCTTCGGCACCAACGACCTGACGCAGGCCACCTTCTCGTTCAGCCGCGAGGACGCCGAGAACAAGTTCCTGCCGGGCTACATCGAGACCGGCATCCTCATCGACAACCCCTTCGAGGTGCTCGACCAGAAGGGCGTCGGCGAGTTGATGAAGCTGGCGGTGGCCGATGGCCGCAAGACCAACCCGGACCTCAAGGTCGGCATCTGCGGCGAGCACGGCGGACACCCTGCCTCGATCCGCTTCTGCCACCAGATCGGGTTGAACTACGTGTCGTGCTCGGGTCCGCGCGTGCCCATCGCGCGGCTGGCGGCGGCGCAGGCGAAGCTGCTGGAAGGGCAGTAAAGGGATCCGGCGCGCCTACTTCCCCTGCGTCGCGGGAAGCCCGCGGCTCAACTGCTTGGCCTGCACCTTGTCGTTCACGAACTGCACGGAAATCTCGGTGTTGCCGTCGCGCCAGGTGGCCATGCCGCCGGACAGGCCGCCGATGCTGACGGAACTGGTCTCGGCCGGCTCGCCGAGGATGGCGACGACCTCCTTCTGGGTCATGCCGTTCCGGATGCGTTCGAAATTCTCGGCCGAGACCTTAGAGCCGCAGGCGGCGAGGAAGAATGCCGTTGCCAGCAGGACGGCGGCGCGGCGGAAGCGGTCGTGTTGCCTTGAGCGGCCGGGACGGCCGACCGGGAAACTATGCCACAACCGTCCGGCGCGGGGGCCGTTTCATTCGTCCTTCCGGCACCCGTCAAGGATATCCAGCTCCGGCTTGTAGAAAGCGGTTTTGATCTCGAAAAAGCCGAGGAGGGTGTGGAAGAGGTGGTCGTGGGTGTAGCGCCGATGGCGCTTGCGCTCCAGCGCCGGCCGGTCGAGTTCGTCGAAACCGCTGCCGAACCAGAGAATGGCCGGCACGTGCAGCTGGCTCTCCGGGGCGATGGGGCGGGGCAGGCCATGCAGATAGACGCCGCCCTCGCCGAGGGATTCGCCGTGGTCGCTCAAGTAGAACAGCGCGGTTTCGAACTTCGCGTCATTCCGTTTCAGCAGCTCGATCGCCTTGCCCAGGAAATGATCGGTGTAGAGGATGGCATTGTCGTAGGCGTTGCCGATCTCCTCCTGGCTGCACCGGCTCAGATCCTTGCTCCGGCAGGCCGGCCGGAACTTCTCGAACTCCGGCGGATAGCGCTTGTAGTAGGCCGGCCCGTGGTTGCCCATCTGGTGCAGGACAACGAGGATGTCCCCCGAGGGGTGGCTGTCGATGTAATCCTGCAGCGGCACCAGCATGCCCTCGTCGCGGCATTCCTGGTCGCACACGGTGTTGATCTCGGGGGACTTGTAGTCCAGGTAGGGAACGCGCAAGGCGATGCCCTTCGAGTCGGAATTGTTGTCCAGCCAAAGTACGTTCACCCCGGCGCGCTGCACGATGTCGAGGAGATTCTCCTCGTGCCGGGCCTTGCGCGGGTCGAAGCGGGCCATGCCCTGCGGCGAGAACATGCACGGCACGGAGACGGCCGTCGAGGTGCCGCAGGAGCGGAAATCGGGCAGGCTGATGGCCTGGGCTTCCCTCAGACGCGGCGTGGTGTCGCGCGCGTAGCCGTTGATCGAGAAGCGGTCGGCCCTTGCCGTTTCGCCGATGACGAGAATGATCAGTTCCCGGTGTTTGTCGTCCTTGGAGATATGCGCGTCTGCGGCAACGACCGCCAAGGGGCCGTCGGGGTCATGCCGTCCGCTGCCGAGGAACTTGACGGCGGACAGCAGGAAATAGGCGGGATTGGCATAGCTTCTCAGCGGCTTGTGCACGCGCACGAAGGAGGCATAGAAGCTGCCGAAGGCGACGACCAAGATCGTTGTCCCAAGCAGGCACAACGCGAGCAGCTTGGCCCGGCTGAGCAGTTCGTGCCGCCATCCGCGCCAGGCCAGTGGGATGCGCCCGATCACGGCGGCGGGCAGGACGCCGAGCAGGCAGAAATAGGCCAGCAGACCGGGCGTGACCAGGTCGAGCGCCTCGCCCGCATGGGTCTGGGCGACGTTTCGCAGCATATCCACGCCGATGACCGTGCCGAAATTGTCCATGAAATAGGCGCTGATCGAGGCGGCCAGCAGCACCGTGATCAGGACCGGCTTGGTTAGCTTTCCCAGTGCGAATCCCCCCAGCAGGAGGACGTTGAGCGCGAGGAAGGCGCCGGCGAGCGACAGCAGGGCCGGCAGGTTGCGTGCCGTGGGCGGGAAGGCCTGCAATACGTTCGCGATGAAACTCGCATTGCCGCCGCCGACCAGGACGAGGCAAGTCAGCAGCAGCAGGGCGTTGCCGCTGAGTTCTCTTTTGAATGCAAGCCGTCTCATCTGGTCGGTGCGAAAGGGCGCCTGGATGACTCACGGGCTAATGGGGGGGCAGCGTGCTCAGGTCGACCAGGGCCTTCTGCGAGCCCGGGTTGCCGACCAGAAGGGGGCGCTCCCTGAAGCGGGCATTGACGACGCTCTTGCTCGGGTCGTAATCGTCGAAGGAGAGCCCGGCCAGATCGGCCCAGGTATGGATCAGGTGCGATGTCTGGTAGGGGCGGTCGACCTGTTTGTCGAAATTGCGTCCCCGGGCCTGCTGCCAGGCCGCGGAGCGCCAGAGCAGGAACGGCACGGCGTACATCGGCAGCGTCGGGCGGGCCTCGTTGCGGCCGATGAAATCGTGCGCAGGGGAATCGAAGACATCTTCCCCATGATCGGAAAAGTACAGCAGCATCGACTTGCCGCCCAGGCTGTCCAGGCGCTCGATCAGGCTGGCGAGGACATGGTCGTTGTAGCGCACGGCATTGTCGTAGTGGTTGATCAGCGGCAGCTGCCTGTCGGTGACCCACTCCGGCAGTCCGCTCCTGTCCTTGAACACGTTGAATTCGGGCGGATAGCGGTATTCGTAGATCATGTGCGTGCCGAGCAGGTGCACCACGATGAATTTGCGCTCGGCCTTGTCCGTCAGGATGCGCGAGAAGGGGTCCAGCACGTTGCCGTCGTAACGGTAGGAGTTCTGCGAGCGGCTGTGGTTCAGGTAGACCTGCTCGTCGGCCTGTTCCGAGAAATTGGTCAGCATTGTGTTGCGCATGGTCAGCGTCTGCTGGTTGGTGACCCAGTAGGTTTTGTAGCCGGCCTGCTTCATGATGTTCATCAGCGAGGGACGGGTGAGGTAGAGATCCGGATGCTCCTGGTCGGCGAAGGTGAGCGCCTGCTGCAGCGTCTCGATGGTGTAGGGCCGCGAGGCCACCACCCGGTTGAACACGGTGAGCCGGTCGCGCATGGCTTCCAGCCGCGGCGAGGTCTGGCGGCCGTAGCCATACAGGCTCATGTGCAGACGGCTGGTCGACTCGCCGATGGCCAGCACCAGCGTCGCCGGCTGGCCGGCATGGGCATCGGCCAGGTTGGCGACCGGCGGCAGGCGCCGGTTCCGCTCGAGCAAGTCGTGCATCTTCGTCAGTTGCTGCTCGTATTTGAAATAGCCGACGGCGAATTGCCAGGGCACCGCCGGTTCGAGGCTGTTGGCGAGCGCGCGCGAGAAGGTGTTGGCGTCGAGCCCCTTGTTCTTGTAAAGGATCCGGTAGGTCCCCGGCAGGGCAATCAGCGCCAGGATGGCGAGCGCCAGCGACCACGCCGCCCGCCGCGGCATGGTGAGCGGACGCAGGCGGCGCCACAGCCACCAGGCGCCCGCCGAATAGGCCAGCAGGGCCGGCACCATCCACCAGGCGAAGTAGTTGCCGATGTATTCGCTCGCCTCCGCGGGATTCGAGTCGAACAGGATGAAGAGGACGCTTTGCGAGAATTCCTGGCGGTAGATGGCGAAGTAGCCGAGGTTGACGAGCGAGAACGCCCAGAGCGCCAAACCGATCAGGCCGGCGAGGCGCACTCCCTGGCGGGGAAAGGCGAGCAGCGGCACCAGCCAGAGCAGGCTGTTGAGTAGGCCGTGGCGCAGCGGCGAGAAGCCCGTCGCGCCGCTGGCGACGAGCAGAAGGTGGGTGACGCCCGAGAAGTACCAGAAGAACAGGTAGGCGCGGCCGAGGGCGTCCCAGTCGAGGCCGGTGCGCGGGCGCGGCAGGCTCAGGGGGGACGCGGTTGCGGCGAAGTCTGTGTTCATGTGAGCGGGTTGTCAGCGGCATGGCCGAACGATCGCCCACTCTAGCGGCCCCGTCGTCAGGGGCGTGTCAATCCGGTGTGAAAAATTCGTTAAACGGCAAGCTCGACGCGGAACTCGCAGCCGCCGCTGTGGTTCTCGCCGAGGTGGACGCGCCAGCCCTGGCGCCGGCAGATGCGCTGCACCAGCGATAGACCCAGGCCGAGCCCGTCGCCGCGACTGCGGTCGCCGCGCACAAAGGGCTGGAACACGCTCTCGCGCTGCTCGGGGGGGATGCCGGCGCCGGAGTCGCAGACGCTGAAGCCGCCCGGCCGCAGCACCAGGCGGACGTAGCCGCGGTCGGTGTAGTGGATGGCGTTGCGCAGCAGGTTGGAGAGTACGGCGCGCAGCAATGGTGCCGGGTAGCGCCCGGCGTCCTCGCCTTCGCTGATCAGGCCGAACTCCAGGCCGCGGTCGGCCGCTTCGGGGCGCAGGCGGTCGATCTGCTCGCCGGCGACCTGGGCCAGCGTGACCTCCGCTTCTTCGCGCTCGCCGTCGGATACGCGCGCCAGGCGCAGGAAGGTTTCCACCAGTTCCTGCATTTCGTTGCAGGCGGCCTGGATGCGCAGCACCTGTGCCAGTTGTCTGGGATCGGCCAGCCCCTGTGCCATCATCAGGTCGCATGAACTGGCGATGACCATGAGCGGTGTGCGCAATTCGTGGCTGACGTCGCTGGTGAAAATGCGCTCGCGCTCGAGCGCCTGGCGCAGCCGGCCGAGCGTGGCATCGAAGGCGGCGGCGAGGCGGCCGACCTCGTCGGCGGGATAATCCGCCGCCAGCGGCGGCGCCCCCGTCAGTTGCTGCTCGCGGTGCTGCACCTGTTCGGAGAGACGGATCACCGGCGCGATGACGCGGCGCGCCATGAGCAGGCCCAGCCCCCACGCCGACAGCATGCTGAGAACGAAGGCGACGGCGATGACGACATAAAGGACGTCCTCGCGCTGCTCGAACTCCTCCTGGTCCTGCACCAGCACATACAGGGTGCCGTTCGCCTCGCGCGCGTAGACATGCTGCTCGTCGCCCTCGCGCTCGATTTCCTGGAAACCGGGCCTGACGTCGCGCAGCCAGGCCGGCAGGGGCGGCTGGCCGTCGGGGCCCCTGACATAGAGCTGGGCATCCTGCTCGAGATGGAAGGGCCGGCCCTTGTCGAGGGCGGTGAGGATGTCGTCGAGCTGTTTGCTCATGGTCGAGGATGCGTAGTTCTCCTCGGTGTAGCTGATCGACATCACCACGGTGAGCGAGAAGACGCCGGCCACCACCAGCGTCATCAGCACGAAGGCGACAACGATGCGCTTTGCAAGACTTCGTCTTGCAGTCATGTGCGGCCTTTCCCCCGCCCCCCTTCCCGGGGAAGGGGGGGACGACGGTTCACCGCTGCGCGGCTCCATGTCATTTCGCTGCATCTTCGGTTTCGGCGAGACGGAAACCGACGCCGTGTACGGTGTGCAGCAGCGGTTTCGGGAAAGGCTTGTCGATCTGCTGGCGCAGGGTGTGGATGTGGCTGCGCAGGCTGTCGCTGTCGGGCGGGGCATCGCCCCACAGCGCCGATTCGAGCGTCTCGCGCGTCGCCACGGCGGGGCTCTTCTGCATGAGCACGGCGAGCAGCTTGAGCCCGATCGGGCCGATCTTCAGGGGCTGGCCGGCGCGCGTGACTTCGAGGGTGTCGAGATCGTAGCTGAGATCGCCCACCCTGAGCAGGCGGCGGCCGCCGGCGCGCGTGCGCTTGAGCACCGCCTCGATGCGCGCGGCCAGCTCGGGCAGGGCGAAGGGTTTGGTTACGTAGTCGTCGGCGCCGCTGCCGAAGCCCTGCAGGCGGTCGTCGAGGGCGTCGCGCGCGGTGAGCATGATCACCGGCGTGTCGCGCCGCTCGCCCTCGCGCAAACGCTGGCACAGAGTATAGCCGTCCATACCGGGCAGCATGACGTCGAGCACGATCAGGTCATAGGGGTTGGTCGCCGCCAAGTGCAGGCCGGTGAGGCCGTCGTGGGCGCAGTCCGTCTCATAGCCCTTCAGTGCCAGATAGTCGGCCAGGTTGGCCAGGATGTCGCGGTTGTCTTCGACCAGCAGCAGTCGCATCGATGCCGTGCCTTCTTGCGGAAGCGCAAGACTACCATTCCACGATCAGGACGGGGCGCGGCTGAAGCGGGAAAGATTGCCCATGATCTCCAGCATGGCAGTGCGGATCGCCTTGATCACGCCGGACGAATCGGCCAGTGGGCGGTCGTCCCCGTCGGTGACCTCGTTGCGGATGGCGCCCAAAGCATTCAGCGGGAAGGACACCTTGAAGTCGTCGCCGAGGTAGGCGATGCGGTTCCAGTCGGCTGCGACGGCATATTCGCGCCGGTAGCCGGGCGCCAGCAGGTCGTAGCCATGCGAGTAGTCGGACGGCGGGTTCTTCACGCCGAGCAGCGGCATGAGGGTGGCCGGGATATCGAGGTGGCTGGTGATGCCGGAAACGACGCGTGGCGCCTGGCCGGGCACGCGGATCACCGCCGGCGTGCCGGTCTGGAAGCGGTTGAATTCCGCGCTGTGGCCCCAGCGGCCGCGTTCCATGAATTCCTCGCCGTGGTCGCCGAGCACGATGACCACGGTTTTCTCGAGCAGGCCCTTCGCCTTTAGATGGTCGATGACGCGGCCGATCTGGGCGTCGACGTGGTGCGCGGCGTTGATGTAGCGGTTCTTGATCTGCGGCGTTTGCGTGGCGAAGTCGGCCGTCAGGTAGTTGAAGTTCTCCAGGTAGGGCCGCGCGATGGCGCCCTCCTGCGGGAAGTCGTAGGGCGCGTGGGTGGACTCGAAGAACATGTAGCTCATGAAGGGCCGCGACGGCTCGCGCCGGTCGATGAAGGCGAGGATGTCGTCGATGTTCTTCGCATCGCGCTGCCAGGGCGGCGGGCCGGATTCGAAGGCGTGCATGTCCTCGGCACGCATGTTCACGAAAACGGTCTTGTCGAAGGCCGGATAGGTGAAGCGCTGGCTGGTGTGCAGGGCGAACTGGTAATCCTGCCGTTGCAGCACGTCCATCAGCACCGGCGCGCGCCGCGCCGCGTGCATGGGAAACCAGTTGTTGCCGTAGAGGCCGTAGAACATCGAGAAGACGCCCATCTGCGTCAGGTTGCCGCCGCTGTAATGTTTTTCCAGTCGCAGCGCGTCGTTGGAGAAGGCCCACAGGCGCGGCATGATCCTCGCGTCGAGCATGTCGAAGCGCAGCGACTCGGCCACCAGCCAGACGACGTTGAGCGGCGCCTTCGGCGTCTCGACGCGCAGCGGCGTCAGCGGATAGGCGAGGCTGCCCTCGCGCACGTTCAGGCTTTGCGCCTCGCCGCGGGGCGACTCGATGCCGAGGTGCTTGGCCAGCTTGCGCATGGTGAGCGGCTGGTAGAGCGGATAGCGCTCGCTGGCGAAGAGGATGGGCTGGTAGTTCGAGGCGGCGCTGTAGGCGTAGGCCATGCGTTCGCCCATGCCGAGGAGGGCGACGGCGAGAAGCGCCCAGCGCCAGCGGATTCTTACCGTCCACCGTGCCAGGCCGTCGCGGCGCACGATCCAGATATACAGACCGGCCTGCGCCGCTCCGAGCAGACTGACGATTCCCGCCGCCGTCAGTTGGGTCGCCGTGGTGGCGCCGAGGGAATCGATGCCGCCGGGCGTGGACACGAGGTCGATGACGAAGCCGTTGATGTGGAAGCCGTACATGTCGCGGATGATGCGGTCGGCGTAGAGCAGGGTCTGGGTCAGTGTCGTCAGGCCGACGGCGGTGGCGGCGAGCAGGGCAGAGCCGGTTTTCGGCGAGGTCTTCCTGATAGCCAGCCGCAGCAGATGCGTGGCGAGCAGCGCCGGCAGCAGGTAGAGGAAGGCGTAGCTCAGCGTCGCTGCCAGGGTCCAGCCGGCGACGGCGGGCACGAGAAACTGCCGTGCGCTTTGAAGGCCGGCGACGAGGGCGAGGGCGATCAGCCAGGAAAAAAGGAAATAGCGGTTGAGCTGGCGGGCGGACGGCAGGGCAGGCATGGCAGGGCTCCGTAATCGTACGGGCCATACCGTATCAAGCGGGGCGTCAAGACCGCTTCAAGATGACGTGAAAAAAACGTGAACAGGCCCTACTTGGCGAACAGCCGCGCCGGATCGCTGAAGGCCTTGAACTCCAGCGCGTTGCCGAAGGGGTCCATGATGAACATGGTGGCCTGCTCGCCCGGCTGGCCCTTGAAGCGCACATAGGGCTCGATGACGAACTCCATGCCGGCGGCGCGGAAGCGCTCGGCCAGGCGCTGCCACTCGTCGATCGGCAGCACCAGGCCGAAGTGGCGCACCGGCACCTGCTTGCCGTCGACGCTGTTGGTCGGGTCGTCCGCGCCGAGCCGCTTGACGAGATGGGCGACGATCTGGTGGCCGCGGAAGTTGAAGTCCACCCACTCGTCCGAACTGCGCCCCTCGGGACAGCCGAGGAACTTGCCGTAGAACTCGCGCGCGCGCTCGAGGTCGGTGACGGGGAAGGCGAGGTGAAACGGCGGCAGTGGGGCGGCCATGCGGTTCTCCTTGGGTGGTTTGCTGTCCGCTCTGCGGCGGCTCGGGCGGCTAGTGTGCCACAGCCCTTAGGCGGCGGCTACCGTGCCCGGCCAGGGAATGACGTAGAACAGCACGGCGAAGAAGTGCAGCGCCGCGCCGGCCAGCACGAAGCCGTGCCAGATGGCGTGGTTGTAGGGCAGGCGCTTCCACTTGTAGAAGGCGACGCCGGCGGTGTAGGCGAGTCCGCCCGCGGCGAGCAGGATCAGGCCGCCGGTGCCGACATGGCGCAGCATCGGCTCGGCCGCCACCACCACGATCCAGCCCATGGCGATGTAGATCGACACCACCAGGCCGTGCAGCCGACCCTTGAGGAAGAGGCGCAGGCCGATGCCGGCAAAAGTCAGTCCCCAGATCACGGCGAGGAGCGACCAGCCCCACGGCCCGCGCAGGTTCACCAGCAGGAAGGGGGTGTAGGTGCCGGCGATGAGGACGAAGATGGCGGCATGGTCGAGGGCGCGCAGGGTGTGCTTGAGGCGCTCGACCTGCACGCTGTGGTAGAGCGTGGAGGTGGTGAAGCAGAGGATCAGGGCGGCGCCGAAGATGCTGCAGCTCGTCACGTGCCAGGCGTCGCCGTTTATGGCGGCGAAGGCGACCAGCACGGCCAGGCCGGCGATGGCGAGCAGGATGCCGATGCCGTGCGTGACGCTGCTGGCGATCTCCTCGCGCAGGGTGTAGCGGGGCAGGGCGGGCAATGCATTCATGCGGGCTGGGCTCCTCGGCAAGGAGGCAAGTATACTCCCGGCAACCGACCTGCATTTAGGCCTTGCGCCCCAGAATGTCCCGACCGCTGGATTTGACCGGACTCACCCTCGCCCTGCTGCGGCGGCTGCTCTACCTCTGGGTGAAGCCGGCCGTGCTGCCGGACAAGCCGGAGGCGCTCGGTCTCGATCAGGCGCGCCCGGCGTGCTACGTGCTCGACGAGCGCTACCTGTCCAACCTGCTGGTGCTGATGGAGGAGACGCGCCGCGCCGGCCTGCCGCCGCCGCGCGCCCCGATCGCGCTCGGCGCGCTGAAGTCGCGGCGCTCCTTCTTCTTCATCGCGCGCCCGCGCCGCCTCGTGTCGACGGCGAAGGAGCGCTACGGACATTCCCCGCTGATGGTCGGCATGGTCAGGGCGGCCCTCGCCGATCCCGCCTGCGACGTGCAGATCGTGCCCGTCTCCCTGCTCTGGGGGCGGGCGCCCGACAAGCAGGAGACCATCCTCAAGGCGCTCTTCGCCGAGACCTGGCGCGCGCCGGGGCGGTTGCGCCAGTTCTTCGCCGTCCTGCTGCACGGCCGCCAGGCCATGCTGAACTTCGGCGCGCCGCTTTCGCTGCGCGCGCTGCTCGAGGGCGAGCCGGACGAGGCGCGCGCGGTGCGCAAGCTCTCGCGCGTGCTGCGCGTGCATTTCCGCCGCCAGCGCGAGATCGCCATCGGACCGGACCTCTCCCACCGCAACACGCAGGTCGACGCCCTGCTCGCGGCGCCGGCGGTGCGCGCGGCGATCGCCGCCGAGGCGGCGGCCAAGGGCGTTTCGCAAGCCTCGGCGGAACACGCGGCGCGCGGCTTCGCCCTGGAGATCGCCTCCGACTACACCTACGGCGTGGTGCGCGCCTTCGTGCTCTTCCTCACCTGGCTGTGGACGCGCCTCTACGGCGGCGTCGAGGTGCGCCACTTCGAGACCCTTGCCCGCATCGCGCCGGGCCAGGGCATCGTCTACCTGCCCTGCCACCGCAGCCACATCGATTACCTGCTGCTGTCCTACGTCGTCTACCAGCGCGGCCTCACCCCGCCGCACATCGCCGCCGGCGAGAACCTCAACATGCCGGTCATCGGGCCGCTGCTGCGCCGCGGCGGCGCCTTCTTCCTGCGGCGCAGCTTCAAGGGCGATCCGCTCTACGCCGCGGTGTTCCACGAATACCTGCACATGATGATCGCGCGCGGCTTTCCCATCGAGTTCTTCCTCGAGGGCGGGCGCAGCCGCAGCGGGCGCATGCTGGCGCCGCGCACCGGCATCCTCGGCATGACCGTGCGCAGCTTTCTGCGCGAGCAGGCGCGGCCGCTCGTCTTCGTGCCGGTGTACCTCGGCTACGAGAAGCTGCTCGAGGGGCAGTCCTTCCTCGACGAACTGCAGGGCAGGCCGAAGCGCGGCGAATCGCTCTCGGGCCTGCTGGGCGCCTGGCGCCTGCTCGGGCGCAAGTTCGGCAAGGTGCACGTGAACTTCGGCGAGCCGCTCGCGCTGGCCGAGTTCCTCGACGCCCAGCATCCCGGCTGGCGCGAGGATGGCGACGGGAATGATTCCTGGGTGCGCCCCCTCGTCCGCGCCGCCGCCGAGGAAGTGGCGCGGCGCATCAACGCGGCGGCGGTGGTGACGCCGGTCAACCTCGTCGCCCTCGCCCTGCTGGCGACGCCGAAGCACACCGCCGACGCGCAGGCGCTGCTGCGCCTGATCGAGCACTACCAGGCCCTGCTGCGCACGGCGCCCTATTCGCCCGGCGCGGCGGGCTGCGAGCTGACCGCGGCCGAGGTCGTCGCCTATGCCGAGCAGCTCGGCTTCGTCGAACGCCTGCCGCACGCACTGGGCGAACTGGTGCGCGTGCGCGCCGACGCCGCGCCCCTGCTGGCCTACTTCCGCAACAACGTGCTGCATTTTTTCGCCCTGCCGGCGCTGGTCGCCTGCCTGCTCGGGCGCAACCGCCGCATCGAGGCTCACCGCATGGACGAGGTGGTGTCCGGCATCTACATGCTGCTGCGCGCCGAGCTGTTCCTGCACTGGCCGCCGTCCGCGCTGTCGGGCGCGATGGCGGCGGCCATCGCGGCACTCACCGCGCGCGGCCTGATGCGGCAGAACCCCGAGACCGGCCGCTACGCCGCGCCCGAACCGCACAGCCAGGCCTTCGCCGAGCTGCGCCTGCTCGGCGAGACCATCCGCCCGACGCTCGAGCGGCACTTCCTCACCCTGGCCCTGCTGCAGCGGCACGGCTCCGGCCGCATCACGCGGCGCGCGCTCGAGGAGTCGAGCCACCTCCTCGCCCAGCGCCTGGCGCTGCTCTACGAGTTCAATGCGCCGGAGTTCTCGGAGAAGTCGCTCTTCGCCGGCGTCGTCACCCAGTTCGTCGACTCGGGCATCCTGCGGGAGGATGCGGACGGGCTGCTGCATTTCGACGAACGCATCACCGTGCCCGCCGCGCACGCCGAGCTGGTGCTCTCCGCCGAAGTGCGCCAGACCATCCTGCGCATGGCCGGCGAGAGTGCCGCCAACGGGCACTGACATCGATCCCATGAATAAGGCCCCCACCCCCACCCCCGTGCGCTCGCCCTGCGTCAAGGTCTGCGAGATGGACGAAGCCGTCGGCCTCTGCAAGGGCTGCTGCCGCACCCAGGACGAGCGCGACTGGTGGGTGGCCTACACGGACGAGCAGCAGCGCGAGGCGCTGCGCGAAGGCCGCGCCGAGCTCGCGCCGAGCATGGGGCCGGTGGAGCCGAAGCGGAAGGGCTAGCGTGGAACGCACAGCCCAGTCCATCCTCGACCGGACCATCGCCGCGCACGGCGGGGAGGCGTTCTGGCGCGGCGCGAGGCCTTCCGCGGCCTGCGCCGGCAGTTCCGCTGGGACGAACTGGATTTCCTCTACTTCGGCGGCTACGCCACCTGGAACTACCTGACGACGCCGTTCCTCTTCCTGCGCCCCGGCTTCGAATTCGAGCGGCTGCCGCCGCTCGAGGGTGCGCAAGGCAAGGTCGAGCGCATCGTCGCGCTCTTCCCGCCCGACATCCCGACGCACAGCCGCCGACAGGTGTTTTATTTCGACGAGCAGGGCTTGCTGACGCGACTGGACTACACGGCGGAAGTGGTCGGCGGCTGGGCCCATGCCGCGCATCTGTGCGAGGCCTACCGCGACTTCGGCGGATTGAAAGCGGCGACGAAGCGCCGCATCTGGCCCACGCTGTTCGGCGACAGGCCGATGCCCTTCCCGAATCTCGTCGCGCTGGATATCGACGAGATCCGGCGGATCAGCCTTTAATCCAGGAGTCCTTCAGCGTCACCGCCCGGTTGAACACCGGCGCGCCGGGCTTCGAGTCGACGCGGTCGGCGACGAAGTAGCCGTGGCGCTCGAACTGGAAGCGTTCCTCCGGTTTGGCTTCCTTCAGCGCCGGTTCGAGGCAGGCCTTGATGAGCGTCTTCGAATCCGGGTTGAGGTCCGCCAGGTAGTCGCGCCCGCCGGCGCCCGGGTTCGGCTCGCGGAACAGGCGGTCGTAGAGGCGCACCTCGCACGCGTAGGCGTGCGCCGCGCTGACCCAGTGGATGTTGCCCTTCACCTTGTAGGCGTCGGCGCCGGGCGTGCCGCTCTTCGAATCAGGCAGGTATTCGCAATGCACGGCGACGACATTGCCCGAGGCGTCCTTGTCGCAGCCGGTGCACTTGACGACGTAGCCGTAACGCAGCCGCACCGAGTTGCCGGGGAAGAGGCGGAAGTAGCCCTTCGGCGGGTTCTCGCTGAAGTCCTCGCGCTCGATCCAGAGTTCCTTCGAGAAAGGCACGGCGCGCTTGCCGAGTTCGGGCTGTTGCGGATGGTTCGGCGCGAAGCATTCCTCGTCCTGCTCCGCCGGGTAGTTGTCGATGACCAGCTTCAAGGGGTCGAGCACGGCGATGCGGCGCAGGGCGCGCGCGTTGAGGTCGTCGCGCATGCACTCTTCCAGCACGCCGTAGTCGATCCACGAGTCGGCCTTGGCGACGCCGATGCGCTCGGCGAAGAGGCGGAAGCCCTCCGGCGTGTAGCCGCGCCGGCGCGCGCCGACCAGCGTCGGCAGGCGCGGGTCGTCCCAGCCGTCGACGTGCCGCTCCTGCACCAGCTGGATGAGTTTCCGCTTCGACAGCACGACGTAGGAGAGGTTGAGGCGGGCGAACTCGACCTGCTGCGGCAGCGGCTTCGCCAGCAGCCCGCCCTCGGCCAATTTGTCGAGCAGCCAGTCGTAGAACGGGCGCTGGTCCTCGAACTCGAGGGTGCAGATCGAGTGGGTGATGCGCTCCAGCGCGTCCTCGATCGGGTGGGCGAAGGTGTACATCGGGTACACGTTCCACTTGTCGCCGGCGCGGTGGTGCGTGGCGTGCTTGATGCGGTAGAGGGCCGGGTCGCGCAGGTTGATGTTGGGCGAGGCCATGTCGATCTTCGCCCGCAGCACGTGGGCGCCGTCGGGGAACTCGCCCGCCTCCATGCGGCGGAAGAGGTCGAGGTTCTCTTCGGCGCTGCGATTTCGGTAGGGGCTGTTTTTGCCCGGCTCGGTCAGCGTGCCGCGGCTGGCGCGCATCTCCTCGGCGCTCTGCGAGTCGACGTAGGCATGGCCCGCCCTGATGAGGTACTGCGCCGCCTCGTACATGAAGTCGAAGTAGTCCGAGGCGAAATAGCCGTGCGTGCCCCAGTCGAAGCCGAGCCAGTGCACGGCGTCGACAATGGCGTCGACGTACTCCTGCTCCTCCTTCTCCGGGTTGGTGTCGTCGAAGCGCAGGTGGCAGGCGCCGGCGTAGTCGCGCGCCAGGCCGAAATTCAGGCAGATCGACTTGGCGTGGCCGATGTGCAGATAGCCGTTCGGCTCGGGCGGGAAGCGCGTGCGGATCCTCGCCGGGTCGGCGGGCGCGCCGGCGTGGGCGGCGGCCGGGCCGGGCTGGCCGCCCCACGTCACGCCGTCGTGCTTGCCGGCGGCGAGGTCGGCTTCGACGATCTGGCGGATGAAATTCGAAACGGGTGGGGTGGGCGCCGCGGCGGGCGCGCTTTTTTCTTTGCTCATGATGCCGCGATTTTACCGCGAGGCGGGGCGCAGCGCTGCGTATAGGGCAGAGGCGGAGAGCAGGACGAAGGCGATCAGCGAGAGTTCCGGCACGGAGAGGCCGAGGAAGGTCCAGTCCACCTTGGTGCAGTCGCCGTTGGCCTCGAACATCGCCGGCCACCACTTCGCCAGCGGCAGGCCGTTGAGGAAGCGCTCCTCGGGGCTGATGCCGCATTCGGCGGCCTGCGGGTTGTAAGTGAGGTACACCTGCCAGGCGGCGACCGCCGCGCCCAGCGTCGCCCACAGGTCGAGCAGGCCCGCATACAGCCAGCGCGCCGTGCCGGCGGGCCGGTGCATGGACGCAATGAGCGCGGTGATGCCGAACAGGATGAAGGCGATGCGCTGCACGACGCAGAGCGGGCAGGGCAGCAGGCCGAGGGCGGCCTGCAGGTAATTGACGGAGAAGCCGACCAGGGCGAGGCAGCCGAGGCCGGTGGCGAAATGGATGTGGTGTGCTTTCATGGGCCGCCATTATGGCTTGAAACGACCTGCAAGGCTGCCGGCCGGCCGCAGGGGTCAGCCGAAGCGCCTGACAATGAGTGAATCGAGCGAAAGCGGACCCGGACCACGGGCGACGAGGAAGAGCAGCACGGCGGCCCAGACGCCGTGCGTCGGATAGGCGTCGGGATAGACGAAGACCTGGATCGTCGCCGTCATGATGAGCAGGGCGAGGGCGGAGAAGCGCGTCGCCAGGCCGAGCAGGATCAGTGCCGGGAAGACGTGCTCGGCCCAGGCCGCCATGATGGCCGCCAGCTCGGGCGGCAGCAGCGGCAGGCGGTACTCGTCGCGAAAGAGGTCCACCACGGCGTCGGCGAGGCGCGGCATGCCGAACTGGAATTCGCCGGAGACGATGTCGAGGGAAAAGCCCTGGATCTTGGTCTGGCCGGACTTCCAGAAGATGGCGGCGACGGAAAACCGGCCCAGCAGGGCGATCCACGCGTCGGGCATGCGGTTGCACAGAGCGACGGCGCGGCGCGCCAGGTCGACGGCGATGTGACTCATGGTGCTCTCCTCGAAGGCGTCATCGCCACGACGGCGCCGCTGCGCAGCAGCAGGCCGAGGGCGGCGGGAAGGTCGAATGGCCCGGAGGCCTGCGCGGCTTCGCCGAGGGCGGCGCCCCGCAGCAGCTTGTCGACGAATTCGGCCGCGCCGGCTTCGATGTGCAGGATGGCCACGTCGAGCCCCTCGCGCACGACCAGCGCCGCCTCGGCATCGGCGAAATCGACTGCGCCGAGCGCCGCGGACACGTCTTCCGCCTGGTGCGCCGCCCACAGCGACACCACCGGATGCGCCGAGCGCAGCAGGCGCAGCGCCGGATGCAAGGTGAGCCGCAGCGCGGGCAGCGCGGCTTCGTCGGCCAGGCATGCGCCGACTTCGGCCAGCGGCACGGGATCGGCGTCGGCGGCATGCCAGGCCTCGACGCGCAGCCATTCGAGCCGGGCGACGTCGGCGAGATAGGGCAGGCCGGCGGCGGGCGGGAAATCCGCCACGAAGTCGGCGAAGCCGGCGCCGTACCAGGCCAGCACCGGCGAGCGCGGCGGGTTGCCGCGGGCGAACTCGGCGGCCATGGCGCGGAAGAAATCCTCGCCGACCAGCGCCTGCACCACCGGGTAGCTGTCGGCCAGCGCGTCGACCAGCGAGACGATGACGTTGTTGCGATAGACGGCGAAGCGCTGCGCCGGGTCGGAGCCGTTCCAGGTTTTCAGTCCGGCCGGGCAGGGCGCGTCCGGCCGCAGCAGGGCGTCGGCGAAAGCAGCGCTCACTGGAGCACCCTCCCCCCAGCCCCCTCCCCAAGGGAGGGGGTGACGTTGGTTCGCCGCTGCGCGGCTCCTGTTTGTGGCTGGCGCCCCTTCGGGCGGCCGTGCCGGGCGCTCATGCCGCGACCTCGAGTTTCGCGTGGCGCGCCATGACGATTTCGGCCTGGCGCGCCACGGCGGCGAGCACGGCGAATGCCGGGAGGTCGTTGTCGCGCTCGATCAGGGTCGGCTGCGGGCCGACGAGGGAAAGGGCGAAATCGTAGAGCGCCCACACCGCCTCCGCCACGGGCGCACCATGGCTGTCGATGAGCAGCGGCGCGCCGGCGGCGTCGACCTCGCGGGCATGGCCGGCGAGGTGAATCTCGCCCACCGCCGCCAGCGGCAGGGCGCGCAGGTAGGCGCGCGCGTCGCGATGGTGATTGGTGCAGGAAACGTAGGCGTTGTTGACGTCGAGCAGCAGGCCGCAGCCGGTGCGGCGGACGACCTCCGCGATGAAATCCGTCTCCGTCATCGTCGAGGCCTCGAACTCGACGTAGGTGGCCGGGTTCTCCAGCAGCATGCGCCGGCCGAGGCGTTCCTGCACCCGGTCGATGTGCGCGCAGACGCGGGCCAGCGTGCCGGCGTGATAGGGCGCCGGCAGCAGGTCGTTGAAGAAGGCGCCGCCATGGCTGGACCAGGCCAGGTGTTCGGAAAACGATTCGGGCTGGTAGCGCGCCAGCAGCGCCGCGAGACGGTCGAGGTGAAGTTCGTCGAGCGGGTCCTCGCCGCCGATCGACAGGCCGACGCCGTGGATCGAGAGCGCATGGTCGGCGCGGATGCGCTCCAGGTAATGGTGGAAGGGGCCGCCGGCCACCATGTAGTTCTCGGCATGCACCTCGAAGAAACCGATGTCCGGTTGCGCGTCGAGGATGTGGCGGAAATGCTCCGGCTTCAGGCCGACGCCGCCGCGCTTCGGCAGCGCGGCGGGGGCTTTGGCGCCTCCCCTGATGGGGCGATGCGGGTTCGCGTTCGTCATGAGAGGCGCTCCGTCACTGCGCGCTCGATCAGGCTTTCTTTTCCTTGAACTCCTTGAGCTGGCCGAAGCCGGTCGGCGAGGTCGGCGAGGCGGTCTTCTCGCAGGTGCCCTTCGGCACCATCGACCAGGCATTGCCCTGGTAGTCCATCTTCGAGCTGCCGGCGCAGGATGTGCCGGCGCCGGCCTTGCAGTCGTTCTTGCCCTTGAGGGCGACGCCGTAGCACTTCTCCTTGTCGGCCATCTTGTCCTGCGCCGCGACGGGGGCGGCGGCGAGGGTCATGGCGGTGCCGAAGGCGATGGCGAAGGATGCGGCGGTGAGGGCTTTTTGCATGTCGGTCTCCTATTGGATTTGGGGTGCAGGGCCGGCCGGAATGGCCGGCCCTTGTCGAAAGAGACCGGCCGGCAGTCGAATTCCTTACAGCCTGAAATATTTAAAAGTCAGTCTCTGCGGGACGGCGCGGCGTTGGCGTTTGCCGCCGGCTGATGGATCTCGGAGTCCGGCCGGAAGGCGAGCCAGGCGAAGGCGAAATGCACGCCGCCCGGCACGCTTTCCAGCCGCTTGCCTTTGAGCGTGCCGGCGGTTGCTTCGCCCAGGGCGTTCCAGGACGAGCCGGTCTGCAGATCGATGACGCGGTCTTCCCTGGCGGCGAACTCCAGCACGCGGCCGTCGAGCGTGCGCAGATAGGCCGCCGCCGCCGGAATGCGGCGACCGTCCTCGATGCGCTCCGTGTCCAGCGCGCTGCTCAAGCGGGCCTTGGCGAAAACGACATAGGGCGTGCGCTGCAGCGACTCGTTGAGCACCAACTGCTTCTCGAGCTGGGCGAAGGGATGCAGCCGCGTCCTGCCGCCGAGTTCGACGGCGAGCACGCGTTCCATCGCCGGCAGGCGCTTGTCGACGGGGTCGTCGAAGAGGAAGGGATTCTGGCCGACGCGGTCGTAGCCGCGGTAGGGATTGCGGCCGTAGGGCCGCGAGTGGCCGGTGCGGCGTGAAAGGACTTCGCCCGCCGGATAGGCCGACAGGAAGTCTTCGAAGGCGACGACTTCGGCGGGGAGGATATTCAGGCGCGCGCCTGGCTGGCGCTGTCGAAGCGCGGCTTGTCGATGGCCGGGATGCCGTCCTTCGGCGGGCCGCCGAACTGGATCTCCGTCAGCTCGACGCTGCGCTTCGAGAAATCCGTCTTCGGCCAGGCCTGGCGGTCCTCCGGCGCGAGCTGGGCCTGGACGGCCGGTGCGAGGAAGCAGGCAGCGGCCAGCAGGACCGCTGAAACGGTACGCACGATCAGCCGCGCCAGCGCACGCGCTGGCGCACCAGTTCGTCCACCTTGCCGAGGGTCTCGGGCGATTGCGTGATCACGGCGTAGTAACCCTGTCCGCCCGGACGCGCCAGCGCGGTCCAGCCGCCCACCGTCGCCTGCTCCCTCTGCGACTGCATGCGCTTGGCGGGAATCAGGATCAGCGTGGCGAGCTCGCCCTGCTCGGTCTCGAAGACGATGTGCCAGCCGGTGCCGTCCGGCACCGGGCAGAGTTTCATGAAGCGCACCTTGCCGAGGGAAGCCTGCATCTCGCCGCCGAAGTTGTGCATCACGCTGCGGAACAGCTGCGGGTCGGCCAGGCGCGTGCTGGTGAACGATTCCGGCTCGTGCATGACATGCTCGATGGCCAGCCGCGCATAGTCCTGCGAGGAGAAGTCCTTCCACTGCTGGAAGCCGAAGGCGAAAGTCAGCACGACGGTGGCGGCCATGGCCCACAGGCGCGGCGACGCCTTTGCAACATTCCGGGCGCCGGCCCTGCGGCGCAGAACGATGCGCTCCGCCAGGCCCTCGGGCACCGGCACGTCGAGCGCGGCGGCCAGTTGCGCCTCGTTCTCGTTGATCTCGGCGGAGAAACCGCGGCAGGCGGCGCAATCGCTCATGTGCGCCAGCGCCCCGGGCGAGAGGTGGCGCGGGTCGGCGAGTTTCTCGCGGCGGAAATCCAGGCAGTTCGTCATTGGGCTACCCTCGCTTTCGCGGGATCGGACAGATGCGCGCGCAGCGCCTGCCGCGGGCGGGTGAGGCGGGTCATCACGGCCCCCTCTGTGGTGCCGAGCATCTCGGCGATTTCCTTGCACTCGTAGCCGCCGAGCACCTGCAGCACCAGCGGCTCGCGGTAGGTTTCCGGCAGCGCCTCGACCAGCTGCTCCAGTTCGAGGTGGGATCCGGCCTGTGCGGCCGACGGCAGGTCGAGTTCCTGCGGGTCGTCGTCGGTGTAGTCGAGGCGCTTGCGTTCGTAGAGGCGGGCGTGCTCGTTCCTGAGTATCGTGATGAGCCAGGGCTTGGCGGCGGCGAGGTCCTCCAGGCTGTCCCAATTCTTCCAGGCGCGGGCGAAGGTCTCCTGCACCAGTTCCTCGGCGACGAAGCGATCGCGGCACAGCCAGTAGGCATAGCGATAGAGGTCGGCGCTGTAGGCGCGCGCGGCCTGGTCGAACTGGCGCTGGCTGAAAAGGGACATGGCAATGGCCTCCGCAGGATAAGACCGGCGCATGGGGCAAAAGCTTACAGCGTGTCAGCGGGAGTACGACAGGACGCGCTACAATCGCAGGCAAAATCCATGACAAACATGAACTTGGGATCATTCCTCGCCGTCGGCGGCGGCGCCGCGCTGGGCGCCTGGGCGCGCTGGGGCCTCGGCGTCGCCCTCAACCCGCTGTTCCCGACCGTGCCGCTCGGCACGCTCGCCGCCAACCTCATCGGCGGCTATCTGGTCGGCTTTGCCGTGGCGCTGTTCCACCACCACGCCGGACTGTCGCCCGAGCTGAAGCTCTTCCTCATCACCGGCTTTCTCGGCGGGCTGACGACCTTCTCGACCTTCTCCGCCGAGGTGGTGGCGCTGATCGAGCGCGCGCAGTACGGCTGGGCGCTGGCGGTCGCGGGCGGGCATCTCGTCGGCTCGCTCGTGATGACGGCACTGGGCATCGCCACTTTCGTCGTGCTTGCCAGGTGATCTGCTAGTATTGGCCGTCACAGGGTAAACAGGAGCATCGAATGGTCACGGCCGACATAGCTGATTTGCCCGTCGCGGAACGGCTGAAACTGATGGAAGCGCTCTGGGATTCGCTGTGCAAGTCGGATTCCTGGGTCGAGTCGCCCGCCTGGCATGGCGCAGTGCTGAGAGAACGCATGCGCCTGATCGATAGCGGTGCGGATGCCGTCACGTCCTGGCAGGAAGCAAAGGAGCGCATTCGCAACCAGACCAAGGCGGGTTGATGCAGGTCAGGATCGCCCGTTCGGCAGAGACCGATCTGCTCGAAGGGTTCGTGTTCTACGAGAAGCAGCAACCCGGCATCGGCGACTATTTTCTCGACAGCCTGTTTGCCGACATCGATGCGCTGGCGCTGTATGCGGGCATTCACATCAAGTTCGATGATCGACTGCATCGCATGCTTGCCAGACGGTTCCCGTTTGCGATCTATTATGAGATGCGTGACGACACGACTACGGTCGTCGCCGTGCTCGATTGCCGCCAGGATCCTGCCTCCATCACGGAGCGTCTCCAGCGTTCCTGAGCCGCCGTCCCGCAGGGACTGACTTTTTCATGAGATTCGATCCGGAAATCCGCCTGGCCGCGCGGCCGGCGATTGCCTACGATGACGAGCTGCCGGTCTCGGCCCGCCGCGGCGAGATCGCCGAGGCGATTCAAAACAACCAGGTGGTCATCGTCTGCGGCGAGACCGGCTCGGGCAAGACGACGCAGTTGCCGAAGATCTGCCTGGAGCTCGGGCGCGGGGCGAACGGCCTCATCGGCCACACCCAGCCGCGCCGCATCGCCGCCCGCGCCACCGCCACGCGCATCGCCCAGGAGCTGAAGAGCGAACTGGGCCGTGCCGTCGGCTTCAAGATCCGCTTCACCGATCGCGTCAGCCCCGACAGCTACATCAAGCTGATGACCGACGGCATCCTGCTCGCCGAGACGCAGGGCGACCCGCAGCTCAGGCAGTACGACACGCTGATCATCGACGAGGCGCACGAACGCAGCCTCAACATCGACTTCCTGCTCGGCTATTTGAAGCAGCTGTTGCAGAAGCGGCCTGAATTGAAGGTCATCGTCACCTCGGCGACGCTGGACGCCGAGCGTTTCGCTAAGCACTTCGCGATCAACGAAAAAGCGGCCCCGGTGATCGAGGTGTCGGGCCGGCTCTATCCCATCGAGACGCGCTGGCGGCCGCCGGCCGACGACGTCGATGTCGCGGATGCCATCGTCGACGCCGTGGACGAATGCCATCGCAACGGCCCCGGCGACGTGCTGGTGTTCCTGCCCGGCGAACGCGAGATCCGCGAGGCGGCGGAAGCCCTGCGGAAGCACCATCCGCCCGGGACGGAACTGCTGCCGCTCTACGCCCGCCAGTCGGCGCAGGAGCAGCAGCGCGTCTTCGCGCCGGCGAAGGGTCGCCGCGTCGTGCTCGCCACCAACGTCGCCGAGACCTCGCTCACCGTGCCGGGCATCCGCTACGTGGTCGACGCCGGCCTGGCGCGCGTCAAGCGCTATTCCCACCGCAACAAGGTGGAGATGCTGCAGGTCGAGGACATCGCCCGCTCCGCCGCCAGCCAGCGTGCCGGGCGCTGCGGCCGCGTCATGAGCGGCGTCTGCATCCGCCTCTACGACGAGGAGGATTTCGCCAAACGCCCCGCCTACACCGATCCGGAAATCCTGCGCTCCTCGCTGGCCGGCGTCATCCTGCGCATGAAGTCGCTGCACCTGGGCGAGGTGGAGGCATTCCCTTTCCTCGACAAGCCGCTGCCCAGAATGATCACCGACGGCTATCAGTTGCTGGAGGAGCTGGGCGCCGTCGATGACCAGCGCGAGCTGACGCAGTCCGGCCGCGAGCTGGCCAAGCTGCCGCTCGATCCGCGCATCGGCCGCATGATCCTCGCCGCGCGTGACGGCCACTGCCTGCGCGAGATGCTGATCATCGCCGCCGTGCTCTCGGTGCAGGACCCGCGCGAGCGGCCGCCCGAGCAGGCCGGCGCGGCCGACCAGGCCCACGCCAAATGGCGCGGCGACGAACAGCAGCAGCGCTCGGAATTCCTCGCCTGGCTGAATCTCTGGAAGGCCTTCGATCAGATCTGGATCCACGAGTCGCAGCGCAAACAGCGCGACTGGTGCCGCAAGAACTTCCTGCATTACCTGCGCATGCGCGAGTGGCGCGAGGTGCACGCCCAGCTGCACACCCTCTGCGGCGAGCACAGCTGGCTGAAAGGACACCTACCCCCCGCCCCCCTTCCCGGGGAAGGGGGTGACGGCGGCTCGCTTCGCTCGCAGGCGCACAAGCGCCCCGGCTTGGGGCGGCCCGGCGCCGGGGCGAACGAGCAGCCGGCGACCTACGAGCAGATCCACAAGGCGCTGCTCGCCGGCCTGCTCGGCAACCTCGGCCTGAAGAGCGAGGAGGAGGGCCACTACCTCGGCGCGCGCGGCATCCGCTTCTGGCCGCATCCCGGCTCGGCGCTGGCGAAGAAGGCCGGCCGCTGGATCGTCGCCGCCGAACTGGTCGAGACGACGCGGCTCTACGCGCGCTGCCTGGCGAAGATCGAGCCGGAATGGCTGGAAGAGGTCGGCGCCCACATGGTGAGGAAGAGCGTCTACGACCCGCACTGGGAAAAGAAGACCGGCCAGGTCCGCGCCTGGGAGCGCGCCACCCTGCACGGCCTGGTGCTCTACGCAAAACGGCCGGTGACCTATGGCCGCATCGACCCGAAGCTCGCCCGCGCGCTGCTCATCCGCGAGGGCCTGGTGCAGGGCGAACTGCCCGACGAGATGGCGCGCCACGCCCGCTTCTTCCAGCACAACCGCAAGCTGGTGCGCGACATCGAGCAGCTCGAGCACAAGACGCGCCGCCAGGACGTGCTGGTCGACGAGGAACTGATCTTCGCCTTCTACGACGCGCAGATTCCTGCCGAGGTTGTCGACGTCGCCGGCTTCGAGCGCTGGCGCAAGGAGGCGGAAAAGGCCGAGCCGAAGCGGCTCTTCCTCACGCGCGATCAGCTCATGCGCCACGATGCCGCCGGCGTCACCTCGGAGCGCTTCCCGCCGCAGCTGGAGATCCACGGCCAGCGCTATCCGCTCGCCTACCATTTCGAGCCCGGCACCGAGGACGACGGCGTCACGCTGACGGTGCCGGTGGCGGCGTTGAACCAGGTGCCGGCGGTGCGCTGCGAGTGGCTGGTGCCGGGCCTGCTCGAGCAGAAGGCGGCGCAGTTCGTGAAGACCCTGCCGCAGAAATACCGCCACCGCCTGCAGCCCATCGATGAATTCGTCGCCGACTTCGCGGAAGCGCCCCGCGAGGCCGACGAGCCCTTCCTGCGTGCGCTGACGCGCGCCGCCGAGGAGAAGATGCAGTTGAAGCTGCCGCTCGACGCCTTCCGCGCCGAGATGGTGCCGGCGCACTTCTTCATGAACTTCCGCGCCGTGGACGAGCACGGCCGCATGCTCGGGCAGTCGCGCGACCTCGCGGCACTGCGCAGCCGCTTCGCCGAGAAGATCGAGCAGAGCTTCGCCCGCGCCGAGGTGAAGGAGGAAACCGAAGGCGCCGTGCTGCAGGGACTGACTTCCTGGAGCTTCGGCGCGCTGCCGGAGATCATGGAAGTGGACGTCGGCGGCCGCAAGGTGATCGGCTTTCCGGCGCTGGTGGACGAGAGCGACACGGTGGCGCTGCGCGTGCAGGACACGCCGGAGAAGGCCGCCGCCGTGCACCGCAAGGGCCTGCGCCGGCTTTTCGCGCTCGAGCTGCGCGAGCAGGTGAAGTTCGTCGAGAAATCCCTGCCGCGCGAGCTGGGCCTGCTCTACATGGCCTGGGGCACGGAGGCCGAACTGAAAAGCCAGATCGTCGCGGCGACGCTGGAGCGCACCTGCATGCTGGAGCCGCTGCCGGCCGATGCCGCCAGTTTCGCCAGGCGCAAGGACGAGGCGCGCGCCCGCATCAGCCTGGTCGGGCAGGAAATCGGGCGGCTGGTCGGGACGATTCTCGCCGAGCATGCCGCCCTGCAGAAGAAACTCGCGACGATCAAGGCGCAGCCGGCCGCGGCGGAAGACATCAGGAGCCAGTGCGCCGAGCTGCTGCCGAAGGTCTTCGTCGAGGCGACGCCCTTCGAGCGCCTGGCGCATTTTCCGCGCTACCTGAAGGCGGCCCAATTGCGCGTGGACAAGCTGCGCGCCGATCCGGCGCGCGACGCCCGGCTGGCGCAGGAGTTTGCGGCATTGTATAAACCCTGGGAGCGCGAGCGCCTGGCGCGGCGCAAGAGCGGCGCGCCCGACCCCTGGCTGGAGGATTTCCGCTGGCTGCTCGAGGAACTGCGCGTCGCGCTGTTCGCGCAGGAGCTGAAGACGCCGATGCCGGTGTCGGTGAAGCGCCTGCAGAAGGCCTGGGAGAGCCGGCCGCGGCATTGAGGAACGGAATATGACGGAAGTGCTGAAAGCCTATTTGCGCGCCCTGAAGAGCCTGCTCACACCAGGCATCCTCTGGCACCTGCTGTGGCCGACCGTGCTGGCGGTCGTGTTCTGGATCGCTGTGGCGTGGATGAGCTGGGACACGGTCGGCGCCGGCGTCGAGCGCCTCTTCAACGAGGTGAGCTGGCTCAACTGGCTGCAGCTGCGCTGGGAGGCCTCGGCCCTGGCCGGCGCCATCTTCGTCAAGGTGGTGCTGGGCCTGCTGCTGATCCCGCTCATCTACGGCACGGCGATGTTCATCGTCGCCGTCTTCGCCCTGCCGCTGATGCTGGAGCGCGTGGCGGCGAAGGACTATCCGGAACTGGAGCGGCGCAACGGCGGCACGCTGGCCGGCAGCGTCGGCAACGCCCTGCTCGCGGTGATCGTGTTCCTCGTCGGCTGGGCGGTGACGCTGCCGCTGTGGCTGATCCCCGGCATGGGCATCGTGCTGCCGGTGCTGCTCGCCGGCTACCTCAATTACCGCGGCTACAGCTACGACGCGCTCTCGGCGCATGCCGGCGCGGACGAGCTCGATGCCGTGCTGGCGCGAGAACGCGGCGGCCTCTACCTCGCCGGCATCGTCGCCGGCCTGCTCGCCTTCGTGCCGGTGGCGAATCTCATCGCGCCGGCCTATGCCGGGCTGGCCTTCATCCACTACGGCCTGGAGGCACTGCGGCGGACGCGGAACGCATGACGATCGGAGCCATCATCATCGGCGACGAAATCCTTTCCGGCAAGCGGCAGGACAAGCACTTCGCCAAGGTCGTCGAGCTGCTCCGCGCGCGCGGCATGGCGCTCGACTGGGCGCAGTACCTGGGCGACGACCGGGCGCGGCTGACCGCGGCGCTGCGGGCGAGCTTCGCCTCCGGCGACATCGTCTTCAGCTTCGGCGGCATCGGCGTGACGCCGGACGACCACACGCGCCAGGCCGCCGCCGCGGCGCTGGGCGTCGGCATCGCCCTGCATCCCGATGCCGAGCGCGAGATCCGTGCGCGATTCGGTGAGGAAACCACGCCGCAGCGGCTGATGCTGGGCGAGTTCCCCGTCGGCAGCGCCATCATCCCCAATCCCTACAACCGCATTCCCGGCTTCTCGATCCGCGACCACTGGTTCTTCCCCGGCTTTCCGGTCATGTCCTGGCCGATGCTGGAGTGGGTGCTGGACACGCGGCTGGCGCAGCTGCGCCACGCCGTGGCGCGCGAGGAACAGGCGATCGTCGTCTACGAGGCCCCGGAGTCGGCGCTGCTCGACCTGATGAACCGCATCACCCGGGATTACCCGAAGGCGACGCTGTTCAGCCTGCCCTCGTTCGGCGGCGAGGGCGTGCGCCGCCATATCGAACTCGGCGTGCGCGGCGAGCCGGAGTCCGTCCGCTTGGCGATGGAAGTCATCCGAGCCGAGGTGACGCGGCTTGGTTATGAGTGGCAAGAACCGAAATAAAAAAAACCCCGGCCGGAGCCGGGGTTCGAATCGCTCCGCTTTGCGCGGGGCGGGAGGAGGAGGTTGAGACTTAGGCGGCTTTTTTCGCCTTGGTCTGGGCGGCGCCGACAGCCTTGACGGTGGCGTTGGTCGCGGCGGCGACGTTGGCTTCCGCGATCTCGGCGACCTGCTTGGCGGCCTTGCTCATGGTGTCGTAGGCCGAGTTGGCGGCGGCGATGGCGGACTTGACCGCGGCGACCGCGACGTCGGAACCGGCCGGGGCCGACTTGGCGGCCTTGTCCAGCGTCGAGGCGACGTTTTTGTTCACTTCGGCGAACTGGGCCTCGACCAGCTTGGAGAACTCTTCCTGGGTCTGGGCGGAGATCTCATACACGCTGCGCGAGTAGGCGACGGCCTTCTCGACGGCGGGCTGGGCCAGGGTGGCTTGCAGGGAAACGACTTCCTGCAGGTCCTTGGCGCCGAGCAGGGACTTGGCGTTGTTCACGCCGTCTTCCAGCACGGCACGGGCGGTGTTCAGGTTCAGCGCGGCGAAGCGCTCGGCGCTCGCGAACGCGGTGTTGGCCAGGGTCAGCATGGCTTCGACGTTGGCTTTGTTGGCGGTGGCCAGTTGTTCCGGGGTGGTAAACATTGCTCTCTCCTTCAATGAAAAAGTTGAAAATCAAATTGCATCGCGCAGCAGTCGAATAATCGTTTGTTGCATTGCAGCACGATTCAATTATAAGGGCGGCATGTGCCAAGTCAAGAACTATTTTGTGCAGAGCACAAAATATTTTTAGCGTTTTATAATTTTATTGTTAACAATCAGATATAAGTTAGTAAGCACTTAACTTTGTTGCGATGAATGGTTTCATTTGTCGCGATGCAACCAGGCCTTTCGAAATAAATGACCGAAAAAGACTTGCCCAGAATATGGTTATTGGCCGTTTCTCCCGGCTTGTTCGTGCTGCTCTGGAGCACCGGCTTCATCGGCGCCAAGCTGGGGTTGCCGTATGCCGAGCCCCTCACCTTTCTGATCGTCCGCTTTGCCTGCGTGATTGGCCTGCTCGGCACGCTGGCGCTGGTTCTGCGGCGGCCCTGGCCGCAACGGCCGGAGCACTGGTTTCACATCGCCATTGCGGGAATCCTGCTGCATGGCGGCTACCTGTCGGGGGTTTTCCTCGCCATCCACCGCGGCATGCCGGCGGGCGTCGTGGCGCTCGTCGTCGGCATCCAGCCGCTGCTGACCGCCTTTCTCAGCGCTTCGATGGTGGGGGAGCGGGTCAGCGCCCGGCAGTGGGCCGGCCTGGTGCTCGGCTTCGCGGGGGTGACGCTCGTGGTGTGGGAGAAACTGGGACTGGCCGGGCTGAGCGGCGCCGGGCTGGTGTTTTCTGCACTGGCACTCGGCAGCATCACCCTCGGTACGCTCTACCAGAAGCGTTTCTGCGCCGAACTCGACCTGTGGAGCGGCTCGGTGATCCAGTTCGTCGCGGCGGCGCTGGTGCTGCTGCCGTTCGCCCTGGCCTTCGAGACGATGCGCATCGAATGGAGCGGCCGGTTCGCCTTCGCGCTGGGCTGGCTGATCTTCGTGTTGTCGCTGGGGGCGATCTCCCTGCTGCACCTGTTGATCCGGCGCGGCGCGGCAACGCGCGTCTCGGCCCTGTTCTATCTCACGCCGCCGACGACGGCGTTGCTGGCCTTTTTGATTTTCGGGGAGAAGCTCGGTCTGACGGCCGTCGCGGGCATGGCGATCGCCGCCCTCGGCGTCGCCATCGCCGTCCGGAAGTGACTGACTATTTGTTCTTGAAGTCCGGCTTGCGCTTTTCGACGAAGGCGGCCATGCCTTCCTTCTTGTCGGCGAGCGAGAAGGCGGCGTGGAAGGTGCGGCGCTCGAAGAGCAGGCCCTCGTCGAGCCCGCTCTCGTAGGCGCGATTGACGCACTCCTTGACCATCATCACCACCGGCAGCGAGAAGCCGGCGATGGTCTCGGCGGCGGCGAGCGCTTCCTCGACCAGCTTGTCTGCAGGCACGACGCGGGAGACCAGCCCGGCACGCTCGGCCTCGGCGGCGTCCATCATGCGCGCGGTGAGGCAGAGGTCCATGGCCTTGGCCTTGCCCACGGCGCGCGGCATGCGCTGCGTGCCGCCGGCGCCGGGCAGGATGCCGAGCTTGATCTCCGGCTGGCCGAACTTGGCCGTGTCGGCGGCGATGATGATGTCGCAGGACATCGCCAGCTCGCAGCCGCCGCCCAGCGCGAAGCCGGCCACCGCGGCGATGACCGGCTTGCGGCAGGTCTTCACCCGCTCCCAGTTGCGCGTGATGAAGTCGCCCTTGTAGACGTCCATGTAGTCCATCGTGCTCATGGCGACGATGTCGGCGCCGGCGGCGAAGGCCTTCTCCGAGCCGGTGATGACCATGGCGCCGATGGCCTCGTCGGCCTCGAATTTGCCCAGCGCGTCGCCGAGTTCGTCGATCAGGGCGTCGTTGAGGGCGTTGAGCGCCTTCGGGCGGTTGAGCGTGATGAGGCCGACCTTGCCGCGGGTCTCGACGATGATGTTTTCGTACGTCATGACGTTTCCTATCGTGGGTTGGCGATGCCGGGCGCCATTTGCAGGCGCACGGGCGCGCCCGTCGAAGCAGCCTGCGGATCGGTGTCCTTGCCCTTGTCCTTTGTTTTCGGCTGGATCACGGCGCGCACGCGGCTGTCGCGACCGGGCGCGACCGAGCCGGCCGGGCCGCTGGTGACCGAGTAGTTTTCGTTGCGGCCGTCCACCATGATGTACTGGCCGCGCACCTCGTCCTGGCCGCTCTTCACCCAGGCGCGGTTGAAGAATTTGGTGACCTCGGTCTTCGAGTCGTGCTCGATGCGCTCGGCTTCGCCCTCGGTGTACTCCTCCTTGCCGTCGCGCTTGACGCGGAAGTAGGCCACGCCGCCCGGATTGGCCGTCGCCACGCCGCTCTGGTAGCCCTCGGCGTCCTGCTTGACGACGATCCTGTCGCCGCGGATGACCAGGGTGCCCTGGCTCAGGGTGACGCGGCCCTCGAAGACGTGCACCTTGTTGATGTCGTCCACGGTGACCTTGTCGGCTTCGAGGTTGACCGGCTTGTCGCGGTCGGCCTTCTCGGCCAGGCAGGGCAGGGCGGCGGCGAGGAGGGTCGCGCACAGGGCGGCGCGGGCAAGGGTGTGTGTGTTTGTCATGGCTTTAGCGTCGCTTATTCACGATGGTGCTGTTGACCTGGCTCAGCAGTTCGACGATCTTGGTCTTGTTGTCGGCTTCCATGCCGACGGCGCGCACGACGGAGGCGCCCTGCACGAGGGTGACCGGGGCGCTGGTGCGCATGGTGTCGTTGTCCGGGAAGACGTTCAGGTGCGTCGTGGTGAACACCATCTCCGGATCGGTTTTCGTCGCCTCGCGCACGCCGCGCACGCTGTCCACAAAGACGACCTCGCGGCCGTCCGGGGTGACCAGCCCCTGCTTGGCGGAGAGGTGGGTCGGCCGCGGCCCTTTGAGAAAGATGAGGCGCGGTGCGGTGACGACGGTGGTGTCGTCGTCGGGATAGTGCACCATCTTCTCGGCGACGATCGTGTTCTGCAATTCCCCGCTCGGGCCGAAGCGGTGCATCGTCAGCTTCTCGACGAAGAAGTCGGGATCGTGCCGCAACAGGCCGTCGCTGCCGGGGCGCTTCAGTTCCGTGGCGCGCTCCAGCCAGAAGGTGATGGCGACCAGCAGCACCAGGATGGCGATGTGGAAGATGCCCTGGCCGAGGCGCTTCATCAGATGACCTTCGCCCGGAAGAGGTCGTGCGTGTTCAGCGCGCCCACCAGCACGCCGTTCTCGACCACCAGGATCTGGCTGATCTTGTGTTCCTCCATCATCTGCGCCGCCTCGGCGGCGAGCCGCTCGGGTCCGATGCTGCGCGGATTGCGGGTCATGACCTGGGTGACCGGGGTGCCCTTCAGGTTCTCGGTCTTTTCCAGGGCGCGGCGCAGGTCGCCGTCGGTGAAGATGCCGAGCACGCGCTCCTGCGCGTCGACCACCGCCGTCATGCCCATGCCGCCGCGCGAGACGACGAGGAGCGCCTCGGCCAGCGTCGCCCCGGCGGAGACCTTCGGCACCGCCTCGCCGGAACGCATGATGTCGCGCACGTGGGTGAGCAGGCGCCGGCCGAGCGCGCCGCCCGGGTGCGAGCGGGCGAAGTCCTCGGCGCCGAAGCCGCGCGCGTCGAGCAGGGCCACGGCGAGCGCGTCGCCCATGGCCAGCGCCGCGGTGGTGCTGGCCGTGGGGGCGAGGTTGAGCGGGCAGGCCTCCTCGGCCACGCCGGCGTCGAGGTGGGCGTCGGCCTCGCGCGCGAGCGAGGAGGCCGGGTTGCCGGTGATGGCGATGAGCTTGCCGCCCTCGCGCTTGATGAGCGGCACGATGGTGAGCAGCTCGTCGCTCTCGCCCGAGTTGGAGAGCACGACGAGAATGTCCTCGCGCGTGATCATGCCCAGGTCGCCGTGCGCCGCCTCGGCGGCGTGCACGAAGTAGGCCGGCGTGCCGGTGCTGGCGAGCGTCGCCGCGATCTTGCGCGCGACGTGGCCCGATTTGCCGATGCCGGAAACGACGACGCGGCCCTTGCAGGCGAGGATGAGGGCGACGGCGCGGGCGAAGCTGCCGTCGAGGCGCACGACGAGGTCCGTCACCGCCTGGGCCTCGATCCTGAGCACCCGCCTCGCCATGTCGAGGGCCTGCCTGCCGGCCGCCTCGATGTCCCGGATTTGGTTCATGCCATCGAATTGATTAGACTTGGGCGAAAGTATAGCAAAGCGCCCCTTCCGCCCCCATGACCACATTGCAACTGGTGCTCGTCCTTCTCGCCTCCGCGGTGCTGGTGGTGGCGCTGTTCCGCTGGCTCAACCTGCCGCCCGTGCTGGGCTACCTGCTGGTGGGCGCGGCGATCGGGCCGCACGCCCTCGACCTGGTGCCCGATTCCGCCGCCGCGCACCACCTGGCCGAGTTCGGCGTGGTCTTCCTCATGTTCTCCATCGGGCTCGAGTTCTCGCTGCCGCGCCTCTACAGCATGAAGCGCATCGTCTTCGGCCTCGGCCTGGCACAGGTGCTGCTTACCATCCTGCTCGTCCTCGCCGTCGCCGTGCCGGCGGGACTGACTTTATCCGCCGGCATCGCCTTGGGCGGCATTCTCGCCATGTCCTCCACGGCGCTCGTCGTCAAGATGCTGGCCGAGCGCCTGCAGCTCGAGTCGAAGCACGGACGCGAGATCATCGGCGTGCTGCTCTTCCAGGACCTCGCCGTGGTGCCGCTGCTGATCGTCGTGCCGGCGCTGTCGCAGCCGGCGGAGGCCATGGCCGGCACCCTGGCCGTGGCGGCGGCCAAGGCGGCCGTGGTGCTCTCGCTCATCCTCTTCTTCGGCCAGCGCCTGATGCGCGGCTGGTTCCACATCGTCGCCCGGCGGCGCTCGACCGAGCTGTTCATGCTCAACGTGCTGCTGGTCACGCTCGGGCTGGCCTGGCTCACCGAGCTGGCCGGCCTGTCGCTGGCGCTGGGCGCCTTCCTCGCCGGCATGCTCATCTCGGAGACCGAGTACCGCTACCAGGTGGAGGAGGACATCAAGCCCTTCCGCGACGTGCTGCTCGGCCTCTTCTTCATCACCGTCGGCATGTTCCTCGACGTCGGCGTCATCGTGCGCCAGCTGCCCTGGGTGGCCGGCCTGCTCGTCCTGCTCCTCGCCGGCAAGTTCGCCCTCGTCGCCGGGCTCTCGCGCGCCTTCGGCGCCTCGCCGGGCACCGCCATGAGGAGCGGCCTCTGGCTGTGCGCCGGCGGCGAGTTCGGCTTCGTGCTGATCGCCCACATACGCGACCTGCCGCTGCTGCCGGCGCCCGTCCTGCAGGTGGTGACGGCGGCGCTGGCCCTGTCCATGCTGCTCGCCCCGCTCATCGTCCTGCACAGCGAGAAGCTGGTGATGCGCTTCTGCGCCTCGGAATGGATGCTGCGCTCGATGGAGCTGACGCAGATCGCCGCGCGCTCGATGGCGACCGAAAAGCACGCCATCATTTGCGGCTACGGCCGCAGCGGCCAGTACCTGGCGCGCTTCATGGAGCAGGAGGGCGTCTCCTACGTCGCGCTCGACCTCGACCCGGAGCGCGTGCGCGAGGCCGCCGCCGCCGGCGACACGGTGGTGTATGGCGACGCGGCGCGGCGCGAGGCGCTCGTCGCCGCCGGGCTGATGCGCGCCAGCGTGGTGATCGTCTCCTACGCCGACCCCGATTCGGCCCTGCGCGTGCTGGCCATGGTGCGCGAGCTGCGGCCGGAACTGCCGGTGGTGGTGCGCGCCGCCGACGAGAGCGACTTCGACCGGCTGTCGCAGGCCGGCGCCGCCGAAGTGGTGCCGGAGGTGCTCGAGTCGAGCATCATGCTCGCCTCGCACGCCCTGGTGCTGCTCGGCGTGCCCATCAACCGCGTCGTGCGGCGCTTCCGCGAGGTGCGCGAGCAGCGCTACGACCTCATGCGCGGCTTCTTCCACGGCACCTCGGACGCCGCCGACGACCTGGATGAAGCGCGCCAGCCGCGCCTGCATTCGGTGGCGCTGAATGCCGGCGCCTGGGCCATCGGCCGCACGCTCGGGGAAGCCGGGCTCGAGCGCTTCGACGTGTCGGTCTCGCTCATCCGCCGCCGCGGCATCCGCGCCGTCAGCCCGGCGCCCGAGGCGCGCCTCGAGGCCGGCGACGTGGTGGTGCTGCTGGGCGTGCCCGACGGGCTCGAGGCGGCCGAGAACCGCCTGCTGAAGGGGTGAACGAAAAAGCCCGCCGGGCGGCGGGCTTCTTCTTGCAGGAGAGGGGACGCTCAGTTGCCGACGCAGACCGTGTAGACGTTGGCGTCCTCCGCCGGTGTGAGGGCGACGTAGGCGTTGGACGTCGCGCACTCGTTCTGGCAGAGCACCCGCATCGTGCCGGTCGTCGTGTTGCCGTCATCCACCGTGGTGTCGAGCTGGCGTGCGAAGCGGCCCTGGATGTTCGACGAGCAGATGAAGAAGTTGGCGGCCCAGGGCGTGGCGCCGGTGAACACGGCGTCCCCCGTCACGCCGAGGCGGCCGCCGTCGGCGTTCTTCGGCACGTACTCGTCGCCCAGGCTGAGGTTGCCCACGGTCTCTCCCTTGGTCAGTCAGGCCGCATCCGATGCGGCGCCCAGTTCGCGTTCCAGCACTTCCATGCGGTTGTACAGGGTGGTGCGGTTGACCCCGAGCAGCTTGGCCGCCTGGCTGACGTTGCCGTGGGTCAGCTTGAGCGCGGCGCGGATGTAGCCCTGCTCCCAGCGCAGCAGCGTGTCGTCGAGATTGAACTGGCCGCGCTGCTGCAGCTGGCGCAGGGCGATCTCGGCCAGTTCGCCGACGTCCTGCGGCGGCAGCCAAGTCGAGGAGACGAGCGCCTCGCCGGTGTCGAGCTCGTCCTCGATCTCGGCGAGGCCGACCTTGCGGCCCGGGTGCTTCGTCGCCAGGCGGATGACGATGTTGCGCAATTCGCGCACGTTGCCCGGGAATGCGTAGGATTGCCAGCGCTGGAGGGCTTCGTCAGCCAGTTCGAAGGGCAGCTGCTGCGCCTGGCGCGCATAGAAGTCGCGGTAGTGGCGCAGCAGCAGCACCTTGTCGTCGCCCATTTCGCGCAGGTGCGGCACGTTGATGGTGAATACGGAGAGGCGGTGGTAGAGGTCGGCGCGGAAACGCCCCTCGCGCACCTCCTTGCGCAGGTCGCGGTTGGTGGCGGCGATGACGCGGGCGCGGCTCACCCGCTGCTGGGTTTCGCCGACGCGCTGGAACTCGCCGTTTTCCAGGACGCGCAGCAGCTTGGGCTGCAGGTCGAGCGGCAGCTCGCCGATCTCGTCGAGAAACAGCGTGCCGTCCTCGGCATCCTCGAAATAGCCCGACTTGGCCTGGGCCGCCCCGGTGAAGGCCCCCTTGGCATAGCCGAACAGGGTCGGCTCGACCAGGGTCGGCGAGATGGCGGCGCAGTTGAGGGCGAAATAGGGCTTGTCGCGGCGCGAGGTCTGGCGGTGCAGGCAGCAACTGGCGACGATCTCCTTGCCGCTGCCCGATTCGCCTTCGATGAGGACCGGGAACGGCGAATCCCCGTACTGCCTGATCTGGGCGCGCAGCTTCTGCATGGGTACGCTGTGGCCGATCAGCCCGCAAGGATCCTCGTCCGCAACCGGCGCGGCGGCCAGCTCGGCCGACTGGTAGGCCAGGATGCGGCGCAAGACCTGCTGCAGTTGCTCGGGGTCGGCCGGCTTGGCGACGAATTCCGTCGCGCCCAGGGCGCGTGCATGGCGGGCATTGGCCTCGTCGTTCTGTCCCGAGAGGACGATGATCTTGATGCTCGGCGAGTGGGCGAGCAGGTCGGTGATGAGGGCAAAGCCCTCGTCGGGCTGGTGAGGTCGGGGCGGCAGGCCGAGGTCGACCAGCGCGAGCTGCGGTGCCGTTCGATTGCTGCGCAGCAGCGAAATGCAGTCGGCGCGGGAGCCCGCCGTGCTGATCGCGAATTCGCGGCCGAGGAAGAAGCTCAGGGTGTCGATGATGAGCGGGTCGTCATCGACGATCAGGAGGGAAGGCTTGCGGGTGTCAGGTGAGATCATGCCAGCGCTTGCCCGAAGCAATCATGCGGCGAACTATAGCAGACCCGCCCCTGGCGAGATAAGCGGATGTGCCATATTTCACGGCGGCCGGGCGGCTACGCCACTATCATGGCCGCGGCCATGCTCTGATAGAATGCCGCCTTGCAAAAACGCCGGATTTCCTTCGTGTCGAACGAGCCTCTCGTCCAGATTCGCGACCTGAACTTCACCTACGATCGTCGTCCGGTGCTGACCGGGATCAACATGACCATCCCGCGCGGCAAGGTCGTGGCCATCATGGGGCAGAGCGGTTGCGGCAAGACGACCACCCTGCGCCTGATCGGCGGCCAGCTCAGGCCGACCCAGGGCGAGGTGCGGTTCGACGGGCGCGTGGTGCACGAGCAGGACGTCGACGAGCTGTATGCGATGCGCCGCCGCATGGGGATGCTGTTCCAGTTCGGCGCCCTGTTTACCGATATCTCGGCGTTCGACAACGTCGCCTTCCAGATGCGCGAGCATACCGATCTGCCGGAGGAGATGATCCGCGACCTGGTGCTGTGCAAGCTGAACGCGGTCGGCCTGCGCGGGGCGCAGGACCTGATGCCGGCCGAGCTCTCGGGCGGCATGGCGCGGCGCGTGGCGCTGGCCCGGGCCATCGCCCTGGATCCCCTGCTGATGATGTACGACGAGCCCTTCACCGGCCTCGACCCGATCACCATGGGGGTCATCGGCCAGCTTATCCGCAAGCTCAACGACGCGCTCGGCGGCAGCTCGATCATCGTTACCCACGACGTTCAGGAATCCCTGCAGATCGTCGATTACGTGTATTTCATGGCCGACGGCAAGGTGGTGGCCGAGGGCACGCCGGACGAGATCCGGGCCTCGGACAAGGCCTATGTGCACCAGTTCGTCTGGGGGGAGATGGATGGTCCGGTGCCGTTCCAGTACCCTTCGGCGCCCTACCGGGAACAAATCTACGGAGCAGCCCATGCTTGACCGCGCGACCTCGGCGCTGCGCGGCCTCGGCAACCGCGTCACCTCGCGCATCTGGCGCCTCGGCTTCGCCAGCCGGTTTTTCCTCGCCATACTGCTCTATTCGGGCACAAGCTTCCGCCGCTTCTTTCTGACCATCCGGGAGATATACTTCACCGGCGTCCTCTCCCTCATCATCATCCTTGTGTCGGGCCTGTTCGTCGGCATGGTGCTGGGACTGCAGGGCTACGACACGCTCCAGCGCTACGGCTCCTCGGAGGCGCTCGGCATCCTGGTCGCCCTGTCGCTGGTTCGGGAATTGGGCCCGGTGGTGTCCGCCCTGCTGTTTGCCAGCCGGGCCGGATCGGCGATCACCGCCGAGATCGGCCTGATGAAAGCGACCGAGCAGCTTTCGGCCATGGAGATGATGGCTGTGAATCCGATCGCCCGCGTCGTCGCGCCGCGTTTCTGGGCCGGGGTGATTTCCATGCCGCTGCTGGCGGCCCTGTTTTCCGCCATGGGCATCTTCGGCGGCTACCTGGTCGGCGTGGTGCTGATCGGCGTGGACGAGGGGTCTTTCTGGTCCCAGATGCAGGCGTCGGTCGATTTCCGCGAGGACATCGTGAATGGCGTCATCAAGAGCGTGGTGTTCGGCATCCTGGTGTCCTGGATCGCGGTTTTCGAGGGCTATGATTCCGAACCCACCGCCGAGGGCGTGTCGGGCGCGACGACCCGAACCGTGGTGACTTCCTCGCTGGTTATTCTTGCTGCCGATTTCATTCTGACGGCATTCATGTTCCGGGGTGCGTAAATGAACCGTATGACATTGGATATCTGGGTAGGCGTTTTCGTGGCCATCGGCCTGTGTGCACTATTGTTTTTAGCACTAAAGGTCGGTAATCTGGCTTCTACAAATACCGGCGAAACCTATGTACTCAAAGCAAATTTTGATAACATCGGGGGCCTGAAAGTCCGTGCGCCGGTGAAGAGCGCAGGGGTGGTGGTGGGACGCGTTGGCGACATTCGCCTGGATGCGGAACGCTTCGAGGCGGTGGTGACGATGAACATCAGCAGCCAGTTCAAGTTCCCGCGCGACACCTTTGCCAAGATCCGGACGTCGGGCCTGCTGGGGGAGCAGTACATCGGCCTGGCAGTGGGAGGAGATGAACAGGTGTTCAAGCCGGGCGAATCCGTCAAGAAGACGGAATCCGCCATGGTGCTGGAAGACTTGGTCGGGCAGTTCCTGTTCGACAAGGCGGCTGAAGGAAAAGACAAGAAATGACGTTGCTACGCTAGAGTATCGGAAAAAAACAGAAAGGCGCCCCGATGGAAACGACTTATTTCAGGCAAATCAGCAGGCTGGCGGTGGTTGTGGCTGCTGCCGGACTGCTGGGCGGATGTGCCACGAGCGGAAATCCGAAGGATCCGATCGAGGGCTTCAACCGCGCCATGTACGGTTTCAACGAGGGTCTCGACAAGGTCATCATCAAACCCGTGGCCACGGGCTACGAGGCCGTCCTGCCTTCGCCGATCCAGACGGGCATTTCGAACATCTTCTCGAACATCGCCGACATCATGATCGGCGTGAACAACCTCCTCCAGGGCAAGCCGGCCCAGGCCGCTTCCGATGCCGGCCGGGTGCTGGTGAACTCGACCATCGGATTCCTCGGCCTGCTCGACGTGGCGAGCACCATGGGCATGGAGAAGCACGAGGAAGATTTCGGCCAGACCTTCGGTCGCTGGGGCATGGAGGATGGCGCCTACGTCGTCTGGCCCTTCTTCGGGCCGCGCACGGCGCGCGACACGATCGGCCTCGTGTTCGATGTCGCAACCGACCCGCTGAGCTATATCGACCATGTTGCGACCCGCAACACGGTGTGGGCCGTCCGCATCGTCAGCAACCGTGCCGATCTGCTCAAGGCCGACAAGATCATCGAGGAGGCGGCGCTCGACAAGTACAGCTACGTTCGCGATGCCTACCTGCAGCGCCGCAAGAGCCTGATCCATGACGGCAATCCGCCGAAGTTCGACCCGTATTCCGGGTCGCAGGACGGCAAGGTCTCGGAAGCGTTCGGGGAAGGTGCCACCCATGAGCAAGTGGCGTCCCGCAACTGATCAATCTGCTTTCCGGTAAACCATGAAGCTATTCGCCTTTTTGCTGGCGTCGGCCGCCAGCCTTTTCCTGCCCCTTGGCGTCCACGCGCAGGAAACCGCACCCGACGTTCTCGTCAAGACCGTCACCAACGAGGTCCTCGATATCATCCGCAAGGACAAGGACATCAAGGCCGGCAGCACCAAGCGCGCGATCGAGCTGGTCGAACAGAAGGTGCTGCCGCATTTCAACTTTTCGCGCATGACGGCGCTGGCGGTGGGCAAGGACTGGCGCCAGGCCGATACGGCACAGCAGAAGGCGCTGACCGAGGCTTTCAAGGAACTGCTGGTGCGCACCTATTCGAACGCGCTGATCGCCTACAAGAACGAGACGGTGGATTACAAGCCCTTCAAGATGCAGCCGGGCGAAACCGATGTGATCGTGCGCACCCAGATTCACCAGCCCGGCGCCAAGCAGCCGATCACGCTGGACTACAGCCTGGAGAAAAACGCGCAGGGCTGGAAGGTCTATGACGTGGTCATCGCCGGCGTCAGCCTGGTGACCAACTACCGCTCCAGCTTCGCCACCGAAGTGCGCAACGGCGGCATCGATGGCCTGATCAAGACGCTGCAGGCCAAGAACAAGACCCTGGAAGCCTCGGCCAAGTAATGATTCGCGACGCCGGAGATCGGCTCGAGGTGACCGGCCCGCTCACGCTCGGGTCCGCCAAGCAGATGCTGGACGCCGGCAGCCGGCAGGTGGAAAGCAGGAAGGATGTCGTCTTCGATCTGGCGCAAGTCCAGGAAATCGACTCCTCCGGCCTGACGGTCATCTTCGGCTGGGTGCGCGCGGCGCAGCGTGCCGGCAAGACGGTGCGCATCGCGCACCCCCCGCAGAACCTGCTCAGTCTTGCCCGGCTCTACGGCGTCACCGATCTCCTTCCGCTGGCCTAAGCCGGCGATTCAATAGAAATCAGCATGGGTCCGGCGATACGCATCGAAGGCGTGACCAAGCGCTTTGGCAGCGTCCTTGCTCTAGGCGGCATAGACCTCGAAGTGGCCCAAGGGGAGTTCTTCGGACTGCTGGGGCCGAACGGGGCGGGCAAGACCACCCTGATTTCCGCCCTCGCCGGGCTGGTGCGGCCAGATGCCGGTCGTCTGGCCGTCATGGGACACGACGTGGCTTCGGACTATCGCGCTGCCCGCCGCCTGCTCGGCGTTGTGCCGCAGGAACTGGTCTTCGATCCCTTTTTCACGGTGCGCGAAACGCTGCGGATCCAGTCGGGCTACTTCGGCATCCACGACAATTCTGACTGGATCGGCGAGATCCTCGAGAACCTTGATCTGACCGAGAAGGCGAACACCAACATGCGCCAGCTCTCGGGCGGAATGAAGCGGCGCGTGCTCGTCGCCCAAGCGCTGGTGCACCGGCCGTCGGTGATCGTGCTCGACGAGCCGACCGCCGGGGTCGATGTCGAGTTGCGCCAGGCACTGTGGGGCTTCATCCGCCGGCTCAATCGGGATGGCCATACCATCGTGCTGACCACGCATTACCTGGAGGAGGCCGAGAGCCTGTGCGGGCGCATCGCCATGCTCAAGCAGGGGCGCATCGTCGCGCTCGACACGACCGCCAACCTGCTGCAGCGCTTCTCCGGGCACTCCCTGCGCCTGCGCCTGGGCGCGGGCACGGCGCTGCCCGAGTCCTTGCGCGCACGCGTTTCGGCCGGTCCCGGCGGCGAGCATGTGCTGGCTTTGGGCAGTTGCGGGGAAATCGAGCTGGCGCTCGCCTGCCTGCGCGAGGCGGGCTGTAGCGTCGAAGACATCGAGATTGGCAAGCCCGACCTCGAGGAAGTCTTCCTGCGCGTCATGGAGCGCGGCTGATGGGCGGATTCGCGACCCTGCTCTACAAGGAAGTGCTGCGCTTCTGGAAAGTGAGCTTCCAGACGGTGGCGGCGCCGATCCTGACGGCGCTGCTGTTCCTGCTCATCTTTTCCCATGTGCTCGAGCGGCATGTGCGGGTATACGAAAACGTTTCCTATACGTCCTTCCTGCTGCCCGGGCTGGCGATGATGTCGCTGCTGCAGAACGCCTTCGCCAACAGTTCCTCATCGCTCATCCAGTCGAAGGTGACGGGCAACATCATCTTCATGCTGCTGCCGCCGATCTCCTATGCCCAGTTTTTCGCCGCCTTCGTGCTGGCGGCCATTGCGCGCGGCATCGTCGTCGGCCTGGGCGTGCTGCTGGCGACGCTGTGGCTGGTCGACCTGCCCTGGCAGGCCCCGCTGTGGATTCTCGCCTTCGCCTTGCTGGGCGGGGCGATCATGGGCGCGATGGGCGTGGTTGCCGGCATCTGGGCCGAAAAGTTCGACCAGCTCGCAGCCTTCCAGAACTTCATCATCATGCCGTTGACCTTCCTCTCCGGCGTGTTCTACTCGATCCATTCGCTGCCGCCCTTCTGGCAGCAGGTCTCCCATTTCAACCCGATCTTCTACATGATCGACGGCTTCCGCCACGGCTTTTTCGGCGTTTCCGACGTCTCGCCCTGGACCAGCCTCGGCGTGGTGAGCGGATGCTTCGCGGCGCTCACCCTTTTCACCTTGTGGCTGCTCAGGATAGGCTACAAGCTTCGCGCATAGGAAAACACATGGTTTCACCCGACGACATCAAAGGCTACATCGCGCAGGGCCTACCCTGCGAACACCTCGCCGTGGACGGTGACGGCGCCCATTTCGAGGCGCTCATCGTCAGCGCGGCGTTCGAGGGCCTCTCGCGCATCCAGCGCCAGCAGGCCGTATACAAGGCGCTCGGCGGGCGCATGGAGAGCGGCGAGATCCATGCCCTGTCGATGCGCACCCTGACGCCGCAGGAGTGGGAAGCCCAGCGTGGATAAGCTCCTCATCGAGGGCGGCGTGCCGCTGGCCGGCGAGGTCGGCATCTCGGGCGCCAAGAACGCCGCCCTGCCGCTCATCTGTGCCGCGCTGCTGACGGATCGGCCGCTGACGCTCGCCAACGTGCCGCACCTCAATGACGTGACGACCATGCTGCGCCTGCTGGCGCAGATGGGTGTGGATGTCACACTCGACGAGAGGAACAGCCTGGTGCTCGATGCCGGCGGGCTCGACAAGCCCGAGGCGCCCTACGACATGGTGAAGACCATGCGCGCCTCGATCCTCACCCTGGGGCCGTTGCTGGCGCGAACGGGCCGCGCGCGCGTATCGCTGCCCGGCGGCTGCGCCATTGGCGCGCGGCCGGTGGACATTCACATCCGCGGCCTGCAGGCGATGGGCGCGGAAATCCGTGTCGAGCAGGGCTACATCCTGGCCAGCGCGAAGCGCCTGCGCGGCGCGCGCGTCTTCTGCGACCTCATCACCGTTACCGGCACCGAAAACCTGATGATGGCGGCGGCCCTGGCGGACGGGAGAACGGTCATCGAAAACGCAGCGCGCGAGCCGGAGGTGGTCGATCTCGCACATTGCCTGAACGCCATGGGCGCCAGGGTGAGCGGGGCGGGCAGCGACATCATCACCGTCGAGGGGGTCGAGCGGCTCACGGGGGCGGAGCACCGCATCATGCCCGACCGCATCGAGACCGGCACCTTTCTCGTCGCCGCGGCCGTCACCGGCGGAAAGGTGCGCCTGAACGGCACCCATTGCGGCATCCTCGATGCCGTGGTCGAGAAGCTGCGCGAGGCCGGCGCGCGGATCGACTGCCACCGCGATTCCATCGAGATTTCGACGGAAGGTCCGCTCAAGGCGGTGAGCCTGCGCACGGCGCCCTATCCGGCCTTCCCGACCGACATGCAGGCCCAGTTCATGGCCCTGAATAGCGTCGCACGCGGCACGGGGGTGGTCACCGAGACGATCTTCGAGAACCGCTTCATGCATGCCCAGGAGTTGCGTCGCCTCGGCGCCGACATCGAGATCAGCGGCAATACCGCGGTGGTGAAGGGGGCGCCACGCCTGGACGGCGCGACCGTCATGGCCACCGACCTGCGCGCTTCGGCCTGCCTGGTCGTCGCCGGCCTGGTGGCGCGGGGCGAGACCCTGATCGACCGCATCTACCACCTCGACCGCGGCTACGAGCACATCGAGGAGAAACTCTCCCAGCTCGGGGCAAGGATCCGGCGCGTGCATTGACGCATCGCCGTCCCGCAGGGACTGACTTTTGTCTGCGGTAAAATCATGTTTTTTTAATGATTGGAAAAGTGCCGTGACCGGCATCACCATCGCCCTCTCCAAGGGCCGCATCTTCGAGGAAACCCTGCCGCTCTTGGCGGCAGCGGGCATCGTGCCGGCCGACGATCCGGAGACCTCGCGCAAGCTCATCCTCGATACCAACCGCGCCGACGTGCGCCTGGTCATCGTGCGCGCCTCGGACACGCCGACCTACGTGCAGTACGGCGCCGCCGACCTCGGCATCGCCGGCAAGGACGTGCTGATCGAACACGGCGGCGCCGGCCTCTACCAGCCGCTGGATCTCAAGATCGCCCGCTGCCGCATGGCGGTGGCGGTGCCCAACGGCTTCGACTACGCCGCCGCCGTGCGCCGCGGCGCGCGCCTGCGCGTGGCGACCAAGTACATCCAGACAGCGCGCGAGCACTTCGCCGACAAGGGCGTGCATGTCGACCTGATCAAGCTCTACGGCTCGATGGAGCTGGCGCCGCTGGTCGGCTTGGCCGACGCCATCGTCGACCTCGTCTCGAGCGGCAACACGCTGAAGGCCAACAACCTCGTGGCGGTGGAGGACATCATGCCGATCTCCTCGCGCCTGATCGTGAACCAGGCCTCGCTGAAGATGAAGCGCGAACTGCTGCAGCCCGTCATCGACGCCTTCGCCGGAGCCGTCCGTGATTAAGCGCCTCACCACCCGCGACCCGGATTTCACCCAGCAGCTTGCCGCGCTGCTGGCCTTCGAGAACGCCCAGGACGACAGCATCGAGCAGGCGGTGGCGGAGATCCTCATGGCGGTGCGTACCGTCGGCGACGCAGCCGTGCTGGAATACACGCGCCGCTTCGACCACCTGCAGGCGAAGGCCATGGTCGAACTCGAATTGCCCAAGCGCGAACTGGAAGCGGCGCTGTTCAACCTGCCGGCCGAACAGCGCGAGGCGCTGGAGCAGGCCGCCACGCGCATCGCCCTGTATCACCAGAAGCAGCTCGCCGCCTCCTGGGAGTACACCGAGGCCGACGGCACGCGCCTCGGCCAGAAGGTGACGCCGCTCGACCGCGTCGGCCTCTACGTGCCGGGCGGCAAGGCGGCCTATCCCAGCTCGGTGCTGATGAACGCGATCCCGGCCAAGGTGGCCGGCGTCGGCGAACTGATCATGACGGTGCCGACGCCGCGCGGCGAGAAGAACGCCCTGGTGCTGGCCGCGGCGGCGCTCGCCGGCGTCGACCGCGTGTTCACCCTGGGCGGCGCGCAGGCGGTGGGCGCGCTGGCCTACGGCACGCAGACCATCCCGCAGGTGGACAAGATCGTCGGTCCCGGCAACGCCTACGTCGCAGCCGCCAAGCGGCGCGTCTTCGGCGTGGTCGGCATCGATATGGTGGCCGGTCCCTCGGAGGTGCTGGTCATCGCCGACGGCTCGACCGATCCGGACTGGGTGGCGATGGACCTCTTCGCCCAGGCCGAGCACGACGAGCTGGCGCAGTCGATCCTGCTCTGCCCGGACCTGCGCTTCATCGACGCGGTGGCGCACAGCCTCGCCCGCCTGCTGCCGGAGATGCCGCGCAAGGACGTGATCTCGGCTTCCCTCGCCGGGCGTGGCGCGCTGATCGAGGTGCGCGACCTCGAGGAAGCCTGCACCATCGCCAACCGCATCGCGCCGGAGCACCTCGAACTCTCCGTGGCCGAGCCGAACGCGCTGGTGGACAGGATCCGCCACGCCGGCGCCATCTTCGTCGGCCGCTACACCTCGGAATCGCTCGGCGACTACTGCGCCGGGCCGAACCACGTGCTGCCGACCTCGCGCAGCGCGCGCTTCTCCTCGCCGCTCGGCGTCTACGATTTCCAGAAGCGCACCTCGATCATCGAGGTCTCGGCCGGCGGCGCCGACAAGCTCGGCCGCATCGCCTCGACGCTCGCCCATGGCGAGGGCCTGCAGGCCCACGCACGGGCGGCGGAATTGCGCCTGAAAAAGGGCTGAGTCTCGCCTGCAGTTCCTGCAGTCCCTTGCGCAAATGTACCAATATTGGTACATTGCTGCCCATGAAACCCGTCCTGGACGTGCGCTTCTTTCGGACCGATGCCGGTGCCGAACCCGTTCGGGATTGGCTGAAGGAACTGCCGGCCGCAGAGCGCAAGACCATCGGCGAGAACATCAAGACGGTGCAGTTCGGCTGGCCGCTCGGCATGCCGCTGGTCGATCACCTGACGGGCGACATATGGGAGGTGCGGATCAGGCTGGACAACCGCATCGCCCGCGTGCTGTTCGCACTGGACGGACAAATCATGGTGCTCCTGCACGGTTTCATCAAAAAGCAGCAGGCCACCCCCAAATCCGATCTCGATCTGGCCCGGGATCGGCTGAAACAGTTGAGACGGAGATGAGCATGGGCAAGAAAAACATCGGCAGCAATTTCGATGATTTCCTCATGGAGCAGGCGATGCTCGAGGATGCCACCGCCGTTGCGATCAAGCGGGTGATCGCCTGGCAGATCGCCGAGGAAATGAAGCACCAGAAGATCACCAAGACCGAGCTGGCGAAGCGCATGCACACCAGCCGCGCCGCGCTGAATCGCCTGCTCGACGAGGAAGATACCAGCCTGACCCTGACCACGCTGGCGAGCGCCGCGGCCGCGCTCGGCAAGACGATCAATTTCAAGCTGGCCGCTGCTTAAACCCTTTCGTACTCTCTGCCCGTGGGCCAAGGGCGAAGCTGCCGCCTCATGCGCGGCCGCCCTGCGGGTGCCCTTGCGTCGTCGCGCCCGCCGGCCGGGCCTGCAAACTCGCTGCGCTCGGACAGCAGGCCCGGACATCCCCGGCGAGCGCGCCGCCGCGGCGGCGGCCGCGAAATCGGCGGCAGCCTCGCCCTTGGCCCGCTCCTCCTTTGCTTCCGAATCGTCGGGGGAAAAGTCAGTCGCTGCGATACGGCGATTCATTTCATTGACAATGTGTAGCCGCGCGGCTACAGTTACTCTATGATCGAAATCCGCAAGACGGAGGTCTTCGCCGTGTGGCTGGACGGTCTGCGCGACATTCACGCGAGGGCGCGCGTCCAGGCGAGGATCGAACGGCTGGCGGCGGGCAACCCCGGAGACGTCAAGCCGGTCGGGGAGGGCGTCTCGGAATTACGGATCGATTACGGCCCCGGTTACCGGGTGTATTTCAGAAAGCGCGGAAGAGAGCTGATCATCCTGTTGGCTGGCGGCGACAAGAGCAGCCAGGCCAGCGACATCAAGACTGCCTTGCGCCTCGCCCGCAACCTTTAGGAATGACGATGAAAATAACCAAGACCACCCGCTACGATGTCGCCGAACATCTCCGCACCACGGAGGAAATGGCGGCCTATCTAGAAGCCTGCATGGAGGAGGCGAACGGCGATGCGGCCTTTATCGCCAAGGCGCTCGGCGACATCGCGCGCGCCAAGGGCATGGCGCAGGTCGCGCGCGATGCGGGCCTCTCGCGCGAAAGCCTGTACAAGGCGCTCTCCGGCGAACGCAGCCCGGGCTTCGACACCATCCTCAAGGTTGTGCACGCTCTCGGCTTGAAGCTGCATGCCGAAGCGCATCGCGGATGAAGATCATGGATCCAACAATAGACTACTACGCTGTTCTTGGGGTACTGCCAAACGCAGAAGATGTTGTAATCCGCGCAGCATACAGGGCACTCGCTCAGCGGTATCATCCAGATAGATTTACTGGCTCTGAGAACGAAGCGAATCGCCGTATGAGCGAAATCAATGAAGCGTATCAGGTTCTATCTGACCCTGTTATGCGGAGCAAGTATGATGATCTAAGGGGATCAAATGCATCTGCTAGCGATCCATATTTTGCCGATGATGCAAGTGCCGAGCCTACTGGCTCCGATCCTCTCATGCGGGATTGGAGTGTTGCTCTCAAGTATTATCCTGACCTTCTTGAACTCAACTCCCGGCTCGCAAGGATCTCATGGCGCCTTGCGAACACTTATCGTGCATACCTGTTGGAGGCGAAGGTTTTTGCTGATCGGGTAAAGCTCGCTCAAACGATGGAATCTGATTTTCTCAAGTTGTATTTTGGAAGCGACCCACAGTTGTTGGATTTCGCTCGTGAGCTTATTGGAAGCGGGAACAAGGCGGCGGCGAAGGCACTTAACGAAGCAATTCGCGTTCTAGGTTCCTCGGCCGGCCCGCAACGCGTTATTCGTCAAATCCGGATCGATTTCAATCTGGCGCAGGTGTCCGGTGACATGCGTGGTGACGGTAATCCCCTTAACTGGAGGAGCTAGAGAATAACTTCAACTCCTTGGGTGACATGGCTTCCCAGATCGACCTCACTGCGCTGCTTGACCAGACATTCTATGGTCTCGATACCTTAGCAATGCTTGGGGATCTCGAAGACTTTATTGAATTCTCAGAAAGCAATATTGGATGGCAAAAGAGAAGAGAACTTAGACGTGCTGAGCAAGAATGCAGCAGTGTAGAGTTCGAAGAGCCCGGGATGGAAGCGCAATATCGCGATCAAGTGCTTCAAGGCGTTGAGTATCGGTTTGAGGTGAGCTTAAGGCAACGGGTTCGGTACGCGGCGCTAGTTGCGCTTATTACTACAATCGAGTGGTTGCTGCTGATACTGAAGAAACGCGCATGCTTCACGTTTCCGAAAAGGCCGGAGAAGGTAAATGAAGCGGTTTACACTTTAAATATATTCAACGATAAGGCAATCCTCAAATTGGATGTGAAAATTCAGCTTCTGGAAAAACTGATTCACGTCCGAAACTGTATCGTTCATGCGGCGGGGTTGTTGCAGTCGTATCAACATCATGAGCAACTACGTCAAGCGGTCGCAGCGCTACAGGGGATTCAAGTTACCAATCAAAATTTTCTTGGCGATAGCATCGAGATTGAAGCGGGGTTTCTTGAAGGGGTAATACAGGATGCTAGGATCTGGTTACCGCACGTTGAAAAAGTAGTGACCGAGCTAGGGCTGATCCGATAACTACGCCAAACCTCCCGCGTTGATGGGCGCGTTCGTTATATGGACAATGGGTTATTTGAAGTTTAGCTGAGGATATCCCTCAGCGCTGCGGTGAGCGTCTTGCACTGCATATCCGTCCCTACCGTGATTCGCAGGAACTGCTCGATGCGTGGCAGGCGGAAGTGGCGGACGATGATGCTGCGGCTCCGCAGGGCGGCGGCGAGCTCGCCTGCGTCGCGTTGCGGGTGGCGGGTGAAGATGAAGTTGGCTGCGGAGGGCAGCACCTCGAAGCCGAGGGCGGCCAGTTCCTTGACCAGTGCCTCGCGGCTCTTGATGACGGCCTGGCGCGTCTGCTCGTAGTGGGCGCGATCCTCCATCGCCGCCACGGCGCCGGCGATGGCGAGGCGGTCGAGGGGATAGGAGTTGAAGCTGTTCTTCACCCGCTCCAGCGCCTCGATGAGGTCTTCGTGGCCGACGGCGAAGCCGACGCGCAGCCCGGCCAGGGAGCGCGACTTGGAGAGCGTCTGCACCACCAGCAGGTTCGGGTGGCGATCGATCAGCGGCACCGCCGTCTCGGCGCCGAAATCGACGTAGGCCTCGTCCACCACCACGACCGAATCCGGGTTGGCGGCGAGGATCTGCTCGATGTCCCCCAGCGCTAGGGCGCGGCCGGTCGGCGCGTTCGGGTTGGGAAAAATGATGCCGCCGTTGGGCCGCGCGTAGTCCGCAGGACGGATCTCGAAGGTCTCCGTCAGCGGCACGGTCTCGAATGCGACGTCGTAGAGCCCGCAATACACCGGGTAGAAGCTGTAGGTGATGTCCGGGAAGAGCACCGGCTTTTCGTGCTTGAGCAGGCCGAGGAAGACGTGGGCGAGCACCTCGTCCGAGCCGTTGCCGACGAAGACCTGCTTCGGCGTCACGCCGAAATAGCCGGCGACGGCCTCCTTGAGGCGGTCGGCATTCGGATCGGGGTAGAGACGCAGGGTGTCGCCGGTCTCGGCACGCAGGGCCTCGAGCACCTTGGGCGAGGGGCCATAGGGGTTCTCGTTGGTGTTCAGCTTGACCAGGTTGGGCAGCTTCGGCTGCTCGCCCGGAACGTAGGGGGTCAGCTTGCCGACGACGGCGCTCCAGAAACGGCTCATGCCAGGGCGGTGCTCAGAGGGAAAATCCAATGTTATCATGCAGTCCTGAATCACTTTTAACGTCGTAGCGACCGCCATGCGGCAAGCCGAAATCTCGCGCAAGACCCTGGAGACGGAGATCATCGTCCGCCTCAATCTCGACGGCAGCGGCCAGGCCAAGCTGGCCACGGGCGTGCCCTTCCTCGAGCACATGCTCGACCAGGTGGCGCGCCACGGCATGATCGATCTCGAGGTCACGGCAAGGGGCGACCTGCACATCGACGCCCACCACACGGTCGAGGACGTCGGCATCACGATCGGCCAGGCGCTGGCGAAGGCCGTCGGCGAGAAGAAGGGCATCCGCCGCTACGGGCATGCCTACGTGCCGCTCGACGAGGCGCTGTCGCGCGTGGTGGTCGACTTCTCCGGCCGCCCGGGACTGACCTTCAACGTCGATTTCAGCCGCGCCATGATCGGCGCCTTCGATGTCGACCTGACCCAGGAATTCTTCCAGGGCCTGGTCAATCACGCCCAGATCACGCTGCACATCGACAACCTGCGCGGCGAGAACGCCCACCACCAGTGCGAGACGGTGTTCAAGGCCTTCGGCCGGGCGCTGCGCATGGCGGCGGAAGCCGACCCGCGCGCCTCGGGCAGCGTGCCGTCCACCAAGGGAGCGCTCTAGGGCCCCTTCCGCCGTATCACCGGCACTGACTTTCATGAACTCCGTCGCAATCGTCGATTACGGCATGGGCAACCTGCGGTCGGTCGCCAAGGCGATCGAGCATGTCGCGCCGCAGGCGCGCGTGCTCGTCACTTCCGACCCCGCCGCGGTGGCGTCGGCCGACCGCGTGGTGGTGCCCGGCCAGGGCGCCATGCCCGACTGCATGCGCGAACTGGATGCGCGCGGCCTGCGCCCGGCGGTGATTGCCGCAACGCAAAACAAGCCCTTCCTCGGCATCTGCATCGGCCTGCAGATGCTCTTCGAGTCGAGCGAGGAGGGCAATGTCGCCGGCCTCGGCGTGCTGCCGGGGTGCGTGCGCCGCTTCCCGCACGAGTTGATGGTGGGGCCCGACGGCAGCCGCCTGAAGGTGCCGCACATGGGCTGGAACGAGGCGAATCGGGCCGAGCCGCACCCCCTCTGGGAAGGCATCGCCGACGGGTCGCGCTTCTATTTCGTGCATAGCTACTATGTCGAGGCGGGGGAGCCCTCGCTGGTGGCGGCCTTCAGCGTCTACGGCATCCCCTTTACCTGCGCGGTGGCGAAGGATAATATTTTCGCCGTGCAATTCCACCCCGAAAAAAGCGCCCAGTCCGGCCTCGCCCTGCTGGGCA
>VGHJ01000008.1 GCA_016868295.1 Betaproteobacteria bacterium | reverse complement strand
CAACCTGACGCCGGAGAAGCAGGCCGAGATCCGCGAGATCGAGGCGCGCCGCGCCCAGGTGCGCGAGATGGCGAAGACGCCGCCGGAGGAACCTGTATGAGCAGTTGCCAGTTGCCAGTTGCCGGTTGCCGGTTGTCGGATAAGGCAAGGCGGCTGGTAACTGGCAACTAGCAACTGGTAACTGGCAACTGGCAACCGGGAACTGAAAAACATGAACACTTCGCCACATCTTCACCAGCCGATCAGCGTCCGCCTCGTCATGCTCAAGGTGCTGCTCGCGCTCGTGCCGGGCATCGCCGTCTATGTCTGGTTCTTCGGCGCGGCGATCCTGGTGCAGATCGCGCTGGCCTCCGCCGCGGCGCTGGCCGGCGAAGCCGCCATGCTCAAGGCGCGCGGCAAGCCGGTCGCGCTGTTCCTCACCGACGGCAGCGCCCTAGTGACCGCCTGGCTCATCGCGCTCACCTTCCCGCCCATCGCGCCCTGGTGGCTCACCGTCACGGCGACGCTGTTCGCCATCGTCGTCGCCAAGCACCTCTACGGCGGCCTCGGCCAGAACCCGTTCAATCCGGCCATGGTGGCCTTCGCCGTCTCGATCATCGCCTTCCCGGCCCTCATGTCGCAGTGGCCGGCGGTCGGCTTCACCGATTTCGCCGCGCAGATGGCCGTCGTCTTGCAAAGTCAGTCCGCGCAGGACGCCGTCACCATGGCCACGCCGCTCGACGCCCTGCGCACGCAACTGCACACGCCCGAGGCGCGCGCCACCGTGGCCGGCGTGCTCGGCTCGCACGCCACTTTCGGCAACATCGGCGGCAAGGGCTGGGAGTGGATCGCGCTCGCCTACCTCGCCGGCGGGCTCTGGCTGATGCAGCAGCGCATCATCACCTGGCACGTGCCGGCGGCCTTCCTCGCCGTGCTGGCGCTCATCGCCACGGGCTTCAGCCTCGGCAATCCCGACCGCTACGCCGGGCCGGTGTTCCACGTCGTCACCGGCGGCGCCATGCTGGGCGCCTTCTTCATCCTCACCGATCCGGTCTCGGGCGCCACCACGCCGCGCGGCAAGCTGATCTTCGCCGCCGGCGCGGCCCTGCTCACCTGGATCATCCGCAGCTTCGGCGCCTACCCCGACGGCATGGCCTTCGCCGTGCTGCTGATGAACCTGTGCGTGCCGCTGATCGACATGGGAACGCAGCCGCCGGTGTTCGGGCACAAGTCGCAGAAGCGAGAAAAACGGCATGAATGAGCCGACGGCCGCCCGCGCCTCGCTGCGCAACGCCGTCATCCTGACGGTGTTCGCCCTCGTCTTCACCACGCTCATGGCGACGACCTACCGCGCCACCCTGCCGTCGATCCTGGCCAGCGCCGAGGCGGAGAAGCTGAAGCTGGTGGGGGAAGTGCTGCCCGCAGCGCGCTACGACAACGCCCTCTTGTCCGACTGGGTGGACGTCGCGGTGCGCGCCGAACTCGGCCTCGCCGCCCAGGACGACCCGGTGCGCCTCTACCGCGCCAGGCATGGCGGCGCGCCGGCGGCACTGGTGTTCGAGGCGGTGGCGCCGGACGGCTACGGCGGCCGCATCCGCCTCATCCTCGCCGTCGGTGCCGACAACCGCCTGATCGGCGTGCGCGTGGTGAGCCACAAGGAAACGCCCGGCCTGGGCGACTACATCGACCCGAAGAAGGACCGCAACAAGGCATCGCCCTGGATCCGCCAGTTCGACGCCACCGGCTTCGCCGAGGTGGCGGCGGCCGACTGGAAGGTGAAGAAGGACGGCGGCCGCTTCGACGCCCGCGCCGGCGCCACCATCAGCGCCCGCGCCGTCACCGGCGCCGTGCGGCGCGCCCTGCAGTTCGCCGTCGATCACCGCGACAGGCTGTACGCGCTTCCGGCACAATCTGTTTTTGAGAAGTCAGTCCCATGAGGACACCGACAGCAACGTCCGCCGGGCCGCCCCAAGGACGGCGCAGCCAACCGCATGGAGCCGCGCAGCGGCGAACAATCGTCACCCCCTTCCTTGGGAAGGGGGCGGGGAGAAGGTAAATGAACTCCTACAAGGAAATCGCCCGCAACGGCATCTGGAAGCAGAACACCGGCCTCGTCCAGCTGCTCGGCCTCTGCCCGCTGCTCGCCGTCAGCACCAGCTTCGTCAACGGCGTCAGCCTCGGCCTGGCCACCATTCTCGTCATGACCATGGCGAGCGGCGTGGTGGCCAGCGTGCGCAGCTTCATCCCGCACGAGATCCGCATCCCGGTGTTCATCCTCATCATCGCCTCCCTCGTAACCATGGTGGATCTCGCCATGAACGCCTGGCTGCACGAGCTGTATCTCGTGCTCGGCATCTTCATTCCGCTCATCGTGGTGAACTGCATCGTGCTGGCGCGGGTGGAGGCCTTCGCCGCCAAGAACACGCCGTTCGCCGCCGCCTGGGACGGCGCCATGATGGGCGTCGGACTCGTCGTCGCCATCGCGCTGCTCGGCGGCCTGCGTGAGCTGATCGGCACCGGCCAGCTCTTCTCCGGCATCGACATGGTGATCCCCGGCACGCGCGCCCTGCAGTTGCTGCCGGAGGACTACCCCGGCTTCATCGTCGCCATCCTGCCGCCGGGCGCCTTCATCGTGCTCGGCTGCCTCATCGCCGGGCGCAACTGGCTGGATGCGCATGCCGAACGGAAGCGCGCCGCCCACGCCGCGCCGGCGCACGCCGCGTGAGTCAGCGCGGAGCCGCGCAGCGGCGAACAACCGTCACCACCTCCCTCGGGGAGGAGGCCGGGAGGAGGGCTCCATGAGCCCGAAGAGAATCAGGGTCGTCTTCGAGCGTTTCGCGCAGGCCAACCCGGCGCCGACCACCGAACTCGAATACGCCACGCCCTACCAGCTGCTGGTGGCGGTGATCCTCTCCGCCCAGGCCACGGACAGGAGCGTCAACCTCGCCACGCGCGAACTGTTCAAGGCCGCCGGCACGCCGAACAAGATCGCCGCCTTGGGCGAGGCGGGCCTGATACCCTACATCGGCCGCATCGGCCTCTACAAGTCGAAGGCGAAGAACGTCGCCGCCATGACGAAGATACTGCTCGACGAATACGGCGGCGAGGTGCCGCGCGATCGCGCGGCGCTCGAAGCCCTGCCCGGCGTCGGCCGCAAGACGGCGAACGTCGTGCTGAACACGGTCTTCGGCGAGCCGACCATCGCCGTCGACACCCACGTCTTCCGCCTTGCCAACCGCAGCGGCCTCGCCCCCGGCAAGGACGTGCGCGAAGTCGAGGACAGGCTCGTCAGGGCGGTGCCCGCCGAATACCGCCACAACGCCCACCACTGGCTGATCCTGCACGGGCGCTACGTATGCAGGGCGGCCAGGCCCGATTGCCCGCACTGCCTCATCGCCGACCTGTGCGAATGGACGGAGAAGACCGCGGGATGAGAACCGTCGCCACTGCGCTCGCCTTCTCGGACAAGGCCGCCCCCGAACTGGCGGCCGACGTCGTGCGCGAGGCGCTGGCGCGCGCCGGCGGCGGCATCGCGCGCGGCGTGCTGCTGTTTCTCAGCCCGGACTTCGTGCACCAGGCCCATGCCGCGGTGCTGGCCGCCTCGCGCGCCGCGCGCTGCCTGCAGGTGACCGGCTGCACGGCGCCGGGCGTGTTCACCGAGGAGGACTGGATCATCGACCGCCCCGCCGCCTGCGCCATGGTCTTCTGCGGCGAGGCCGGGCTGGCGGCGCATGCCGACGCCGTCCTGCCGAGGCTGACTTTTGCCGCGCCGCACGTCGCCACGGCCGACTGGCTGGCTGGCAGCGCCCGGCGCTACGGCCTGCTCTCGACCGACAGCAGCGCGCACGGCGCCGGCCGCATCTGGTGCCACGGCCAGATGGCAGGCGAAGGCCGTTGCGAGGCGGCGCTCGCCGGGGCGCGCGCCGCCCTCGGCACATCGCGCGGCGTGCGCGCCCTCACCGCGCCGCTGCCCGTCGCGGCCAACGGCTACGACGTCCTGAAGACCGGCAGGCAGCCGGCCCTCAACGCCCTGCTGCGCGAACTGCCGCTGGAACTGCGCGAGCTGGAAAAGCTGCCCTTCCACCAACTTGCGGCGGGCATCGTCGCGGGCGATCCCGGACGCGCCGTCGAGGAAGGCCGCTACACCCTGGTGCCCGTCATCGCCGCCAACCACGAGGAGCGCACGCTGACGCTGGCCACGCCGGTCGGCGACGGCGCCCTGCTGTTCTGGGCGCTGCGCCAGGGCCTGGCGGCGGAGAACGAAATGCGCCGGCTCGCCGACACGCTCACCGGCGAGCTCGGCGGCGAGCCGGATTTCGGCCTGCTCTTCTCCTGTCTCGGTCGCGGCCCCTGGTTCTTCGGCGGCGAGGACCGCGACCTGGCGGCGGTCAAGGAGCGCCTGCCCGGCATGCCCCTCATCGGCGCCTACGGCGGCGGCCAGGTCGCGCCGCTCCACGACGGCAACCGCCTGGTGCACAACAGCGCGGTCCTCGCGTTGTTCAAGAGCTCTTCCGATGTTCAACCCTAGCCGCAACGAGGCGCGCCGCTTCTTCCTCGAGGCCTGGCGCAAGCGCCGGTCGCGCGAGGTGGTCACGCCGCTGGAAGATCTCGCCGCGCGCATCGTCGCGCTGCACCCCGAATACCATGCCCTGATCGAGGATGCGGCAGGCGCGCTGGCGCGGGACTGGACGCCCGAGTCGGGCGAGGCCAACCCCTTTCTGCACCTCTCGTTGCATCTCGCCGTCGAGGAGCAGCTCTCCATCGACCAGCCGCCCGGCCTGCGCGCCGCCTTCGAGACGCTGCTGGCGCGGCGCGGCGAGCGTCACGCCGCCCTGCACGATGCGCTGGAATGCCTCGGCGAGACGCTCTGGCGCGCGCAGAAAAGCCAGTCTCCGCCGGACGGCGAAGCCTACGTCGATTGCCTCAGAAGGAAGGCCTGAGCGCTCAGGCGGCGCGGCGCGGTGAAGATGGCGGGCTCGTGGTGGTAGCGGATGGCCCAGACCACCGGCTCGGGCAGGTACCAGCAGCGTGCCGACGATGGCATGGTTGGTCGGGTGGCGCTCGTCCTCGACCGCCGTCACTGCACCTTGCGCCGCAGGGCGAAGAAGGGGAAATTGGCCGATTTCAGCACCGCCGCGGCCAGCGCCACGTCGCCGGTGATCAGGCGCGAGACGCGGATGAAGTCGATGTCCTCGCGCTCCGCCTCGCCGAGCAGCTCGAGGACGACGTCCGGGCAGGGCGGGATGGAGATGTCCCGCAGCGTCTCGGCCGCGACCTCCTCGGACAAGTCGGCATCGAAAAGACCGGCGGCATCCATCCCTTCCCCCCAGTGTCGCCGCGCGCATCCGGCCGGCGCGGCAGGTCGGCAGGATTTTCATTGTAGCGATAAATGCCGGCGGCACATCCCCGGGATATCCCCGGCAGGCGTTTATAATTGTGCCCGTCCCCCAACCGGATCGTCCCATGCGCTTCGAAGGCTCCGGCGACTACGTCGCCACCCCCGACCTGATGCTGGCGGTGAATGCCGCCATCACCCTGCAACGCCCCCTGCTCGTCAAGGGCGAGCCCGGCACCGGCAAGACCATGCTGGCCGAGACCGTCGCCGCCGCCCTCGGCCTGCCGCTGCTGCAGTGGCACATCAAGTCCACCACCAAGGCGCAGCAGGGCCTCTACGAGTACGACGCCGTTTCGCGCCTGCGCGACTCGCAGCTCGGCGGCGAGCACGGCAGCCGCGTGCACGACATCGCCAACTACATCGTCAAGGGCGTGCTGTGGCAGGCCTTCGGCGCCGAGACGCCGACGGTGATCCTCATCGACGAGATCGACAAGGCCGACATCGAATTCCCCAACGACCTGCTGCGCGAGCTCGACCGCATGGAGTTCTACGTGTACGAGACGCGCGAGCTGATCAAGGCGCGCCACCGCCCCATCGTCTTCATCACCAGCAACAACGAGAAGGAGCTGCCCGACGCCTTCCTGCGCCGCTGCTTCTTCCACTACATCAAGTTCCCCGACAAGGAGACGATGCAGAGCATCATCGACGTGCACTTCCCCGATCTGAAGAAGGCGCTCATCCGCGAGGCGCTGGAGGTGTTCTTCGAGCTGCGCGAGATCCCCGGCCTGAAGAAGAAGCCGTCCACCTCCGAACTGCTCGACTGGCTCAAGCTGCTGGTGGCCGAGGACATCCCGCCCGAGGCCCTGCGCGCCAAGGACCAGAAGGCGGCCATTCCGCCGCTGCACGGCGCGCTGCTGAAGAACGAGCAGGACGTGCACCTCTTCGAGCGTCTCGTCTTCATGGCGCGCCAGAACCGATGAGATTCGCGCGCGGCCTGCTGCTGCTCCTTGCCGCGCTCGCCGCGCCCCTCGCGCACGCACTCGAAACCGTCACGCTGCAGCTCAACTGGAAGCACCAGTTCCAGTTCGCCGGCTATTACGCCGCCGTCGAGCAGGGCTACTACCGCGACGCCGGACTGGACGTGCGCATCGTCGAAGTCGACACCGGCCAGGATCCGGCCGACGCGGTGCTCAATGGCCGCGCCGAGTACGGCGTCGGCGCCTCCGAACTGGTGCACCTGCGCGGCGAAGGCAAGCCGGTGGTGGCCCTCGCCGTCGTCATCCAGCATTCCCCCCTCGTCGTGCTGGCGCGAAAGGGCGCCGGCATCGAGACCCTGCACGACCTCGTCGGCAAGCGCATCATGCTCATGCCGCACGAGACCGAGCTCTACGCTTACTTCCAGCGCGAGGGCCTGCCCATCGGGCTGTTCCGCAAGTTCCCGCACAGCTTCGACACGAAGGAACTGATCGATGGCCGTGTCGACGCCCTCTCCGGCTACGCCACCGACGAGCCCTACCTGCTGCTGCAGGCGGGGCTCGCCTTCGTGCGTTTCTCGCCGCAGGCGAGCGGCATCGACTTCTACGGCGACACGCTGTTCACCACCGAACAGCACCTGCGCAAGCACCCGGCCCAGGTCAAGGCCTTCCGCGAAGCCTCGCTCGCCGGCTGGCGCTACGCCATGGCCCACCCGGACGAGATCGCCGAGATCATCCTGAAGCGCTATTCCGCCCGGCATGGGCGCGGCCACCTGCTCTTCGAGGCGCGCGAGATGGCGCGCCTGATGCAGCCCGAGCTGGTGCAGATCGGCCACATGAACCCGGGGCGCTGGCAGCACATCGCCCAGACCTACGTCGATCTCGGCATGCTCTCCGCCGTGCCATCGCTGGAGGGCTTCCTCTACGATCCGAATCCGCCCGCCATGCCGCGCTGGGTCTACGGCATGGCGCTGATCCTCGCCATCCTGATCACGCTGGTCGCCTACTTCGTCAGCGTCAACCGGCGCCTGGCGCACGCCATGGCGGAGCGGCAGAAGGCGTTCGCGCTCCTCTCGCAGAGCGAGGAGAAGTACCGCATCCTCGCCGAGAGCTCGGCCGACGTCATCTGGCAGCTCGACGAGCACATGCGCTACGCCTACATCAACCCGGCCGACGAGAAGCTGCGCGGCTTCAGCCGCGAGGAGGTCATCGGCAAGCCGGTCTCCGCCGTCCTCACGCCGGCCTCGCTCGACGTGGTCAAGCGCATCAACCGCCAGCGCAGAGAGGACGAGGCGCGCGGCATCCGCAGCGGCGCCGTGACGTTCGAGGTCGAGGAAATCTGCAAGGACGGCGGCACCGTCTGGGTCGAGGCCAATTCCATCCCGCTGCGCGACAAGGACGGCCGCATCGTCGGCTACTTCGGCATCTCGCGCGACACCTCGGCGCGGCGCCGGCACGAGCAGGCCCTGAGCGAGGCCAACGCCATGCTGCAGCACCAGCTCGACGAGATCCACCGCCTGCAGGAGGAACTGCGCGAACAGGCGGTGCGCGACGGCCTGACCAACCTCTTCAACCGGCGCTACCTCGACGAGACGCTGGAACGCGAGCTGGCGCGCGCCAAGCGCGAAGGCTACCCGCTCACCCTGGTCATGATCGACATCGACCATTTCAAGCGGCTCAACGACACCTACGGCCACCAGGCCGGCGACATCGTGCTGCGCGAACTGGCCGCCCTGCTCTGGGGCAACGTGCGGGCGGAGGACGTGCCCTGCCGCTATGGCGGCGAGGAGTTCCTCGTCATGCTGCCGCGCATGCCGCTCGAGACCGCCCTCGAGCGGGCCGAGGCCTGGCGCAGGACCTTCCAGTCCACGCGCGTGCCCTTCGGCGAGTTCCACCTGGAAACCACCTTCTCCTGCGGCCTCGCAGCCTACCCCGAACACGCGCGCACGCCGGACGAGCTGCTGCGCTGCTGCGACGAGGCGCTCTACCAGGCCAAGCACCGCGGCCGCAACCGCTGCCAGGTTTTCCGTCCGGCGCACCACGCCCACGAGCATAGGTAAGCGAGGATGCTGATCGATTTCTTCCACCACCTCAAGGCCGCCAGGCTGCCCGTCTCGACCAAGGAGTTCCTCACCCTGCTCGATGCGCTGCGGAAGCACGTCGCCGGCCACAGCATCGACGAGTTCTACTACCTCTCGCGCGCCTGCCTGGTGAAGGACGAGTCGAACTACGACAAGTTCGACAAGGCCTTCGGCGAATATTTCAAGGGCGTCGAGCGCATCCCCGGACTGGAAGCGGAAATTCCCGAGGACTGGCTGCGCCTGATGGCGAAGAAGCACCTCACCCCCGAGGAGAAGGCGAAGCTGCAGACGCTCGGCTGGGACAAGCTGATGGAGGAGTTCAGGAAGCGCCTGCAGGAGCAGAAGCAGCGCCATGCCGGCGGCTCGAAGTGGATCGGCACCGGCGGCTCCAGCCCGTTCGGCGCGCACGGCTACCACCCGGAGGGCATCCGCATCGGCGCCGAATCGGCCGGCAACCGCACGGCGGTAAAGGTGTGGGAGAACCGCGAGTACCGCAATCTCGACGACAAGGTGGAACTCGGCACGCGCAACATCAAGGTGGCGCTCAGGCGCCTGCGCCGCTTCGCCCGCGAGGGCGCCGAGGAGGAACTCGACCTCGACGGCACAATCGCGTCGACGGCACGCAACGCCGGCTGGCTCGACCTCATGATGCGGCCGGAGCGCCACAACAAGGTGAAGGTGCTGCTCTTCCTCGACATCGGCGGCTCGATGGACGACCACATCCGCGTCTGCGAGGAGCTGTTCTCGGCGGCCAAGACCGAGTTCAAACACCTCGAGTACTTCTACTTCCACAACTGCGTCTACGACCACGTCTGGCGCGACAACCGCCGGCGCCACTCCGAGCGCTTCCCGCTCTGGGACGTCATGCACAAGTACGGCCCCGACTACAAGCTGATCCTGGTCGGCGACGCCACCATGAGCCCCTACGAGATCCTGCAGCCGGGCGGCTCCGTGGAATACATGAACGAAGAATCCGGCGCCGCCTGGATGCGCCGCCTGCTCGACACCTACCCGCACGCCGCCTGGCTCAACCCGGAGCCGGAACACCTGTGGCCCTACCGCCATTCCATCACCGTTCTGCACAGCATCATGGGCGGGCGCATGTTCCCGCTCACGCTGGAAGGGCTGGAGCGCGCCATGCGGCTGCTCAGCAAATAAGGGACAATAGAGCTTCCCGACAGGAGAACAACATGAACCAAGAGGACATCGAACAACTCGCCCGCCGCGAAACCCTGCTCAAGCTGGCCGCCACCGGGGCGCTCGGCGCCGGCGGCATTCTCGGCCTGGTGCGTGAAGCCCTCTCCGCCGGCAACCTGCCGGCCACGCCGGGCTTCCGTCGTCTCAAGGGGCCGGTCGGCGTCGACGCCACGCGCGCCTCGATCGGCCTCAACATCAAGCCCGGCCAGACGGTGATGACCGGCGAGGGCGGCGAAGCCGTCTATGTCATCGGCCCCGACGCCTTCCTGCAGCGCGAGAAAACCAAGGTCACCTTCGAGGAAAGCGGCGGCGTCCAGGTCATGCGCATCGTCACCGGCAAGGTGCTCAGCGTTTTCGGCAAGCCGCGCGACCGGCAACGCAACCTGACGCTGGCGACAACGACCGCCACCATCGGCATCCGCGGCACCGGCTGCTACATCGAGGCGGAGGACGCGCGCACCTATTTCTGCCTCTGCTACGGCGAAGCGGAGGTGACGCCGAAGGGGGATCCGAAGCAGAAGGAAACCATTCAGACGAAGCACCACGACCACCCGATCTACATCCATGCCTCGGGAACCCGCATGATTGTGCCGGCCACGGTGATCAACCACACCGACGCCGAACTCACCCTGCTGGAAAACTCGGTCGGCCGCTGGCCGCCGTTCCACGGCGGCGGCATCAAATACTAGCCCTGCCCCGCCGCCGGGAATTCGGCGTAACGGCCGTGCCTGCGTAGCTGCACAGTGAAGCCGAATTATTGCCGCGCTCCGCTGCGCACGTTCCGAGGCGCGACGCTCCCGCGCGGCCCCCAAGGCGGGGCAAGCCAACAACACGGAGCGAAGCGAACAACTGCCACCCCCTTCCTAGGGAAGGGGGCTGGGGGGATGGTCGTTACTCGTTCTGCGCCGGCGGCGCGACCTGCAGCACTTCCTGCAGGGTGGTGAGGCCGGCGGCCACCTTCATCGCGCCTGAGATGCGCAGCGGCTTCATGCCCTCGCGGTAGGCCTGCTCGCGCACCTTGGCGATTTCCGTCGTCGGGTTGATCAGCTTGCGCAGCTCGGGCGACATCAGCATGATCTCGTAGAGGCCGACGCGGCCCATGTAGCCGGTCATGCGGCAGTCGAGGCAGCCGACCGGACGGCAGATCTGCTGCGGCTTGGCGGCCTTCCAGGGCGAGACGAGGGCCTGCCACACCTCCTCCTCCTCGTGCGTCATCGGCCCCGCCTTCTTGCAGTGCGGGCAGAGGGTGCGCACCAGGCGCTGCGCCATGACGCCGAGCAGCGTGGCGTTGAGCAGGTAGGCCGGCGTGCCGAGGTCGAGCAGGCGGGTCACCGCCGAGGGCGCGTCGTTGGTGTGCAGGGTGGACAGCACGAGGTGGCCGGTGAGCGCCGCCTGCACCGCCATGTCGGCCGTCTCCAGGTCGCGGACCTCGCCCACCATGACGATGTCCGGGTCCTGCCGCATCAGGGCGCGCACGCCGGCGGCGAAGGTCATGTCGATGTTGGCCTGCACCTGGACCTGGTTGAAGGAGGCCTCGATCATCTCGATCGGGTCCTCGATGGTGCACACGTTCACTTCCGGCGTGGCGAGCTGCTTCAGCGTCGAATACAGCGTGGTCGTCTTGCCCGAGCCGGTCGGACCGGTGACGAGCACGATGCCGTTCGGCTGCTCGGTCATCTGCGTCCAGCGCGCCTTGTCGTCGTCGGTGAAGCCGAGATCGGCGAAATCGCGCACCAGCACCTCGGGGTCGAAGATGCGCATCACCAGCTTCTCGCCGAAGGCGGTCGGCAGGGTGGACAGGCGCAGCTCGATCTCCTGGCCGTCGGCGGTGCGCGTCTTGATGCGGCCGTCCTGCGGCCGGCGCTTCTCCACCACGTCCATGCGGCCGAGGATCTTGATGCGGCTGGTCATGGCGGCGAGCACCGACATCGGAATCTGGTACACCTGGTGCAGCACGCCGTCGATGCGGAAGCGCACGATGCCCAGCTCGCGCCGCGGCTCGATGTGGATATCGCTGGCGCGCTGCTCGAAGGCGTACTGCCAGAGCCAGTCGACGATGCTGACGATGTGCTGGTCGTTGGCGTCGAACTGGCGGTTGGTCTTGCCCAGCTCGACGAGCTGCTCGAAGTTGGAGACGCCGCTGCGCATCTCGCCCTGCTGCTCGGCCTTCTTCACCGAGCGCGCCAGGTTGTAGAACTCGACCAGGTAGCGGTCGATGTCGAGCGGATTGGCGACGACGCGGCGGATCTCCTTGCGCAGGATGGGCGTGAGTTCCGCCTCCCACTCGCGCCGGTAGGGCTCGGCGGTGGCGATCGTCACCTCGCGCGTGTTCACCTCCACCGGCAGGATCTTGAAGCGCGTGGCGTAGGCGCTCGACATGACGTCGGTGACGATGCTGAAGTTGATCTTCAGCGGGTCGATGTGCAGGTAGTCGAGACCGGAACGGCGCGCCAGCCACTCGGTGAGGAATTCCAGGGTCAGCGCCCGGTGCGGCTCGCCCATCGTCTTCCACTTCTGGTCGGCGATGGCGATGAGAGGATGGGTGTCGCCCTTGTAGTAGCGCCGCTCCTTCTTGAAGTCCTCGCCGACGCCCTTGGGAATGAGGCCGTCGGCGACCAGGCCGTCGATCACCTCGGACAGGGTCAGGCGATGCTCGCGGACTTCTTCGCTGGCTTTGTTCATGGCGGGCGATGACATTGCGTTGCCAGCACTATAGCCGAGCCGCCCGCCCCGCTCAATGGGAGCCCTCTCCCCCTGCCCCTCTCCCGCTCGCGGGAGAGGGGAGCCATCAGCCGCCTCCCAGCTCCAGCATCAGGGCATTCACGCGCTTGACGAAGGCCGCCGGGTCCTCGAGCTGGCCGCCCTCGGCGAGCAGGGCCTGGTCGAACAGGACGGCGCTCCAGTCGTCGAAGTGCCTTTCCTCATGCTTCAGCCGCCGCACCACCGGATGGTCCGGGTTGATCTCCAGGATCGGCTGCGAGGCCGGCACCTTCTGCCCGGCCGCCTTGAGCAGGCGGGCCAGGTTGCCGCCAAGGTCGTGCTCGTCGGCGACCAGGCAGGCCGGGCTGTCGGTGAGGCGGTGGGTGACGCGCACCTCCTTCACCCGCTCGCCGAGCGAGGACTGCATCTTCTCCGCGAGTTCCTTGAACTCGCCGGCCTGCGCCTGCTGCGCCTGCTTCTCAGCCTCGTCCTCCAGCCTGCCCAGGTCGAGGCCGCCCTTGGCCACCGAGGCGAGCGGCTTGCCCCCGAATTCCGTCAGGTGGCCCAGCACCCATTCGTCCACCCGGTCGGAGAGCAGCAGCACCTCGATGCCCTTCTTGCGGAAGATCTCCAGGTGCGGGCTGTTTTTCGCGGCCAGGAAGGAATCCGCCGTGACGGTGTAGATCTTTTCCTGGCCGTCCTTCATGCGGCCGATGTAGTCGGCGAGCGAGACGCTCTCCGCCTCGGTGTCGGCGTGGGTCGAGGCGAAGCGCAGCAGACCGGCGATCTTCTCGCGGTTGGCGGGGTCTTCGCCGACGCCCTCCTTCAGCACGCGGCCGAAGGCCTGCCAGAACTTCGCATAGTCTTCCTGCCGATTCCCGGCCAGGTCCTCGATCAGGCCGAGCACCTTCTTCGTGCAGCCGGCGCGGATCGCCTCGATGTCCTTCGATTCCTGCAGGATCTCGCGCGAGACGTTGAGCGGCAGGTCGTTGGAGTCGACCACGCCGCGCACGAAGCGCAGGTACACCGGCAGCAACTGCTCGGCGTCGTCCATGATGAAGACGCGCCGCACGTAGAGCTTGATGCCGTGGCGCTGCTGGCGGTCCCACAGGTCGAAGGGCGCGTGGGCGGGGACGTAGAGCAGTTGCGTGTAGTCCTGGCGGCCCTCGACGCGGGCATGCACCCAGGCCAGCGGCGCGTCGAAGTCGTGGCCGACGTGCTTGTAGAACTCCCGGTACTGCTCGTCGCTGATGTCGGACTTGGGCCGTGCCCAGAGGGCGCTCGCCTGGTTGACCGTCTCGTCCTCGTCGGTCGTCACCTGCCCGCCGTCCTTCCACTCCTCCCGCTTCATGACGATGGGCTGGACGATGTGGTCGGAGTACTTGCGCACGATCTGGCGCAGCTTCCAGCCGGAGAGCAAATCGTCCTCGCCCTCCTTCAGGTGCAGGGTGATCTCGGTGCCGCGCGCCGGCATGTCGACCATTTCGATGGTGAACTCGCCGCTCCCCTCCGATTCCCAGCGCACGCCCTGGTCGGCGGCGAGGCCCGCCCGGCGCGTGACCACCGTGACGCGGTCGGCGACGATGAAGGAGGAGTAGAAGCCGACGCCGAACTGGCCGATCAGGTGGGCGTCCTTCTGCTGGTCGCCGGTAAGGGCCTGGAAGAACTCGCGCGTGCCGCTCTTGGCGATCGTGCCGAGATTGTGTACAACCTCCTCGCGGCTCATGCCGATGCCGTTGTCGGCGATGGTCAGCGTGCGCGCCGTGCCGTCGAAGCTGACTTTTATCTTCAGGTCGGGGGCGGACTCGAACAGGCCGGCGTTGTGCAGGGCCTCGAAGCGCAGCTTGTCGCAGGCGTCGGAAGCGTTGGAAATCAGCTCGCGCAGGAAGATCTCGCGGTTGCTGTAGAGGGAATGGATCATCAGCTGCAGCAGCTGCTTCACCTCGGCCTGGAAGCCGAGGGTTTCCTTGGCGGTGTCGGTCGTCACTTGTGGGTCTCCATGAGATCGGGGTAAATTTTGGGCGCGTCCTGCCGTTTTCAAGTCACGGAGGGCTGGGCGGACGGCAAGACGATCGACAGCGGCACCCAGCCTGTCGTCTATTTCATTTATAAACAATACGTTGAGCGATAAGGCAAACACTCCCGGCGAGTCCGGCGGCGCCCTTGCCGAAGCGGCGCCGGGCCGGCCCTTTGCCCGCATCCGCCGCACGCTGACGGTCCTCTACATCCTCCTGCTGCTGCTCATCGTCGTGGCCTCGCTGCGCGTCGCCCTCAACGCCCGCGAGAGCGCGCTGGACGCGGTCCTCCGCAACAACCAGATGCTGGCCCGGGTGCTGGAGGAGCATGTCGCGCGCACCTTCGGCGAGGTGGACAAGGTGCTGCAGGGGGCCGCCGAACAGTTCGCCGCGCGCGGCGGCCTGCAGAAGATGGACGAGAAGACGGTGCACGAGAATCTCCGCCGCCGCCAGTCCCGCCTGCCCCAGACGCCCTCCCTCGGCGCCGTGCTGCCGAGCGGCAAGGTGCTGGCGCGGGCGGCTGAGTACCCGATCCGGCCGACGGACTTCTCCGACCGGGAGGATTTCATCTACTTTCGCGACCACCCCGCGGACACGACCTTCATCGGCGCCATCGGCAAGAACCCCTTCGGCCCCGGCCACCTGATCCACCTCACCCGCCGCATCGACCTGGCCAACGGCCGTTCCGGCGGCATCCTGCGCGGCGCCATCGCCACGGATTACCTGGTGCGCTTCTATGCCGACCTGCAGTTGCCGCCGGACACCGTCATCGCCCTGGTCAAGCCGGACGGCAACCTGGTCTTCCGCCACCCCCATGCGGACGACCTGAAGCAGTTCAACGTCTCGAAGACCAGCGCCTTCCGCGACGGCCGCCCTGCCGGCCGCATGGGCCTGTTCTCGCGGCACTCGCCCGTGGATAGCAGCGAGCATCTGGTCGCCTACCGCTGGCTCGCCGACGAGTCGCTCGGCGTCTTCGTCGGCACGCCGACCGCGCCGGCCCTGGCAGAGAGCAACAGCTACGCGCTGCGCCTTGCCGCCGGCGCCCTGCTCGTTGCCGTCGTCATCGGCGCGCTGTTCCGGCTCATCTTCCGCAACCTGCGGCGCGAGGAAGCGACGCTCAGCCAGCAGCGCGAGGCCGAGCTGGCCCTGCGCGAGAGCGAAGCGCGCCTGCGCGAGGCGCAGCGCCTCACCCACATCGGCAACTGGGAACTCGATCTGGCGACCGGCGCGCTCCATTGGTCGGACGAGATCTTCCGCATCTTCGAGATCGACCCGAAGCAGTTCGGCGCCTCCTTCGATGCCTTCCTCGCCACGGTGCATCCGGCCGACCGGGACAAGGTGAATGCCGCCTATCGCGAATCGGTGGAGCGTCACACGATCTTCGAGGTCACCCACCGCCTGCTCTTCCCGGACGGGCGCATCAGGCACGTGCGCGAACGCGGCGAGACGCGCTACGGCGACGACGGCACGCCGCAGATCTCGATCGGCACCGTGCAGGACGTCACCGAGCAGGTGCTGGCCGAGCAGGAGATCCGCGCGCTGAACGATTCCCTCGAGCGCCGCGTCGCCACGCGCACCGTCGAACTGGAGCAGGCTAACCGCGAGCTCGAGTCCTTCTCCTATTCCGTCTCGCACGACCTGCGCGCGCCGCTGCGCGCCATCAACGGCTTCTCGCACATCCTGCAGGACTCGGAGGAATTCGCCCTCTCCGCCGAAAGTCGCGACCTGCTCGGCCGCATCGTGCGCAACACCAACCGCATGGGCGAGCTGATCGACGACATCCTCGAATATTCCCGCGCCAGCCAGTCCGCCCTCAACCGCAAGGAGGTGGACATGACCCAGCTCGCGCGCGCCGTCTGGGAGGAACACGCCCCCTCCCACCCCGGCGCCGGCGCACGCATCGAACCGCTCGGCAGCGCACAGGGCGACCCGGCGATGCTGCGCCAGGTGTTCGACAACCTGGTGGCCAACGCCCTCAAGTATTCCTCGAAGCGGGAGAAGCCGGAGATCGAGATCGGCGCGAGGGAGGAGGCCGGCGAGACCGTGTTCTTCGTGCGCGACAACGGCGCCGGCTTCGACATGCGCTACGCCGGCAAGCTGTTCGGCATGTTCCAGCGCATGCACACCGACAGGGATTTCCCGGGCACCGGGGTCGGCCTGGCCATCTGCAAGCGCATCGTCGAGCGCCACGGCGGGCGCATCTGGGCCGAGGCGGCGCCCGAGGCCGGCGCCACCTTCTGGTTCACGCTGCCGCGGCCGGACGGGCGAAACCCTCAGGCGTAGCGGATCTCGACGATCTCCAGCTCGCGCGGACCGGCCGGGCTGGCGAAGCGCACCGTGTCGCCCTCGCGCGCCTTGAGCAGCGCGCGCGCCAGCGGCGAGATCCAGCTGATCAAGCCCTGGCCGGCGTCGGCCTCGTCGATGCCGACGATCCGGTAGGTGGCCTCCGTGCCGTCGGCGTCGCACACCGTCACGCTGGCGCCGAAGAACACCTGATCCGTATTCTCCTGCCGCGCCGGGTCGACCACCACCGAGTTCTCCAGGCGCTTCATGAGGAAGCGGATGCGCCGGTCGATCTCGCGCAGGCGCTTCTTGCCGTAGATGTAGTCGCCGTTCTCCGAGCGGTCGCCGTTCGAGGCGGCCCAGGCCACGGTCTGCACCAGCGCCGGGCGCTCGGTCTTCACCAGATGGTCGAGCTCGGCCTTGAGCAGGCCGTAGCCGCGGCGCGTCATGTAGTTCTTCGTGCCGTGCGGCAGCGCCGGGGCGGACGGCGGGCCGTCCTCCTCCTCGGGCGCGTCTTCCTTGACGAAAGCCTTGTTCATGCTCGCGGTGCGTGATCGGGGTGGGCTAAAATTACCGCGTTCGAACAACAACGACAAGCCTCGTGGCTTCCTCCGACAGACAGCAGGCCTTCCTCGCCGGCGTGCGCGCCTGCCTGCCGCTCTCGCCCGGCATCCTGCTCTTCGGCATGGTCTGCGGCGCGGCGGCGGCCGGCGCGGGGCTGACGCCGGGCCAGTCCTTCGCCCTCTCCTGGATGGTCTTCGCCGGCTCCTCGCAGATCGTCGCCACGCAGCTCTTCGCCGCCGGCGCGCCGGGCTGGGTCATCGTGCTCACCGGCTGGGTGGTCAACCTGCGCTTCATGATGTACAGCGCCACGCTGGCGCAGCAGTTCCGCGGCACCTCCCGCCTCGAGCGCTGGCTGGCCGGCTATCTCCTCACCGACCAGGCCTTCGGCGTCACGCTGGCGCGCATCCTCGACGGGAAGAGGGACATCGCCTGGTTCTACCTCGGCATCGCCGCCACGCTGTGGCTGTTCTGGCAGGTCGCCAGCCTGGCCGGCATCGTTCTCGGCGCGCGCGTGCCGGCCGCCCTCTCGATCGACTTCGTCGTCGCCCTCACCTTCATCGGCGTGCTGGCGCCGCTCGTGCGCAACCGCGCCATGGCCGCCGCCGCCGTGGCGGGGGGGCTGACCTCCGTCTTCCTCGTCCTGCCGCTGAAGCTCAACCTGATGGCCGCCGCCCTGATCGGCGCCGCCGTCGGCATCGCAATGGAAAGGTTATGGCCGAGTTCGCGACCTGGGGCGTGATCGCCGCGCTCGGGCTGGCGACCTTCGCCACCCGGCTGTCCTTCCTCGCCCTGCTCGGCGAAGGGGAACTGCCGGCCTGGCTGCGGCACGTCCTCAACCATGTGCCGCCGGCGATCCTCGCCGCCATCATCGCACCGCAACTGCTGGCCGGCGCGCCGGGGCCGGAGGCGGCGCTCGACGGGCCGCGCACCGTGGCGGCGCTGGCCGGCTTCGCCGTCGCCCTCCTCACGCGCAGCACCTTCGCCGCCATCGCGGCGGGCATGGCCGTGCTGTGGGGACTGACTTTGCTGTAAGTCCGGCTCAGTGATACACGGCGGGCTGGCTGAGCAGCGTCTGGTACTCGTCGAGCAGCGCGTCGAAGGCTTCCAGCTCGGGCTCGCCCGAGACCAGCGCCTTCAACTCGGCGCGGAAGCGCTCGGCGGCGCCGTCGCGCATCAGCACGCCCTTGTTCACGCGCTTGTCGATCACCTCCACGGCATCCTGCGCCGGGTAATCGACCACATGCATCACCGGGTTGTCGAAGACGATCATCATGTCGGGTGCCTCCATGTTGGTGAAATGGGTGCTCGCATGGGCTTTTCAACCCTGCCGCCGCTGTTGTCTTTCACGCAGCCGGCGAATAACATGGCCGTATGAAGGAAGCCGAAGACATCGCCGCCCTGCGCCTCAGGCTGCACGAACTGCAGATCGAGCACCGCGACCTGGACGAGATCATCGCGCGCCTGCTGCAGACGCCGCCGCACGACGACCTCATGCTGCGGCGGCTGAAGAAGCGCAAGCTGCAGCTGAAGGACCGCATCGCCCTCCTCGAACGCATGATCGAACCCGACATTCCGGCATAACAACATGGAGCCGCGCAGCGGCGAACGACCGTCACCCCCTTCCCCGGGAAGGGGGCCGGGGGAAAGGTACTGAATGAGCAAGACTTCCGCATTCAATTTCGACACCCTGAGCCTGCACGCCGGCCAGCAACCCGATCCGCAATTCGGCGCCCGCGCCGCGCCGATCTACCTCACCACCAGCTTCGTCTTCAAGGACGCCGACCAGGCTGCCGCCCTCTTCAACATGGAGCGCGCCGGCCACGTCTACTCGCGCATCTCCAACCCGACGAATGCCGTGCTGGAGGAGCGCATCGCCGCCCTCGAAGGCGGCGTCGGCGCCATCGCCACCGCCTCCGGCCAGGCGGCGCTGCATCTGGCGGTGTGCACCCTGATGGGCGCCGGCGGCCACATCGTCGCCTCGCGCGCGCTCTACGGCGGTTCGCACAACCTGCTCGAATACACCCTGCCGCGCTTCGGCATCGAAACGACCTTCGTGAACCCGCGCGAGCTCGACGCCTGGCGCGCCGCGATCCGCCCCAACACCCGCCTGCTGTTCGGCGAGACGCTGGGCAACCCCGGCCTCGACGTGCTCGACGTGCCGGGCGTGGCCGGGATCGCCCACGCCGCCGGCCTGCCGCTGCTGGTGGACGCCACCTTCACCACGCCGTACCTGATGCGCCCCTTCGAGCACGGCGCCGACCTCGTTTTCCACTCGGCGACCAAGTTCCTCGGCGGCCACGGCGTCGCCATCGGCGGCCTGCTCGTCGATAGCGGGAAATTCGACTGGGAGAAAACCGGCGGCAAGTTCCCGACGCTGACCGAGCCCTACGCCGGCTTCCACGGCATGGATTTCGCCGAGGAATCCACCGTCGCTGCCTTCCTGCTGCGGGCGCGGCGCGAAGGCCTGCGCGACTTCGGCGCCTGCATGAGTCCGATGACCGCCTTCCAGCTGCTGCAGGGCATGGAAACGCTGCCGCTGCGCATGCAGCGCCACATCGACAACACGCGCCAGGTCGTCGCCCACCTCGCCGCCCACGCCGCGGTGGAGTCGGTGTCCTATCCGGAGCTGCCGAGCCACCCCGACCACGAACTGGCGAAGCGGCTGCTGCCGAAGGGCTGCGGCTCGGTGTTCAGCTTCGTCCTCAAGGGCGGACCCCATGGCGGCAAACTCGCCGGACGCAAATTCATCGAGACGCTGCGCGTCTTCTCGCACCTCGCCAACGTCGGCGACGCCAAGTCGCTGGTGATCCACCCGGCCAGCACGACGCATTTCCGCATGTCGGACGAGGCCCTGCGCGCCTCCGGCATCCACGAGGGCACGGTGCGCCTCTCCATCGGCCTGGAGGACCCGCAAGACCTCATCGCCGACCTCGACGCCGGACTGCGCGCCGCACAGAAGGCCTGACCATGGAATTCACTGTAACGGGCGCGAAAGCCTACGCCTACACCGGCGGCAAGCCCTTCAATCCCGAACTGCCCGCGGTTGTTTTCATCCACGGCGCAGAGAACGACCACAGCGTGTGGGGCCTGCAAAGCCGCTGGTTCGCCCACCACGGTTTCGGCGTGCTGGCGGTCGACCTGCCCGGCCACGGCCGCTCCGACGGCCCGCTGCTGCCGAGCGTGGAGGCGCAGGCCGACTGGATCGTCGCCCTGCTCGACGCGGCAGGGGTGAAACAGGCGGCGCTGGTCGGCCACAGCATGGGCTCGCTGATCGGCCTCGAAGCCGCTTCGCGCTACCCCGAGCGCGTGGCGAAGATCGCGCTGGTCGGCACCGCCGTGCCGATGCCCGTCTCGGAGGCGCTGCTCACCGCGGCGCGCGAGGCGCGGCCGAAGGCCGAGGGCATGGTGAACGTCTGGTCGCACGGCCCGCGCGGCGCCCTCGGCGGCAACACCGTGCCGGGCATGTGGATGATGGGCGCGAGCATTCGCCTCGCCGAGCGCGCCGACGACGGCGTGCTCTTCAACGACCTCAATGCCTGCAACGAATACCGGCGCGGCATGGAGGCGGCCGCCGCCGCGACCTGCCCGGCGCTGCTCGTCGTCGGCAGCCGAGACATGATGACCAGCCCGCGCGGCGCGCCCAAGCTCGCCGCCGCCATGAAGGAAGCGCGCATCGCCTCCATCGAGGGAAGCGGCCACGCCCTCATGGCGGAATACCCCGACGCCGTGCTCGACGCCCTGCGCAGCTTCATCGCCTCATGAAAACACCGCTGATCCGCAATCTCCTCATCGCCGCCGCCGTCCTCGCCGTGCTGGCGGGACTGGCTTTTTCCCTGACGCGGCCGAAGCCGATCGCCGTCCTCGTCGCCGACGTCGAGCCGGGCAAGGTGGAGACCACCGTCGCCAACACGCGCGCCGGCTCGGTCGCCGCCTGCCGCCGCGCCAAGCTGGCGCCGCCGCTGGGCGGGCGCATCGACAAGCTGCGCGTGCGCGAGGGCGACCGCGTCAAGGCCGGCCAGGTGCTGGTCGAACTGTGGAACGACGACCTCGCCGCGCGCGAGCGCATCTCGCTCGAGCAGCGCGGCACGGCGCAGGCGCACCTGCGCGAGGCCTGCCTCGTCGCCGACAACGCCCGCCGCAACGCCGCGCGCACGCGGGCGATGCGCGACAAGGGTTTCGTCTCCGAGGAACGCGTCGACCAGGCCGAGAGCGAGGCCAAGGCGCGCCAGGCCGGCTGCGACTCCGCCCGCGCCCAGGTGCAGGAGGCGCAGGCGCGCATCGGCGCCTCGCGCGCCGACACGGCGCGCACCGTGGTGAAGGCGCCCTTCGACGGCATCGTCGCCGAGGTGAACGGCGAGGTCGGTGAATACCTGACGCCTTCGCCGCCCGGCATCCCGACCCTGCCGGCGGTCGACCTCATCGACGATTCCTGCCTCTACGTCTCGGCGCCGATCGACGAAGTCGACGCCGCGCAGATCAAGGTCGGCATGGCCGGCCGCATCTCGCTCGACGCCTACCGCGGCAGGCATTTCACCGGCAAGCTGCGTCGCATCGCCCCCTACGTGCTGGCGCTGGAGAAGCAGGCGCGCACCGTCGAGGTCGAGGTGGACTTCGAATCCCCCGCCGAGATCCGCCACCTGCTGGTCGGCTACAGCGCCGACATCGAGGTGGTGGTCGACAGCCGCGACAACGTGCTGCGCATCCCGACCACGGCGCTGATGCCGGACAGCCGCGTGCTGGTGCTCACCGGGCGCGGCGTGCTCGAGGAAAGGAAGATCGAGGCCGGCCTGAGCAACTGGGAATACACCGAGGCGAAGAGCGGCCTGAATCGCGGCGACCGCGTCGTCACCTCGCTCGAGCGCGCCGGCGTCAGGGCCGGCGCCCACGCGGTGGCCGAGGAAAAACCTGCCGCCAAGGCAAAATGATCCGCCTCGCCGGCATCGAGCGCATCTTCCGCGTCGGCGACGAGGCGGTGCACGCCCTGCGCGGCGTCAGCCTCGACATCGCCCAGGGCGAATACCTCTCCATCATGGGGCCGTCCGGCTCTGGCAAGTCCACCCTGCTCAACATCCTCGGCCTGCTCGACCGGCCGAATGCCGGCCGCTACGAACTGAACGGCCGCGACGTCACCGGGCTGACCGACGACGAACTGGCGCGCGTGCGGCGCGAGACCATCGGCTTCGTCTTCCAGTTCTTCCACCTCGTGCCGCGCCTCACCGCCGAGCAGAACATCGAGCTGCCGATGGTGCTCGCCGGCATCGACCCGGCCGAGCGGCGCCGCCGCCTCGACAAGCTGCTCGCCGACTACGGCCTCGAGGACCGCGCCGGCCACCGCCCCGACCAGCTCTCCGGCGGCCAGTGCCAGCGCGTCGCCATCGCCCGCGCCATGTCGATGGGGCCGACGCTGATCCTCGCCGACGAGCCGACCGGCAACCTCGACCGCCACACCGGGCAGGACGTCATGGCCGTGCTCGAGCGCGTGCACCACGAGGGCGGCACGGTGGCCGTCGTCACCCACGATCCGGAGATCGGCGCCCGCGCCCACCGCCGCATCCGTCTCGTCGATGGCGCCATCGCCGAGGATTTCCGGGAAAAGGAATAGGAATAGCATGCGCTTCGGCGATCTGCTCCGCTTCGCCTGGCAGGTGCTCGGCGGCTACCGCGCGCGCACCGCGCTGATCCTGCTCGCCATGGGCATCGGCGTCGCCGCCGTGGTGGCGGTGAGCTCCATCGGCGAGGGCGCGCGGCTTTACGTGGTGAACCAGTTCGGCTCGCTCGGCACCAACCTCATCATCGTGCTGCCCGGCCGCTCCGAGACCGCCGGCGCCATGCCCGGCGTGCTGATCGGCAAGACGCCGCGCGACCTTTCCATCGACGACGCCCTGGCGTTGAAACGCAGCCCGGCCATCCTGCGCTTCGCCCCGCTCATCGTCGGCGCCGGCGACGTCAACGCCGGCGGCCGCGTGCGCGAGACGCCGGTGCTCGGCACCACCGCCGAATTCATCCAGGTGCGGCAGATGGACATGGGGCAGGGCGTGTTCCTGCCGCCGGGCGACCCTCGCCACAGCCAGCCGGTGTGCGTCATCGGCTCGAAGGTCGCCCGCGAACTGTTCGGCACGCGCCCGGCCCTGGGCGAGTGGCTGCGCATCGGCGACCGGCGCTTCCGCATCGTCGGCGTGCTGGCCAGGCAGGGCCAGTCGCTCGGCTTCAACACCGACGAGATCGTCGTCGTGCCGCTCGCCGCGGCGCAGGCCCTGTTCAACACCGAGGCGCTGTTCCGCATCCTCGTCGAGGCGAAGAGCCGCGAGCAGATCCCCCACGCCAAGGCCGACATCGAGGAGATCCTGCGCCTGCGCCACGAAGGCGAGCGCGACATCACCGCGATCACCCAGGACGCCGTGCTCGCCACCTTCGACCGGATACTGCGCGCGCTGACGCTGGCGGTGGGCGGCATCGCCGCCATCTCGCTGGCGGTCGCCGGCATCCTCATCATGAACGTCATGCTCATCGCCGTGACGCAGCGGCGCAGGGAGATCGGCCTGTTGAAGGCGCTCGGCGCCACCGGTGCGCAGATCCGCGCCGCCTTCTTCACCGAAGCGGTGATGCTGGCGCTGGGCGGCGCCGCCTGCGGCCTGGCCGTCGGCAAGCTCGGCCAGCTCGCCATCGGCCAGTTCTTCCCCGACATCCCGTTCACTGCCCCCTGGTGGGCGGTGCTCGCCGCCCCGCTCACCGCCATCGTCACGTCGGTTCTGTTCACCGTGGCGCCGGCGCGCCGCGCGGCCATGCTCGACCCGGTGATGGCACTGTCGAAACGATGATCACCAGAGACTTCATCGCCTTCATCCTCGCCTCGCTGCGCGCGCACCGCATGCGCACGGCGCTCACGGCGCTGGGCATCGCGGTGGGCATTGCCTCGGTGATCCTGCTCACCTCCATCGGCGAGGGGCTGCACCGCTTCGTCATCGCCGAATTCACCCAGTTCGGCACCAACATCATCGGCGTCGCGCCGGGCCGCATCCAGACGCACGGCGCCTCGCTCGGCGCGGTGAATACCTCGCGCCCGCTTTCCATCGACGACGCCCTCGCCCTGCGCCGTGCGCCTCACGTCCTCGTCGCCGACCCGCTGGTGCAGGGCAACGCCGAACTCGCGCACCAGGGCAAGACGCGCCGCGTCACCCTTTACGGCACCGGGCCGGATTTCTCGACGGCGCTGTCCATGCGCGTGGCGAGCGGCAGCTACCTGCCGCCGGACGACCCGCACGCCGCGCGCGCCTTCGTCGTGCTCGGCTCCAAGGTGGCAACCGAGCTGTTCGGCGCCGAGAACCCGCTCGGCGCGCGCATCCGCGTCGGCGGCGAGCGCTACCGCGTGGTCGGCGTGATGGAATCGAAGGGCCAGATCCTCGGCTTCGACATGGACGACACGGTGTTCATCCCGGTGGCGCGCGCGCTCGACATGTTCAACCGCGACGGCCTGCAGGAGATCCACGTCACCTTCGACCCGCTGGCGCCGCTGTCGGAAGTCGAGGAGGGCATCCGGCGCATCCTGATCGCGCGCCACGGCGCCGAGGACTTCACCCTCACGCCGGCGCAGAAGATGCTCGACGTCTTCGGCACCGTGCTCAACGCCATCACCTTCGCCGTGGCCGCCATCGGCGGCATCTCGCTGGTGGTGGGCGGGGTGGGCATCCTCACCATCCTCACCATCGGCGTGGCCGAGCGCACGTCCGAGATCGGCCTGCTGCGCGCCATCGGCGCGACGCGAAGAAGGATATTGCTGCTCTTCCTCGGCGAGGCGGCGCTGCTGGCGGCACTGGGCGGCGCGGCCGGGCTGGCGCTCGGCTGGACCATCGCCGTGCTGCTGACGCTGACTTTTCCGGCGCTGCCGGTGCACACGCCCTGGGCTTATGCCGTGCTGGCCGAGCTGGTGGCGGTGGGCGTCGGCCTGGCCGCCGGCGTCGCCCCGGCGCGCCGCGCCGCCGGCCTCGACCCACTCGAGGCGCTGCGCAGCGAATAGATCCGGTGACGGTCATTCAGCCACTCGATCCGGCGCGCGAGCTGGGCATCGACACGCACGAATTCGGCCTGTTCGTCATCGCCCTGGCCGGCCGCATCCGGATGCAGGCGTAAGCCACCCTCTCCCCCTGCCCCTCTCCCGCAAGCGGGAGAGGGGCAATACTCCTTGCCTCGCCCGAATCCCCCCGCTAGAATCGCTTCAAACCTAAATCAACCGGCGCAGACCGGGCCCCGAGGAGACGACATGACCGCCGAACAGAGCCGGCCCGCACCGGCCTTCCCGACCATCCGCACCGTCGAGATCGAGCAGCCGCTCGCCTGGCTCAGGCGCGGCTGGGGCGACCTGCTCTCCTGCCCCTTCGCCAGCCTGTTCTACGGCATCTGCTTCGTCGGCGGCGGCGCGCTGATGGTGCTGGCGCTGGGCGGCGCGCCCGAGTACATCGCCGCCGTCACCTCGGGCTTCCTCATCGGCGGCCCCTTCTTCGCCATCGGCCTCTACGAGATCAGCCGCCGCCGCGAAAAGGGCCAGCCCTGCAGCCTCGGCCCGACCCTGATGGCCTGGAAGGGCAACGCCGGCAACCTCGGCATCTTCACCGCCATCCTGCTGGTGATCTTCCTCGTCTGGGCGCGCGCCTCGATGGTGGTGTTCGCCCTCTTCTACTCCGGCGAGATGCCGACCATGAGCGGCTTCCTGCGCCACGTCGTGTCGACCGACCACCTCGGCTTCCTCGCCGCCTACTTCGCCGTCGGCGGCCTCTTCGCCCTGATCGCCTTCGCCATCAGTCTCATCGCCATCCCGCTCATGCTCGACCGCGGCCACGACGCCATCACCGCCGCGATCGCCAGCGTGCGCGCCCTCTTCATGAATCCGGCGCCGATGTTCGTCTGGGCCGGCCTCATCGCGCTGCTCGGCGGCCTCGGCCTCGTCACCTTCCTCGCCGGCATGGTGCTCATCGGCCCCGTGCTCGGCCACGCCACCTGGCACGCCTACCGCGACCTCGTCGAATAGAATGGCGGGATGAATCCCGCCCATCGCGCCGTCTCGCTGCTCGCCGCCTGCCAGGCCCTGCTGCTCACCAACGGCGTCACCCTCGTCGCCATCAACGCGCTGGCCGGCTACGCCCTGGCGCCGGACAAGCGCCTCGCCACCCTGCCGGTGGTGGGCTATGTGCTGGGTTCCGCTGTGTCGACCCTGCCCGCCTCGCACTTCATGCGCCTGCATGGCCGCCGCGCCGGCTTCCTCCTCGGCGCCTTCTGCGGCATGCTCGGCGGCGCCGTCGGCGCGCTGGCGATCTGGCTGCAGAGCTTCTGGCTGCTCTGCGCCGCCACCTTCTGCTCGGGCATCTACCAGGCCTTCGGCCAGTACCTGCGCTTCGCCGCGGCGGAAGTGGCGACGCCCGACTGGAAGAGCCGCGCCATTTCGCTCACGCTGGCCGGCGGCATCGTCGGCGGCTTCATCGGCCCGGCGGTGGGCCAGGCGACGCGCGACCTCGTCGCGCCGCAGTACCTCGCCTCCTACGCCTCGCTCATCGGCTTCGCCCTCGTCGCCATGGCCATCGCCGCGACGCTGCGCTTCCCGCCGCAAAGTCAGTCCGAACAGCACGGCGGCGGCCGGCCGCTCGCCGAGATCGCGCGCCAGCCGGTGTTCATCGTCGCCGCGCTGGCGGCGACGGTGGGCTACGGCGTGATGAACCTCCTCATGAACGCCACGCCGCTGGCCATGGACTTCTGCGGGCTGGGTTTCGGCGACACCGCCTTCGTGCTGCAGTGGCACGTCATCGGCATGTTCGCGCCGAGCTTCTTCACCGGACACCTGATCACCCGCTTCGGTGTGGTGAACATCCTGCTCGCCGGCGCGGCGCTGATGGCCGGCTGCATCGCCATCGCCGTGCAGGGCCTCACGCTGATGCACTTCTGGTGGGCGCTGCTGCTGCTCGGCGTCGGCTGGAACTTCCTCTTCGTCGGCGGCACGACGCTGCTCACCGAGGCCTACGCGCCCGAGGAAAAGGCCAAGACGCAGGGCCTCAACGACTTCCTCATGTTCTTCGCCATGGCCGGCTCCTCCTTCGGCTCCGGCCTGCTCGTCACCAGCGCCGGCTGGACGGTGCTCAACCAGATCGCCCTGCCCTTCGTCGCCCTCACCGCCTTCGCCAGCGCCCTGCTCTGGCTGAAGCGGCGCAGGGCTATACTGCCGCCATGAAGCGCCTGCTCCCTCTCATGGCCCTGCTCTGCCTCGGCACGGCGCAGGCCGACGCGCTGGATGACCTCTGCGCCGCCGCCGGCGGGCAGGCGAAGCGCACCGACATCTCCAACGTGCGCCGCACCGACTGTGCCGGCGCGCAGGTGACCTGGTTCCACATCCAGTCGACCGGCGCCCAGGGCCGCACCATGGTGAACTACAGCGCCGCCCGCCCGGGCGGCTGGCGCGCCGCCCTCGACGCCGCCGCCGCCGACCTGGCCAGGCTCTGCGGCGAGCTGCCGCCGCAGATTCAGCTGCAGGACGGCAGGCTCAACGCATCCTGCGGCTCGGGCAAATAGAAAGTCAGCCGCCACGACACGGCGCGACGAAACGCCACGATTCTGGAAAATAGTCTTGACCATTTTCCATAACGATGGAAAATAGTCGGATGCAGCGCTACCTCGAAACCGCCCTCCGCGCCGACCTCGGCCGCAAGATGGTCTTCCTCACCGGCCCGCGCCAGGTCGGCAAGACCACGCTGGCCCGTTCCCTCATGACGGATTGGCCGCACGCCCAGTACCTCAACTGGGACGTACCCAACGACCGGCGCATCCTGCTCGACCAGGCCTGGAGCCCGCGCGCGGGGCTCGTCGTGCTCGACGAGATCCACAAGATGCGCGACTGGAAAAACTACCTAAAGGGCGCCTACGACGGCCGGCCGCCGGGTCAGGCCCTGCTCGTCACCGGCAGTGCGCGCCTGGACACTTTCCGTCAGTCCGGCGCATCGCTCGCCGGCCGCTACTTCGCAGTGCGGCTGCATCCGCTCTCGGTGCGCGAATGGCGCGATGTCACGGGCGCGACGCCCGACGACGCGCTGGAGAGCATCCTGGCGCGCGGCGGCTTCCCGGAGCCGTTCCTCGCCGAGACGCCCGTCGAGGCCGAGCGCTGGCGCCGCCAGTATCTCGACGACCTCATCCGCGAGGACATCCTGGAGTTCTCCCGCGTGCATGAGCTGCGCGCCATGCGCCATTTCCTGGCCCTGCTGCGCGAGCGGGTCGGCGCACCGCTGTCCCTCGCCTCCATCGCGCGAGACCTGCAGGTCTCGCCGACCACCCTGGCCCGCTATCTCGACATCCTCGAGGCGCTCTACGTCGTCTTCGTCGTGCGGCCCTACAGCCGCAACATCGCGCGCGCCCTGCTGAAGGAACCCAAGGTCTATTTCTTCGACACGGCACTGGCCGGCGCCAACGAAGGCGCGCGCTTCGAGAACGCCTGCGCCGCCATGCTGCTCAAGCATGCGCACTATCTGCAGGACGTCGCCGGGCGCCCGCTGTCGCTCCACTATGTGCGCGACAAGGACGGCCGCGAGGTGGATTTCGTCCTGTGCGAGGCCGAGCAGCCGATCGGCTTCGCCGAATGCAAGCTGGCCGATGCCAGCGTCTCGCCCTACCTGGCAGCCCTGGCGGAACGCTTCCCCGACGTCGGCGCGGTGCAACTCGTGCGCGACCTGCGCCAGCCCGAGCAGCGCGGCCGCGTCGCCATCGAGCCGGCCGCGCGCTGGCTCGCCGCGCTGGCGGCCTGACCTGCAGGCACGGCGAAGATTCTCTGTCGAAAGTAGCTGTCCAGTCGTGGAATGCTTTCTTTGGAGACCAATCATTTCACCGATTACGCTGCGCCGGCCGGCGCGTCTTCCCGGCAAACGTCAGTCCGCGTGACACGGCGCCGCGGCGGACGTGGGGATTACTCCTCGGCCCGGTGCTGTGCGCCAAGGTAGTCGCGCGTGCGCATCTCGACGAGGCGGCTGACGGTGCGGTGGAATTCGCCGGACTGCGCGCCTTCGCGGTAGAGCTCGGCGGCCTCGCAGTGGGCGGTCATGACGAGCTTGACCTTGTGGTCGTAGAAGACGTCGACCAGCCAGGTGAAGCGGCGCGCCTCGTTGCCCTGCTCGCGCGTCATGCGCGGCACGCCGGAGAGAAAGACGGTGTGGTAGCGGCGGGCGATCTCGAGGTAGTCGTTCTGCGAGCGCGGCCCCATGCACAGCGTGGCGAAGTCGAACCAGATGACGCCGATGGCGCGGCGCCGGACCGGCAGCTCGCGCTCGAGGATGTTCACCGGCCGCCGGTGGCCCTCGCCGCCGGAGAGCTCGCGGAAGGCGGCTTCCATCTTCGCCTCGCCTTCGGCGTCGGCGGGGACGTGGTAGACCTCGACCTTTTTCAGCGCGCGCAGGCGGTAGTCGACGCCGCCGTCGACCTCCAGCACGTCGAGCCGGTCCTTCAGCAGCCCGATCGTGGGCAGGAAGTTGTGCCGCTGCAGGCCGTTCGGATAGAGGCCGTCGGGCGGATAGTTGGACGTCAGGCAGAACACCACGCCGCGCTCGAAGAGGGCCTCCATCAGGCGGCCGAGGATCATGGCGTCGGCGATGTCGGAGACGTGGAACTCGTCGAAGCACATCAGGCGCGTCTGCCGCGCGATGGCGTCCGCCGCCTTGAGCAGCGGATCCTCCTCGTTTTTCAGGGCGCGCAGGCGCTCGTGCACCTCGCGCATGAAGGCGTGGAAGTGCACGCGCCGCTTGCGCTGGTAGGGCAAGGTGTCGAAGAAGCAGTCCATCAGCAGGCTCTTGCCGCGCCCGACGCCGCCCCAGAGAAAGACGCCGCGCGGGACCGGCGGGTTGATGACGAACTTGCGCAGCTTCGTGCGGCGCTTGTGCTTGAAGGCGACGAGTTCGTCGTGGAGGCGCTGCAGGCGCCCGGCGGCGGCCCGCTGGGATTCGTCGGGGACGATGCGGCGCGACTGGAACTGGGCGTCCAGGGCGTGGAGCATGCCCTGGTTGTCAGTTGCCGGTTGCCGGTTCCCAGTAGGTCCGCGCGCCTCGCTGTTCATCTGGCAACTGGCAACCGGGTACGGGCAACTAGAAATGCAATGGTCGCTTGTCGACGGCCAGGGCGGCCTCGTGCATGACCTCGGAGAGCGTCGGATGGGCATGCACGATGCGGGCGATGTCTTCCGAGCTGGCGTGGAACTCCATCGCCACGACGGCTTCCGAGATCAGTTCGGAGGCGTTGGTGCCGATGACGTGCACGCCGAGGATGCGGTCGCTCTTCGCGTCGGCCAACATCTTGACGAAGCCGGTGGTGTCGCCCTGCCCCAGCGCGCGGCCGTTGGCGGCGAAGGGGATCTGCCCGGCGCGGTACTCGATGCCGGCGCGCTTCAGCTGCTCTTCGGTCTTGCCGACCCAGGCGATCTCGGGGTGGGTGTAGATGACCCAGGGCACGGCGTCGTAGTTGCAGTGGCCGGCCTGGCCGGCGATCAGCTCGGCGACCATGACGCCCTCCTCCATGCCCTTGTGCGCCAGCATCGGGCCGCGCACGACGTCGCCCACGGCCCAGACGTTGGGCAGGTTGCTGCGGCAGTGGGCGTCGACGTCGACGCGGCCGCGCTCGTCGAGCTTGAGGCCGATCGCCTCGCAGCCGAGGCCGTCGGTGTTGGGCACGCGGCCGACGGAGACGATGAGCTTGTCGCACTCGAGGACGTGGCTGTCGTCGCCCATCTCGTACTCCACCCGAATTTGCGTACCCTGGCCCTTCTTGCCGGCCTTGACGGCAGCGATGTTCACGCCGAGGCGGATGTCGAGGCCCTGCTTCTTCGTGAACACCTTCCAGGCTTCCTTGGCCACCGCGCTGTCCGCCGCGGCAAGGAATTCCGGCAGGGCTTCGAGGATGGTGACTTCGGCGCCGAGGCGCTTCCAGACGCTGCCGAGCTCGAGGCCGATGACGCCGGCGCCGATGACGCCGAGGCGCTTGGGCACGGCGTCGAAGGCGAGCGCGCCGGCGTTGTCGCAGACGAGCTTGTTGTCGATCTCGATGCCGGGCAGCTGGCGCGGGCGCGAGCCGGTGGCGACGATGACGTGCTTGGCCTGGACGACTTCGCCGGCGACGTCGACCTCCCAGCCGTCCTCGCCGCCGCCGACGAATTTGCCGTGGCCGGGCAGCAGCGCGACCTTGTTCTTCTTGAACAGGCCCTTGATGCCGCCGGTGAGCTGCGTGACGATGTTGTCCTTGCGCTTGACCATGGTCTTGACGTCGATGGCGACGTCGCCGGTCGAGATGCCGTGCATGACGAAGCCGTGGCGCGCGTTCTCGAAGTGCTCGGAGGACTGCAGCAGCGCCTTGGAGGGAATGCAGCCGACGTTGAGGCAGGTGCCGCCGAGGCGCACCTCGCCCTTCGGGTCGTCGTAGGCCTCGGATTCGCAGCAGGCGGTGTTGAAGCCGAGCTGCGCGGCGCGGATGGCGGCGACGTAGCCGCCGGGGCCGCCGCCGATGACGAGGACGTCAAATGTCTTGCTCATCGCTCAGATCTCCAGCAGCAACCGCGCCGGGTCTTCCAGCGCTTCCTTCATGGTCACCAGCCCGAGCACCGCCTCGCGGCCGTCGATGATGCGGTGATCGTAGGACATCGCCAGGTAGTTCATCGGGCGGACGACGACCTGGCCGTTCTCGACGACGGCGCGGTCCTTGGTGGCGTGGATGCCGAGGATGGCCGACTGCGGCGGGTTGATGATCGGCGTGGACAGCATCGAGCCGAAGACGCCGCCGTTGGAGATGGAGAAGGTGCCGCCGGTGAGCTCCTCGATGGAGAGCTTGCCGTCCTTGGCCTTGGCGCCGAACTCGGCGATCTTCTTCTCGATCTCGGCGAGCGAGAGCTGGTCGGCATCACGCAGGATCGGCACGACCAGGCCGCGCGGGCTGCCCACGGCGATGCCGATGTCGAAGTAGCCGTGGTAGACGATGTCGTTGCCGTCGATGGAGGCGTTGAGCACCGGGTACTTCTTCAGCGCGGCGACCGCCGCCTTGACGAAGAACGACATGAAGCCGAGCTTGGCGCCGTGCTCCTTCTCGAACTTGTCCTTGTACTTGTTGCGCAGCTCCATCACCGGGGCCATGTTCACCTCGTTGAAGGTGGTGAGGATGGCGGCGGTCGACTGCGACTGCACCAGGCGCTCGGCGATGCGCGCGCGCAGGCGGCTCATCGGCACGCGCTGCTCGGTGCGCTCGCCGACGATGGTGTCGACGTTCACCGGCGCGACGGGCTGGGCCAGGGCCGGGCGCGCCGGGGCGGCCGAAATCCCCCCCGCCCCCCCTTTTTCAAAGGGGGGGGGTGAAGCCGGGCGCTGGCCGGCTTCCATCACGTCGGCCTTGGTGACGCGGCCGCCGCGGCCGGAGCCTTCGACGCCGGCGGCATCGAGGCCCTTCTCGGCCATCAGCTTGCGTGCGGCGGGGCCGGCCGGTGCGGCGGCAGCGGGCGCCGGAGCAGTTGCTCCCCCCTTTGGCAAAGGGGAGCTGGGGGGGATTTTTTCCGCCTTCGCCTCGGTGTCGATCCGGGCGATGACCTCGCCGGCGACGACGGTGTCGCCGTTGCCCTTGAGGATCTTCACCAGCACGCCAGCATCCGGCGCAGGCAGCTCGAGCACGACCTTGTCGGTCTCGATGTCGATGAGGTTTTCGTCGCGGGCGACGGCCTGGCCTTCCTGCTTGTGCCAGGAGACCAGGGTCGCCTCGGCGACGGATTCGGACAGTTGGGGGACCTTGACGTCAATCAGCATTGTTCTCTCCGGGGATTACTTCTTCGAGCAGAGGGCTTCGTCGATGAGTTCCTTCTGTTGCTCCATGTGCTTCGTGGCATAGCCGACCGCCGGCGAGGCCGAGGCCGGCCGCGAGACGACGTGCAGCGTCTGGCCCTTGCCGAGCACGCCGGTGAGCCGGTGGGCCTTGGCGTACCAGGCGCCCTGGTTCATCGGCTCTTCCTGGCACCAGACCAGTTCCTTCGCGTTCGGGTAGAGCTTGAGTTCCTCGGCGAAGCGGCGGTCGTCGAAGGGATAGAGTTGCTCGACGCGCAGCAGGGCGACGTTGCCGACCTTGCGCTCGCGCCGCGCGGCGAACAGGTCGTAGTAGACCTTGCCGGCGCAGGCGATGACGCGGGTGACCTTCTTCGGATCCAGCTCGTCGATCTCGCCGATGACGGTCTGGAAGGTGCCCCTGGCCAGCTCGTCGAGCGAACTGGTGGCGTCCTTGTGGCGCAGCAGCGACTTCGGCGTCATGACGATCAGGGGTTTCCTCTGCTTCCTCAGCATCTGGCGGCGCAGCAGGTGGTAGATCTGCGCGGCATTCGACGGCACGCAGACCTCCCAGTTGAACTCGGCGGAGAGCTGCATGTAGCGCTCGAGCCGGGCCGAGGAGTGCTCCGGGCCCTGGCCCTCGTAGCCGTGCGGCAGCAACAGCACGAGGCCGCAGCCGCGGCCCCACTTGGCCTCGCCCGAGGAGAGGAACTGGTCGATGACGACCTGGGCGCCGTTGGCGAAGTCGCCGAACTGGGCCTCCCAGACGACCAGCTCGTTGGGGCTGGCGGTGGCGAAGCCGTATTCGAAGGCGAGCACGGCCTCCTCGGAGAGCACCGAGTCGAAGCAGTGGAACCAGCCCTGCTTCTCCTGCAGGTGGGCGAGCGGCCACCAGGAACCCTCGTCCCACTTCTCGCGGTTCTGGTCGTGCAGCGCGGCGTGGCGATGGAAGAAGGTGCCGCGGCCGACGTCCTCGCCCGAGACGCGCACGTTGAAGCCGGCGGCGAGCAGCGTGGCGTAGGCGAGGTTCTCGCCCATGCCCCAGTCCACCGGCAGCTTGCCCGCGCCCATGGCGCGGCGGTCCTCGATGATCTTCTGCACGCGCGAATGCAGCGTGAAGTTGGCCGGGATGTCGGTGAGGCGTTCGCTGAGGCGCTTCAATTCCTTCAGCGGCACGGTGGTGTCGCACTTCTCGGTGTACCTGACGTTGATGTGCGGCGTCCAGTCGATGGCGAACTTGCTGTTGTAGTCGCTGATGACCGGATCGATCAGGTGGCGGCCCTCGTCGAGCGCGGCACGGTAGTCCCTGATCATCTGCTCGGCATCGCCCGAGGCGACGACGCCCTGCGTCTCGAGCCGGTCGGCGTAGAGCTTGCGCGTGCCGGGGTGCTGGCCGATCTTCTTGTACATGAGCGGCTGGGTGACCATCGGCTCGTCCTGCTCGTTGTGACCGAGCTTGCGGAAGCAGACGATGTCGACCACCACATCCTTCCTGAACTCCTGGCGGAACTCCATGGCGATCTGGGTCACCAGCGCCACCGCCTCGGGATCGTCGCCGTTCACATGGAAGATCGGCGCCTCGACCATCTTGAAGATGTCCGTGCAGTAAAGCGAGGAGCGGTAGTCGCGCAGGTCGGAGGTGGTGAAGCCGATCTGGTTGTTTACGATGAGGTGCACCGTGCCGCCGGTGCCATAGCCGCGCGTCTGCGAGAAGTTGAGTGTTTCTTGGTTGACCCCCTGCCCCGCCACCGCGGCGTCGCCGTGGATGAGCACTGGCAGCGCCTCGGCCTTGCCGTTGGGGCCGCGCTTGACCTGGCGCGCATACACCGAGCCGGCCACCACCGGGTTCACGATCTCGAGGTGCGAGGGGTTGAAGGCCAGCGTGAGATGCATCGGGCCGCCGGGGGTGGCGACGTCGGAGGAATAGCCCATGTGGTACTTGACGTCGCCGGCGGAGAGCACCGTGGCCTTCTTGCCCTCGAACTCGGCGAACAGCGTCGAGGGCTGCTTGCCCAGCGTGTTTACCAACACGTTGAGGCGTCCGCGATGGGCCATGCCGATCACCATCTCCTGCACGCCGACGGTACCGGCGACGCGGATGAGCTGGTCCATGGCGAGGATGAGCGATTCACCACCCTCGAGCGAGAAGCGCTTCTGCCCGACGTAGCGGGTGTGCAGGTAGCGCTCGAGCGTTTCGGCCTGGGTCACCATGCGCAGGAAGCGGCGCTTGTCCTCGGCGGCGTAGCCGGGCGTGGAACGCGTGGTTTCCAGCCTGGACTGGATCCAGCGCTTCTGCGCGACGTCCGACAGATACATGTACTCGGCGCCGATGGTGCCGCAGTAGGTCTGGCGCAGCGCCTCGAGGATCTCGCGCAGGGTGGCCTGCTCGGGCAGGCCGGCGAAACTGCCGGTGGCGAAGGTCTGGCCGAGGTCGGCCTCGGTGAAACCGTAGAAGGCCGGGTCGAGCTCCTGGATGGCCGGGCGCTCGGCACGCTTCAGCGGATCGAGCTGCGCCCAGCGGTTGCCGAGGAAGCGGTAGGCGTTGATGAGCTGCAGCACGGCGACCTGCTTCCTGTCCGTGCCGGCGCCGGCGGGCGCGGCGCGCAGCGTGCCGAGCTTGGCGCGCTGGGCGAAGGAGGCGACCACCGGGGCGTGGGCGACGTCGCGGCCGCCGCCGACACCGGCGCCGGGCAGGTTCTGCAGGCGGTCGAAGTAGTCGCGCCAGACGTCGCTGACGGACGCCGGGTTCACAAGATAGGACTCGTAGAGCTCCTCGATGAAGGGCGCGTTGGCGCCGAAGAGATACGAGTTGCCGAGCATTTGTTTCATCAGGCTCATGCGAGGTCCTCGCGGGAAAGGTCGGGGCTGGGGGGCGTCGCGGTGCGGGCTGCGGGGAGGCTTGCCTTCCCCGTGCCCTGTCTGTGCGGCCTAGCGCTTGTCCATCGGCGGCACGTCGCGGCGCGCGGCGCCGACGTAGAGCTGGCGCGGACGGCCGATCTTGTACTCGGCGTCGGTGATCATCTCCTCCCACTGCGTCATCCAGCCGACCGTGCGGGCCAGCGCGAAGATGCAGGTGAACATGGAGGTCGGGATGCCGATCGCCTTTTGCACGATGCCGGAGTAGAAGTCGACGTTCGGATAGAGCTTCTTCTGCACGAAGTATTCGTCCTCGAGGGCGATCTTCTCCAGTTCGCGGGCCAGCTTGAAGAGGCGGTCGTTCTGCAGGCCGAGCTCGTTGAGCACGTCGTTGCAGACCTTGCCCATCAGCTTGGCGCGCGGGTCGTAGTTCTTGTAAACGCGGTGGCCGAAGCCCATCAGCTTGAACGAGTCGTTCTTGTCCTTGGCGCGCTTGATGTACTCGCCGACGCGCGAGACGTCGCCGATCTCCTCGAGCATCTGCAGGCAGGCCTCGTTGGCGCCGCCGTGCGCCGGGCCCCACAGGCAGGCGATGCCGGCCGAGATGCAGGCGAAGGGGTTGGCGCCCGAGGAGCCGGCCAGGCGCACCGTCGAGGTCGAGGCGTTCTGCTCGTGGTCGGCGTGCAGGGTGAAGATGACGTCGAGGGCATTCTCGATAACGGGATTGGGCTTGTACTCCTCGCACGGCGTGCCGAACATCATGTGCATGAAGTTGCCGGCGTAGGACAGCTCGTTCCTCGGGTACATGAAGGGCTGTCCGACGTTGTATTTGTAGGCCATGGCGACGATGGTCGGCATCTTGGCGACAAGGCGGTTGAAGGAGATGCTGCGGTGCGCCGCGTCGGAGAAGTCCATCGCCTCGTGGTAGAAGGCGGCGAGCGCGCCGACCACGCCGACCATGACGGCCATCGGGTGGGCGTCGCGGCGGAAGCCCTGGTAGAACTTCACCAGTTGCTCGTGCACCATCGAGTGGTTCTTGATGAGGCCCTCGAACTCGGCCTTCTGCTTGACGTTGGGCAGCTCGCCGTTCTTCAGCAGGTAGGCCACCTCGAGGAAGCTGCACTTCTCGGCCAGTTGCTCGATCGGGTAGCCGCGGTAGAGCAGTTCGCCCTTGTCGCCGTCGATGTAGGTGATCCTCGACTGGCAACTGGCGGTCGACAGGAAGCCCGAGTCGTAGGTGAACAGGCCGGTCTTGGCGCCGAGGGTGCGGATGTCGATGACATTGTTGCCGTGTGTGCCCTGCATCACCGGGAATTCCACGGACTTGCCGTCCACAGTCAGGGTTGCCATGCGTTGCGTGCTCATAGGATTACCTCAGTTTGAGTCCAGTTAAGGTTGCTCTCCCGACCGGCGCCGCGTCATTCCTGGCGCAGCCGCTCGATCATGCCCATCAATTGCGGGTCGTCCGTCTCCGTCCGGCCGCACACCAAATCCCACAGGTCGTGGTCTTCCATCGCCACCAGCCGCTCCAGCGCCGCCGCGTCCGCCGCTTCGACGTCGTCGCCAACGCGGCTCCAGTAGCGCTGGAACATCAGGTCCAGCTCGAGCAGGGCGCGCCGGCAGTGCCAGCGCAGGCGCCTGAGCCGCGCCCCGCGTTCTTCGTCCATCTCAGATCGCGCGCTTGACCATCATGTCCTTGATCTTGCCGATGGCCCGCGTCGGGTTGAGGCCCTTCGGGCAGACGTCGACGCAGTTCATGATGGTGTGGCAGCGGAACAGGCGGTACGGATCCTCGAGGTTGTCGAGGCGCTCGCTGGTCGCCTGATCCCTTGTATCGGCAATGAAGCGGTAGGCCTGAAGCAGGCCGGCCGGGCCGACGAACTTGTCCGGGTTCCACCAGAACGACGGGCAGGAGGTCGAGCAGCAGGCGCACAGGATGCACTCGTACACGCCGTTCAGCTCGTCGCGCTCCTCCGGCGACTGCAGCCGCTCGGTCTCGGGCGGCGGGTCGTTGTTGATCAGATACGGCTTGATCGAGTGGTACTGCTTGAAGAATTGCGTCATGTCCACGATCAGGTCGCGGATGACGGGCAGGCCGGGCAGCGGGCGCAGCGTCACCGGCTCGGGCAGGTCCTTCAGGTCGGTGAGGCAGGCCAGCCCGTTGCGGCCGTTGATGTTCACCGCGTCGGAGCCGCAGACGCCCTCGCGGCAGGAGCGGCGGAAGGCGATGGTGTCGTCCTTTGCCTTCAGCTTGACGAGCGCGTCGAGCAGCTTGCGGTCGGTCGAATCGACCTCGACCGAGATGTCCTGCATGTACGGCTTGTCGTCCCGGTCCGGATCGTAGCGGTAGATCTTGAACTGCATGGTTCTTGTGGTCATGCTCGCTTCCTCAGTACGCGCGCTTCTTCAGCTCGATGGTGGGCACGGTGAGCGGGGTCAGCTTCACCGACTTGTAGTCGAGGCGGTTGCCCTCCTTGAACCACAGGGTGTGCTTGAGCCAGTTCTGGTCGTCGCGGCCGTTCGGCTTCTCCGCCGTGTCGGGCGCATCGTCGCGCACGTGGGCGCCGCGCGACTCCTTCCTCGCCTCGGCCGAGATCATGGTGGCGACCGCCACCTCGATCAGGTTGTCGAGCTCGAGCGCCTCGACGCGGGCGGTGTTGAAGACCTTCGACTTGTCCTTGATCCCGGTGCGCTGCACGTCCTGCTGCACCGCGAGGATATTCGCCACGCCTTCCTTCAGCTTGTCGGCGAAGCGGAACACGCCGCAGTGGTTCTGCATGGTGCGCTGCATGGCCAGGCGGGCCTCGTGCACGTCGGCGCCGTCCTTCTGCGTGTCTAGGCGGCTGACGCGCTCGAGCGAGCGCTCGATGGCCTCCTGCGGCAGGTCCTTGTGCGCCCTGGTGGACTTTTTCACGTCCTCGACGGCAGTCTCGCCGGCCGACTTGCCGAACACCAGCAGGTCGAGCAGCGAGTTGGTGCCGAGGCGATTGGCGCCGTGCACCGAGGCGCAGGCGCACTCACCGGCGGCGTAGAAGCCGGGCACGGCGACGTTCATGCTCGATGCGCGCGGCGCCACCACCTGGCCGCCGTAGTTGGTCGGGATGCCGCCCATCTGGTAGTGGCAGGTCGGCACCACCGGGATCGGCTCCTTGATCGGATCGGTGCCGGCGAACTGGATGGAGATCTCGCGAATGCCGGGCAGGCGCTGCATGATCACCTGCGGGTCGAGGTGGGTAATGTCGAGCAGTACGAAATCCTTGTTCGGGCCGCAGCCGCGGCCCTCGTTGATCTCGGTGACCATGGCGCGCGAGACGACATCGCGCGAGGCGAGATCCTTGGCGTTGGGCGCGTAGCGCTCCATGAAGCGCTCGCCCTTGTCGTTGCGGAGGATGCCGCCCTCGCCGCGCACGCCTTCGGTGATGAGCACGCCGGCGCCGGCAACGCCGGTCGGGTGGAACTGCCAGAACTCCATGTCCTCGAGCGGGATGCCGGCGCGCGCCGCCATGCCGAGGCCGTCGCCGGTGTTGATGAAGGCGTTGGTCGAGGAGTAGTAGATGCGCCCCGCGCCGCCGGTGGCGAAGATGGTGGCCTTGGCCTGGAAGGCGACCATCTCGCCGGTCTCCATCTCCAGCGCGGTGACGCCGAGCACCTCGCCCTCGGCGTCGCGAATGAGGTCGAGCGCCATCCATTCGACGAAGAACTGCGTGTTGGCGCGCACGTTCCTCTGGTAGAGCGCATGCAGCATGGCGTGGCCGGTGCGGTCGGCGGCGGCGCAGGAGCGGCGCACGGGTTTCTCGCCGAAGTTGGACATGTGGCCGCCGAAGGGACGCTGGTAGATCTTGCCGGCGTCGGTGCGGTCGAAGGGCATGCCGTAGTGCTCGAGCTCGATCACCACCTCGTTGGCCTTGCGGCACATGAATTCGATGGCGTCCTGGTCGCCGAGCCAGTCGGAGCCCTTGACGGTGTCGTACATGTGCCAGTGCCAGTGGTCTTCCTCGGAGTTGCCCAGGCTCGCCGCGACGCCGCCTTGTGCAGCAACCGTATGCGAGCGCGTCGGAAAAACCTTGGTGATGACGGCCGTCTTGAGCCCCGACTCGGAGAGCTGCAGCGCGGCGCGCAGGCCGGCGCCGCCGGCGCCGACGATGACCGCGTCGAAGGTGCGTTTGGTAACTTTCACTTTCAGAGTCTCCAGAGAATCGATGCCGCCCAGCCGAGATAGCCGACGAGGGCGAGGAGCGTGAGCACGTGCAGGGCCAGGCGCATGCCCGTCGGCGTGACGTAGTCCATCCAGATGTCGCGCACGCCGACCCAGACGTGCCAGATCAGGCAGACGACGAAGAGGAAGGTGAAGAAGCGCATGAACCCGCCGGCCATGAAGGCGCGCCACGAGGCATAGCCAAGGTTCTCCTGCCCCAGCAGGAGGATGGCGACGATGAGGGTGTAGGCCGCCATGACGACGGCGGTGACGCGCTGCGCCAGCCAGTCCTTCAGGCCGTAATGCGCGCCGACGACGATCTTGTTCACCATAGTTTCACCCCCAGAATGACGGTCAGCGCCAGGCTGACGGCCATGACGGCCTTGGCGCTGGTGCGCGCCGCCAGGAGCTCGGTGCCCATGTTCAGGTCGAGCAGCAGGATGCGGATGCCCATGCAGAAGTGGTGCAGGAAGGCCCAGAGCAGGCCGAGCAGGACGAGCTTGGCGAGCGGATGCGCGACGACGGCCTTGAACATGGCGAAGCCCAGTTCCGAATCCAGGCTCAGCTCGAACAGGTAGAGCAGGAACGGCAGCATCAGGAACAGTCCGGCACCGCTGATCCGGTGCAGAATCGACGCGAATCCCGGCAGCGGCAGCTTGATGACCCGCAGGTCGAGGTGCTTCGGGCGCTCCTTTTTCATGGTTATTTCCGACATCAGACTGACCCCCCTTCTCTGTGCGACGCAACATAAGGCGCCGCGATACCCCGATAAAACGCGAATTATAGCTTCTGCACGTCCCGCGGCCCCAGCCATCCACCGCCTCAGTTCAGCTCGTTCTGGTAGTAGTGCTCGGCCGTGGCATACAGGCCGCGCCGCCACTCGACCGGCTTGTCGCCGTAGGTGTAGGTGACGCGCTCGACGGAGAGCAGCGGCCCGCCTTCGCCCACGTTGAGCAGTTCGGCCGAGGCGCGGTCGGCGGCCACGGCGCGAATGCGCTCCTCCGCGCGGATCATGCGCACGCCGAAACGCGTTTCGAACAGCGTGTAGAGCGAATCCTGGTTGCCTTGCAGCACTTCCAGCGTCAGGCCCTGAAAGACCTCTCCCGGAAGGTAGATTTCATCCAATACGACCGGCTTGCCGTCGAACTTGAGCAGGCGGCGAACGATGGTGATGGGGCTGCCGAGTTGAATGTCGAGGATACGGGCCGCCTCCAGGCCGGCCTTGGCGCGCCAGCACTCAAGCGGCACGCTCTGCGGCACGGCGACGCCTCCCTTGTCGGGCACGACACGGAGAAAACGAAAGAAGGCACGCGGATCGTTGTGCGAAGCAACAAAAGTGCCTTTGCCCTGCTTGCGCACGACCAGGTTTTCCGCGGCCATCTCGTCGATGGCCTTGCGCACGGTGCCCTGGCTGACGTTGAAGCGGACGGCCAGTTCGGCCTCGCTGGGGATGGCCTCGCCGGGACGCCATTCGCCCGATGCAAGCCCCTGCAGGATCAGGTTCTTGATCTGGCGATAGAGCGGACTGAAGGTCGGTGACACTTGCGCCATGCAGCAATTTCAGCACAAAAAAACCATATCGTCTATAGTCTCTCTTATGTCTTATATATGATATATTTTACATATTGACACACTGCGGAAAGAATTCTACCATCGACCGCATTCCCGGCTGGCGTTTCATGCAGCACTTCCGCCACCGACGAGCGTCCCGTTTGAACAACCTGATCGAGGAGTCGTTTCCATGGCCAAAGCCCCCGTTCGTGTCACCGTCACCGGCGCCGCCGGTCAGATCGGCTACGCCCTGCTCTACCGCATCGCCAGCGGCGAAATGCTCGGCAAGGACCAGCCCGTCATCCTGCAGATGCTCGAGCTGCCGATGGAGAAGGCCCAGGCCGCGCTGAAGGGCGTCATGATGGAACTCGAGGACTGCGCCTTCCCGCTGCTCGCCGGCATGGTCGGCACCTCCGACCCGATGGTGGCCTTCAAGGACACCGACTACGCCCTGCTGGTCGGCGCCAAGCCGCGCGGCCCCGGCATGGAGCGCAAGGACCTGCTGCTCGAGAACGCCAAGATCTTCATCGAGCAGGGCAAGGCGCTCAACGCCGTCGCCTCGCGCAACGTGCGCGTGCTGGTGGTCGGCAACCCGGCCAACACCAACGCCCATATCGCCATGCGCTCGGCGCCGGACCTGCCGAAGAAGAACTTCACCGCCATGCTGCGCCTCGACCACAACCGCGCCGTGTCGCAGCTCGCCACGCGCGCCGGCAAGGCCGTCACCGACATCGAGAAGATGATCGTCTGGGGCAACCACTCCCCCACCATGTTCCCGGACATCCGCTTCTGCACCGTCGCCGGCCAGGCCGCGCCGCAGGTCGTCAACGACGAGGCCTGGTACAGGAACGAGTACATCCCGAAGGTGGGCAAGCGCGGCGCCGCCATCATCGAGGCGCGCGGCGCCTCCTCGGCCGCCTCCGCCGCCAACGCCGCCATCGACCACATGCGCGACTGGGCGCTCGGCACTAACGGCAAGTGGGTCACCATGGGCATCCCCTCCGACGGCTCCTACGGCATCCCGCAGGACATCGTCTACGGCGTGCCGGTCACCTGCGCCGGCGGCGAGTACACCCGCGTCACCGGGCTGGCCATCGACGACTACGCGCGCACCATGATGGACAAGACGCTGGCCGAGCTGAAGGAAGAGCAGGCCGGCGTCGCCGGCATGCTCGGCTGAGAATCCGGACCGGGGTGAACGCAAAGTGACGGCCGCGCTTCACCCCTCAGGTGTTCTTTACCGCGAAGCCAAGCCCTTCCCCGCCCTGCCCGCCTGCGAGCACTACGCCGGCAGCGAGAAGCTGATCACGAAGGCGCTGGCGCTACAGCAGGCGCTGGGGCCGATCTTCGACCTCACCTGCGACTGCGAGGACGGCGCCCCGGCAGGCGCGGAGACCGCGCACGCCGAAATGGTGGCCGCCGCCGTCGCTTCCGCCGACAACCGCTTCGGCCGCGTCGGCGCCCGCATCCACGACATCACCCACCCGCACTGGCGCAGCGATCTGGAAATCATCGTCGGCGGCGCCGGCCAGCGGCTCGCCTACGTCACCTTCCCCAAGGTCGACGGCCGCCAGGACGCGCAGACCATGCTCATGGCGCTGGCCGCCGTATCGAAGAACTGCGGCCTCGCGCGCCGGATTCCGGCGCACGTGCTGATCGAGACCCACGGCGCGCTGCGCGAGGTGGAGGAGATCGCCGCCCTGCCCGGCATCGAGACGCTGGACTTCGGACTGATGGATTTCGTCAGCGGCCACCACGGCGCAATCCCCGCCGCGGCCATGAAGAGCCCCGGCCAGTTCGAGCATCCGCTGGTGGCGCGCGCCAAGTGCGCCATCGCCGCCGCCGCGCTCGGCCACGGCCTGGTGCCCTCGCACAACGTCACGACCGAACTGCACGACACGCAGGCGGTCTACCAGGATGCCCGGCGTGCGCGCGAAGCGTTCGGCTACCTGCGCATGTGGAGCATCCATCCGAACCAGGTGCAGCCGATCATCGACGCCATGAAGCCGAACTTCGAGGAGGTCAACGAGGCCGCCGGCATCCTGCTCGCCGCGCAGGCCGCCGACTGGGGCCCGATCCGCCACGACGGCCGCCTCCACGACCGCGCCTCGTACCGCTATTACTGGGAGCTGCTGCAGCGTGCCCACACCACCGGCATGGATTTGCCGCCTGGCGTGCAGCAGCAATTCTTTTCGAACCTGCATCAACCATCCTGACTGAGAGGACACACCCGTGCTAGAAGCCTACCGTGCCCATGCCGCCGAACGCGCCGCCCTCGGCATCCCGCCGCTGCCCCTCACCGCCAAGCAGATCGGGGAACTGGTCGATCTGCTGAAGAACCCGCAACAGTTGGCAAAAGCGGGCGAGGAGGCCTTCCTGGTCGACCTCGTCACCCACCGCGTGCCGGCCGGCGTGGACGACGCCGCCAAGGTGAAGGCCGCCTTCCTGGCGAAGGTCGCCAAGGGCGAGGAAGCCTGCGCCCTCATTTCGCGCGAGAAGGCCACCGAGCTCCTCGGCACCATGCTCGGCGGCTACAACGTCAAGCCGCTGATCGACCTGCTCGACGACGCCGCCGTCGGCGCCGTCGCCGCCAAGGGCCTGAAGGGCACGCTGCTGATGTTCGACTACTTCCACGACGTCGCCGAGAAGGCGAAAAAGGGCAACGCCCACGCCAAGGCCGTCATGCAGTCGTGGGCCGACGCCGAGTGGTTCACCTCGCGCCCGGAAGTGGCGAAGAAGATCACCGTCACCGTCTTCAAGGTCACCGGCGAGACCAACACCGACGACCTCTCGCCCGCCCCCGACGCCTGGAGCCGCCCCGACATCCCGCTGCACGGGCTGGCCATGCTGAAGAACGCCCGCGAGGGCATCGTGCCGGAGAAGCCCGGCGAGCGCGGCCCGATCCAGCTCATCGAGGACCTGAAGAAGAAGGGCCACCCGGTCGCCTACGTCGGCGACGTGGTCGGCACCGGCTCCTCGCGCAAGTCGGCCACCAACTCGGTGATCTGGTGGACCGGCGAGGACATCCCTTTCGTGCCGAACAAGCGCTACGGCGGCTTCTGCCTCGGCGGCAAGATCGCGCCGATCTTCTTCAACACGCAGGAGGACGCCGGCGCCTTCCCGATCGAGTGCGACGTGGCGCAGATGGCCATGGGCGACGTGGTCGACATCTATCCCTACGACAGGACGGTCGAGAAGAACGGCCAGGTCATCGCCACCTTCGCCTACAAGTCGGAAGTGCTGCTCGACGAAGTGCGCGCCGGCGGCCGCATCAACCTGATCATCGGCCGCGGCCTCACCGGCCGCGCGCGCGAGGCGCTCGGCCTGCCGCCTTCAACCCTGTTCCGCCTGCCGCAGGCGCCGAAGGACACCGGCAAAGGCTTCTCGCTGGCGCAGAAGATGGTCGGCCGCGCCTGCGGTCTGCCCGAAGCAAATGGGAAACAAGCAGGCATCCGCCCGGGCACCTACTGCGAGCCGAAGATGACCACCGTCGGCTCCCAGGACACCACCGGCCCGATGACACGCGACGAGCTGAAGGATCTCGCCTGCCTCGGCTTCTCCGCCGACATGGTGATGCAGTCCTTCTGCCACACCGCCGCCTATCCGAAGCTGGTCGACGTGCGCATGCACCGCGAACTGCCGGGCTTTATCAGCACGCGCGGCGGCGTGGCGCTGCGCCCCGGCGACGGCGTCATCCACTCCTGGCTCAACCGCCTGCTGCTGCCCGACACGGTGGGCACCGGCGGCGACTCACACACGCGCTTCCCCATTGGCATCTCCTTCCCGGCCGGCTCAGGCCTGGTGGCCTTCGCCGCCGCCACCGGCGTCATGCCGCTCGACATGCCGGAATCGGTGCTGGTGCGCTTCAAGGGCTCGCTCGCCGAGGCCGGCAAGCGCGGCGTCACGCTGCGTGACCTGGTAAACGCCATCCCCTACTACGCCATCAAGCAGGGGCTCCTCACCGTCGAGAAGAAGGGCAAGAAGAACATTTTCTCCGGCCGCATCCTCGAGATCGAGGGCCTGCCCGACCTGAAGGTGGAACAGGCCTTCGAGCTGTCGGACGCCGCCGCCGAACGCTCCGCCGCCGCCTGCTCGGTGCACCTCGACAAGGCGCCGATCATCGAGTACATGCGCTCGAACATCACGCTGATGAAGTGGATGATCGCCAACGGCTACCAGGACAAGCGCGCGCTCGAGCGCCGCATCAAGGCGATGGAGGCGTGGATCGCCAACCCGCAGCTCCTGAAGGGCGACGCCGACGCCGAGTACGCCGCCGTGATCGAGATCGATCTGGCCGACGTCATGGAACCGCTGGTGGCCTGCCCGAACGACCCGGACGACGTCAAGACGCTCTCCGAAGTCGCCGGCGACAAGATCGACGAGGTGTTCATCGGCTCGTGCATGACCAACATCGGCCACTTCCGCGCCGCCGGCAAGGTGCTCGACGGGAAATCCGACATCCCGACGCGCCTGTGGATCGCCCCGCCGACCAAGATGGACGCCATGATCCTCAACGAGGAAGGCTACTACGCCATCCTCGGCAAGAGCGGCGCGCGCATGGAAATGCCGGGCTGCTCGCTGTGCATGGGCAACCAGGCGCAGATCAGGAAGGGCAGCACGGCGATGTCGACGTCGACGCGCAACTTCCCCAACCGCCTCGGCATCGACACCCGCGTCTACCTGGGCTCGGCCGAGCTGGCGGCGGTGTGCGCGCTGATCGGCAAGATCCCGACGGTGGCCGAGTACCTGGAACAGGTCAAGGCGGTGAACGCCAAGGCCGCCGACGTGTACCGCTACATGAGCTTCGACCAGATACCGGAATTCAAGGAAGTGGCGGACACCGTCACGGTGTAAGCCGCCGTCCCGCCGGGACTGACTTTTCCCCGCAGCCCCCCGTCCGCAAGGCGGGGGTTTTTCTTGGCGTGCGGCCAGTACAATGGCGGCAGGACACATCCCAAGGACAGCCCCATGACGATCCAGCAACAGAACGACGAAGGCCGGCGTTTTTCCGGAACCCTGCTGCGCTCCGCACGCATTACGCCGACGGCCTCGCCCGAGGAAGTGCGCAACCTGGTGTTCCGCACCGAAGACCGTTCCTTCGACGGACGCACCGGCCAGTGCGTGCGCGTGCTGGCGCCGGGGAAGTTCGGCAACAAGCACCACACGCGCCTGTACTCGCTGGCCGAGGTGGAGGAAGGCGAGCGGGACAGCACCGAATTCACGCTCTGCGTGCGCCGCTGCCACTACGTGGACGATTTCAACGGGCAGGAATACCCCGGCGTCGCCTCGAACTTCCTGTGCGACCTGCAGCCGGGCAGCGAGGTCCAGTTCACCGGCCCGACGGGCTACCCCTTCGCCGTGCCGGACAACCCGCAGGCCGACATCCTGATGATCGGCATGGGCACCGGCATCGCGCCCTTCCGCGGCCTGGTGCGCGAGATCTACCGCCGCCACGGCGGCTGGCAGGGCCGCGTGCGCCTCTTCCATGGCGCGCGCAGCGGTCTCGAGATGCTCTACATGAACGACGAGAACAAGGATTTCTCCCTCTACTACGACCAGGCCACCTTCCGCGCCTTCCAGGCGGTAAGCCCGCGCCCCCATTTCGGCGCGCCCGTGGCCATGGACCGCGCCCTCGAGCAGAACGCCGCCGAGGTCTGGGAGATGCTGCAGGGCGCGGACACCCGGGTCTTCATCGCCGGCCCGCAGGCCCTGCAGGCGACGGTGGACAAGGCGATTGCCGCCATGGCCGGCAGCGCCGATCGCTGGCGCGCACTGCGGCAGCGGCTCGCCGACGGCGGGCGCTGGCAGGAGGTCCTCTACTGACGCCGTCCCGCCCGGGCTGACTTTCCCCGGGACGGGGCATTCATGCCCCTTCAGGCCGCCGTCCGCCGTGCCGTTAACCCTATAAAGGCGGCCCCGCGGCGGGGCCCGGCTCGCCCGGAGACCATGATGTTCAAGCTGATCTGGAACAACAACAACCGCTCCGCCAAGGACAGGCAGGAGGCGGAAGCCCCCGGCAGCATGGCGCCCGACCACGAGCAGCTGAGGATGCTGGCCGAGCACTTCGCCATCGGCAGGAAGATCCGCTATTTCCCGGAATACCAGCGCGACATCGTCTTCCAGACCATCATCCTCGCCTATCGGGTGAACGACCATTTCGTCTACTCGCGCGACGCCATCCGCAAGGATGGCGACGGCGCGCCGGCCGCCTTCGTCGTCGAGGGGTTGAAGGCGCCCCTGCGCATCGAACAGGTGAGGAAGCTGCAACTGATGGTGCCGGACACCAGCGACATGGAACGCTCGCTCGACTACGTGCGCCGGGCCAGCCTGGGACGCAACGGCCAGTTCGTGCGCGGCAACGCCATCACCCTCATCGCCGAGACCTGCAACCGCGGCATCCCCAGCCTCGACACCCAGGTCGACAGCCGCATCAAGATGAAGGACGGCCCCTACCTCGACAACCAGGTGGTGCTGCTGCGGCCCGATTTCGACACGCTGCGCATCGCCGACCAGCGGCAGAAGGCGCGGGTGCAGAGCAACGTCCCGGTCAATCTCTACCTTGCGGACGACCAGCCGCCGATACCCTGCGTGCTGGCCGATTTCTCGGACGTTTCGTTGCGGCTGAAGCCGGCGCCCGGCCAGCCGGCCCTGCGGGCGATCAAGGCCAACGACAAGGTCGTCGTCGTCCTCAACCTCGGGGATGCGCTCAACACCTACCGGCTGAAGGGCATGGTCTTCCGCGCCGCGCCGGAGGCCTGCGTGATCAGGATGAAACAGCTCTACAAGGACGGCGAGTTCTACGCCATCAAGACGATGGACATCCTCGAGATAAAGACCGGCCTGCTCAACCGGCGCTAGGCCGGTTCGTCATGTTTCAGGCCATCGAGCGCCAGCGGTTGGTGCGCGACATGGCGGCCTGGTGCTCCGCCTTCACCTTGGCGCGATAGGGAATGTCGTAGAGCAGGCAGGCGCCGAGGAAGACCCCCACCCCCGCCAGGGCCGGGTTGAAGCCCATCGACGTCAGCAGATTGAACAGCGGATAGCCCAGGGCGATCGATACCACCAGCCAGATGACGGTCAGGGTGCGGTACGTGGAATTCCCGGATTGATCGGTTTTGCCGGGCATGCTCAACCTCCAAAAGGCGTATTGACAGATACGTCCTTCATTTTGCAAACCGTGTGCCGGCCCGAATCAGGCGATTAACTCATTGATTTATAGCGGACACGCCTCGATGCGCGGCGACCGAAGGTGCCATTTCCGGAAAAAATCCGACAAGAAACGGCACATTCCTCAAGCCTTGGCGAAAACGATCCCGCCCTTGCCGGCATCCACGCGCACGACATCCTTCGCTGCGAAATTCCCCTCGAGGATCTGCTTCGCCAGCGGGTTCTCGATATGGGCCTGGATGGCGCGCTTGAGCGGCCGCGCGCCGAACACCGGGTCGAAGCCGGCCTTGGCCAGTTCCGCCAGCGCGGCATCGGTGACCTCGAGTTTGATCTCCATGCGCGCCAGGCGCTTCTCGAGGTAGCCCAACTGGATCTTCGCGATCGAGGCGATGTGCTTCTCGTCGAGGGCGTGGAACACCACCACCTCGTCGATGCGGTTGATGAACTCCGGCCGGAAATAGGTCTTCACCTCGGCCATCACCGCCAGCTTGATCACTTGGTAATCGTCACCGGACATTTGCTGGATCATCTGGCTGCCCAGGTTGGAGGTCATGACGATCACGGTGTTCTTGAAGTCGACGGTGCGGCCCTGGCCGTCGGTCATGCGGCCGTCGTCGAGCACCTGCAAGAGCACGTTGAAGACGTCCGGATGGGCCTTCTCGACCTCGTCGAGCAGGATGACTGAGTAAGGCTTGCGCCGCACCGCTTCGGTGAGATAGCCGCCTTCCTCGTAGCCGACGTAGCCCGGCGGCGCGCCGATCAGCCGCGCCACGGAATGCTTCTCCATGAACTCGCTCATGTCGATGCGGATGAGGTGCTCCTCGGAATCGAAGAGGAAGGAGGCCAGCGCCTTGCACAGCTCGGTCTTGCCCACGCCCGTGGGGCCGAGGAAGAGGAAGGAGCCGTAGGGCCGGTGCTCTTCCGACAGGCCGGCGCGCGAGCGGCGGATGGCATCCGACACGAGGCGCACGGCCTCGTCCTGGCCGACGACGCGCTGGTGGATGCGATCTTCCATCATCAGCAGCTTCTCGCGCTCGCCCTGCATCATCTTCGACACCGGAATGCCGGTGGCGCGCGACACCACCTCGGCGATCTCCTCGGCGCCGACCTGGGTGCGCAAGAGTTTATTCGCCGTGTCGGCGGGACTGACTTTTTCCGCCGCCTTCAACTGGGCCTCGAACTGCGGCAGCTTGCCGTACTGCAGCTCGGCCACCTTCTCCAGCTTGCCCTCGCGCTGCAGTTTGGCGATCTCGGCGCGGATGCGGTCGATCTCTTCCTTGATGTGGGCCGAGCCGGCGACCATCGCCTTCTCCGCCTTCCAGATCTCCTCGAGGTCGGAGTATTCCTTGCCGAGCTTCTGGATCTCGTCCTCGATGAGGCCGAGGCGCTTGATGGAAGCCTCGTCCTTCTCCTTCTTCACCGCCTCGCGCTCGATCTTGATCTGGATGAGCCGCCGGTCAAGCTTGTCCATGGCCTCCGGCTTGGAATCGATCTCCATCTTGATGCGCGCGGCCGCCTCATCGATGAGGTCGATGGCCTTGTCCGGCAGGAAGCGGTCGGTGATGTAGCGGTGCGAGAGTTCCGCCGCGGCGACGATGGCCGGGTCGGTGATGTCCACGCCGTGGTGCAGCTCGTACTTCTCCTGCAGGCCGCGCAGGATGGCGATGGTCGACTCCACTGAGGGCTCGTCCACCAGCACCTTCTGGAAGCGGCGCTCCAGCGCGGCATCCTTCTCGACGTACTTGCGGTACTCGTCGAGCGTGGTGGCGCCGATGCAGTGCAACTCGCCGCGCGCCAGGGCAGGCTTGAGCATGTTGCCGGCGTCGATGGCGCCCTCGGCCTTGCCGGCGCCGACCATGGTGTGGATCTCGTCGATGAAGACGATGATGCGGCCCTCGTCCTGGGCGATTTCCTTGAGCACCGCCTTCAGGCGCTCCTCGAACTCGCCGCGGTATTTGGCGCCGGCCAGCAGCGCCGCCATGTCGAGGGAGAGCACCCGTTTCCCTTTCAAAGTCTCCGGCACCTCGTCGTTCACGATGCGCTGGGCGAGGCCCTCGACGATGGCGGTCTTGCCGACGCCCGGCTCGCCGATCAGCACCGGGTTGTTCTTGGTGCGCCGCTGGAGAATCTGGATCGCGCGGCGGATCTCGTCGTCGCGGCCGATCACCGGGTCGAGCTTGCCGGCGCGGGCGCGCTCGGTGAGGTCGAGCGTGTACTTCTTCAGCGCCTCGCGGTTCCCCTCGGCTTCCTGGTTGTTCACGCTCTGTCCGCCGCGCACCGCCTCGATGGCGGCCTCCAGCGCCTTCTTCTGCAGGCCGTGCTCCTTCAGGAGCCGCCCCGTTTCGCCCTTGTCGTCCGCCAAGGCGAGCAGGAACATCTCCGAGGCGATGAACTGGTCGCCGCGCTTCTGCGCCTGTTTGTCAGTCAGGTTGAGCAGGTTCGACAGGTCGCGGCCGACCTGCACTTCCCCGCCGGCGCCCTCCACCTTGGGCAGGCGCGCCACGGCCTTTTCCAGCGCGGCCTTCAGCGGCGGCACGTTCACGCCGGCGCGCGAAAGCAGCGAGGCCGTGCCGCCGTCGTCCTGCCGCAGCAGGGTCAGCAGCAGGTGGCTCGGCTCGATGAACTGCTGGTCGCCCCCCACGGCAATGCTCTGGGCATCGGCCAGAGCCTGCTGGAACTTGGTGGTGAACTTGTCGAAGCGCATGATTTTCTTCCGGAAAACGTTTTCCTGAGCTTAAATGGGGCTTCCCGGCGGCTTTTCAACCCGGCGCGAACACGGCATTATGGGAACCGCAAGTTTGACCATTCTCAAGGAGGGGAGCCATGAACAACGAACAGTTCGGCGAGATGCACAAGAAGAGCATCGACGCCGCCATGAAACTGACGCAGATGTCGCTGGAGAACTCCAAGCGCATCATGGAGCTTCAGGTGGAAACGGCGCGCGCCCTGTTCGAGGAAAGCGTGAAGAACGCCCGCGCCCTGACCGATGCGAAGGATCCGCAGTCGGCGCTGGCCCTGCGCACCCAGTTCGCCCAGGAAACCTCTGCCAAGATGATGGAGGCGATGCGCCAGATGGCCGACATCACGGCCGAGGCGCAGGCCGAGTTCAACCGCATGCTCGGCCAGCAGATGTCCGGTACCAGCCACGAGATGATGGAGAACTTCAGGAAGATGATGTCGGTGAGCGGCATGCCCGGCAACAGCCAGGACGCCTTCGCCGCCATGCAGAAGGCCTTCGGCACCGCCAAGGATGCCTTCGACCAGATCGCCAAGGCCTCGACCGCCGCCTTCGGCATGGGCGGGGGCAAGGGCAAGAGCGTCAAGGTTCAGTAACGTCACTCCCGCGGAGGCGGGAATCCAGGGGCTTCAATAACACTGGATTCCCGCTTTCGCGGGAATGACGGTCAAGGTTTCCACTTCCCCGCCGCGACGTCGTCCGACTCGCGCGCATCGACCCAGCGGCCGCCCTCGGGCGTCTCTTCCTTCTTCCAGAACGGCGCGCGGGTTTTCAGGTAGTCCATGATGAACTCGCAGGCTTTGAGGGCGTCGCCGCGGTGCGCGCTCGCCACGACCACCAATACGATGGCGTCCCCTGGCCTGAGTTCGCCGACACGGTGGATCACCGTCGCGTCGAGCACGTCCCAGCGCCCGCGCGCCTGCTCGACGATCTCCGCCAGCGACTTCTCCGTCATGCCGGGGTAGTGCTCCAGCGTCATGCGCGCGATGCCGGCGCCGTCGTTGGAATCGCGCACCAGGCCGACGAAGCTCGCCACGGCACCGATGTCCGTGCGGCCGCGCGCGATCGCCGCGCACTCGGCGCCGACGTCGAAGTCTTCGCTCTGCACGGAAACTTTCACTCAGCCTCCGGTCACCGGCGGGAAGAAGGCGATTTCGTCGCCGTCCTCGAGCCGGGTCTGCAGCGTCGCCATTTCCTGGTTCACCGCCATGCGCAGGTTTTTCGTCGTCGCCAGCGCCTGCCAGGCGCCGCCGCGCGCGGCGAGATGGGCATGCAACTCGCCGACATTGCCGACGCCGTCCGGCCGGGCCAGGTATTCGGAAGACTGGCCGATCGCCTCGCGCAGCCCGGCGAAGTAAAGGATTTTGAGTGCCATGAATCAGTATAACAACTCGGAAAACGGCAGGAAGCGCACCAGCTCGCCGCGTCGCACCGCCTGCGCCGGCGGGTTGTCGACCAGGCCGTCGGCCCAGGCGCAGGAGGTCAGCACGCCCGAGCTCTGGTTGGGATACAGATCGAGGCCGCCTTCGGCGTTGATGCGCACGCGCAGGAACTCGCGGCGGCGGTCCGGCTTCGGCCAGTCGAAGTCGGCGCGCATCATCAGGCCGCGCGGCGCCGTGGCGCGCGCGCCCTGGCAGGCGAGCAGAAACGGCCGCACCAGCACGAGGAAGGTGACGAAGGTCGATACCGGGTTGCCCGGCAGGCCGATGAACGCCGTGCCACGGCGACTGACTTTTCCGAAGGCGAGCGGCTTGCCGGGCTTGATGGCGATCTTCCAGAGGTCGAGCGCGCCCTCCGCCTGCACCGCCGCCTTGACGTGGTCCTCCTCGCCGACCGAGACGCCGCCGCTGGTGATGACGACGTCGCTGGCTGCCGCCGCCTCGCGCAGCGCAACGCGCGTCGCCTCCAGGCTGTCCGGCACGATGCCGAGGTCGTGCACCTCGCAGCCGAGCGCGGCGAGCAGGCCGCGCAGGGTGTAGCGGTTGGAGTTGTAGATGCCGCCCGGCTTCAGCGCCTCGCCCGGCATCGACAGCTCGTCGCCGGTGAAGAACACCGCCACGCGCAGGCGGCGGAATACCGGCAGCGCCGCCAGCCCGACCGAGGCAGCCAGCCCGATGTCCTGCGGCGTCAGGCGCGTGCCGGCGGCAAGGATCTCGGCGCCGGCACGAATGTCCTCGCCGGCGCGACGGATGTTCTCGGCGGGGCGCGGCACATGGTTGATCCGCACGACGTCTTCCCCGGCGTGTTCGCACAGTTCCTGCATCACCACGGCGTCCGCCCCTTCGGGCACCGGCGCCCCGGTGAAGATGCGCGCCGCCGTACCGGCGGCAAGCGGCGTGCCGACGCTGCCGGCGGGAATGCGCTGCGCCACCGGCAGGCGCGCGCCGGCGGAGGAGATGTCGGCGATGCGCACCGCGTAGCCGTCCATGGCGGAGTTGTCGAGCGGCGGCACGGTGAGGCCGCTCGATTGCGCCCGCGCCAGCACGCGGCCGGCGGCGGCGAGGGTATCCGCTTCCTCGATTTCCGCCATCGGGCGGGCGGCGGCAAGGAGCTTTTGCAGGGCTTCGTCGATGGAGAGCAGGCTCATAGCCGTCATTCCCGCGGAAGCGGGAATCCAGCAGGGTCCCCGCTCCCGCGGGGACGACAATCAAGACCAAGGCACTGCACGATGAATTGCGCAATGGCGTCGGGATCGTTGATGTCGAGCACCGGCAGCGCGGTATCGACCCTGGCGTCGCTCGCCACGGCGACGATGTTCGGGTGCTCGGGGTGGATCGGCGGCTTGCCGTGCGAAGGCCGAAACACCTCCAGCTTCGGGATCAGATCGTTCGACTTGTATCCCTCCACCAGCGCCAGGTCGCAGGGCGACAGCAGCCCGATCTGCTCCTCCAGCGACGGTTCCCGCTCGCCGCGCAGTTCGTGCATCAGCACCCAGCGCTGGTTCGAGGTGAGCAGCACCTCGCTGCAACCGGCCTCGCGGTGGCGGTACGAATCCTTGCCCGGCTTGTCGATGTCGAAGCCGTGATGGGCGTGCTTGATGAGCGAGACCTTCAGCCCCATCGCCACGAAGCGCGGGATGAGCTGCTCGATCAGCGTCGTCTTGCCCGAGCCGGAATAACCGGCGAATCCGAAAACCTTCATGCCTTCCCTTCCATCCTCGGCACCGTCAGCACCGGCGCGAAGCCGCCGCCCGGGGTGCGGAAATTCGTCGTCTGGCCCTGGTAGAGCCGCGCCGTCACCAGTTGCACGCGGCCGCGGTAGGCGTAATTGCGCAGGTCGAGCTTGAGGTCGACCGGCGCCGCCTCCGGGCCGATGCGCCGCTCCGAGGGCGGCACCAGGTCCTGCGCCACGTAACCGCCTTCGAGGATCTCCTCGAAAACGCGCCTGGTCAGCTTGTCGCCGCGGTAGGCCGCCTTGCTGCCGTAGCCCGCCGCCGGCTTGAAAAAAAGCTGCCTGCGCCGCGCCCACAAATCCTCGGCGTCCTCGCTGCGCACGAGGCGCGTGCGCGGGATGCCGGCCAACAGCACCGCTCGCGTCGCCTCATCCACGCCCATCCCGGCCAGGGCCGTCTCGTCGGTGAGCAGCGACAGGTTGCGCTTGTCGGCGAACAGCGCGTGGGCGCGCGGGTGCGGCGTCAGCACCGCCGCCCCGGCCAGCCAGGCCGCGCGCAGCACGGCGTTGGCCGCCTCTTCCAGGCCGAAATCCGTCAGGCGATTGTAGACGAGATCGACGCGGCCTTCGTCATGCCGCAAAACGCCCGCCTCGAAGCGCAGCTCGGCCGGATCGCACACCACCGCCTGCAGGCCGTGGCGCTCGAAAAGCTTCTTGAAGAGCAGGAATTCGGGATAGAGAAATTGCGAGAGCGGATTCTCGTCCACGATGGCGATGCGCCCGAGCGGCGCATCGCCGCGCTCCGCGCGCCACTCCTGCCTGAACATGTCGACGAAATCCTGCTCCAGCGTCGGCGCAGGATGCACGCCCGGCAGGATGGCGGCCACCTCCTCGCAGCAGGCGATCTGGGCCTGGGCGAGTGCGGCATTGAGCAGGCCGCCACCGGCGTTGGTGTTGATCTCGATGAGCTGCGGTCCCGACTGCCCGAGGTGGAAGTCGTAGCCCATGAAGACGCCGGCCGCGGCGGTCTCGTGGCGCGCCGTCGCCGGCGCCCAGGCCCGCACGCGCCCGGCCCAGGCCGGCAGCGCGGCGACGCGCTCAATGGCGGCGACCACTTCGGCCATGCGCTCCACGCTGGCCTGGCCGAGGAACACCGTCGTGTCGGCGAAGAGGTGCGGCCGCTCCTCCTCGATCAGGCGGATCATGTCGGCGCCGGCCTCGCCCTGCGCCAGGGACTGGCGCAATTTCGCGCGATCCACGCTGACGCACTGGCAGTCGCGGTTGAGGGAGGCCGCCAGGCGGCTGCATTCAGTGGGCATCGATTTCCTCGGTTTCGCGGACGGTCGCATCGAAGAATCCGAGTGCCTCGTCCTCCTCGCGCGTGCGCCGCATCGGCGGCAGGGAGCGCCAGACGCGCTTGCCGTAGTGGCGCGCGATCAGGCGCGGGTCGCAGATCATCAGCACGCCGCGGTCGGTCTCGTCGCGAATGAGCCGCCCGGCGCCCTGCTTGACGCTGATGACGGCGCGCGGCAGCTGGTATTCCATGAAGGCGTTGCGGCCCTGCTGCTTCATGTGCTCGATGCGCGCCGCCAGCACCGGATCGTCGGGCGGCGCGAAGGGCAGCTTGTCGATGATGACCAGCGACAGCGCCTCGCCGCGCACGTCCACTCCCTCCCAGAAGCTCTGGCTGGCCACCAGCACGGCGTTGCCGAGGCGGCGGAAGCGCGCCAGCAGTTCGCTCTTGCTGCCCTCCCCCTGCAGCAGCAGCGGGTGGTCGAAGCCCTCCGCCTCGAAGCGCGACTTGAGCAGCTCGTGGATGCGGCGCATGGCGCGCAGCGAGGTGCACAGCACGAAGGCGCGGCCGCGGCTGGCGTGGATGAGCGGCCAGGCCGCCTCGACCACCGCCTCGTTGTACTCGCGGCTGTTCGGGTCGGGCATGGCCTGCGGCGCATAGAGTAGCGCCTGGTTCGGATAGTCGAAGGGGCTGCCCCAATAGCCGGTGTCGGCGCCCTCCAGGCCGAGTTCGGCGCAGTAGTGGCTGAAATCGCTTTCCACCGCCAGGGTCGCCGAGGTGAAGATCCAGGCGCGCCGATGTTGACTATTTGGCCCCTCCATCTGCTTCCGGAAGATGTCGGCGATGACGAGCGGCGTGGCGTTGAGCGCGAGCGACTGGCTGAACACCTCGGCCCAGCGCACCAGACCCGGCTCCCCGACGTCGCGCCAGCGCTTCACCACCACCGCCAGTTCCTGCGCCCGGCGCCAGCAATGCTCCAGCCCCTCCGAGCGCCCGGCCTGCGACTCCAGCAGCGCGCCGAAATGCGCCAGCTCGGCGGCCGCCTTGTCGAGCGCCTCGAGGAAGGCCGGCGGCAGTTGCGCCGCGGAATGGCGCGCGTTCTCGCCCGGCACGGCGAGGCGCAGGTCGCGCGCTGCCTTCTCCAGCGCGCGGGCGCCTTCCGGCAGCTCGAGGAAATCCTTCGCCGCGGCGAGGCCCTCCAGGCGGGCGTCGCGTGCCAGCTCGACGAGCTGCGCCGTCGACACGCTCTCGCCGAAAAACAGGCTGGCCGTCTCCGGCAGCTGGTGCGCCTCGTCGAAGACCACCGTGTTGCAGGCCGGCAGCAGTTCCGCCACGCCGGAGTCGCGCAGCATCACGTCGGCGAAGAAGAGGTGATGGTTCACCACCACCACGTCGGACGCCTGCGCCTCGCGCCGCGCCGCCATGACGAAGCACTCCTTCGCGTTCGGGCACTCTTGGCCGAGGCAGTTGTCGCGCGTCGAGGTCGCCTGGGCCCAGGCGGCGGAATCCTCCGGCACCGCGGCGCACTCGGCCTTGTCGCCGGTCGTGCTCGTCTGGGCGAAGCGGGCGATGGCGAGGATGTGGCCGGCCTCCTCGCGCGAGAGGAAGCGCCCCGCCTCCTTCGCCCGCGCCAGGTGGTAGTGGCAGACGTAGTTGGCGCGGCCCTTGAGCAGCGCGATGGTAGCGGGGGTCTTCAGCGCGTCGCGCACCGTCGGCAGGTCGCGCTGGAAGAGCTGGTCCTGCAGGGTCTTGGTGCCGGTGGAAATGATCGCCTTGCCGCCGGCCAGCAACGCCGGCACGAGGTAGGCGAAAGTCTTGCCGGTACCGGTGCCCGCCTCCGCCACCAGCACGCCGTGCTTCTGGATGGCGGCGGCGATGCGCTCGGCCATCTCGACCTGCTGAGGGCGCAGGCGATAGCCGGGAATGGCGCGGGCGAGCGCGCCGTCGGCGGAAAAAACGGAGGAAAGTTCGGGCATTTCAGGCGCGGGAACGATGCGCCGAATGGTAGCACGCCCGGCGCGGGACGCCGGGCGTCTCAGTGCAGCTCTTCGACCCTCAACTGGACGCGCCGGCCCGTGCTTCCGCTGCGCGTGGAATAGCGAAGCACGCCCGCCTGCTCCCCCGAACGCTCCTCGACCGAGCCGCCGAGGTCGATCCATTCGCCCAGGCGCCCGCTCACCGTGGTGGTCAGGCGCTGGATGTTGGCGCTGCCCGGGCCGTAGCGGCCCGGCGTGTCGTGCGTCGGACTGATGGTCAGGGTGACGTTGTCGCCGGCGAGCTGCGGCTCGGTGTAGAAGCCGGAGCCGATGTCGCGATAGACCACCGATTCGGACACCACCGCGCCGCCCGGCCCCATCACCACCTCGCGCAGCGGCACCGGCACCGAGGTGCCGACATTGATGAAGGCCCGGCCACCCTCCACCACCTGCACCTGCTGAGAGACGCGGTCCGTGCTGCTGCCGCGCGAGTCGTAGACCTGGCCGCGCACGACATCGTCGCCGCGGCGCACCTCCACCCCGGCGCCGCCGACGACGGTGCGGCGGCTCTCGACGCGCACGTCGCCCGAGCTGATGCGGCCGGACACCTCCCCGCCGCGCGCTGCGGACGTGCTGTCGGCATCCTGCCGCACCGAGATCACCAGGCGGCGCGGCGGCCGGTCGATGGCGGCGAGCAGCTCCCTGATCTGGCGCCGGTTGGCGTCCGAGGCGCGGATGAATATCTGGTTGTTCATGCCGGAGAGCGTGCCGCCCGGCTCGACGAAGGGGCGCAGTTGCGGCAGCACCTGCTCCGCCGTGCGGCTTCTCAGGTTGATGATCTCCAGCTGTTGCTGGGCGTGGGCGAGTCCCGCCAGCAGCGCGAGCAGCAGGGCCAGAACGGTTTTTTTCATGGCATCTCCTCCCATGCCGGCATCTTCCCGCCTTGAAGCTGCTTTGGCAACTTCCGCAGCGCCGTATCGCAGGGACTGACTTTTACGCGGTTTTCATCCAGATCACCGGCTTGCCCGTTGCGGCGGTTGCCTGCTTCGCTTCCTCGTAAACCAGTGCCGCTTCGCGCGCCTTGCGGATCGCCGACTTGAGCGCGTCGGCACCCTTCGCCACGGCCTGCTCGTTCTCCACCAGCTCATCGAGTATCTTGACGAAGGCGGCGCGGCTCCTGCGCCAGGTCTCGCCGTAGCCGCGCACGAGAAGGGCGCACTGCACGATCTCCAGCGCCAGTTCTCTGTCCAGCACGGCAAAGCCGAGGCGCTTGATCGCGCCGAGCCAGCGCTCGATGAGGGCCTGTTCCTCGGCGAAGCGCGCGCTTCGGCGCCGCAGCGGCTTGAGCGCCGCTATCAGGCGCAGGGCGAGGAAGCCGCTGACGTCGCTCGAGCGCAGCCTGACGGCGCGACCCGGCCCGGCGTTCCGGCGCAGGCGCTCGGCCCACGCCGGCGGCAGGATGTCGGCGACCTCATGGGCGCTCGGCTTGAGGTAGTCGGTGACGACGACGATCTGGCCGTCCTTCGCGGCGGCCTCCTTGCGCACGCGGGCGAAGCGGCCGGCGCGCGTCTTCAGGTCGGCGACGCGGATGACGTCCTCGTAGCTCATCCAGAGGGCGAGCAGCCGCGCCGCCTCGGCGGTGAGCCGCCAGCCGCCGGCGTCGCCGCCCGCCTCGCGGTCGACGGCCAGCACGCCGCGCACGCGATCGAGGTAGAGGGCGGCATAGGCGGCGTCCTGAAAATCGGTCAGGCGCACGACGGCCTCTTCGAGCAGCGCGTGCAGCGCCTCGGGGAATTCGCGGCGGACGCGCTCGGCTTGCTCCATTCTCCCGCCTGCGGGAGAGGGGCTGGGGGAGAGGGCCCTCTCCCCGGCGGGGAGAGTGGATAAGACTTGCGCGAAGCCGGCGGCAAAGCCGCGCAGGCTGGCCTCCGCCCCCTTGCCGGCGCTGCGGATGGCGTTCTCACAGGCTTCGCGCGCGAGCGGCAGCGCGCCGCTGCCGGCGATGGCGCCGAAGAGCACGGCGTTGATCACCGTGCCGGCCTCCTGGGCGCAACGCGACATGTCGAAGAGCACGGCCTTCTGCGCCACCTTCGGCGCGGCGTCGAGGATCCTCTGCGCGTCGTAGCGGCCGTCGGTCGGAAACACCTTCTCGGCGGTGGCGTAGACGCGGTGGGTCGACGCCACCAGCGTGGTGCGCTCGGGCGTGACGAAGGCGTTCTGCATGGCGCGGCCGGCCTCGACCAGCTCGGAGGCGGCCATCAGGTCGATGCCGCCGGGGCTGGGCACCAGGGCCATCGCCGGCGGGCGGGCGCCTTTCTCCGGATAGATCTCGACGTAGTAGGTGGTGGCGCCGGTGCGCTGCGAGACGCCGGGGATGGACGTCTTCTGCGCCGGGAAGCCTTCGTGCTGCGCCGCCTCGATGAGCCAGTCGGCCAGCACGCCGCCGCCTTCACCGCCGAGGGCGGCCACGAGGATGGTGAAGGGCCGGCTCATCGCGCGCCTCCCAGGAGGGAAATCACGCCCTGCCGGACGCCGTGCACGAAGCGGTCCCAGCCGCTCGGGTTCTGGATCACCTCGATGCGGTGGAAGCTTGGGCAGAGCGCGGCGGCGTGGGCCGCCTCGCCGCACAGGCCGCAGCCGACGCAGCCGCTGTTCACGGTGGTGACGGGCTCCGTGCGCAGCGGGTCGGGCGAATCCTTGATGGTGAGCGAGGGGCAGCCGGAGAGGCGGATGCAGGCGCGGTCGCCGGTGCACACGTCCTCGTCGATGCCGAAGCGCGTGCGCACGACGCGCTCGCCGGCGGCGAGCTTCTGCACGGCGACGGGGCGCTCGCGCCGCGTGCGCTCGAGCATGCACTCGCCGTCGGCGATGATGACCTTGAGGCCCTTCTCATCCGTGGTCATGGCGCGGCGCAAGGCGTCGGCGACGTCGGCCACCTGGTAGTTGGGCACGCGTTCCAGCCACTTCACGCCGAGGCCGCGCAGGGTGTTCTCGATGGCGATCGGGCTGCCCTCTTCGGGCCGCAGATCGGGCGAGGAAGCGATGTTCTGCGTGCCGGTGGCCGAGGTGTAGCCGTTCTGCATGATCACCAGCACGCCGTCGTCGTTGCGGAAGACAGCGTTGGCGACGCCGGTGACGAGGCCCTGGTGCCAGAAGCCCCCGTCGCCCATGACGGTGACGACGCGCTTGCCGAAATTGGGGCCGATGGCCGAGGCCGCCGCCAGCGACAGGCCGTAGCCGAGCACGGTGTTGCCGAGGTTGAACGGCGGCAGGGTCGAAAAAGTGTGGCAGCCGATGTCGGAGCTGATGTGGATGCCGCCGAGCTCTTTCTCGATCAGCTTCAGCGCCGTGAACACCGGCCGCTCCGGGCAGCCGACGCAGAAGCCGGGCGGACGCGTCGGCACCGGGGCGCCGAGGAGTTCCGCGGCGCGCTTCTTGGCCTGCTCGACGCCGTCGAGCAGGCTGCCCACCTGTTTCAAATCGACGCCGTCCGGCATGATCAACCTGAGGAACTCGCCGACGCCCTTGAGCACCACCTCGCCGGTGTACTCCCCCGCCACCGGCAGCACGTCCTTGCCAACGAGGTGCGGGTCGTTGATGTCGGCGCGGCGCAGGATGGCGTTGATGGCCTCCTCGATGTGGGCCGGCTGGCCCTCCTCCACCACCAGCACGGCGCGCTTGCCCGAGCAGAAGCGGGTGATCTCTTCATTCACCAGCGGGTAGGTGACGTTCATCACGTAGAGCGGAATGCGCGAGGCGCCCCAGGCGTCGGCGAGGCCGAGCTGCTGCAGGGCGCGGATCGTGGTGTTGTACAGGCCGCCCTGCAGGACGATGCCGACCTGGCGCAGTTCGCCTTCAAAGAACTCGTTCAACTGCTCGCGCTGGATGAACTTCAGCGCCTCGGGCAGGCGCACGGCGATCTTGTGCTTCTCCTGGGTGTAGTTGTGCGGCGGCAGCGGGATGCGCTCGAGGCTGAACACCGGCTTCGGCACCGGGTTGCGGCGCGAGTATTTCGGCGCGACGTTGTCCCTGGTTTCAAAACTGCCGGTGACGTGGCAGGCGCGGATGCGCAGCTCCAGCATCACTGGCGTGTTGCTGGCCTCGGAAAGTTGGAAGCCCTTCTCCACCATGCGCACGATGGAGGGCAGGTTCGGCCGCGGGTCGAGCAGCCAGACCTGGGACTTCTGCGCGAAGGAGTGGCTGCGCTCCTGGATGATCGAGGCGCCCTCGCCGTAGTCCTCGCCGATGACGATCAGCGTGCCGCCGACGACGCCGGCCGAGGAGAGGTTGGAGAGCGCGTCGGAGGCGACGTTGGTGCCGACCACCGACTTCCAGGTGGCGGCGCCGCGCAGCGGATAGTTGATCGAGGCGCCGAGCATGGCGCAGGCGCCGGCCTCGTTGGCGCAGGACTCGAAGTGCACGCCCAGCTCGTCGAGCAGTTCCCGCGCGTCGGCCAGCACGTCCATCAGGTGCGACACCGGGGCGCCCTGGTAGCCGCCGACGTAGGAGACGCCGCTTTGCAGCAGCGCCTTGGTGACGGCGAGGATGCCCTCGCCGGTAAAGGTGTGGCCGGCGCCCAGCCGCAGCTTGGCGACTTCCGCCTTGAAGGATCGTTCCATGGAACCTACCTCAACATCCCGCAGGGCCGCGGCGCGGCTTTCCGGGATGGGCTGCTAGGCGCTGCGGCGAAGACAGTGGCTATTCCACGGCGAGCCGCAGCAACGCTGCAGACCGCCCGGAAAGCCACGCCCCGGAGGGTTTTTGCGCAAAGTGCCCATCTGCGGCGTTGCACTCCTTGCCAAGGGAATGACCCTTGGCTGCGTCGCGCGCCTAGCACTTGGGCACTTTGCGCAAAAACGCGGTCCCTGTGGGATGTTGAGGTAGGTTCCATTCTCTCTGTCGGCGGCCCGGCGTACCGGGACCGCTCAAGTTATACGTGTTGCGTTACCGTCATTCCCGCGCAAGCGGGAATCCAGGTCTGCCGGAAGCCCCTGGGTCCCCGCTTCCGCGGGGGCGACGCCTGGATAATTATGCCCGACCGGACATGGCTTGCGCCATGGCTGGGTGGCGGCCTTCGGCGAGGCCCTTGATGAAACTGACGTTCTTCTCCACCGTCGCCTGGATGTGGGCGACCTGGTCCTCCGAAAGGTGGCGGTACTTGCCCAGCGCCTTGAGGTAATCCGCGATGGAGAGCGGCTGGTCGACGTCGCGCGTGAGCTGCAGCCCGTCGCGCGGATTGAATTCCCAGAGCAGGACGAAATTGGCCTCGACGGCCTTGCGTGCCACCTCGATGTTCTCCTGCGAGGGGAAGCGCCAGCCGGTGGTGCACGGCGAGTAGATGTGCAGGTAGGCGAAGCCGCGCTTCGAGGCGGCAATGGCCTTGTCGAGCTTGTCGTAGAGATCCTCCATGAAGGCGGTGGACGCCGTGGCGACGTACTCGCAGTTGTGCATCATCATGATCACCGGCAGGTTCTTGGCGTCCTGCGTCTTGCCGGCGCCGCGCTCGCCCACCGGCGTGGTGGACGTCCATGCGCCGAACGGCGTGCAGGAAGATCGCTGCATGCCGGTGTTCATGTAGCCCTCGTTGTCCACGCAGATGAAGAGGATCTGCTCGCCGCGCTCGGCCGCGCCGGAGAGCGACTGGAAGCCGACGTCGGAGGCCCCGCCGTCGCCGGCCAGCGCCACGGCGTTCACCTCGCGCCCCTGGCGCTTGTAGTGGCGCTTGATGCCGGTGAGCATGGAAGCGGTGTTGGTGAGCAGCGGGTGGAACACCGGCACCTTGGTGCCGGTCAGGCCGTTGTAACCGACCGAGCCCATGCCGGGGATACAGCCCGGCGGCGTGGCGAGCACGGTGTCCGGCCCGATGCGGCGCATGGCGTGGCGCATGATGAGCTCGGTGTTGCAGCCCTGGCAGCCGGCCAGGCCCGGCACGAAGAGGTCCTCGAGGTCGCCGACTTCGTTGTAGATGTGGGCGGTGGTGAGGTACTTCAGCGCGCCGCGCTCGCAGGCCTTGACGCAGGCCGGATCGCCGTCGCAGGTGTCGCACTTGACGACGTGGCCGGCCGCCGCGTTGTAGACGATGCCGCCGTAGGCACAGCCGACGGTGCACAGCAGGCAGTTCACGCACTTCGAGCCGTCCCAGTCGATGACGCCGTTGCCGGCATCCTTGTCGAGCGCCGCCGCCGGACAGTTCGAGACGCACTTCGGGTCGCCGCACTGGCGGCACATCGCCAGTTCGAACGCATCGCCATCGGCGACGATCTGGATGCGCGAGTTGGCGATGTCGGCGCTGCCGGTCTTGGCCGTGGCGCAGGCCGTCATGCAGGCGTTGCAGCCGTTGCAGTGCTCGGGCTTGAAGGAGATGGTGTTGTAGGCACCCATGATTACCTCCACGTCCTGGACATGATGGTCCGCGCGGTTTTGAGCGGATCGGCGATGAAGGCTTCGCGCACCGGCGCAAGGTCGATGCGGCGCAGGATGATCTCCCACATCACGCCCGGGTCGAAGGGCACGTTGATGCCGAAGATGCCGGTCAAGCGGTTGTCTTGCATGACGATCTTCAGGTAACGCTTCGCGTCGACCTCCTTGCGCACGACTTCGCCTTGATCCTGGCTGCCGACGGAGACCGCCTGCTGGCCGAAGAAGGTGTAGGTGTTGAGCGGCACGCCGCCGGGCCAGGGCTTGACGGCCGGGTCGCCCGCCATCGCCATGCCGGCGATCCTGCCCTGCTCCACGGCGCTCGGCAGGATGCCGTTGAGCGTCTTCGCTTCGTCGTAGAAGCCTTTCGCCTGGGCGACGTCGCCGGCGGCCCAGATGCCCTCCACGCTGGCGCGCATGGTGTCGTCCACCAGCACGCCGCGGTCGATCGCCACGCCGGAACCGGTGAGGTAGTCGACCACCGGCGCCACGCCGGCGGCGACCAGCAGCAGGTCGGCGTCGAGCGTTGCGCCCGTGTCGGTGGTGACGCGGGCGCCCTGCCCCGCCGTCTCGCAGCGACTGACTTTTGCGCCGAGCATGAGCTTCACGCCCTTGGCGGCGAAGGCGGCCTCGATGATGGCGGAGGCCTCGGCGTCGAAGTAGCCGGCCAGCACGCGCGGCTGCATTTCCACCACGGTGACCGCGGCGCCGGCCTTGGCGAGGTTCTCGGCGGCGTGCATGCCGACGAGGCCGGCGCCGAGCACCACCGCCTGCTTCGTGTTCGGCAGGGCCTGTTTGAGCTTCACCGCGTCGTCGAGGCTGCGCAGGACATGGAACCGGACGTCCTTCAGGCCGGGGACCGGCGGCAGGATCGGCGCCGCACCGGTGGCGAGCAGCAGCTTGCCGTAGGCGATCTCCTCGCCGCTGGAGAGTTTCGCGCGCTTGGCGGCGGCGTCCAGCGCGGTGACGGCGGCGCCGCGGATGAAGCCGACCTTGTTCTGTTCGAACCAGGCGCCGTCCTTCAACGCGACACGCTCGGGCGCGGAACGGCCGGAGACGACGTAGGGCAGCACGGTGGGCGAATACGGCAGCGCGTCGTCGCGCGTCACCATGGTGATGCTGCCCTCGCCGTCCTGCATGCGGATGGCCTGCAGCGCCGAGAGCGCGGCGTGGCTGGCGCCGACGATCAGATATTGGGTTTCCATCTTCAATCCCTTTCGTTCAGCCAGACCGTCTCGCCGACCTGCCCGTCCTGCGTCAGCGCCTGCACGCGCTCGATGACGCGGCCGAAGTGATCGGTGGTGATGTCGGCGCCGGCCAGCCCGCCGATGAAGCTCATGGCGGCCGGGCGCCGGGCGGCGATCTGCAGCGCGCCAATGACGTCCTGATAGAGCGGGCCGCTGTTCCAGCCAAAGCTCACCGAACGGTCGACCACGCCGACGGCCTTCACGCCGGAGAGCGCTTTGGCGATCGCCTGCACCGGGAAGGGGCGGTAGGTCTTCACCTTGACCAGGCCGACGCGCACACCGCGGCTGCGCGCCTCGTCCACCGCGTCCTTGCCGGCGCCGGTCATGGAGCCGAGCGTGACCAGCGCCACTTCCGCGTCATCCATGCGATACGACTCCACCAGCGGCGCATGGCGGCGGCCGACGATGCGCGCCCAGTCCTCGTGCGCCGCTTCGATGGCGGCCAGCGCGTGTTGCATTCCGGAGCACTGGCCCTTGCGATAGCGCACGAACATCGCCGGACCGGGGCCGCCGGAGCCGCCGGTGAGCGGGTCGACGGCCATCGGCCGCGACGGATCGAGGGCAGCGTGCCAGTTGACCGATGGCGGCGGCAGGAAGGCATCGACCTCCTCCTGCGAGGGCAGCTCGACGCGCGCCGCGCCGTAGGAGAGGTAGTTGCCGTCATGGCAGACGTTCACCGGCAGCATGACGTCGCGGTGCTCGGTCACCTTGTAGGCCATGATGGTGGTGTCGAGCACCTCCTGCACGGTTTCGCAGTACAGCTGGATCCAACCGACCTCGCGCACGCTCATGGCGTCCTGGTGGCCGCCCCAGACGCTCTGCGGCGTCAGCGTGTCGCGCGTGACGATGGACATCACCATCGGCATGCGCAGGCCCGGCGTGCGCAGGTACGGCTCGAACATGAAGGCCAGCCCCGGCCCGCAGGTGCCGGTGTAGGTGCGCGCGCCGGCGAGCGCGCCGCCGTGCAGAACGGAGAGCACCGAGTGCTCGCCCTCGACGTCGACGATCTCGGCGTTCAACTTGCCGTCGGCGACGAACTTGGCGAGGTACTCGACCAGCGAGGACTGCGGGGTGATGGGGTAGACGGCGACCATGTCGACGCGCGCCAGGCTCACCGCCCAGGCGGCGGCCTCGTTGCCGTCGCAGACGATGGCTTTCGGTTTCGGCTTGAGGACGGCGCTCATGCTCCTTCTCCCACCATCGAAATCGCCCGCTGCGGGCACTCATTCGCGCAGATGCCGCAGCCCTTGCAGGTGGCAAGGTTGATGTCGAACCAGGCGGCCTTTTCGACCACGCACTGCACCGGGCAGTAGAGCCAGCAGACGGCGCACTTGACGCACTTGGCGCGGTCGACCACCGGCTTCATGCTGCGCCAGTCGCCCGGCAGCATGGGATTCAGCTTGGTGGCGATGGGGCACAGGTCGCCGGGAACCTGCGAGGAATCGAACATCGGGTAGGACTGCCTGGTGCTCATGCCGCCTCCCGCTTCTCGATGCGATGCACCGTCGTTTCGTTGTAGCCGCGCTCCAGCGCCAGCAGGTTCTGCTTGAGGCCGGCGTCGCGGAAGTCGGACTCTTCCACCGCCGCGCGCAGCGCATCGAGCGAGACGAGCCCGGTGGTGCGGGCGAAGGCGCCGAGCATCAGGGTGTTGGTGATGGGGCGCTTGAAGATTTCCAGCGCGATTTTCACCGCGTCGCACAGGCCGACGGTGGCGACCTTCTCGTGCACCTGAAATTCGCTCAAGGGCTTGGCCGTAGTCTGCAGCCAGGTGCCGCCATCCTTGATGCCATCGAAGACGTTCACCGCCCGTCCGACCGTCGGATCGATGCACAGCACGCAGTCCGGCCGGTAGATGTTGGTCATCTGCCGGATCTCGCGCGTGTCCATGCGCAGGAAGCTCGCCACCGGCGCGCCGCGCCGCTCGAAACCGAAGGACGGCACGGCAACCACGTAGTTGCCTTCGTTGACCATGGCCGCGGCAAGAATGCTGCCGGCGAGCACGGCGCCCTGGCCGCCGCGGCCGTGAATTCTGATCTCATACATCCCCGTCTCCTCCTTTGGGAGCGTCTCTCTGGGGATACCGTGACCGGCTGGGGCCGGTTCTCTACTTGGTCCAGCCCGGCTTGATGCCCGGCTTCACTTCGCCCTGCCCCCGCACCGGCAGCACCGGCAGCGCGTAGCCCTGATTGTAGGCCGCGCGGGTGACGATGGTGAACTTCAGCCACCAGCCAGCGAGCAGCGCCACCAGCCCAGCCAGAAAAGTCAGTCCCGGCGCGACGGCTCCGGAGAGAATACCGACGACGATGATGATCTCCGGCAGGAGCTGGCCGACCATCTCGAACTTCGCGCCGAAGGGACGCAGCACATCCATGGCCTTCTTCGGCAGGCCGCTTTGCTCGATCGCCTTGAAATAGAACATCCAGGCGACGCGGCGCAGGATCAGGGCGCCGAGCAGCACCCCGGCCAGCCAGCGCGGGCCGGCGCCGGGCAGCAGCGCCGAGAGCACGGCCGCCAGCCCCGCCCCCTCGACGAAGCCGGTGGCGAGGATCAGCGGCACGATCTTCGGCTCGCGCCAGGCGGGAATGCCCTTCGAGGCCTGCAGGATGCGCCCCTGGCAGTAGAGGAAGACGATGCCGAGCAGCGCCGCCATGCCGACGAAGAGGCCGCCGCCGAACCACAGCGCGGCGAGTCCACAGGCGAACAGCGGCACGGCCACCATGCCCTCGCGCGTCATCCACGAGGTCTGCGGGTGGAAGAAGACGTTGATCGCGCGCAGGGGCTTGCCGATCTCCAGCCAGACGCAGGTGAGGCCGCCGCCGATGAAGGCCAGCGCGACGAGCGCCATGATGCGGTAGGCGTCGACGGAGCCGGCGGCCAGGGTAGCGAAGAAGAGCAGCCCGGTGCCGGTGCCGCCACAGATGAAGTTGCCGGCGGCGCGCCAGTCCCAGTTGGTCTGGTGCCAGGGGGTGACGCGGCCGGGGGGGATCTTGGTTGCGCTCATGCGCCGCTCACTTCTTGTCGAAAATGTAATAGAAACCGGGGTCGGTGCCGAGCTCCTCGTGCATGCGGAAGAACTGGTGCTCGGCGAGCAGCTGCGAGACGTTGCTGTCCGGGTCCTCGCGGTCGCCGAAGGCCAGCACGCCGGCGATGCAGGAGTTCACGCAGGCCGGCGTCGCTTCCGGGTCGACGCCCGGCGTCAGCCCCGTTTCCTTGGCCAGGTCGACGCGATCCTTGCAGAAATTGCACTTCATCGCCACCGACATGCGCTTCGGATCGAAGCGCGCCTCCTCCTGCTCGGTTGGCCGCTCGCCGTAGGCGAACTCGCGCTTGTGCACGATGTAGCGCGCCTGGTAGGGGCAGGCGACGGCGCAATAGCCGCAGCCGATGCACAGGTCGTAGTCGATATCGACGATGCCGTCCTTGCGCTGGAAGGTGGCGGTAGACGGGCAGACGTGCATGCAGGGCGGATCGGCGCAGTGCATGCAGCCCACCGGCACGAAACTCCTGCGCACGTCGGGGAACTCGCCGCTTTCGATGTCGAGCACCTTGCGCCACTGCACGCCAGGCGGCGTGCCGTTGGCGTGGCGGCAGGCGGCCGTGCAGGTCTGGCAGCCGATGCAGCGGCGCAGGTCGGCGGTCATGATGTAGCGGGCCATTTACGCAGCCTCCAGCTTCTTCACGCCGACGCGCACGATGTCGGCCGAGGAACCGGTGGAGTCGGTGAGCGCGATCGACATCGGGATCAGGCTGTTCATGCTCGGCTTGTTGAGGTCCTTCGCATACGGCGTGGCCCAGTGGTCGAACTGGCCCATCATGAGCAGGGTGTCGGGGCGAATGCCTTCGGCCAGCACGGCAGGCCCGCGCGTGGTGCCGACGTAGGAGCTCACCTCCACCTGGTCGCCGTCCTCGATGCCCAGCTCCTGCGCGCGGCGGCGGTTGATCAGCACGCCTTTGTGGCCGCGCACGTTGCCGCCGACCTCGTTCATGAGCTGCACGCCGACGTTGCTGCCCCAGGCGTACTGCATGCTGCGCGCGGTGATGAGCCAGAAGGGGTATTTTTCCAGCGCGCCGGCGCCGCCCTGCTTTACCGTCTCCTTTTCCCAGATGCCCGGAAAATCGAGCACCTTGGGCAGGCCGCCGTATTCCTCGAGTTGCACGTCCCACCAGTGGATGCCGCGCTCGTGCAGGCGGCGCCCCAGCTCGACACCGACGCGGTAGAGGCGCTCCTGGAAGGGCATCTCGAAGCGGATGCCCTGCCTGCGCAGCTCGGGAAAGAGGTACCACGACAGGCGCGAGATCGGTCGCGTGCGCAGGCCCTTCTCCTTGAACCAGTCGAGGCCGTCCGTCTCGCGGCCCTCGGTGAGCTCGGCGCTGGCGGCGCGGCAGGCGTGGTCCCAGATGGTGGCGGCGTCGTGCTTTTTCTCCGCGTCGAGGCGGAAGTCCCACTCGTGGTTGGAGAGCGGCACGCCGGCGGCGCCGCGGTTGAGCGCCTCGTTGTACTCGCGCAGCAGTCCGGCGCGGTCGGCCAGCTCGGTGGCGATGTCGGTGAAGTCGCGCGTCTCGCCGGCAGGCGCGACGGCGGGCTGGCGCAGGGCGAAGCCCTCATGGTCCCAGAACTGCTCGATGAACTTGCTGCCGCCGATGCGAATGAGCTGCGTGCTCTCGAAATCCGTGCTCTCTGGCAGCAACACGTCCGCCATGTGGTTGGTCTCGTCGCGGTGGTAGGCGAAGGCGACGACGAAGGGAAACTCGGCGATGCGCTTGGCAAGTTCCCTGGTGTCCCAGAACGAGATCGACGGGTTGGTGCGATAGCAGAACCAGACGTCGGGCGGCGTCACCTTCGGCCAGTTCTCGTCGGGCGACTCCTTCTGGAACATCCACGAGAAATGGGTGGGCCCCAGCGCCGTGCTCCAGGGCGAACTGGCCGAGAGCGGCACCATGGTGTCGTGGGCGTTGCGCACCTTGGGCTTCGCCGCCCAGTGCGCCTTGTCGGTTGGGTTCATCGGGTAGTGCATGAAGCCGTCCGGGTTGATCTTCACGCTCGCCTGGCGCGTCGTCGCCGGGCGGTTCAGCCGCACCGTGGTGCCGAGAGTGCCGCCCGGCACTTCCAGCGCGCCGACCAGGCAGGCCAGCAGGGTGCGTCCATAGCAGCACTCGTAGGCGCCCCAGCCGTTGTTCACCGTGCGGCCGAACTGGATCGACACCGGCCGGAATGGCAGCAGTTCGCCGTCGATCTCCACCGTGGCGCCCACCTGCGCCTGTTCGACGAACTCGTGGGCCAGGCGCCGCACCGTGCCTTCGCGCACGTCGCAGGTTTTCTCGGCCCACTCGGGCGTGTAGGGCCGCACGCGCTCGACCAGCTTGCCGAAGGCCGTCTGCGCCGCCAGTCCCCGGTGCGTCCACTGGTCCTCGTCGGCGCCGACCTCGATGGCATCTACGGTGAACGTCCCGTCCAGCGCCGGCTCGGTATCGGGTGTGTCGAAGGACACGGCGGCGTTGCGCTTGAGGTCCCACAGCAGCGGCTTCTTCGTCGCCGGGTCGCGCAGGTAGAAGCCGTTGGGGCCGATCAGATAGGGCGAGCCGGTGTGGTGCTTGAGGAAGAAGACGTCGAGTTTCTCGCGCGGCATCTCGCACACCAGCACATGCACCAGGCCGAAGAGGAAGGCGGCATCGGTCTTCGGCTTGATCGGCACCCACTCGGCCGAGGCGGCGCCGGTGACCGACAGGTGCGGCTCGATCTGGACGCGCTTCATGCCGCGGCTGCGCGCCTCGCCGTGGCGCCAGGCGCCGACCACGCCGCCCGAGGCCTCGACGTTGGCGCCGAAGGACAGCACGTAGTTGCAACTCGGCGTGTCCGGGCAGACGGTGAAGGCGCGGTGCCACAGCTCGCCGTAGAGGTGCTCGGAATGCGTGCAACTGACGCCCTGGCCGCTGCCGTAGCTGAAGTCCACCGGCCCCCAGGCGGAGAGGAAGGCCGGGAAAGTGCCCATGTAGTAGGTCGGGATGCCGCCGCCGCCGAAGCTCGCCGCCACGCGCGGATAGCCGTATTCGTTTCTGAGCCCGCGGGCGCGCACTTCCTTCATCTTCGCGCCGATGAGGTCGAAGGCCTCGCCCCAGGAGATCGGCACGAAGCCGGGATCCTCGTCGCGCCCCTTCTTCGGGTTGCTGCGTTTCATCGGCTGCAGGAGCCGGTTCGGGCTGTAGGTCTTCTGGATGATGCCGTAGGCCTTGACGCAGCACTTGCCGGCGCCGGGATGCACGCCGCAGGCGGCGAAGTTCGGCTCGACTTCGGTGGCGACGCCGTCCTCCACCTTGACGGTGAGCAGGTCGGGGCCCGCCACGCACTGGTAGCAGTACTGCGGCACCTTCCTGACGGATTTCGCGGCGGCCGCGCTCACGCTGCCGCCCCGCGCGTCGTGATACGTTTTTGCGCGTCGATCGCGCAGGCAATACGGTTCATGCTCTCCTCCTCGGTGCAGCGTCCCGCTCTTTGATGATTCACATAATGCTTTTTCTATTACTTATTTTGTATCATTTAGAAGGATAGGGCAAGCACCGCGTTTGACCCTGATCAAACAAGGTCCATTCATCGCCTTATGGGGTAAACTCCTGAAAATGAGCGAAGTCTTCGAACCCGTCGAGCGCACCAGCCGGACCGAGCTCAGCGCGCTGCAACTCGACCGCCTGCAAAAAAGCCTGACCCATGCCTGGCGCAACGTCGCGCCGATGCGGCGCAAGTTCGAGCGCGCCGGCGTGCGGCCGGAAGACCTTCACTCGCTCGCCGACCTCGCCCGCTTTCCGTTCTCCACCAAGGCCGACCTGCGCGACGCCTATCCCTTCGGCCTGTTTGCCGTGCCGCGCGAACGGATCGCGCGACTGCACGCATCCAGCGGCACCACCGGCAAGCCGACCGTGGTCGGCTACACGCAGGGCGACCTCTACCTCTGGGCGAACGTCATGGCGCGCTCGATCCACGCCGCCGGCGGCCGCCCGGGTGACCTGCTGCACAACACCTACGGCTATGGTCTGTTCACCGGCGGACTGGGCTTCCACTACGGCGCCGAACGCCTCGGCTGCACGGTTGTTCCCGTATCGGGCGGCCAGACCGAGAAGCAGGTGCAGCTCATCGCCGACTTCCGGCCGCGCATCGTCTGCTGCACGCCCTCCTACCTGCTCACCTTGGCCGACGGCTTCGCCGCGCAGGGCATCGACCCGGCCTCGACCGGCCTGAAGCTCGCCCTGGCCGGCGGCGAACCTTGCACGCGCGAAATGCGCGCCGCCATCGAGGCGCGCATGAACATCCACGTCATGGAGTGCTACGGCCTCTCGGAGGTCATCGGTCCCGGCGTGGCCATGGAGTGCTTCGAGACGAAGGACGGGCTGACGATCTGGGAGGACCACTTCTACCCGGAGATCGTCGATCCATCCACCGGCGAGGCGCTGCCCGACGGCGAATTCGGCGAGCTCGTCCTGACCACGCTGACCAAGGAGGCGCTGCCGATGATCCGCTATCGCACGCGCGACCTCACGCGCCTGCTGCCCGGCACGGCGCGGCCGATGCGGCGCCTGGACAAGTTCGCCGGGCGCTCCGACGACATGCTCATCATCCGCGGCGTGAACGTCTTCCCGAGCCAGATCGAAGAGCTGATCCTGAAGAGCACCGCCCTCGCCCCGCACTACGTCATCGAGGTGGCGCGGCCGCAGCACCTGGATGAGGTGGACGTGCTGGTGGAAATGCGGCCCGAGGCCGACAACGCCGATGCCCGCAGCCAGGCCGCCGCCGAGCTTCAGCACCACATCAAGTCCTACATCGGGATATCCGCCCGCGTGCGCGTGGTGCCGGTCGCGAGCATCGAGCGCTCGCTCGGCAAGGCGCGGCGGGTGGTGGACAAGCGCTGAGGACTCAGCCCCCCGCCGCCTTCGCCTGCTTGGCCTTCAGCCGCTGCGCGGTCTTCTCCAGCCCGACGACGAAACGGCTGTGCTTGCCGCGCGCCACCTCCTCCACCGCATCGCGCGCGGAGAACTCGAAGGTCACGGCGGGACCGTTCACTTCCGTCAGCTTGACGGTGATCTCCACCCACATGCCGAGCAGCGTGGCGCCGACGTGGTCGAACTCGACGCGCGTGCCGACCGAGTCCTTGCCCTCGCCGACATGGGGCAGGATCAGCTCGCGGCAGGCCACTTCCACATCGTAGAGCAGGCTCGGCGTCGAATACACGCGCAGTTCCTCGCCCATGAAGCCGATGGTGCGGGCGGTGTCGACCGTGATGCGGACGGTGGCGGTAAGGCCGGGTTTCAGCGTGTCGCTCATGATGATCCTCTTAAAAGTCAGTCCCGCCGGGACGGCGGTGCTTCAGGTAATCGGCATTCTGCCGCGCCTCGACATAGCGCACCAGCGCCTTGGTGCCGCGCGCGCAGTTGCGGAAGACGCACACGCCCTGGTCCATGAGGCCGGCGCTCATGGCGTCGTAGAGCTTGCCGCCGTCGACGATGCCGATCACCGGCTTGTCGTTGCGCACCACCAGCGCCGGCATCAGGCTCACCGTGCTCTTCGGGCTGGCGATGTCGTGGCCGGGGCGCAGCTTGCTTTCCTCGAGGGCGCAGACCGCCGGCGCGGTCGGGTCGAGGCCGACCACCACGGCGTCGATGTTCGGATCCTGCAGGAAGACCTCGGTGATCTGCAGGTGGCACTCGTCGTCGGCGCCCGGATTGATGTCGAGCGGATTCCTCACCTCGACCAGCTGGTCGAGCTTCTTGACGACGAGGATCTCCTCGATCTTCTTCACGGTGGCCTCCTCGAGCGCGCCCATCTCCATCCCGAAACCGTCGCTGTCGATGCTGTCGGCCATGCCGACCGCCTCGAAGCCGGCGCCGCTGATGGCGCCCAGCCGCTTGCCGCCGATCTTCTTGTCCTGCAGCGCGCCGGCGATGTAGAACAGGTCGTCGAAGGTGTTGAAGTCCTCGACGACGATGGCGCCGGCGTGGCGCACCACCGATTCGAACAGCGTCAGGCCGCCGGCAATCGACGCCGTGTGGCCCATCACGCCGCCCTGGCCCGGCGCCGTGCGGCCGGACTTGTACACCACCACCTGCTTGCCGTTGAGCACGGCCTTGCGCACGGCTTTCGCGAACTGCAGGCCATCGAGGTCCTTGAAGCCCTCGATGTAGATGCCCAGCGTCTCGATGCCCGGCAGCGCAGCGAAGTAGCTCAGCATGTCGCCGTGGGTGAGATCGGTCTGGTTGCCCAGCGCCAGCATGTAGGCCGGGTCGAGCCAGGGGTTCTGCGACAGGCGCGTGATCATGAAGGCGCCGCTCTGCGAGAGCATGACGGAGTTCCTCACCGGCTTCTTCTGCGGCTTGGGCAGGCGCTCGAGCGGAATGAACCAGGAATCGTAGGCGCCCGGATGCGACACCACGCCGAGGCAGTTGGCGCCAAGGAAGATCGGCCCGCCGCCGGACTTGCCGTGCGCCGCGTTGATGCGGCCGGCCAGCGCCGCCGCCGGTTCGCGGCTCTTCTTCGTCTCGCCCATGCTGCCGGGGATGAGCATCACCGCCTCGACGGCATCCGAAGCGATGATCTCGTCGACCAGTTCGTACACCGCGCTCGCCGCCACCGCGACGATGAGAAGGTCCAGCTTGCCGTCGATGGCCTTGAGACCCTCGATGCACTTCACGCCGTCGATCTCCGCCTCGCCCGGCTTGAGCACCAGCAGCTGCTCCTTCGGATAGCCGCTGCCCATCAGGTTGCGCAGGATGATGCGGCCGAAGTTCATGCCGCTGCCGGAGACGCCGATGATGCCGATGCGCTTGGGGTGGATCAGCTTGTCGATCTTCCCGATCGGGCGCGGCAGGCGAGCGGGCTGCGGCGCGCCGAAGGAACACTCGGCTGCACGTACCGTGATGTGCTCGCCGGCCAGCGCCGGGTTGAGCTCCAGTGCCTGCAGCACGCAGGGGGCATCGGCGTTGTCGGGCGCGAAGGCCTGCGCCAGCGCCAGCAGCTTGCCGAAGCAGTCCTTCAGCGCGCCCTCGGGCGCGGGCTTGCCCGTGCGCCGCGCCACGGCGGCGAGCTTCTGCCAGGCCAGCGTGCGCTGGAAGAGACGCAGGAAATCCTCGGCATCGGTCAGCGCCGCGGCGGCATACACGGAGGCGCGGTCGCGGCGGAAGTTGTTCTCGTCGAGCTCGGCCTCCAGCCCGCCGAGGCCGGCGCTGAGAACCATGCCGAATTCGCGCGTGCAATTCAGGCTGATGCGGATCTCCGCCGCCCCGGCCGGCGCGGCGGCGTCGAGGGCGACGCCCAGTTCATCGAGCAGCGCCTGCAGCTCGCCCGCGTCGAGGCTGCCGCGCCCCAGCCCCGCCGCCTGGCTGAACAGCCCGGCGGCGCGCGTCGTAATGGATTTGCTCACGATACCGTCCTCCCTGGTGAATCATGTCACGGGATGCGGCGATGGGTGTTGTTATGGCAGCCGCGTTCCAGCGGGCGACTATAACAGATACAGAATTATCGGAATAGTAGCAATGTTTGTATCGGTTGATGCGGATCAAGCCTGCGGCGATGCGGCGTACCTGCGCATCGCCAGCGCATAGACCAGGCCGCCCGCATACATCAGCACGCCGTAGAGCGCCCCCGGAATGGCCAGGGCGTCCTCCTTGAGCACCGTGCTGCCAATCACCAGCGACAAAGCGGCGTTCTGCACGGCGGTTTCGATGCCCAGCGTGACCGACTGCCTGCGCGACAGCCGTGCCAGCCAGGCAACGCCAAAGCCCACGCACAGCATGCCCACGTTGAGCAGCACGGCAAAGGGCGCCAGGGTGGCAAAGTTGTCGCGCAGCAGCGCCCAGTTCTTGACCACCGCAATCACCACGATGAGCACGAACAGCACGGTCGCCACCCGCGTGGCAAGCGGCTCGACGCGCTGCGCCCAGGCGCCCCAACGGTGGCGCACGAACATGCCCAGGCTCACGGGCACGCCCAGCACCAGGGCCACCTGGCCCATCATCAGACCGACCGGCATATCGACCGTGCGGGCCGCGCCCAGATAGTGGCCCAGCGCCCAGGTCACGATGAGGGGCAGGGTGAAGATGGTGGCCACGCTGGCCACGGCCGTGAAACTCAGGGCGAGCGCCACGTCGCCGCGCGCCAGGTAGGTCAGCAGGTTGGACGTGCTGCCGGTGGGGCAGGCGGCCAGGATCATGAAGCCGACGGCGAACACGCCCGTCATGCCCCAGGCGCTGAGCATCAGGTAGCAGGCCAGCGGCAGCAGGATGAAGTGGCACACCACGCCCACCAGCAGCGCGCGCGGCTGGGCGAAGATGCGCTTGAAATCGGCCAGGGTCAAACCCAGACCGAGCGAGAACATGATGAACGCCAGAATCAGCGGCAGCAGCACGCCCGATACGAAGTCGCCTTGCACAGTGCCTCCTGGTGACAGTCATGAACCCTTGCCGAATTATGGCCCAGACTGGGCCAGTTCACCCTTGCCGTATCACGGAGACTGACTTTCCGGCACTACCCGTCCAGCGCCCCTGTCCCGATCTGCTCGACCCGCTCCACGCCGAGCAGGGTCATGGTGACCGCCAGCTCGCGCTTGAGGAGGGCGAGGACTTCGGCGACGCCCTGCTCGCCGCGCGCGGCGAGGCCGTAGGCCCAGGGGCGGCCGAGCATGACGGCCTTGGCGCCCAGCGCCAGCGCCTTGGCGACGTCCTGACCGCTGCGGATGCCGCCGTCCATGAGGACGTCCAGCTTGCCGCCGACGGCGTCGACGACGCGCGGCAGCACCGAGATGGCGGACGGCGCGCCGTCGAGCTGGCGGCCGCCGTGGTTCGAGACCACGACGCCGCTGGCGCCGATGTCGGCGGCGGCCTTCGCGTCGTCGGCGTCGAGCACGCCCTTGATGACGATGTTGCCCGGCCATTGCTCGCGCAGCCAGCCGAGGTCGCGCCACGTTATTGATGGATCGAACTGGGCGTCGACCCAGACTTTCATCGCCTCGAGGCTCCTCGCCGAGGGCACGGCCTGGGCGAGGTTGCCGAATGTGAGCGGCTTGCCGCCGACGGGCACGTCGATGAGCCAGCCAGCGTGACTGACGATGTCCCAGAGCTTCGCCAGACGGCCCGCCAGCGTGGCGCCGCCGGTCATGCCGTTCCTCACGTCGCGATAGCGCGTGGCGAAGACGGGCAGGTCGACGGTGAACACCAGCGTGGTGCAGCCGGCGGCCTGGGCGCGGGCGAGCAGCTCATTCGCGTAGCCGCGGTCGCGGATGACGTAGAGCTGGAACCAGAACGGCGCCGTGCCGGCGGCACTGACTTCCTCTATGGAGCAGATCGAGACGGTGCTGAGGCAGAACGGCACGCCGGCGGCTTTTGCCGCGCGCGCCGCCTGCACCTCGCCGCGGCGGGCGTAGAGGCCGGCCAGCCCCACCGGGCCGAGGATCACCGGTTGGGCCAGCTTCTCGCCGAGAACGACGGTCGAGGTGTCGATGGTGCTGGCGCCGCGCAGGACGCGCTGGTGCAGCTTGAGCGCGTCGAGATCGTTGCGGTTGGCGGCGAGCGTCAGCTCGTTGTAGGCGCCGCCGTCGATGTAGTCGAAGAAGGCGCGCGGCAGGCGCCGCTCGGCCAGCAGTCGATAGTCGGAGACGGATGCGGGGACCAGCATGGGATGCCTCGCGCGGTGGGGGAACCGCGCGATTATCCCATCAAGCCGGGGTAGCGGTGAGCCTGAGGAACTTCTCGTTGAGCTGTTCCGGGGTCTCGGTGTTGTTGGGGTCGACGACGATGCAGTCGACCGGGCAGACGGCGACGCACTGTGACTCGTCGTAGTGGCCGACGCACTCGGTGCACTTCGCAGGATCGATGACGTAGATCTCGTCACCCTGCGAGATGGCATTGTTCGGGCACTCCGGCTCGCACACGTCGCAATTGATGCATTCGTCGGTGATCGTCAAAGCCATTTTCTCGCTTGCTCCTTGCGGTTACTTGATGGTCCAGGTGTCGCCGCTGTTGAAGAGGGCGGCAAGCGTGCCGCGCCCCTTGCGCGCCTCGGCGTCGGCATGCAGTTGCGTGTTCATCTCCTCGTAGGTCGGCTGGCCCACGGCGCGGAAGACGCCGAGCGGCACCGGAAACTTGGGCGCATCGAACTGCGAGAGGAAGAAGGCCAGGCCGCTGTGCTCGGCGGATTCGTCGTGCATGACGAGGTCGGCCTCGCTCGCGGCGTGCTCGCCGATCTCGACCACCACCGGCTCGAGGCCGCGCAGGCGGATGCCCTTGTCCTTGTTCTTGCCGAAGACGAGGGGCTTGCCGTGCTCGAGCAGCAGGCGCGCGTCGTCGCGCACGCTCTTGTCGGTGATGGCGTCGTAGGCGCCGTCGTTGAAGACGATGCAGTTCTGGAAGATCTCGACGAACGCCGCACCCTTGTGCTCGGCGGCGCGCTTGAGCACGCCCGCCATGTGTGCCTGGTCGCTGTCCACGGTGCGGGCGACGAAGGTGGCGCCGGCGCCCAGCGCCACGGCGGTCGGGCTGAAGGGCCGGTCGATGTTGCCGAGCGGCGTGGTCTTGGTCTTCATGCCCAGCTCGGAGGTCGGCGAATACTGGCCCTTGGTCAGGCCGTAGATGCGATTGTTGAGCAGGATGATCTTCAGGTCGACGTTGCGGCGCATGGCGTGGATGAAGTGGTTGCCGCCGATGGCGAGCGCGTCGCCGTCGCCGGTCACCACCCATACCGAGAGCTCGGGCCGCGCCAGCTTGAGCCCGCTGGCGATGGCCGGGGCGCGGCCGTGGATGCCGTGCATGCCGTAGGTTTCCATGTAGTAGGGAAAGCGGCTCGAGCAGCCGATGCCGGAGATGAAGGCGAAGTTCTCGCGCGGGATGCCCAACTGCGGCATCAGCTTCTGGATCTGCGCCAGCACGGCGTAGTCGCCGCAGCCGGGGCACCAGCGCACGTCCTGGTTGGATTCGAAATCCTTCTTCGTCAGCAGCGAAGCGGTGGACAGGTTGCTCATGATGATCGCCTTAGCAGAGTTCCAGGATGCGGTCGTAGATCTCGGACACCTTGAAGGGCTTGCCCTGCACCTTGGACAGGGTGACCACCTCGCGCAGGTAGCGCTCGCGCAGCAGGCGCGCGAGCTGGCCGAGGTTCATCTCGGGCACCAGGACGGTCTTGTAGCGCTGCAGGATGTCGCCAAGGTCCGGCGGCAGCGGGTTGATATGGCGCAGGTGCGCGTGGGCGACCGATCGGCCTTGCGCCGCGGCCTTCTCGCGCGCCTGGGTGATCGAGCCGTAGGTGCTGCCCCAGCCGACGACGAGCAGTTCGCCCTGCTGCGGGCCCTCCACCTTGAGCGGCGGGATGTCCTTCGCGATGCCGGCCACCTTGGCCGCGCGCACCTCGACCATGCGCTGGTGGTTCACCGGGTCGTGCGAGATGTTGCCGGTGAGGAAATCCTTCTCCAGGCCGCCGACGCGGTGCTCCATGCCCGGCGTGCCGGGGCGCACCCAGGCGCGCGCCAGGTTGGCGTCGCGGGCGTAGGCCTGGAAGCCCTCGGGTTCGGTACGGAACTTCACTTCCAGCTTGGGCAGCGACGCCGGATCGGGAACGCGCCACGGTTCGGCGGCGTTGCCGATGCCGCCGTCGGAGAGAAAGATCACCGGCGTCATGTACTTCACGGCGATGCGGAAGGCCTCGATGGCGCAGTCGAAGCAGTCGGCCGGCGAGTTGGCGGCGATCACCGGAATCGGGCACTCGCCGTTGCGGCCGTAGACCGCCTGCAGCAGGTCGGACTGCTCGATCTTGGTCGGCAGGCCGGTCGACGGCCCGCCGCGCTGCACGTTGACGATCACCAGCGGCAGCTCGAGCATGACGGCGAGGCCGAGCGCCTCGGTCTTCAGCGCCATGCCGGGGCCGGAGGTGGTGGTCATGCCGAGCACGCCGCCGTAGGCCGCGCCGATGGCCGAGCAGATGCCGGCGATCTCGTCCTCGGCCTGGAAGGTGGTGACATTGTGGTGCTTGAGCAGCGACATCTCGTGCAGAATGTCGGTCGCCGGCGTGATCGGATAGCTGCCGAGGAAGAGCGGCACGCCCGCCAGTTCGGACGCAGCGACGCAACCGAGCGCGGCGGCGTGGTTGCCGGTCAGGCTGCGGTAGGTGCCCGGCGCGATGTCGGCCGTGCGAACCTTGTAGCTGGTGATGAACATTTCGGTCGCGTCGGCGTAGGCGTAGCCGGCGCGCAGCGCCCGCACGTTGGCCTCGGCGATCTCGGGCTTCTTGGCGAACTTGCGGCGGATGTCCTCCTCTTCCTTCTCGATGGGCCGACTGTAGAGAGAGAGCATGAGACCCAGCGCGTAATAGTTCTTGCAACGGCCGGTTTCCTTCTTGGACAGCCCGGAATCCTTCAGGGCATGGGCGGTCAACTCGGAGATGTCGATCTTGTACAGGCGGTAGTCGCCCAGGCTGCCGTCGTCGAGCGGATTCGACTTGTAGCCGGCCTTGGCCAGGTTGTTGTCGCTGAAGGCGCCGCTGTTGGCGATGACGATGCCGCCGTGCTTGACGTCGCCGAGGTTGGTCTTCAGCGCCGCCGGATTCATCGCCACCAGCACGTCGGGCGCGTCGCCCGAGGTGAACACCTGACGCGAGGCGAACTGGATCTGGTAGCCGGAGACGCCGAACAGGGTGCCGGTCGGGGCGCGGATCTCGGAGGGGTAGTCCGGGTGGGTGGCGAAGTCGTGGCCGGCCTTGGCGATGGCGCGGGAAAATTCGTTGCCGGTCAGTTGCATGCCGTCGCCGGAATCGCCGACGAAGCGGATGGTGACGCTGTCCAGTTCCTCCACCGGGCGGGGCGCGCCGCGCCTCTCCCCCGCTTCTGCCGCTGCTGCCGTTGCTGACATGACTCCTCCTGAAGGACGAATGCCGTGTTGCCGGACGCCACTTGCTACTTTACCCGAGCTTCGAACCGGAGTATAGTTTGTATTCAAACTGTTTGCTATCCACCGTTTTTGACCTGGATCAAATCGCGCGCAAAAAGGCGGTGGTAGCTTGGGGGCACTGGCTTGAGGAGGCTTTTCTGATGGGCATTCGCGACCTGGTCGACCGGCTCTCGGGCCGTCTGCACGACACCCCCCAGTACCCGACTCAGGGCGCCACCCTGTTCGTGGACCTGGAGCGCAAGGAAACCCGCCGCAAGTACTTGCCGGCCGAGGTGCTGACGCACTTCCTCGGCGGCCGCGGCGCCAACATGTGGCTGCTCTACAACCTGCTGCAGGAGGAGAAGGACGCCCTCGACCCGGAGGTGCCGCTCATCTTCGGCGCGGGCGTGCTGACCAGCGTGATGCCCTCGGCCACGCGCGGCAACTTCACCAGCAAGTCGCCCGACTCCTATGCCATCCTCGACGCCAACGGCGGCGACTACTTCCCGGCCTTCCTCAAGCGCCACGGCTACGACCATCTGGTGCTCTACGGCAAGGCGGCGCAATGGGCGCTGCTGCGCATCGCGCCTGAAGGCGTCTCCTTCCACGACGCGGCGCCCTATGTCGGCCTGAACAACCTCGACACGGCGGCCGCGGTCGAGCGCGACTTCAATTGCCGCGAGCGCAAGGACATGGCGCTGGCGCGCATCACCAGCGCCGGCGAGAACCTGGTGCGCTGCTCCGGCATCATGGGCGGCATCAAGTCGATCTGGGCGCGCGGCGGTGGCGGCGCCAAGATGGGCGCGCTCAATCTGAAGGCCATCATGGTGCACGGCCGGCCCCCCGAGGCGCCGCTGCCGGCCGACGTCAAGACGCAGAACAAGGCCATCGGCAAGAAGATCACCGGCACCTCGGTGATCAAGAACGCGCTGAAGATGGTCGGCACGCCCTTCCTCTACAAGCCGAGCCGGGTGCTCGGCGCCATGGGCACCCGCAACAACCAGGAGACGACCTGGTTCGAAACGCTGGATGCCGACAACTTCGATGTCTACCGCCCCGGCATGGACGGCTGCTTCAAGTGCCCGGTGCATTGCCGCAACCTGAACGACATGACGCCCGAGGGCAAGGGCGGCTGGGGGGCGCATGCGCTGAAGGGCCTCAAGGGCAACGCCAGCTACGACAAGGCGCAGGCCGACGTCGAGCACGGCAAGCAGAAGACCTATAACGGCATCCACAACGACGGCCAGTTCGACCGTTACGACAAGGGCGACGGGCCGGAGTACGTCACCGTCGGCAAGTTCGGCCCGAACATCGGCATCAAGGAGCCGGAGCACGTCCTGCGCCTGAACAACATCCTCAACGACCTCGGCATGGATTCGGCCAGCACCGGCAGCGCCATCGCCTGGGCCATGGAGCTGTGGCAGCGCGGCATCATCACCGCCAAGGACACCGGCGGGCTCGACCTCTCCTGGGGTGGCTACGAGACCGTCGAAAAGCTGCTCTTCATGACGGCCAAACGCGAGGGCTTCGGCAACGTTATCGCCGACTCGGCGCGCGCCGTGGACCTCGGCCACTACCCGCCGGAGGCGCTCAAGTACCGCATGGCGGTGAAGGGCCTGTTCCAGTCCGACCCGCACGACTCGCGCATCCTCAAGGCCTTCGCCCTCGGCCTCTCGGTGGCGACGCGCGGCATGGACCACCTGCGAAACCGCGTCACGCTGGAGATCAACGCCCGCATCAACGACGACCCGGCCTTCAAGACCGCGCTCTACGGCGGCGTCGTTTCGGCCCAGCCGAACAGCTACGACGGCAAGGAGTTCGCCGTGAGGAAGTGCGAGAACACCTTCGCCGTGGGCGATTCGGTCGGCATGTGCCGCTTCGACACCAAACTGTTCAACTCCCCCACCCTGCCCGACACCCACGACTTCGCCGAGCAGGTGAACGCGCTCACCGGGACGAAGCTGGACGACGCGGCGATGGACGAGATCGGCCGCAACGTCATCGGCCTCGAGCGCATGATCAACTTCCGCCTCGGCCTGCGCGCCAGGGACGACACCCTGCCGCCGCGCTGGTTCGAGGAAGCCAACACCTACGGCCCGTTCAAGGGCGAGAAGATCGACCGCGAGAAATTCGAGGAACTGAAGGGGCGCTTCTACACCCTGACGGGCCTGAACGCCGAGGGTGTGCCGCAGCTCGAGTGGCACGAGAAGCTGGCGCGGGTGACGACCGGCTTCGCCGTGCGCGTCGAACTGCCGATCGACGTGCCCGGCGCGCCCGAGCACGCCATCGTGGTGGACGAGCCGGTCTCCAACGTCGTCGAGCTGCGCCAGTCCCTGCGCCGCCGCCTGCCCGAGGCCGCCGGCAAGCTCGGCGACCGCAACCTCAACGTGGCGGTGAACGGCGAGATGGTGCTCTCGGGCGAGGCCGGCATGCCGCTGAAGAGCGGCGACCGCGTGACGGTGTTTCCGATGATCGCCGGCGGCTAGTGTCCTGAGTTAAACATAACGACATAAGTATTGCCGCATAATTGGTCTATACTGACGGCAGTTCCCCACCTTGGAGGCGCTGTCATGAGAAAACTGGAAATTGCCGATC
>VGHJ01000007.1 GCA_016868295.1 Betaproteobacteria bacterium | reverse complement strand
TGGTGACGCCGCGCGAGGAAGAGCCGCAGATCAACGTGACGATGGCCAACGTCTTCATCCCCTTCCCGGGGGCCTCGGCGCGCGACGTCGAGAACCTGGCGGCGCGGCCGGCCGAGCAGGTGCTCTCGCGCATCGCCGGCATCGAGCACGTGTACTCCGTCTCGCGCCCCGGCATGGCCGTCATCACCGTGCAGTACGTCGTCGGCGAAGACCCGATCCAGGCCCTGGTGCGGCTCTACGACACCATCAACTCGCACCGCGACTGGGTCTCGCCCAACCTCGGCATCGGCGAGCCCATCGTCAAGCCGAAGGGCATCGACGACGTGCCCATCGTCACGCTGACCTTCTGGACGAAAGACGCCGGGCGCGCCGCCTTCGAGATGCAGCAGGTGGCGCGCGCCGTCGAGATCGAGATGAAGCGCATCCCCGGCACGCGCGACGTCGTCACGCTGGGCGGCCCCGGCCACGTCATTCGCGTGGCGATGGACGCCGAGCGCATGGCCTCGCACGGCGTCACGGCGCAGGACCTCAAGGCCGCGCTGCAGCTCTCGAATGCCCTGCAGCCCTCCGGCAACCTCGTCACCGGCAACCGCGAGATCCTCGTCGAGACCGGCACCTACCTCGAGACCGCCGCCGACGTGAAGCGCCTGGTGGTCGGCGTTTCCAACGGCCGCCCGGTGTTCATGTCCGACGTCGCCGCGATCTCCGACGGCGCCGACCAGCCCTCGAAGTACGTCTGGCACGGCAGCAAGGAGGGGGACAAGGCGGCCGGCCAGGACGCCGCTCGTGAATATCCCGCCGTGACGCTGTCGATCTCGAAGAAGCCCGGCGTCAACGCCGCCGACGTCGCCGAGAGCGTCATCAGGCGCGCCGAAGCCCTCAAGGGCGCGGTCATCCCCGAAGGCGTCGAGTTCACCGTCACGCGCAACTACGGCGCCACCGCCACCGACAAGGCGCAGAAGCTGATCGGCAAGCTGGTCTTCGCCACCGCTGCCGTGGTGCTGCTGGTGCTCTTCGCCCTGGGCCGCCGCGAGGCCGTCATCGTCGGCGTGGCGGTGACGCTGACTTTGGCCGCGACGCTGTTCGCCTCCTGGGCCTGGGGCTTCACGCTGAACCGCGTATCGCTCTTCGCCCTGATCTTCTCCATCGGCATCCTGGTCGACGACGCCATCGTCGTCGTCGAGAACATCCACCGCTGGCAGCAACTCGAGCCGGACAAGCACCTGTGGGAGATCATCCCCAAGGCGGTCGACGAAGTCGGCGGCCCGACCATTCTCGCCACGTTCACGGTGATTGCCGCGCTGCTGCCGATGGCCTTCGTCTCGGGCCTGATGGGCCCCTACATGAGCCCTATCCCCATCAACGCCTCGATGGGCATGTTCCTCTCGCTCGCCATCGCGTTTGTTGTGACGCCGTGGCTGGCGCTGAAGTTGTTGAAGGAAGGAAAGCACACCTCTTTCAACACAGAGCACACAGAGAGCACAGAGGGCACAGAGAAAGACAGGAAATTCTCTGTGTTCTCTGTGTCCTCCGTGCCCTCTGTGTTGAATGCGGTTTTCCGGCGGCTGATGCTGCGACTGCTGGACGAGCAGACCGGCAAGGCCGCCCGCCGCAAGCTTTGGATCGGCATCCTCGCCGCCATCGCCGTCTCGGTCTCGCTGGCCCTGGTGCAGCTCGTCGTGCTGAAGATGCTGCCCTTCGACAACAAGAGCGAGTTCCAGGTCGTGCTCGACATGCCGGCCGGCACGCCGCTCGAGAACACCGCCCGCGTGCTGCGCGAGATCGGCGCCGAGATCGCCAAGGTGGAAGAGGTCGCCGACTACCAGGCCTACGCCGGCGCGGCCAGCCCGATCAACTTCAACGGCCTGGTGCGCCAGTACTACCTGCGCGCCTCCAGCGAGCTGGGCGACATCCAGGTGAACCTGGTCGACAAGAAGCACCGCAGCCGCCAGAGCCACGAGATCGCCGTCTCCGTGCGCGACAAGATCGCCGAGATCGCGAAGAAGCACGGCGGCAACGCCAAGGTGGTCGAAGTGCCGCCGGGCCCGCCGGTGCTCGCGCCCATCGTCGCCGAGATCTACGGCCCCGACTACGCCGGCCAGGTCGCCGTCGCCAAGGAAGTGCGCAAGGCCTTCGAGGGCACGGCCGACATCGTCGGCGTCGACGACTCCGTGCAGTCCGACGCGCAGAAGTTCGTGCTGCGCGTTTCCCAAAGCAAGGCCGCACTGCTGGGCGTGGCGCAGAAGGACATCGTCGAGGTGGTGCGCATGGGCCTGGCCGGCGAGGACGTTACGCCCGCCCACTCGCAGGACGCCAAGTACGAGATTCCGGTGCGCGTCACCCTCGCGCCGGAGAAGCAGAACTCGCTCGATGCGCTGCTCAAGCTCACGGTGCGTGCGCGCGACGGCAGGATGGTGCCGGTGTCCGAACTGGTCGAAGTGCGCCAGGCCCTGCGCGAGAAGGCCATCTACCACAAGGACCTGCTGCCGGTGGTGTATGTCCTCGGCGACATGGGCGGCAAGCTCGATTCGCCGCTGTATGGCATGTTTGCCATACAGCGGCATCTGGCGACGACCATTCCCCCGGCCCCCTTCCCGGGGAAGGGGGTGACCGAAGAGCCGCCCGTGCCGGGCGGCCTGTCACACTATTTCATCCGCCAGCCAAAGGATCCCTACGCCGGCTATTCGCTGAAGTGGGACGGCGAATGGAAGGTGACGTATGAAACCTTCCGCGACATGGGCGCCGCCTACGCCGTCGGCCTGATCCTCATCTACCTGCTGGTGGTGGCGCAGTTCAAGAGCTACCTCGTGCCGCTGATCATCATGGCGCCGATCCCGCTTACCATCATCGGCGTCATGCCCGGCCACGCGCTGCTCGGCAGCCAGTTCACCGCCACCTCGATGATCGGCATGATCGCCCTGGCCGGCATCATCGTGAGGAACTCCATCCTGCTGGTGGACTTCATCAACGAGCAGGTCGCCGGCGGCATGGACTTCGCCGAGGCGGTGATCCAGGCCGGCATCATCCGCGCCAAGCCCATCGCGCTGACCGGCCTCGCCGCCATGATCGGCGCCATCTTCATCCTCGACGACCCGATCTTCAACGGCCTCGCCATCAGCCTGATCTTCGGCATCTTCGTCTCGACCCTGCTCACCCTGGTGGTGATCCCGGTGCTCTACTACGCCGCGATGAAGCACCGCATCGCCGCGCCGTCCCGCACCGACTGACTTTTCCCTCCTCCCCTCTCCCGCTTGCGGGAGAGGGGAGGTGATTTCAGGCAGTGGCCAGTTCGTTTGCGCGCTTGCGCGGCTTCTTCACGGCGATGCGCGGCTCCAGCCCGGCGGCGGTGGCCATGTCCATCAGGGTGCCGAGGGAGAAGAGGTCGATTTTGCCTCGCATCAGGTCGGACATGCGCGGCTGGGTGATGCCGAGCAGCCGCGCCGCCTCGGCCTGGGTGCGGCCGCCCAGCTTCGCCCACGCCTGCAGCGCCATGAGCAGGTCGGCGCGCGCGCGCAGGCTGGCCGCCTTCTGCGGCGTTTCCTCGACGGCGTCCCAGACGCTGGCGAATCGTTTTTTCCGGCTCATGGCTGTGTCCTCATCAATTCCCTGAAGCGCCTGCGTGCCAGCTCGATGTCCCTGTCGCTCGTCTGCTCCGTCTTCTTCTGGAAGCAATGCAGCACGTACACCGCGTCGGCCAGCTTCGCCAGGTAGATCACCCGGAAGGCGCCGGACTCGTCGCGTATCCGGATTTCCCGGACGCCCGGCCCGACGCTGCGCATCGGCTTCCAGTCGTCGGGCTCGCCGCCGCGCTGCACCTTGTCCAGCTGGAACCCGGCCTCGCGGCGGGCCGGCACGGGAAAGGTCCGCAGTGCGTCGAGGGCGTCGCCCAGGAACTCGATCGGCTTGGTTGTCATGGCGAATATACAAGAACTTGTAATAATTGAAAAGGCGCACCGCCGTACCGTGGAGGCTGACTTTCCTCGATGCTAGAGGGAGGCGGGGTCATGGGGCGAGCCACCTCAGTGCTCAGGAAAAGTCAGTCCCTGCGGTACGGCGCCGAGCCCGGCTAGAATGTCGGCAAACAACCCGGAGAGACGACCATGAAAAGACTGCTTCCGCTCGTGCTGCTCCTGGCCCTGCCGGCCGCTGCCGAGGACACCCGCCAGCTGGCGAAGCTGACGCCGCAGGCGCAGGAGGTGCTGCGCCAGGAGATGTTCGACAACCTCGTCGCGTTGAACGAGATCCTCTCGCTGGTGGCGGAGAACAAGCTCAAGGAGGCCGGCGAGGTGGCCGAATCGAAGCTCGGCAAGCGCGCGATGGGCAAGCACGCGCGCCTGCCCTTCGAGGCGCGGCCCGGGCCGCAGATGCCGCCCGAGATGCACGACCTCGGCCGCAACGGCCACTTCGCCGCGAGCGAGTTCGCCGCGGCGGCCGCCGGCGGCAACCGCGCGCGCGCCCTGGCGCTGCTGCCGAACCTGACGGCGAACTGCGTCGCCTGCCACGCCAGCTACCGCACGCGCTAGCGCCCGCACCGCCGCCATGCTGCGCCAGTTCCTCGTCTTCATCCACCTCGCCGGCGTCGTCGTCTGGGTCGGCGGCATGTTCTTCGCGCACTTCTGCCTGCGCCCGGCCGCGCTCAGGCTGCTCGAGCCGCCGCAGCGCCTGCCGCTGTGGGCGGCCACGCTCGGCGCCTTCCTGCGCTACACGGCGGTGGCGGTCGCGCTGATCCTGCTGAGCGGCTTCGCCATCCTCTTCGAGGTCGGGTTGAGGCAGGCGCCGATGGGATGGCACGTCATGATGGGCACCGGCCTCGTCATGGCCGGCATCTTCGCCTGGGTCTACGGCGTGCTTTACCCGCGCCTGCGGCGGCACAGCGCGGCCGGCGCCTGGCCCGAGGCCGGCGCCGCGCTCAACGCCATCCGCCGCCTGGTGACGACGAACCTCGTGCTGGCGCTCGTCACCGTCGCCGCGGCGCTGTTCCTGCGCTGACCGGCATTGACCCCCGGGGGCAGGCCGATTATCCTTCCCCGCCCCCACCGAGAGGACACAACGATGAACCCGCCGCCGCCCCTTGCCAGCCGGGAGCAGTATCGCGCGCGCCGCTTCGGCAAGGTCTGGACGGAGGACCTGCCCGACGTCTTTGCCGACGTCGCCCCGTATTACGACCGCGGCAACAACGTCGCCAGCCTCGGGCTGATCGGCCGCTTCATGGACAGCTTCATGTCGATCGTCGAGCTCAACCCGGGCGAGCGGACGCTGGACGTCTGCGCCGGCACCAACGCGGTCGGCATCGCCCTGCTCAGGCGCGAGCCGACGCTCCAGGCGCATGCCATCGACCGCAGCGCGCCGATGCAGGAGGTCGGACGCCGGCGCGCCGAGGCGCTGGGTTTCAGCATCGACAGCACCATCGGCGACGTGCATCGACTGCCGTTTCCCGACAGCCATTTCGACGTCGTCACGCTGCAGTTCGCCTCGCGCCACCTGCGCGTGCGCGAGGTCTTCGACGAGATCCACCGCGTGCTCAAGCCGGGCGGGCGCTTCTACCACAGCGACATGCTGCGGCCGGCCAATCCGGTCGTGAAGCACCTGTATTACGCCTACCTGCGCTTCACCCTCTGGTTCACCGCCTTCCTCTTCCGCAGCGGCGACGCGGCGCAGCGCTGCAGGCGCTATTTCATCGAGGCGCTGCACCATTTCTATTCGGCCGCGGAAATGTCCGCCGTGCTGCGCGAGCACGGCTTCGCCGACGTTTCCGCCAGGACCGTGCTGTTCGGCATGGTCGGCTTCCACCGCGCGGTCAAGCCCCCGGCAGACTGAACCGGATACTCAGGGCAACTGAGAAAGCCGGGCCCGCGGCGCTTCGCCCGGAACGGTGCGCCCGGTCATGGCGGGCGCTGGCCAAAGTGGTGCGCGGCTGTGCGAAACTATGCTTCGCGATCCAACGGAGGAGACAACGACATGAACATCGGATTCATCGGCCTCGGCCTCATGGGCCGCCCCATGGCCATCAACGTCGCCCGCGGCGGCCACACCCTGCACATCTGGGCGCGCCGTGCCGCCTCGCTCGAGCCCTTCGCCCAGTTCGGCGCGCATGCCCACATCAGCCCGGCCGAGGTGGCGAAGCACGCCGACATCGTCGTCACCATGGTGGCGGATGCGCCCGACGTCGAGGAGGTGACGCTGGGCGAGAACGGCGTCGCCGAAGGTGCCAGGAAGGGTCTGCTGGTGGTCGACATGAGCACCATCGCGCCGGCCGCGGCGCAGCGCATCGGCATGAAGCTGGCCGATCGCGGCCTGGAGTTCCTCGATGCGCCGGTCTCCGGCGGCGAGGTCGGCGCCATCAACGCCACGCTCTCGATCATGGTCGGCGGAAAGAGCGCGGCCTTCGAGAAGATGAAGCCGGTCTTCGAACTGATGGGCAAGAACATCGTGCACGTCGGCGACTCCGGCGCCGGCCAGGTCGCCAAGGCCTGCAACCAGATCGTCACCGGCATGGGCGTGGCGGCGGTGGCCGAGGCCTTCAACTTCGCGCGGAAGAGCGGCGCCGACGTGGCCAGGGTGCGCGAGGCGCTGATGGGCGGCTTCGCCTACAGCAAGATTCTGGAGAACCACGGCCAGCGCATGATCGACCGCAACTTCAAGCCCGGCTTCAAGGCCTGGATGCACCAGAAGGACCTGCGCATCGTCATGCAGGAGGCGCACCGCCTCGGCCTCATGCTGCCGGGCGCGGCGGCCACGGCGCAGATGTTCAACGCCATGGTCGGCTCGGGCCTCGGCGAGGACGACTCGATCGCCATGCTGAAGCTGCTCGAGCGCATGTCCGGCGGCGAGCGGTGAGGCGTCTTTCCCCCTCTCCCCGCTTGCGGGGAGAGGGCCGGGTTGAGTGGAGGGTGGAATGAAACTCGGCTTCATCGGCCTTGGCGTCATGGGGCGCCCGATGGCCCTGCATTTGCTGAAGGCCGGGCATGCGCTGAGCGTCTACGCCCGGCGCGCCGAGGCGGCGCAGCCGCTGGTCGACGCGGGTGCTGCGACCTGCGCCTCGCCGGCCGAAGTGGCGGCCTACAGCGAAGTGGTGTTCACCATGGTCACCACCGGCGCCGACGTCGAAACGGTGGCGCTCGGCGAGGGCGGCATCCTCCACGGCGCGAAGCCGGGCACGGTGCTGGTCGACATGGGCACCATCCCGCCCGGCACGGCGCGGCGCATCGCCGCGGCGCTCGCCGCGAAAGGCATCGAGGCGATCGACGCGCCGGTCTCCGGCGGTGAGGTCGGCGCGCAGAATGCGACGCTGGCGATCATGGCCGGCGGCAAGCCCGAGGTGCTGGAACGCGTGCGCCCGCTGCTGGAGAAGCTCGGCAAGACCATCGTGCACATCGGCCCCTCGGGCGCCGGCCAGGTGGCGAAGGCCTGCAATCAGATGATCATGGTGGCCTGCATCGAGGCGGCGGCGGAGGCGATGCTGCTGGCGCAACGCGCCGGCGCCGACCCGGAGAAGGTGCGCCAGGCGCTCGCCGGCGGCTCGGCCGGCAGCCGCGTGCTGGAAGTGTTCGGCGCGAGGATGACGGCGCGCGACTTCAGGGCCGGCGTGGAAGCGCGCCTGCACCACAAGGACTTCGGCATCCTGCTCGACGAGGCGGTGGCGCTCGGCGCGCCGCTGCCCATCGCGGCGCAGGTCTGGCAACAGTTGAACGCCCTCATGGCGCTGGGCTGGGGCCGCGAGGATACATCGAGCCTTCTGCGGGTGCTGGAGGGCGAGTCGCGCCCGAGCACTTGAGTCCCCTCGCCCCGCTCGCGGGAGAGGGTTGGGAGAGGGGCGTTTTTGGAACCTGCCATGAGCACATCCGAAATCCACTTCATCGTCGAAGACGCGCCGGAAGGCGGCTACATCGCCAGATCGGTCGGCGAGGGTCTCTTCACGGAAGCGGACGACATTCCCGGCCTGCGAGCCCGCGTTCGCGATGCTGTGCGTTGTCATTTCGACGATGGGAATGTGCCGGGTCTTATACACCTGCACTTTATGCGGGAAGAAGTAATCGCTTTATGAGGTTTCCAACCGCTCGTTTGGTTGAGCTTGTCTGAAGGGATAAGGGGACTACCGTCATCTCGGCCTAATACTCCGGGCTGCCTCCGACTTACCATTGCTACGCCGTCCTGTGGAGACTGACTTTTGCCGAAGGCTGCACGTTGCCGTTGAAGCCGGGGCGATTCACTACGACTTCGTTCTGCTGTTCGACGTGAAGGATGGCAACCCCAACGGCGACCCCGATGCGGGCAACCTGCCGCGCCTGGATGCCGAGACCGGCCACGGGCTGGTGACTGACGTGTGCCTCAAGCGCAAGGTGCGCAATTACGTAGGCCTGACCAACGGCGAGAAGCCTCCTTACGAGATTTACGTCAAGGAAAAAGCGGCGCTCAACAAGCAGCACGAGCGAGCCTATGAGGGCATAGGCAAGGCTGATCTGCTCAAGGGCGACGACAAGAAACGCAAGGGAGGCGATGCCGTCGAGGAGGCACGCCAATGGATGTGCAAGAACTTCTTCGACGTTCGAACCTTCGGTGCGGTCATGTCCCTTGGAGTGAACTGCGGCCAGGTGCGCGGTCCGGTACAGCTTACCTTTGCCCGTTCCGTCTCGCCCGTTGTAGCCCTGGAACACTCGATCACCCGCATGGCGGTGGCGACCGAGGCCGAGGCGGAAAAGCAGGAGGGCGACAACCGCACCATGGGCCGCAAATTCACCGTTCCCTACGGCCTATATCGCGCTCACGGCTTTGTCTCCGCCCATTTGGCAAAGCAGACAGGTTTCGGTGAAGACGATCTCAAGTTGCTGTGGGAGTCCCTGATCAACATGTTCGACCACGATTGTTCGGCGGCGCGCGGTGAGATGTCGACTCGGGGCCTGTATGTCTTCCGCCATAAAGGAGAACTGGGCGATGCACCTGCCCATAGCCTTTTCGATCTCGTCCAGGTGAAGCAGAACGATCCAGGAGAGGCGACACGGGGATTCGGAGATTTCTCGGTGACTGCCCCGCCTGCCGGCCCGTTGGCAGACTTCCCGCGCGTGACGCTTGAGCGGAAAGTCGGATGAGAGGCATGCTTCCATGGTGCTTTCCTTTATGTAGTCCATGGACTACAATTGAATCGTGAAGCAGATCGTCACCACGGAAGTGTTCGACGACTGGTTCGCGGCCTTGCGGGATGCGCGGGGGAAAGCCCGCATCCAGGCGCGCATCGACCGGGCGCAACTGGGCAACTTCGGCGATTGCGAGCCGGTGGGCGAAGGGGTGTCGGAAATGCGCATCCATCATGGCCCCGGTTACCGCGTTTACTTCGTGCAGCGCGGTCTTGAGGTGGTGATCCTGCTGGCGGGAGGCGACAAGTCCTCTCAGACGAAGGACATCAAGCTGGCGCTGGAAATGGCGCGCAGTGTCTAGGAGTCGACGATGGGAAAGATCAAGCTGCGGCCATGGGATTCCGCCGAGCACCTGAAGACGGATGAGGATATGGCTTTTTATCTTGAGGCCTGTCTTGAGGAAGGCGATCCGGCCTTGATCGCTCACGCCCTCGGCGTGATTGCACGCGCGCGCGGCATGACGCAACTGGCGCGCGATACCGGCCTTTCCCGCGAGAGCTTGTACACGGCACTTTCAGCCGATGGCAATCCTGAATTCGCCACGGTGATGAAAGTGCTCAAGGCACTCCGTATCCGGCTGCATGCCGAGCTGACGCATGGGTGATGGAGCCGGAAGACCCCATTCCGCTCTCCGCTCTTGAACACTGGACCTATTGTCCGCGCCAGTGCTGCCTGATCCACGCCGAGCAGGCATTCGCCGAAAACATGCATACCCTGCGCGGACAGGCAGTTCACGCGCGCACCGACGAGCCGGGCGTCGAGGCTGGCATTGAAGGTCGTCGCATAGCCCGTGCCGAGCCTCTCTGGTGCGACCGGCTTGGCCTGGTGGGCAAGTCGGACGTGGTGGAGTTCCTGCCCGACGGTACACCCTATCCAGTGGAATACAAGCACGGCCGCAAGCGCGAGAAGCGGCATGACGACATCCAGCTTGCCGCCCAGGCGTTGTGCCTGGAAGAAATGACCGGCAAACCGGTGCCATTCGGCGCCATCTACCACGCCAGTTCCCGAAGGCGAAGAGAGGTGGCGATCACGGGGGATCTGCGTCAGGCGGTGGAAACCTGTGCCGCCGAAGTGCGGGCCGCCCTGTGGGGACTGACTTTGCCGCCGCCCCTGAACGACAAGCGCTGCCGCGAGTGTTCGCTCGCCGAGATTTGCCAGCCTGCGCTATTGGCTGAGCGGGAACGCCGGGACCGGCTCGCAAAAACCCTGTTCGAACCCAACGGGGAGGGCGCCTGATCATGCGCACGCTGCTCAACACCCTGTACGTCACCACGCCGCATGCCTATCTGCATCTGGACAACGACACGGTGCGCATCGAGGTGGAGCGGGAGACGAAGCTGCGGGTGCCGCTGCACCATCTCGGCGGGATTGTCGTCTTCGGTAATGTTCTGGTTTCGCCGGCGCTGATGCACAGGCTGGCGGATCAAGGGCAGAGCCTGGTGCTGCTGGACGGCAATGGCCGTTTCAAGGCGCGCCTGGAGGGGCCGGTGTCGGGCAACGTTCTGCTGCGCTGTGCCCAACACGAGAAGGCGGGCGATGGCGCGTTCGCGCTGAGTGTGGCGCGGGCCTGCGTCGCGGGCAAGCTGCGCAACTGCCGGCAGGTGTTGTTGCGTGGAGCCCGGGAAACGAAAATCGAATCGGAGGTGGCGACCCTGTCGCGGGGTGCAGACGATCTCGCGGCTTCCTTGCGAGTGCTGCCGGCCGCAGAGGATTTGGACACGGTTCGCGGCATCGAGGGCGAGGCGGCCCGGCAATATTTCGGGTGCTTCAATAAACTCGTGCGTTCCGACGCACGGGAGGTTTTTTCTCTCGATGGACGCACCCGCCGTCCGCCCCGGGATCGGATGAATGCGCTGCTGTCATTTCTCTATTCCATGCTGATGAACGATTGCCGCTCGGCCGTGGAGTCGGTAGGAATGGACTCGCAATTGGGCTTCCTGCATGCCTTGCGGCCAGGGCGGGCTGCGCTGGCGCTGGACTTGATGGAAGAATTCCGCCACCAGGCCGACCGTCTTGCCCTGACCCTCGTCAATCGCGGCCAGGTGCGTGCGGACGATTTCATGCTGCATGAAGGTGGCGGCGTAACGCTGGCCGAGCAGGGGCGAAAAGCCATCGTGGTGGCCTGGCAGGAGAGAAAGCAGGAAGAGATTTCCCATCCTCTGCTGGAGGAGCCGGTTGCGCTTGGCTTGCTGCCGCAGTTGCAGGCGCGCTTGCTCGCCCGCACGCTGCGCGGCGACATGGATGAATATCTTCCCTTCCTGCTGAGGTGATCCATGCTGGTCATCGTTTGCTACGACGTCAATACCGAAACCCGCGCGGGGCGCCGCCGCCTTCGGCGTGTGGCGCGTGCGTGCGAGGGTGTCGGCCAGCGTGTGCAGAAATCGGTGTTCGAGTGCCAGATCGACTTGGCCAAGATGGAAGAACTGGAGCGGCGCCTGCTGGCGGAGATCAACCTTGAGGAAGACAACCTTCGTCTCTACCGGATGCCGGATACGCGCGGCTGCGAGGTGCGGCAGCATGGAATTTTCCGGGCGACGGACTTCGAAGGGCCGCTGGTGGTGTAGTGTGTTGCTTGGCGCGGACATGAAGCGATGGCGATTCGTGCTAGAGGTTCGCGCTTGGAGTAAGAACTTGAATATTCAGGCCGGCGAAAGCTGATCGGAGAATCGATGGGGTCGCGGGAAATTGTTCGAGCGTTGGTTCGCGCAAAGCGGGCCGAAAGTTCCGCGAAGCCCGCCTGTTACGCGCGAACGGACGCGCCCCCCGAATTCGGGGGGCGAGGATTGAAACCACTGTACCTGCACGTCCAGCCGTTCGCCGCCTCGACGCGCCCCCCGAATTCGGGGGGCGAGGATTGAAACTCAATTGGGTACGCTGAGCGATGTAATCGCCTAGACGCGCACTCTGCCTGTACAAATCGCCGTCCTGCGCTGACCGACTTTTCTGCGCCGCTACCGCGAAAATGGTAGAGTCCGGCCGCATCCGGATTGACGGGAACGCCCATGCAAAATCACTGGAACGAAGGGGACGCCTCGCGCTGCGCCACCGACCTGGCGCTGCGGGTCTACAGCTCGCGCCTGATCGGCCGCGACAAGTCGCTGGTGCTGCACGGCGGCGGCAACACCTCGGTGAAGACCGAGGAGGCGGACCGCTTCGGCGAGACGCGCCGGGTGCTCTGGGTCAAGGGCAGCGGCTGGGACCTGGAGACCATCGAGGAGGCGGGCTTCTGCCCGCTGCTGCTCGACCATCTGCTGAAGCTGGCGCAGCTGCCGGCGCTGCCCGACCCGGCGATGGTCGAGGAGCTGGCCACGCACCAGACGCGGGCGGCGGCGCCGGCCGCCTCGGTCGAGGCCATCCTGCACGCCCTCCTGCCCTTCAAGTTCGTCGACCACAGCCATGCCGACGCGGTGGTGGCGGTCACCAACACCGCCGACGGCGAAGCGCGCATCCGCGAGATCTACGGCGAGGACGTGGTGGTGATCCCCTACACGATGCCTGGCTTCGACCTGGCGCGCGCCGTGGCGCAGCGCTTCCCGCTGGAGGCGACGCCGCGCACCATGGGCATGGTGCTGATGAACCACGGCATCTTCAGCTTCGGCGCGACGGCGCGCGAGTCCTACGAGCGGATGGTCAATCTGGTGGGGCGCGCCGAGCGCTACCTGGAGAACCATGGTGTCAAGCCGCCGACGGAGGCGCCGTCGGAAGGCGCGCCGCCGCGCCTGGCGCTGGCCGAGCTGCGCCGCGAACTCGCCCGCGAAGCGGGCTTCCCGATGCTGCTGGCGAGCCGGCGCAGCGGCAAGACGCTGGCCTTCGCGCGCCATCCCGATCTCTCGCGCATCGCCCGCTACGGCCCGGCCACGCCCGATCACGTGCTGCGCACCAAGCGGCTGCCGCTGATCGGCCGCGACGTCGCCGCCTATGCCGAGGCCTATCGCCATTGCTTCGAGGAGATGTCGAAGCAGGCGCGCGAGCCGAAGACCATGCTCGACCCGGCGCCGCGCGTGGTGCTTGACCCGGAACTGGGCCTATGCTGCGCCGGACGCACGGCGCGCGACGCCGCCATCGTCGGCGACATCTTTGAGCGCACCATCGACATCATCCTCGCCGGCGAGACGCTGGGCGGCTACCGCGCGTTGCCGGCGCAGGACATCTTCGACGTCGAGTACTGGGACCTGGAGCAGGCCAAGCTGAAGAAGTCGGGCAAGCCGGCGCCCTTCGCCGGCGAGGTGGCGCTGGTCACCGGCGCCGCCTCGGGCATCGGCAAGGCTTGCGTCGAGGCGCTGCTCGCGCGCGGCGCGGCGGTGGTGGGCCTGGATCTCGATCCGGCCATCGAGTCGCTCCACGCTCGCCCGGATTTCCTCGGCCTGCGCTGCAACGTCGCCGACGGCGCCGAGGTGACGTCGGCGCTGGCGCGCTCGGTGGACGCCTACGGCGGCCTCGACATGCTGATCCTCAACGCCGGCGTGTTTCCGGGCGGGCGGCGCATCGAGGAACTGGAAGACGCCGAGTGGCGCAAAGTGATGGCGGTGAACCTCGACGCGAATCTGGCGCTGCTGCGCGAGTGCCACCCGCTGCTGCGTCTCGCGCCGCGCTATGGCCGGGTGGTGTTCATCGGCTCGAAGAACGTCCCGGCGCCGGGGCCGGGCGCGGCGGCCTATTCGGCCTCCAAGGCGGCGCTGACGCAACTGATGCGCGTGGCGGCGCTGGAGTGGGGCGGCGAGGGCATCCGCGTGAACGCCCTGCATCCGGACGCGGTGTTCGACACCGGGCTGTGGACCGACGAGGTGCTCGCCGCGCGCGCCGCGCACTACGGCCTCTCGGTCGAGGACTACAAGCGCAAGAACGTGCTGAAGACCGAAGTGACTTCGCGCGATGTCGCCGAGCTGGCGGCGGAGATGTGCGGCCCGCTGTTCGCCAAGACCACCGCCGCCCAGGTGCCGGTGGACGGCGGCAACGACCGGGTTATTTGACCCCTCACTCCTACCCGGTTGCTCTCCCCGCTGGCGGGGAGAGGAGGCGAGAAGGCACGCCGCTGCCTATTTGAACCAAGTCCGGATGTCGCCGGGCGGCAGCACGCCGCGCTCGGTGACGATGCCTGTTATCAGGCGCGCCGGCGTGACGTCGAAGGCGGGGTTGGCGACCGCGGTCGCTTCAGGCGCAATCGCCACCGCGGCCGGCGTGCCGTGGCGGTCGAGGCCGACGACGTGGCGCACCTCCTCGCCGGCGCGCGCCTCGATGGGAATGTCCTCGCCGCCCGGACAGGCCATGTCGATGGTCGAGGTGGGCGCGGCGACGTAGAAGGGCACGCCGCAGTCGGCGGCGGCCAGCGCCTTGAGGTAGGTGCCGACCTTGTTGGCGGTGTCGCCGTTGGCGGCGATGCGGTCGGCGCCGACGATGACCAGGTCGACCTTGCCCTGGCGCAGCAGCAGGCCGGCGGCGTTGTCGGCGATCAGGGTGTGGGGAATATGTGCCTCGTGCAATTCCCAGGCGGTGAGCAGGCCCTGGTTGCGCGGTCTCGTCTCGGAGACGTAGACGTGCACCGGCAGGCCGGCCTCGCGTGCCGCATACACCGGCGCGAGCGCCGTGCCCCAGGCCGCGGTGGCGAGCCAGCCGGCGTTGCAGTGGGTCATCAGGCTTGCCGGGCGATGCGCGATGCGCTCGATCAGCGCCAGGCCGTGCGCGCCGATGGCGCGGTTGGCGGCGGCGTCCGCCGCCGCGATGGCGCGCGCCTCGGCCCAGGCGGCGGCGCGGCGCTGCGCCACGGGCAGCGGTCGCAGATGCCGCTGCATGCGCGTCAGCGCCCAGTGCAGGTTCACCGCCGTCGGCCGCGTCGCGGCGAGGGTGTCGCAGGCATGCTGCAGGGACTCGTCGCCGGCGCCTTCCTTCAGCGCCAGCGCCACGCCGTAGGCGGCGGCGACGCCGATCAGCGGCGCGCCGCGCACGAGCATGGCACGGATGGCGTGGGCGGCGTCGGCGAGCGACTTGAGATGCCGCGTCACGTACTGGTGCGGCAGCAGCGACTGGTCGAGGATGACGACGGCGTCGCCTTCCTCGCGGATCGTGAATAGCCGGTCTGAAACCATGGCGCTGCATTGTAACCGGCAACCGGGAACCGGCAACTGACAACTGCTCTCATGGCACAATTCGGTCATGCCGAATTTTCCCGGACCGATCGACTCCCGCCTGCCCTGGGTCGGCACGACCATCTTCACCGTCATGTCGCGGATGGCGGCGAGCCACGGCGCCATCAACCTGTCGCAGGGCTTTCCCGATTTCTCGGCGCCGCCGGCGCTGTTCGACCTGGTGGCCAAGCACATGCATGCCGGCGCCAACCAGTACGCCCTGATGGCCGGCGCGCTCCCGCTGCGCGAGGCCATCGCCGGGAAGGTCGCCGCCCTCTACGGACCGGCTTTCGACGTCGAGCAGGAAATCACCGTTACCGCCGGCGCGACGCAGGCCATCTTCACCGCCGTGGCGGCGCTGGTGCGGCCGGGCGACGAGGTGATCGTCTTCGAGCCGGTGTACGACTCCTACGTGCCGTCGATCGAGTTGAACGGCGGCCGCGCCGTGCCGTGCCGGCTGACTTTTCCGGACTACCGGCCGGACTGGAGCGAGGTGCGCGCGCGCATCGGGCCGAAGACGCGCATGATCGTCATCAACACGCCGCACAACCCGAGCGGCGCGGTGTGGTCGGCCGAGGACATGCGCGCCCTGGAGGCGCTGGTGCGCGGCACCGGCATCGTCATCGTCTCCGACGAGGTGTACGAGCACATCGTCTTCGACGGGCAGCGCCACGAGAGCGTGGTGCGCTACCCGGGCCTGGCGGAAAGGAGCTTCGTCGTCTCGTCGTTCGGCAAGACCTGCCACGTCACCGGCTGGAAGATCGCCTACTGCCTGGCGCCGCGCGAGCTGATGGCGGAATTCCGCAAGGCGCACCAGTTCGTCGTCTTCTGCGTGAACCACCCGATGCAGCTGGCGCTGGCGGAATTCATGCGGGAGAAGGAACGCTATCTCGGCCTGGCCGACTTCTACCAGGCCAAGCGCGATTTCTTCCGCAAGCAGCTGGCGGGCTCGCGCTTCGAACCGCTGCCTTGCCCGGGCACCTACTTCCAGTCGGTGCGCTACGACGCGATTTCCGACGAGCCGGACCGCGACTTCGTCGAGCGCCTGACGAAGGAACACGGCGTGGCGGCGATTCCCTTCTCCGCCTTCTACCGCGACGGGCGCGACGACAGGGTGATCCGCTTCTGCTTCGCCAAGGGCGAGGACACGCTGGCTGCGGCTGGCGAGCGCTTGCGGGCCGTCTGACCATGCGCCACCGTGCTGCTGCCCTCGGTTTTTGTTGCCTGGCCCTGCACGGCATGGCGGCGAGGGCCGCCCATCCGCTGCTGACAGAGGACACCGGCACGCAGGGCGAGGGTAATTATCAGCTGGAGCTCATGGTCGACAAGACGCGCGACCGGCCGGCGGGCGTCAGCGTGCGCGAGCTGCAGACGGCGGCGGTGCTCAGCTACGGCTTGCGCGAGAACATGGACCTGCAGTTCGGCCTGCCCCATGTGCGCCTGCACGTGCATGATGCCGCGGGGCGGCACGAGAGCAGCGGGCTGCTCGATGCCTCGCTCGACCTGAAATGGCGCTTTTTCGAGCGCGACGCGCTCAGCCTCGCCGTGAAGCCCGGCATCACCCTGCCGACGGGCGACGAGGACCGTGGCTTCGGCAGCGGGCGCGTCACCTGGGGCTCGCTGCTGGTGCTCAGCTACGCGCCCGGCCCCTGGACCCTGCATTCCCACCTTGGCTACCGTCGCAACAACAACAGCGTGGGCGAGCGGCAGGATCTCTGGCATCTCTCCGTCGCGGCGACTTATCAGGCTGCGGAGCAGTTCCGGCTGGTGGCCGACCTGAGCGCCGACACCGATCCGGCGCGCGGCAGCCGCGGCACGCAGCGCTATCGCATCCTCGGCTTCATCTGGTCGCCCATGCCATCGCTCGACATCGATGCCGGACTCAAGCATGGCCACGGCGAGGCGGCAACCGACCGCGCCGTGCTGTTCGGGCTGACTTTTCGCTGGTAACCGGCTTCCTCCTCAGGCGGCGGCGGATCCGTTCCGGACGAGAGTGAAGCGGAAGGTCGCCCCTTCGCCCTTGACAGACTCGGCCCACACGCGGCCGCCGTGCCGCTCGACGATATTCTTGACGATGGCCAGGCCGATGCCGGTCCCGGGGAACTCGGCGTCGGTGTGCATGCGCTGGAAGACGCCGAAGAGGCGCTGGGCGTATTCCATGCTGAAGCCGGCGCCGTTGTCGCGCACGTAATAGGCGGTTTCCCCCTCCTGCTCCTGCGCGCCGATCTCGATCCTCGGCGCCTCCTGCTTCGACGAATACTTGAGGGCGTTGCCGATCAGGTTGGCGAACACCTGCCGCAGCGCGGTCTCGTCGCCGAAGGCCGGCGGCAGTGGGCCGAGCACGATGCGCGCCGCGGGGTAGTCGCCGGCCTGCTCGTCCAGGCAGGCCTGGGCCAGGCCGTGCATGTCCACCTGCGCCATTTTCATCTCGGCGCGCGACACGCGCGAGAATTCCAGGATGTCGTCGATGAGTTGCCCCATCCTGTTGGCGGCGCGGACGACGCGGTTCAGGAAATCGCGTTCTTCGGCCGTCCATCTGTCGCGGCTGTCTTCGAGCAGCAGATGGGCGTAGCCGTTGATGGCCCGCAGCGGTGCGCGCAGGTCGTGCGAGACGGAATAGGAGAAGGACTCCAGCTCGCGGTTGGCCCGCGCCAGCGCCGCAGTGCGCGCCTCCACCAGTTCCTCCAGGTGGTGGCGGTGGCGGTCCAGTTCGGCGTCGAGGCGCTTCCGCTCCGTGATGTCGCTCTTCACCGCCAGGTAATGGGTGATGCGCCCGTCCGCCTGGCGCACCGGCGAAATGACGGCCCATTCGACATAGGCCTCGCCGTTCTTGCGCTGGTTGACGAATTCCCCCTGCCAGGTGCGGCCGGCGGTCAGCGCCTCCCACAGCGCGGCGTGGGTCGCCGCGGGCGTTTTGCCCGACAGCAGGATGTGCGGGTTCTGGCCGAGCGCCTCCTCGCGCGAATAGCCGCTGACGCGGGTGAAGGCCTCGTTGGCGTACTCGATGCGCGCGTCGAGATCGGTGATGAGGATGCTCTCCGGGCTTTGCTCCACGGCCAGCCAGAGCATGCGCAGCTGTTCCTCCGCCTGCCTGAGATGCTGCAGCGCCTGCGCCTTTTCCGCCTCCTGGCGATGCTGGGCGAGGGCGATGCGCAGCTCGCGGCGCTTGTAGGCCAGGCGCGACGCGGCGGTGGCGGCGAGCAGGGTCAGGGAAACCACTAGCAGGATCCAGACGCCGTCCCTCCTGGCCTGGGCATAGAGTTCTTCCTTGTCCAGCTTGGCTACCAGATACCAGCCGGTTTCCCCGATGACCTTGACCACGCCCACCACTGGCACGCCGCGGTAGTCGACGCCCTCCACGGCGCTGTCCGCCGCCGCGCGGCCGGTTGCCACCTGCACCGCCAGCAGGTCGCTGCCCGCGACCGGCACGCTCATCCGGAGTGCGGTGTCGGTGAGATGGCGCAGTTCGTTGAGGTACAGGATGCGCTCGCCGTCTTTCCTGAACAGCAGTGTCTCGCCGCTGGCGCTGGGTGTCGGCCAGGACTGGACGAGAGGAAAGAGAAGATTCGCCGGGTCGGCATCCAGCGTAATCGCCAGGCGGGGACGTTGCGGGGTTTCCGGGAGGGGGATGACGAATTCGAGGTGCACTTCCCCAGGTTCCTGCGCCGCGATCCGGTACAGGTCGGTGTCGAGAATGCGGTGTTCCGCGATCGCCCGGCGCACGGTGTCGCGCAGGATAGGGGACTCCACGTGTTCGCCGGCTCCCGCCGTGAGAATCGCTCCGCCCGTTTCGTCGAGCAGCATGCCCCTCCCGTAGCCGTAGGCGCGGCGGTAGGAGTTGAGGCGCTTCAGCAGCCTGTCCCGGGCGGCGGCATCGCCCTTTTCGCGCCAGCGCCAGGCATCTTCCGCCAGGCTGTCGTCGTTGAGCAGGGTGTGCGCGTCGGCGCGGCGTTCGGCGAGCCAGGCGCCGATCTGCCGGACCTTGAGGTCGGCGATGGCCTGCAGCCGTTCGGTCTCGCTGTTGCGGTAGCCGGCGGCGATGTAGGCGGCGCTGCCGATGCCGGCGAGAACGATGACGGCCGCCAGCAGGGCAAACACCAGGACCAGCGGCCACATGCGCGGGTCGACGTCCAGCGCCTTGTATTCCTCGACCGTGCGCGGCTTGTGGCGATCGGCTACGAGATAGATCAGAAATGCCGTGCCGAGCACGAAGACGAGCCCCTTCCAGAGGCTGAGGTCGAAGAAGACGGTTTTGTCCGGCACGGTGGCCAGCAGCAGCTCGTCTGAGACGAGAATCCAGGCGATGCCGAAGAGGGCGTAGGCGCCGGCGATCTTCTGGGCCGGCCGGAGATGGCGAATCGTCATGACGTTGTTCTTGAGATTCGACTGGGCCGGACGCGCGGAGCGCCAAGCTGAGCAATCATACGCTCTCCGCGTCGGGCCCGCGATCCCCCTTCTGGAAAACGCGCTCCCACAGTTCGCTGACGCAAGCGATTTCCTGCGCCACGGTATCGCGCGGCACGCGCGCATAGGCGGCGTCGTTCAGGCGCAGGCCGTGCTGCAGCTTGCGGTAGGTCCGGTAGGCCTCGCGCACGCGCTCGGCGAGCGCGTGCGGGACGAGGCCGAGGCCTGAAGCGATCTTCAGCAGGGCAAGGTTGCCGAGGTTGGCGGTGAGCTCGGCGTGGTCGTGCGCATGCCCCAGCACGAGGTACTGCACGATGAACTCGACGTCGATGAGGCCGCCGCGGTCGTGCTTGAGGTCGAAGAGGTCGCTCTTGTTGGCATGCGCGTCGGCCATGCGCTGGCGCATCGCCAGCACCTCGCCGCGCAGGGCGTCGAGATCGCGCGGCTGGCGCAGCACCGCGACGCGGATCGCCTCGAAGGCCTGGCCGACGGCGGCGTCCCCGGCGGAAAAACGCGCCCGCGTCAGCGCCTGGTGCTCCCACACCCAGGCGGATTCCGTCTGGTACTGGCGGAAGGCCTCGACCGAGCTCACCAGCAGGCCGGATTCGCCGTTCGGACGCAGGCGCAGGTCGGTCTGGAACAGGATGCCGGCCGGCGTCGCGCTGGAGATCCAGGTGTTCAGGCGTGTCGCCAGGCGCGCGTAGAGCTCCGGCGCGTCCGGGTGCTCGTCCTCATAGAGGAAGATGATGTCGAGGTCGGAGGCGTAGCCGAGCTCCTTGCCGCCCAGCTTGCCGTAGGCGATGACGGCGAATTTCGGCTCCTCGCGGTGGCGCTTCAACAGCTTGCGCCAGGTCAGGCGCAGCGAGAGGTCGAGCATGATGTCGGCCAGCTCGGAGAGATGGTCGGCCTGCTTCTCCACGGTGAGCAGGCCGGCGAGGTCCTGCGCCAGCAGGCGGAACACCTGGGCGTGATGGGCTTCGCGCATGATGTCCATCTGCCGCTCGGTGTCGGTCTCGTGCTCGTCGAGCTCCTGCGCCAGCTGGGCGCGGAAGGCGGCCCAGTCGGGCACGGCTTCGAGCAGGCGCGCGTCGAGCAGCTCGTCGAGCAGCACCGGGTGGCGCGTCAGGTACGTCGCCGCCCAGCTCGAGGCCCCCGCCAGCTGCGCCACCTTGTGCAGCGCCTGCGGGTACTGCTGCAGCAGGGCGAGGTAGGCGGCGCGGCGGCTGATGGCTTCGAGCAGGTCGAGGCCGCGCGCCAGCGTGGCGTCGGGGTTGGGCGTCTGCGCCGCCGCCTCGATCAGGCGCGGCACGAGGGCGTCGAAGCGCTCGCGGATGCCCGGCGGCATCTGCTGGTAGCGGTTGCCGCCGCGGATGCCGGCGAGGCGCCGCGCGCCGGATTTGGCCTCGCCGTAACCGAGGCGGCCGAGTTCTTCCGCCGCCTCGGCGCCGTTCTCGCAGCCCTGCCAGACGGCGGCGAGGTCGTGGCCCTTGCGGTTGGGGTCGGCGAAGACCGCCTCGAAGTGGCGGCTGACGTTGGCGCGGTGGTCGTCGAGCTCCTCGAGCAGGGCGGCGTAGGAGGCCGCGCCCATGCCGCGCGCGATCAGTTCGCGATCCTCTTCCCGCGCCGGCAGCATGTGCGTCTGCGCATCGTCGAGGTACTGCAGGCGGTGTTCCAGCTTGCGCAGGAAGCGGTAGGCGGCGGCCAGCTCGCGCACCGCGCCGTCACCGAGAATGCCGCGCTCGGCGAGCAGCGCCAGCACGAGCAGGGTGGGGCGGATCTGCAGCGCCTTGTCGCGCCCGCCGCGGATGAGCTGGAACACCTGGGCGATGAACTCGATCTCGCGGATGCCGCCGGGGCCGAGCTTGATGTTGTCGGCCATGTCCTTGCGCGCCACCTCGCGGCGGATCTGCGCGTGCAGCTCGCGCATGGCGTTGATGGCGCCGAAGTCGAGGTACTTGCGGTAGATGAAGGGTCGCGCCAGGGCGGCGAGGTCCCCGCCGCGCGCGCCGCGCAGCGGCCGCGCCTTGATCCAGGCGTAGCGCTCCCACTCGCGCCCCTGGGTGATGAAGTAGTTCTCCAGCATGTCGAAGCTCGCCACCAGCGGGCCGGAGTCGCCGTTCGGGCGCAGGCGTATGTCGACGCGGAAGACCTGGCCGTCGCCGGTGATCTCGGCCAGCGCGCCGATCAACTGGCGGCCGAGCCGCGTGAAGAACTCGAAATTCGACAGGCGCGCGCCCGCGCCGTCGGTCTCGCCGTCCTCGGCATAGACGAAGATGAGGTCGATGTCCGAGGAGACGTTGAGCCCGCGCCCGCCCAGCTTGCCCATGCCGATGACGATCAGTTCCTGGGCGCCGCCCTCCGGTCCGCGCGGCGTGCCGTGGCGCGCGGCGAGCTGCGCCGTGAGCACGTCCGCGGCGTGGCCGACGGCGACGTCGGCCAGGGTGGTCATGGCCTCGGTCACTTCGGCGAGGTCGGCCAGCCCGGCCAGGTCGCGCGCGGCGATGCGCGCCATGACGCGGGCGCGCAGGCAGCGCAGGCCGGGGCGCAGCGTGGCCTCCTCGGCCGCCTCGGCGGCGAGGAACTCGCGCATGGCACGGGCGTCGAAGGGCTGCTGCAGCATCGCGTGCAACTCCTCGCCGATTTCCGGCCGGCTGTCGACCAGGCGCGCCAGGAAGCGGGAGAGGGGCAGCACGCGCCCGAGCAGGGCGGCGTTGTCGTTCGGGGAGGTCATTTAAGCGTTATACGAGTAGAATTCACTATCGCCGATGGGCGTCAGCCGCGATTGTAACCAAGGCGGCGCGATGCCCGGACCATTGATGCAAGAAAACTCGACCACGACCTCAGCACCGGCACGCCCGGGCAACCTGCGACGGCTGGCTCGCCTGGCGCGCTTGGCCTGGCTGCCCGCCTGGCTGCGCCGTACCCTCGTCTGGCTGTTCTGGCTCGGCTACTTCGGCTTCGCCCTGCTCGTGCTGGCGCTGCGCTACTCGGTGCTGCCGAACATCGAGAGCTACCGCGAGGACATCGCGCGCGGCATTTCCCGCGCGGTCGGCCTGCCGGTGACCATCCGGCGCATCGACACCCACTGGAACGGCCTGCGCCCGCATCTCTCGCTGCGCGGCTTCAGCATCCACGATGCCGCCGGCCGGCCGGGACTGACTTTCGAGACGGTCGAGACCGACCTCTCCTGGTCCTCGCTCTGGCACCGCCAGCTCGTGCTGCACCGGCTCGAGGTCGATGCGCCGACGCTGAGCATCCGCCGCGGCAGGAACGGCCGCATCTTCATCGCCGGCATCCAGGTCAACACCGAGGCGAGCGGCAGCGATTTCGCCGACTGGCTGCTGGCGCAGAAGCGGGTCGTCGTGCGCAACGCCACCATCCGCTGGGAGGACGAGAAGCGCGGCGCGCCGCCGCTCGAGCTGCGCCAGCTCAACTTTACCCTGCAGAACGACGGCCGCCGCCATCGCTTCGGCCTGACCGCCCTGCCGCCGCAGGCGCTGGCGGCGCGACTCGACGTGCGCGGCGACCTGCGCGGCGCCGACCTCGACCGGCTGGAGGCCTGGACGGGCAAGCTGTATGCCGAGCTCGACTATGCCGATCTCGCCGGCTGGCGCGCCTGGGTCGATTACCCGGTCGAACTGCCGCGCGGCTCGGGCGGCATGCGCCTGTGGCTCGGCTTCGCCGACATGCAGATGGAGTCGATGACGGCGGACATCGCCCTGCGCGACGTGCAGCTGCGTCTGGCGCGCGGCCGCCCCATGCTCGACCTGGCCTCCCTCAACGGCCGCGTCTCCGGCAGCCGCCACCCCGGCGGATTCGAGTTCGCCACGCGCAAGCTGACGCTCGCCACGCGGGACGGCATCGCCCTTTCGCCCACTGACCTCGCCCTGCGCTGGACGGCGACCGAAGGCAACCGGCCGGCGCGCGGCGAGCTCGCCGCCAACGGCCTCGACCTCGGCGCGCTGCGGCGGCTGGTCGGCTTCCTGCCGCTCGACGAGGCCTCGCAGAAGCATCTCGACGACTACGCCCTGGCCGGCCGCCTCTACGACCTGAAGGCGGGCTGGCGCGGCGATCCCGGCGCGATCTCCGCCTACAGCCTGCGCACCCGCTTCGAGGACCTGGAGCGGCATGCCGCCGCCTACATTCCGGGGTTTTCCGGCCTGACGGGGACCATCGAGGGCAACGAGAAGGGCGGCACCTTCACCCTGCAGAGCCGCAACGTGACGCTGGACCTGCCCATGGTGTTCACGTCGCGCAAGGAATTCGAGCAGCTTGCGGCGAAGATCGACTGGAAGATGGCCGGCGGGCAGGTCGAGCTGCAGTTGAACAACGTCTCCTTCAGCAACCAGGATGCCGACGGCAGCTTCAGCGGCCGCTATGCCACCCGTGCGGAAGGGCCCGGCGAGATCGACCTGAGCGGCCGCCTCACCCGCGCCGACGGCGCGGCGGTGTGGCGCTACATGCCGCTGGTGGTGAACCGCGACGTGCGCAACTGGCTGCGCGAGGCCATCACCGGCGGCAGGGCCGACAACGCCAACCTGCAGCTCAAGGGCGATCTCAAGCACTTCCCCTTCGCCGACGGCAAGGACGGCATCTTCCGCGTCGACGCGAAGATGGCCGGCACGCAGCTGCGCTTTTCGCCGGACTGGCCGGGCATCGACAACATCACGGGCGACCTGCTCTTCGAAGGCAAGCGCATGCTGATCCGCGCCGACAAGGGCAATATCTTCGACGTCGCCATCTCGGGCGTCAGCGCCGAGATCGCCGACCTCGAGGCGCCGGAGGAAATCCTCGTCGTCAAGGGGCGCGCCACCGGCGCCACGGCGGGCTTCCTGCGCTACATCGAAAGCAGCCCGGTGTCGGAGAACATCGACCGCTTCACCGAAGGCATGCGCGCGACGGGCAGCGGCACGCTCGCGCTCAAGCTGACCATCCCGCTGCGCAAGGTGTCCAACACCCTGACCGAGGGCGAGTACCACTTCGTGAGGAACGAACTGACGCTCGATCCCGACCTGCCGCCGCTGACCGAGGCGAGCGGCCGCCTGCAGTTCACCGGCAGCAGCGTCAGCATGAAGGACGCGAGCGCGCAGCTTTTCGGTTCGCCGCTCGTCATCAACGCCGCCACGCGCGGCGACGGCGCGGTGGCGATCAATGCGCAGGGCAGCCTCAGCATCGCCAGCGTGCGCAGGACGCACGACCACCGCCTGCTCGAGCACCTCTCCGGCAGCACGGCCTGGCGCGCCGGCGTGCTGGTGAAGAACCGCACGACGACCGCCAGGTTCGAATCGAACCTGCTGGGCATCGCTTCGAGCCTGCCGCCGCCCTTCAACAAGACCTCGACCGAGACGCTGCCGCTGCGCTTCGAGCGCAGCAGCGGGCCCGCCGGCGGCGGCGCGCGCGCCGAGGTGCGCCTGCACCTCGGCGGCGTGCTGGCCGCGCAGTTCCTGCGCCGGGAGGAGCGCGGCGGCATGGCGGTCGAGCGCGGCGCCATCGGCATCGGCATGGGCGAGCCGCCCGCCCTGCCCGAGCGGGGCACGCTGGTCGCGGCCAACGTGCCGTCGTTCAACGCGGACTTCTGGCGCAGCCAGTTTCCCGCCCACGGCGGCGACGGCGGCGATCCCTTCCATGTCACTGCGCTCAACCTGCGCGTGGGCGAGCTGATCGCCTTTTCGCGGCCCTTCCACGAGGTGACGCTGAAGGCGGCGCTGGCCGACGATGCCTGGCAGGGCCAGGTGGCGAGCCAGGACGCCACCGGAGAATTCGCCTGGAAGAAGGGCGGCAAGGGGCGCCTGTCGGCGCGCCTGAAGCAGTTCAGCCTCAACGACACGCGGCCGGGTTACGCCCTCATCGAGGAAGAGCCGCTGCGCGAGCTGCCCGGCCTCGACATCGTCGCCGACAGCTTCACGCTGCGCGGCAGGAAGCTGGGCAGGCTGGAACTGATGGCGACCAACGAGGCGAATGCCTGGCGGATGGACAAGCTCGCCATAGGCAGCCCGGACGGCACGCTGCAGTCCGACGGCCTCTGGCGCGAGCAGGGCACGCAGCTCAATTTCAAGCTCGACGTCGCCGACATCGGCCGGATGCTGGAGCGCCTCGGCTACCCCCACGCCGTCAGGCGCGGCACGGCGAAGCTGGAGGGCAAGGTCTCCTGGGCCGGCACGCCGACGCAGATCGACCACGCCACGCTGGACGGCGCGCTGAAGGCCGAGGCGGCGAACGGCCAGTTCAACAGGCTTGATCCCGGCGCCGGCCGCCTGCTCGGCATCCTCAGCCTGCAATCCCTGCCGCGGCGCATCACGCTGGATTTCCGCGACATCTTCACCGAGGGCTTCGCCTTCGACTCGATCTCCGGCAGCGCCAGGGTGGCGCGCGGCGTTCTCAGCACCCAGGATCTGCAGATCCTGGGGCCGTCGGCCAGCATCTACATCAAGGGCGAGGCGAGCATCCCCGGCGAGACGCAGAACCTGCGCGTGCGCGTCGAGCCGGCGCTGTCGGAAACGCTGGCGGTCGGCGCCATGATCGCCAACCCGGCGGTGGGCGCCGCCGCCTGGTTGGCGCAGAAGATCCTCAAGGATCCCCTGGGCAAGATGTTCGCCTTCGAATACGCCATCAGCGGCGGCTGGGCCGATCCCAAGGTGGAGAAGATCCAGCAGCAGACGGCGGCGAAGAAGGAGGAATCGGTGCAATGAGTACGGTTCGCATCGCGGCGGTGCAGATGGTGTCGGGACCGGACGTCGCGCGGAACCTGCGCGATGCCGAGCGCCTGGTGGCCGAGGCGGCGGATCGCGGTGCGCGCCTGGTCGCGCTGCCCGAGTATTTCCCGCTCATCTCCGGCAACGAGACGGACAAGGTGCGCGCGCGGGAGAAGGAAGGCGCGGGGCCGCTGCAGGACTTCCTGCGCGAGACGGCGGCGCGGCACCGGGTCTGGCTGGTCGGCGGCTCGATCCCGCTCGAGGCCTCGGTGCCGGAGAAGGTGCGCAACAGTTGCCTCGTCTTCGACGACACCGGGCGGCGCGTGGCGCGCTACGACAAGATTCATCTGTTCGGCTTCCGGCGCGGCGCCGAGCGCTACGACGAAAGTCAGTCGATAGAGGCCGGCGACGACATCGTCGCCTTCGATTCCCCCTTCGGCCGGGTCGGCCTGTCGATCTGCTACGACCTGCGCTTCCCCGAGCTCTACCGTGCCATGGGGCCGGTGGACCTGCTGGTGGTGCCGGCGGCCTTCACCCACACCACCGGCCAGGCGCACTGGGAGCTGCTGCTGCGCGCGCGGGCGGTGGAAAACCTCTGCTACGTGCTGGCCGCGGCGCAGGGCGGCACGCACCCGAGCGGGCGGCGCACCTGGGGCGACAGCATGGCGGTCGACCCCTGGGGTGCGGTGCTCGAACGTCTGGCCGAGGGGCCGGGGGTGGTGGCGGCGGACATCGATGCCGCGCGCATCGCGGAACTGCGCGCCAGCCTGCCGGCTCTGCAACACCGGGTTTTCTGACATGGACACGACGCTCACCTCCCCGCTCGCCACCGCCGAATCCCGCCTGCTGGCCCCCTTCGATCTTTCCGCGCGCCGGCTCGAGTCAGTGTTCGGCGAGCTCTGCCGCCACCGGCTCGACGACGCCGACCTCTACTTCCAGTACAGCCGTTCCGAGGCCTGGAGCCTGGAGGAGGGCATCGTCAAGTCGGGCAGCTTCAACATCGAGAGCGGCGTCGGCGTGCGCGCCATCGCCGGCGAGAAGACCGCCTTCGCCTATTCCGACGAGATCTCCCTGCCGGCGCTGATGTCGGCGGCGCGGGCGACGCGCGCCATCGCCGCGCAGGGCACGCAGCAGCGCGTGCCGCTGCTCTCCGGCCGCGCCATGCCGGCGCTGTATGGCGCAGCCGACCCGATCGCCTCGCTGCCCGACACGGAGAAGGTGAAGCTGCTCGAGCGGCTGGAAGGCTTCGCCCGCGCCGAGGATGCCCGCGTCGTCGAGGTGATGGCGCACATCGCCGGCGTCTACGAGGTGGTGCTCATTGCCCGTGCCGACGGGCGCCTCGCCGCCGACGTGCGGCCGCTGGTGCGCGTCTCGGTGACGGTGATCATGCAGGAGCAGGGGCGGCGCGAGCAGGGCTCCTCGGGCGGCGGCGGCCGCTTCGACTACGCCTACTTCAGCGACGCCGTGCTGCGCGACTACGCGCACAAGGCGGTGCACCAGGCGCGCGTGAACCTCGGCGCGCGGCCCGCCCCGGCCGGCGAGATGACCGTGGTGCTGGGCAGCGGCTGGCCGGGCATCCTGCTGCACGAGGCGATCGGCCACGGGCTCGAAGGCGACTTCAACCGCAAGGGCAGTTCGGCCTTCGCCGGACGCATCGGCGAGCGCGTCGCCGCGCCCGGCGTGACGGTGGTGGACGACGGCACGCTGCCCGACCGGCGCGGCTCACTGTCCATCGACGACGAGGGCAACCCGACGCAGCGCACCGTGCTGATCGAGGACGGCATCCTCGTCGGCTACCTGCAGGATTCGCTCAACGCACGCCTGATGGGCGTGGCGCCCACCGGCAACGGCCGGCGCGAGTCCTTCGCCCACCTGCCCCTGCCGCGCATGACCAACACCTGCATGGTGAACGGCAGCCGCGACCCGCGGGAGATCATCGCCTCGGTGAAGAAGGGGCTCTACGCCGCAAACTTCGGCGGCGGTCAGGTGGACATCACCAGCGGCAAGTTCGTCTTCTCCGCCGCCGAGGCCTACCTCATCGAGAACGGCAGGATCACCCAGCCGGTGAAGGGTGCCACCCTCATCGGCAACGGGCCCGATGCCCTCACCCGCGTCTCCATGATCGGCAACGACCTGGCGCTCGACCCCGGCGTCGGCACCTGCGGCAAGGAAGGGCAGAGCGTCCCCGTCGGGGTGGGACAGCCTACGTTGCGCATCGACGGACTGACGGTCGGCGGCACCGGATAACCGGCATGCCATTTCGATATTCGTCAACATTGCGCGGGCAGTCGGCGGCTAGCATACAGCCTTCGCGGACCGGGACCCGTCCGCCAGGAGGAGGGACCCAATGAACCGACTGCTTGTCATGCTTGCCGTGGCCGTGCTGGCCTTCGGCTTCGACGCCGCCGGCAATTCCGCTCAGGCGCAGATCGCCAACATCAACGAAGCCATCAACAAGGCCGGCCGCCAGCGCATGCTCTCCCAGCGCATGGCCAAGTTCTACCAGGCGATCAACTGGGGCGTGGCGCCGGCCAACGGCGCGGCGGAAATGGACAAGGCGCGCAAGGAATTCGTCGCCGGGCTGCAGGAACTGGAGGGCGCCCCCAGCAACACGCCGGCCATCAAGGACGAGTTGGCCCTCGGGCGACAGCAGTGGATCTTTTTCGAGAACGCCCTGTTCAACCGGGCCGGCGAGAAGAAGGCCGCCGCGCTCAACGTCGCCACCACCAGCGAGCGCATCCTCGAGGTCATGAACAACGCCACCGGGATGTACGAACAACTGCAGACCAGGCAGTAGCCGCGTCGGCGCGGGGCTGCAAAGGGCGGCCGCATGACAGGCCTTTTGCGTTAAAATGCAAGGCCTTAGTCACACGCAGCGGCCGCACATGAACGCCCCGAGCAAGTCGAGCAAGCCGAACATCGCTTCCGTCAGCCCCGGCCCCAAGGGCGGGCTGGCCTATCCGCGCGCCGTCACCGACGACGTGCGCATCCGCCACATCCACGAGGTGGCGCCGCCCTCGCACCTGCTGCGCGAGTTTCCGCCGACGCCGCAGGCGGTGGACACCACCTTTGCCGCGCGCCAGGCCATCCACCGCATCCTGCACGGCGCCGACGACCGCCTGCTGGTGGTGATCGGTCCCTGCTCGGTGCATGACTTCGACGCCGCCATCGAGTACGCCTCGCGCCTCAGGACCGAGGCCGAGCGCCTCGCCGCCGACCTGCTGGTGGTGATGCGCGTGTATTTCGAAAAGCCGCGCACCACCGTGGGCTGGAAGGGCCTCATCAACGACCCGCGCCTCGACGGCAGCTTCAAGATCAACGAAGGCCTGCGCATCGCGCGCCACCTGCTGGTCGACGTGAACGAGATGGGCCTGCCCGCCGCCACCGAGTTCCTCGACATGATCACGCCGCAGTACATCGCGGATCTGGTGAGCTGGGGCGCCATCGGCGCGCGCACCACCGAGAGCCAGGTGCACCGCGAGCTCGCCTCGGGCCTGTCCTGCCCGGTCGGCTTCAAGAACGGCACCGACGGCAACATCAGGATCGCGGTCGACGCCATCCGCACTTCGCAGCATCCGCACCACTTCCTCTCGGTGACCAAGGCCGGCCACTCGGCCATCGTGTCGACCAATGGCAACGAGGACTGCCACGTCATCCTGCGCGGCGGCAGGGAGCCGAACTTCGATGCGGCCAGCGTGGACAAGGCGTGCAAGGAACTCGGCGCCGCCGGGCTCGCCGCGCGCGTCATGATCGATTTCTCGCACGGCAACAGCCGCAAGGACTACAAGCGCCAGATGGAGGCGGCGCGCGAAGTCGCCGCGCAGCTCGCCGGCGGGGAGGATCGCGTCTTCGGCGTCATGGTGGAATCGCACCTCAAGGAAGGCCGCCAGGATCTCGTGCCGGGCAAGCCGCTCGAGTACGGCAGGAGCATCACCGACGCCTGCCTCGGCTGGGAGGACTCGGTCACGGTGCTTGACTTGCTTGCCCAGGCGGTGCGCGACCGCCGCCTCGCCCTGCTCGACCGCGAGTAGGCGCAGGTTGTCGTTCCCGCCGTCATCCTCGGACTTGATCCGGGGAAAGCGGGAACCTGTCGACTTGCGCCATGGATCCCCGCTTTCGCGGGGGATGACTGAATCAGCGCGCCCGGTCCTTCTGCCAGAGCACGTCGCCGCGCCCGGCCAGGCGGTTGAGCGTGCGGCCGAGCACGAAGAGCAGGTCCGAGAGGCGGTTCACGTATTTCCGGCCGGTTTCGCCGATGTCTTCGCTGGCGGCGACGGTGACCAGTTGCCGCTCGGCGCGCCGGCACACCGCGCGGGCGAGGTGGGCCAGCGCCGCCGCGCGCGTGCCGCCGGGCAGCAGGAATTCCTTCAGCGGCTCGAGTTCCGCGTTCCAGCGGTCGATCGCCGCCTCGAGCTCGCCGACGCTTTTCCCGTTCAACAGCGCCGAGCCGGGGATGGCCATCTCGCCGCCGAGATCGAACAGGTCGTGCTGGATGCCGGTGAGGAGATGCCGGATATCGTCTGGCAGTTCCTCGGTGAGGAGCAGGCCGATGACCGAGTTCAGTTCGTCGAGCTCGCCCAGCGCGGCGATGCGTGCGGAGTCCTTGGACACGCGCGAGCCGTCGGCCAGGCCGGTGGTGCCGGCGTCGCCGGTGCGCGTGTAGATCTTCGAGAGGCGGTGTCCCATGGCGATTCCCCGTGGCGGATCGCCCGGATTATCCCAGATCGCCCGCCGTGCCGCAGGGACTGACTTTTTATCCGACGAGCACCGGCATGCCGAACAGCGGCCAGAGGCTGACCATGGCCAGGCCGAGCACGACGAGCAGGATGATGCTCATCGCCAGGCCGTGCCGGAAGAACTCGCCCGGCGTGAACTGCTTCGACTCGTAGGCGATGGCGTTGGGCGCCGCGCCGATCAGCAGCACGAAGGGCATGCCGGCGGTGACCAGCGAGGCGTAGAAGATCACGTCCGGCGCCACGCCTAGGTAGCGCGCGATCACCAGCGACACCGGCAGCGCGATGGCGATGGCGGCGACGTTCATGATGAAGTTGGTCATCGCCAGCACGAAGGCGGCGATGCCCATGACGAACACCCACCAGTGCGCGTCCTTGAGCAGCCCCAGCCACTGCACCGCCATCCACTCTGCCGCTCCGGTCTTCCACAGGCAGAAGCCGATGCTCATGGCGCCGGAGAAGAGCAGCACGATGTTCCAGGGCATCTCCTCGAGATCCTTCACCGTCAGCACGCCGAAAATGAAGAACAGCAGCGTCGAAGTGAGCATCAGCGCCGCCCGGTCAACGCCCTTCAGCGCCGGAACCGCGGACTGCAGGGCCATCAGCAGGATGACCAGCGCCACGCAGGCGAGGACGAACTTCTCCTTGCCCGACATCGGGCCGAGCGCGGCGGAGAGCTTGCCCACCTTCTGGCGCAGGCCGGGAATCGTCGCCTTCGAGGGCTTGAAGACGACGGAGAGGTAGAGCCAGATGAGGAACACCATGCCCCAGCCGATGAGGCCCAGATAGAGGGGGAAGTCGAAGAAATCGACCTGCCGGCCGGTGAATTCGGTGAACATGGAGGCGGCGGCGGGCGCGCGCGCCGAACCGAGCAGGGTGATCACGCTGCCGGCGCCGGCGGCCCAGGCCATGCCCATGAACAGGCTCTTGCCGAAGCGCGACGGGCCGTCGCCTTCCTTGTAGAGGGCGAGGATGGCGAGCAGCACCGGGAACACGGTGGCCGCCGCCGCCGTATGGGCCATGACGTGGGCGAGCAGCGCGGTGACGACCATGCTGCCGAGCAGGATGGTCCGCGTGTTCTCGCCGACGACGGCCAGCATCTTGTAGGCGATGCGCTTCGTCAGGCCCGTCTTGGTGAAGGCCATGCCGATCACCAGCGAGCCGAAGATGAACATCACCGACGGATCCATGAAGTCGCGGAAGGCCTCCTTGGCCGGCCGGATCAGGAACAGCGCCTGGAACACGCCGATGGCGATGGCGGTCACCCCGATCGGGATCACCTCGAACACCCACCAGATGCCGGCCATGAGGAACAGGCCGATGGCGGCCTTGCCTTGCGGCGAAAGGACGAATTCCTTGCCGGAAGGGTCGATGGCGACGCCCCAGGGCGGCGAGAAATAAACGAGCAGGAAGATCGCGAAGCCGCCGACGAGTGCGGTCCAGCGCTTCCAGTCGAACGGTGCGGCGGCGGTGGCGAGGGCGGCGTCGCCTGCGGTCTCGTTGCTCATCGGGCGATCCCTTCGTCGAGCACGGCGTTGGCGACCTCGGTCAGCAGGTCGACGATGCGCACGACGCCGATGACGCGGCCTGCCTCGGCGACCGGCACGAGGTTGAAATCGGCAACCGCGATGCGGTAGAGCGCCAGTGTCAGCGGGTCGTCGGGCGCCAGCGGCGCGGCGACCGGCAGCATGTGGTCGCCGACACGCTGCGCCGCGGCCCTGCGGCAGCTTTCGTCGCTGTCCTCCTGCCACAGCAGCGCGAGCGAGGCGAGGTCGGCGCTTGCGCCTTCGTAGTGCGTGGGGTGGGCCGCGAGGTAGTCGGGCAGCAGCGCGCGCAGCAGCTGGTGCAGCGTGATGCGGCCGACGGGCTGGCCGGTGCGGTTGAGCACCAGCACGCTGCGGAACTGCTCGGCGGCGGCGTATTTCTCCTTCAGCATCGCGAAGACGTCGCGCAGCGTCTGGTCGACATGGACGTGCGGAAAGCTGGCAAGCGGCGTCATGAGGTCGCGCGCGGTTCCGGAAAGGGACATGGAGATCTCCTCGATGGAAAGGTCAGTCGTGCAGGAGCGTGGCGCCTCGCGGCGGCGGCTTGAGCGGGTCGTCTTCGCCGGCGTATTCGCTGCGCTCGTAGATGCGCGTGAGCGCCTGCTCGGCGGTGGGAAAGAAGCGTTTCTCGCCGATCTTGTCCCACAGGCCGGTGGCCTGCATGACGTCGATGACCTGCTTCTTCAGGCCGGAGAACAGCACGACGATGCCGTTTTCGTTGAGGCGCTCGACCAGGTGGTGGATCACCTCCTCGCCGGAGGCGTCGAGGTCGTTGATGCCGTCGCCGACGATCAGCACGTAGGGCGCATCCGGGTTCTCCGCCACGGCGTTGAGCACGGCGTCCTCGAAGTAGGAGACGTTGGCGAAGTAGAGGCGGCCGTCGAAGCGCACGGCGGTGACCACCTTCGAGGCGGGCAGGCTGTTGACCCTGGCGTCGCGCAGCGTGCCGTCGGCCATGCGGCCGAGGATGGCCACGCGCGGCTTCATGGTGCCGTAGAGGTGCAGCACGATGGCGAGCACGGCGCCGATCATGATGCCCTTGTCGAGGTGGGGCGCGGCGAGCAAGGTGGCGACGAAGGTGACGAGGGCGACGATGCCGTCGGCGCGGCTCGCCTTCCAGGTGTGCCTGAGCGCGCCCGGCGTGATCAGGCTGGTGACGGCAAGCAGGATGATCACCGCCAGCACCGCCTTCGGCAGGTGGTAGAGCCAGGGCGTCAGGAACAGCAGCGTGACGCCGACGAAGAGGCCGTTGAAGACCATGGCGAAGCCGGTCTTCGCTCCCGCCTGCAGGTTGATGGCCGAGCCGGTGAAGGAGCCGCAGGCCGGGTAGGACTGGAAGAAGGCGCCGCCGATGTTGGCGAGGCCCTGGCCGATGAGCTCCTGGTTCGGGTCGATCTTGTCCTTGGTCTTGGCCGCCATCGCCTTGGCCATCGAGATGGACTCCATGAAGGCCACCAGCGCGACGATCAGAGCGGCCGAGAGCAGGGCGAGGATGGCGTCGAGGTTGAGCGCGGGCAGGCGGAAGGAGGGCAGCCCGGAGGGGATCTTGCCGACGACGTCGCCGCCGCCCATCAGCGCCATGCTGCCCTTCTCGATCTTCTTGATGTGCCACTGGCGGCCGTCGCTCTCGACGCCGGCCGGCACCTGGCCGGCTATGTAGAGCGGCGCGGACTCGTTCTCGGGGGCCCGGGCGCGCTCGAAATGGACCCGGCGCAACTGCTTCATGCGCTCGCCGTTCTGTCTCTCGGCGCCCGCCAGTTCGATGCGCATCAGGTCGATCTGGTGGTCGAGGTTGACGGTGGATTGCTCGGCGTGCGCCTTCTCGGCCTGGCGCAACTGCACCGATTTCGCCGTGATCGCCTTGTTGAGCAGGTCGATCTGCGCATCGGTCTGGACGTAGGCGGCGGCCAGCGCCTGGACGTCGGCATCGGCGATCTCCTCCGGCGCGCCCCTGGTCTTGTGCTCGAAGCCGACGGCATAGCTGACCAGGGCGGTGATGACCACGGCGATGAGGACGCTCGGCTTGGCGAGCGGCTCGATCTTCTTCAGGCCGAGCATCAGGGCGAGGGCGAAGACGGACATCGCCAGCGTCGGCAGGTGGGTCAGCGGCAGGTAGGCCAGCATCTCCCAGATGTCCTTGAGGAAGGAATCCGAGCGGCCCTTCGGGATGCCGAGCAGCATGTCGAGCTGGGAGAGCGCGATGATGATGGCCGCGGCGTTCATGAAGCCGAGGATCACCGGATGCGAGACGAAATTGACGATGGTGCCGAGCTTGAGCACGCCGAGGCCGAACTGGATGATGCCCACCATCAGGGCGAGCAGCAGGGCGAGGCCGATGAATTCCTCGCTGAAGGGCACCGCGAAGGGCGTGATGGCGGCGGCGGTCATCAGCGAGACGATGGCCACCGGCCCGGTGGCGAGCTGGCGCGAGGAGCCCCACAGGGCGCCGAGGAAGGCCGGCACCAGGGCCACGTAGAGGCCGTAATAAACCGGCAGTCCGGAGAGCTGCGCGTAGGCCATCGCCTTGGGCACCAGCACCAGCGCGCCGGTGATGCCGGCGATCAGGTCGCCGCGCAGGATGACGGCATTGACCGGGAACCAGGCCAGGAAGGGGAACAGGCGCAGCAGCAGCTTGTTGGCGAACATGGATCGTTTCGGGAGCGACGCGGCTCGCGCCGTGCACGAGCAAAGCGTAATTCTATCCCCGGCCGTCTCGTCGCTGGGTAGAACGGGGTTATGCGCGCATTACGGAGGTCTATGTTTGTTGGCGCACCGGCGCCAGGCCGCGCACCGCAGCGGCCAGCCCCTCGCGGCGGGTGGGCAGGTGGCCGCCCTCGGCCAGTTGCGCGAGCACGCCGTGCTTCTCCAGCATGTCCATGACCTGCGGCGGCTCGCCGGTGAGGAAGACCGCGCGCCCGCTGCCCTGGGCGCGCTGGATCATGTCCTCGATGCTGCGCGTGGTGGTGTAGTCGATGCTGGGCACGTCCGAGAGGTCGAGCACGAGGGCATCGTACTGGTCGAAGGCGGCCAGCCGCCGCACCATGTCCTTGGCGGCGCCGAAGCTCATCGGCCCACCCATGTGGTAGAGCAGGACCCGGCCGCCCGCCGCGGCCAGCAGCTCCCGCTCCTCGGGGGAAAGGGGCGCCTCCTCGTGCGGCTCGGTGATGGCGGTGATGCTGGCCAGCTGCATGTCGGTGATGCGTTTCATGAGCACCAGGCTGGCCATGATCATGCCCACCGCCACGGCGGTGATCAGGTCCACGAAAACGGTGAGGAAGAACACCGTCAGCATCATCGCCGATCCGGCGATCGAGATGAGGCGCATGCGCTTCAGGTAGTCCCAGTCGATGATGTCGGTGCCGACCTTGACGAGAATGCCGGCCAGCACGGCGTGGGGGACATACCTGGCGAGCGCGCCCGCGCCGAGGGCCACGGCCAGCAGGCCGACGGCGTGCGTCATGCCGGAGATCGGCGTCAGCCCGCCCGCGCGCACGTTCACCACGGTGCGCATGGTGGCGCCGGCGCCGGGCAGGCCGCCGAACAGGCCGGAAACGGCGTTGCCGATGCCCTGGCCAACCAGCTCGCGGTCGGACTCGTGGTAGGTGCGCGTGATGTTGTCGGCCACCAGCGAGGTGAGCAGGGAATCGATGGAACCCAGCACGGCCAGCATCAGGGCCGATTTGATCATGTCGGCGGCCAGCGCCAGGTCGATGTCGGGAAAGACGACCGACGGCAGGCCGCCGGGGATGTCGCCGAGGATGCTGGCCTGGCCGAGGAAGTGGAGTGTCCTGCCGTCGACTTCGCGCGAGACGATGACGCCGCCGGAAACCACATAGAGGCCGAGGCTGCCCGCCAGCAGCGCCAGCAGCGGCGCCGGCAGGATGCGGTTCAGCCGCTTCGGCCAGAGGTAGACCAGCAGCAGCGTGAAGCCGCCGAGGAGGGCGGCGCCGGGCACGACGTTGGCGAAGACCTGCGGCAGGGCGCGCGACGCCTCCAGGGGGCCGGCGGCGACGGGCTGGCCGAGCAGCGGCGCCAGCTGAAGCAGGATGATGATGACGCCGATGCCGGTCATGAAGCCGGAGATCACCGGCGCCGGCACGAGGTTGATGTACTTGCCCAGCCTGAGCAGGCCGAAGAGGATCTGGAAGCCGCCGCCCAGCATCACCACCGTGAAGGCGAGCACCGCCCCCTTGCCGGGGTCGTCCGGGAAGAGCGACGTGTATTGCATGAAGATGGCGGCCATGACGACCGTCATCGGTCCGGTGGGGCCCGAGACCTGCGCCGGCGTGCCGCCGAACAGCGCCGCGAAGAAGCCGACGCAGATGGCGCCGTAGAGGCCCGCCACCGGCCCGGCGCCGGAGGCGACGCCGAAGGCCAGCGACAGCGGCAGCGCCACCACAGCCGCCGTGATGCCGCCGAAGAGGTCGCCGCGCAGGTTGTCGAAGCGCAAACCGTGGATCAGACCGGACAGCTTGAGGGCAGTTAGGCGCATGCGGTTTTTCCCTGGTCAGTGCGATTCGTCGTCGGTGAGCCGCTCGAGCCGGCGCGAGCGCCAGTCGAGCACCGCGGTGCGCGCGAACATCCGCCCGGCAAGGGCGGGATATTCACGGCCGACGACCTCGGCGGCGAAGCGCGAGAGGAAGCGGCTCTTCAGCTCGGCGCGGGCGCGGTCGACGCCGATCTCGTCGTAGGGCACCGAGGCGAGCAGCAGAAAGCCGTCGTCGGGCACGCGGCCGGCCCGCATGTTCGCCTCGATGATGCCGGCGGCCATGCGGATCGGCTCGTCGAGATTGGGGCTGTAGGGGCCGATGATCAGCGCGACGTTGGGCGTGTGCAGGAAATCGAAGCCGCGGCCGAGGCAGATCATCCACTCGCGGTGCTCGATGTCGAGCGCGCGCTCGCGCCGCGCGATCTGGGCGCGCACCGTGTCGATGCGCACGAGGTTGCCCTGCAGCAGGGGCAGCAGGTCGGCGCGCATCTGCGCCGGCATGTCGGGCAGCAGCGCGGCGAGTTCGCCCTCCAGCGCCGCGCGGCCCCCGGCGTCCAGCGTCGACAGGTCGAGCCGGCGGCCGTCGCTGCCGTGCACGATCAGCGCGTCCTCGTCGGTCTCGAGTCCGCAGACGAGCGGGTACACGGTGCCGTGGGCGGCGCCGAAGATGTGCTCGACCTGGCGGCGGATCTGCAGGGTGTGGGCGATGGCGGCCTCCGTGTCGTAGCGGAAGCCGGCGCAGCCGCGCTGCGGGTCGCCCTTCGAGAAATGGTAGGTGATGAGGAACAGCACGCGGCGGCCGGTATGCACCATTCGCGAAACAAAGCTGGCGAGCACCTCGCCGAGGTGCGGCCAGCCGAGGTCGAACATGCCGCCGAGGTTGCGGAAGGGCATCAGGATGCCGACCGGCGTGTTGGTGACCACCGGGATGTTCACGCGCCCGTCCATGCACTTGAGCACGGCGATGGCGGTCGGGTGCTCGGCGAGGTAGCGCTCGCGCGCCAGCCAGGCCTCCGGGTTGCGGTAGTCGGCGCCGTGGCGGTCGGCGAGGTCGAACAGCCAGTCGATGCGTTCCTGGATCGGTTTGCCGTGTATGGTCATGGCCGGCGGGGATCTTCGATTCGAATGGTGTCCGACAGTACCACGGGTTGATCCGACCGTCACGACGGCTGACGGGTATCCGCCGCCGTGCCGCCGGCGCTGACTTCTGCCGGCGCCGGCGGTCGGAGGAGGAAGGGAAGACGGCCGCTCAGCGCGGCTTGATGCTGTACTTGCCGTCGGCGAAGGTCACGTCGGCGTCGAGGAAGTAGGCGGTGATGCCGCTGCTGCCGCCGAGCATCTTGACGGTGTCGTAGGCCTCGCCGGAGCGGGCGCCGGTCGAGCAGGTGAACACGATCGGCTTGTCCTTCGGCAGTTCGCCGAGCTTCTTCTCGATGTCGCCGACCGGGATGTTGAGGGCGCCGGGGAAGGTGCCCTTCTTCACTTCCTTCTCGTCGCGCACGTCGATGACGACGATCTGCGAGGGATTTTCCTTGAGGATGCGCTCGAAGGAGGCGACGGTGATGCTGCCCTTTTCCTTGCCTTGCTCGATGGCGATGTCGGCGGCCGGGGCGAGCGGGGCGAACGCCAGCGCGGCGGCGCATAGAACGGTTTTCAGAAACGTGCGGGTCATGTTCCGATCTCCATAGGTTTCGGGAATGGCGTAGGCCGCCATTCCCGAGTGCGGTTTATTTCTTGCCTTCGGCGGCGGCCTTCCAGGCCGGATGGCCGGCGGCATAGGTGCGGACCTTCTTGTAGCCGAGGGCCATCGCCTTCTTCGCCGACTTGTCGGACAGATCGCAGGCGAAGCCCTGGCAGAAGAAGATGATCTCCTTCTGCTTGTCCTGCGGCAGCTTGCCGACTTCCTTGTCGAAGCTGCTGTCGGAAATGTTGATGGCGCCGGGGATGGTGCCCTCGTTCTGGACGCGGCGGGCGGGCCGCGAGTCGATCAGCACGATGTCGGCCTTCTCGGCGATGATCTTCTGCATGAAGGCCGTGCTGACGGACAGGGGTTCGCCCTTGGCCTCCCAGTCGGGGATGCCGCCCTCATAGACCTTGATGTTGGTGTAGCCGAGCTTCTCGGCCTTCAGCGCCGATTTCGCCGACAGGTCGCAGGTCGGCCCCTGGCAGTAGAAGATGATCTCGGCCTTCTTGTCGGCGGGCAGCATGCTGGGCGCCAGCTTGTCGAAGTTCGTGTCGGGTATGTTGATGGCGCCAGAGATGTGGCCGATGTCGTAGCGGCGCGCGGCGGGACGCGAGTCGACGACGAGTGCGGCCTTTTCGTCGCGCGGCAGCGCGGCGTGCTTCTTCACGTAGGCGTAATCGACGACGTTCCTGTAGCGGACCAGGCCCTCCGCCGATTCGGCGGACTGGGCGCCGGCCGGTGTCGACGGCGACTGGGCGCAGCCGGCGGCCAGTGCGACGGCAGTGGCGAGGGCAAACAGCTTGAGCTTGCTGATCATGGTGGTCTCCTCGTAGTGGTTGTCAAAGCACGGTGAATTTCTCGGTCGATTCGTTGTAGCGCACGAAGGCGTACCAGAGGGCCAGCAGCGCGCCGCCGACGAGCAGCGTCCAGCCCCAGCCGGGCAGCAGGTCCGGCCAGTAGGCCTGGTAGCCGACGGCGGTGATCTCGAAGGTCTCGACGTTCTCCTCGTCGATGGAAGTGAGGCCGGCCTTCTTCAGCAGGGCGCTGGCGGTCGAGCCCATCCAGGCGAAGAAGAACATCGCCACCCACAGCTTGACGTGGCCCTCGCCCATGCGCCAGAGCGAGCCGGAGGCGCAGCCGCCGGCAAACACCATGCCGATGCCGAAGACGAGGCCGCCGAGAAGCGAGCCGATCCAGAAGGTCGGCGGGATGGCGATGTAGGGATCGATCACCTTTTTCTGGAAGAGGAAGGCGGCGACGGGGATGCCGATGGCCAGCGCCAGGATCAGCGCCTTGGTCATGTCGCCCTCGGCGGTCATGAACGGCTCGCGGAAGGCGCGCGCGAAGCACAGGCGCGAGCGGTGCATGACGAAGCCGATGCAGAAGCCGAGCAGCACGATGACGGCGCGCGAGACCAGCACCGTGTCGGGCGAGCCGTACCAGCCGGCGGTCCACACGAGCACGCCGACGACGATGGCCAGGCCGATGAAGGGATAGGCCTTGAGCAGGGCGGGCGGCGTCTCCAGCGTCGGCGGCGCCTGCGTGCCCCACTCGATGTGGTCGAGCGTCCACAGCAGCAGCTTGAGGCCGATCACGGCGCCGGCGAGCAGCCCCGCCCACATCATCCAGCCGGCCGGCGAGGAATGCAGCACCGGGTTGAAGAAGCCGCCGGTGGTGCAACCGCCGGCGAGCGAGGCGCCGATGCCCATCAGCGTGCCGCCCAGCGCGGCCCAGACGAGTTCGAGCTTCGGCGGGCGGTTGACGAGGAACTGCCGCGACATCAGCGCCGCGCTGAAGGCGCCCAGCAGCAGCATGATGTTCATCAGCGACATGCGGTGGGTGAGGAAGCCTTCCTCCACCTTGGGCACGCCGATGAGCGGGGCGAGGCCGATCAGGTGGTTGAAGGCATCGCCCCAGTGGCGCACGCCGCCGAAGACGCCCCAGAACAGGCCGTTGATCATCAGGGCGACGATCACCAGCATCAGCAGGATGGCGCCGACGTAGGGCGACCATTCCTCGACGAAGAGCCTGTCGTAGTCGGCCTTGAAGCCGGCCAGCCAGCCGCTTCCTTCACTCATTGGATCCCCTTCCCCCCGTCCCCCTTCCGGGGAAGGGGGTGACGGTCGTTCGCCGCTCACGCGGCTCCATGTTGTTGACTGCGCCGCCCTGGCGGGCCGCGCGGGCGATCAGCTGCAGCTGGCCGGGCTCTCGCCGTCCTTGGCGCCGCGCATGAGGAAGACCTTGACGTCCTCGAACAGCTCCTGGTCGGGCACGTCGGCGAATTTCTCGGCGGCCTTGTTGCCCGACTTGATGCTGGCGCGGTACTGCTTGCTGACGTATTGCCTGACGGTCTCCTTGCCCTTGCCGTGCTTGTCGGCCTGCATGTAGGCCGCCCATTCGGCCTTGGTCCTGCTGCTCGGATTGATCTGGCCGACGGGCGAGGCGACGTGGCAGGAGGTGCACACGCTGCGGTAGTAGACGCGGCCGCGTTTCCAGTCGGCATCGTAGGCTTGGGCGGCGGAGGCGAACAGCGCGGTGGCGGCCAGCAGCGGCAATGCGGTCTTGAGTTTCATGATGCTCCCTTTCCAAAAGAGATTTGATCGAAACATAGCATCGGCGTCATGCGGCGTGGATCAATGCGATGCATTCGGCGATGCACAAAATTAATCACAATATCGTTACTTAATTATCTACAAATATTCTATTCTTTCATTGAGAAGGGTCAACACGGATCGATTTACAAACGCCTAGACTCCTCTCCACCTATCGCCAGGGAGAATGATCATGTTACGTACTTCGATTGGCGTTGCGATGGCCGGCTGGCTCGCGCTGTTCGCATCCGCCTCCGCCTTGGCCAGCGACCCGCCGCCGGTCAAGCTGAACACCACGGCCGACCACACCAAGTTCAAGGAACTGAACGGCCCGTTCAAGTCCGGTCCCGAGGTCACCAAGGCCTGTCTCTCCTGCCACACCGAAGCCGCCCGTCAGGTGCATCGCACCAAGCACTGGACCTGGGAGTTCATGAATCCCGAGAACAAGCAGCGGCTCGGCAAGAAGAACGTGCTCAACAACTTCTGCATCTCGATCCCCTCGAACTACGCTGCCTGCACCGCCTGCCACGTCGGCTACGGCTGGAAGGACGCCAGCTTCGACTTCGCCAGGGAAGAGAACGTCGACTGCCTGGTCTGCCACGACACGACCGGCCTCTACCAGAAGCCGCCCGGCCTCGCCGGCAACCCGGTGGTGGGCGCGCCGATCGAGCTGCCGCCCGGCTCGGGCAAGATGATCAAGCCGGTCGACCTCGCCAAGGTCGCGCAGAAGATCGGCAAGACCAGCCGCGACACCTGCGGCGCCTGCCACTTCCGCGGCGGCGGCGGCGACGGCGTCAAGCACGGCGACATGGACACCTCGCTGGCGGCGCCGACGGCGGACGTGGACGTGCACATGGATGCCGAGGGACTCGACTTCACCTGCGGCACCTGCCACAAGGCCTCCAGCCACGACGTGCCGGGCAGCCGCTACACGCCGACGGCGCTCGACAAGGGCGGCGCGCACATCCGCGGCAAGGACGAGAAGAAGCGCAATCCGGCCACCTGCGTCGCCTGCCACGGCAACGCGCCGCACAAGGAGGCGAAGGAATCGGCCCGCCTCAACCACCACGCCAACAAGGTGGCCTGCCAGACCTGCCACATCCCGACCTTCGCGCGCGGCGGCGTGCCGACCAAGATGGTGTGGGACTGGTCCACCGCCGGCAAGCTGAAGGACGGCAAGCAGTTCACCGTCAAGGACAAGAAGGGCCACGACATCTACGCCTCGCACAAGGGCGACTTCGTGATCGGCGAGAACGTCAAGCCGGAATACCGCTGGTTCAACGGCGAGATCACCTACACGCTGCTCGGCGACAAGATCGTGAAGGGCCAGGGTAACGGTGGGCCGACGCAGATCAACCGCATCGGCGGCAGCCCGACCGACGGCAAGTCGCTCATCTGGCCGATGAAGATCATGCGCGGCAAGCAGCCCTACGATCCGGTGCACAACACGCTGGTGACGCCGCACACGGCCGGCAACGACGACACCGGCTTCTGGAAGAACCTGAACTGGGAAAAGGCCATCGAGACCGGCATGCGCACCTCCGGCGCGCCCTTCTCCGGCAAGGTCGACTTCGTCGAGACCGAGATGTACTGGCCGACCACCCACATGGTGGCGCCGAAGGACAAGGCCGTCGGCTGCGCCGAGTGCCACATGAAGAATGGCCGCCTGGAAGGCATCGAGGGCGTCTACCTGCCCGGCCGCGACGCCCATCCGCTGGTCGACAAGGCCGGCTGGATCATGGCGTTGCTCACCCTGCTCGGCGTGATCGGCCATGGCATCGTGCGCATCGTCGCCGCCCGCAAAGGCTGAGGAGAACGAAAATGGCTGAACGCATCTACATCTTCAAGAGATTCGAGCGCTTCTGGCACTGGTCGCAGGCCGCGCTGATCATGTTCCTCCTGCTCACCGGCTTCGAGATCCACGGCGCCTATCGCGTCTTCGGCTTCGAGCAGGCGGTGGGTTTCCACACCCTCGCCGCCTGGACGCTGGTCGGCCTGTGGGTTTTCGCCATCTTCTGGCACCTCACCACGGGTGAGTGGAAGCAGTACATCCCGACCACGGAGAAGGTGGTGGCGATGCTGAAGTACTACCTCTCGGGCATCTTCACGCACGCGCCGCACCCGTTCCGCCAGACTACGCTCCGGAAGCACAACCCGCTGCAGCGCCTGGCCTACCTCGGCGTGCTGCTCTTCATCAGCCCGCTGATCTGGATCACCGGCTGGCTCTACCTCTTCTACGACCGGTGGGCCGCCTGGGGCCTGGGCGGCCTCGACCTCGGCCTCGTCGCCACCGGCCATACCATCGGCGCCTTCCTCATGCTCATTTTCTTCATCGCCCACATCTACCTGGCGACCGCCGGCCACACGCCGACCGCGCACCTCAAGGCGATGATCACCGGCTGGGAAGAGGTCGACTAGGCTTCGCCGTCCCGCAACGATCAGACCCCGCCGCATGGCGGGGCTTTTTTTCGCCGTGTTGGCGGGACCGACTGTTACCTAAGGGATGTTCAGGCACGGGCCAGCCAGGCCTGATCCTCCGCCAGCAGCCGGTGCGCCCGCAGGCGTTCGGCATCGTCGAGAAATACCGTATCCCGGAAGTGGCTCTCGATGACCGGCGCGGATCCATTCCCGGTCGCGCGGTTCGCCGCGGGCGTATTTCGAGACCGCCGCGTCGTTCGGGTCGAGAAAGCCGGCGACGATGCCGCCGGCAAGCGGCTGGAAATTTCTACTTCTGATCGGTACTGAAACGGGGTTAGCCTCATTCAGTTCCATGCCCAGGACCAGGGCGTGTTCTGGAACAGCGCGTCTTCCCAATCGGCCAGGCTGGCCATGCGCTGCGCCAGCCGCGCCGGCGGCAGCGCCAGCAATGCCGTCCAGCGCCTGACGTATTGCGGGCTGCAGCTGCGGTTCCTGCGCCACAGTTCGACGACGCTTTGCGCACGCTCGATCTTGCCGCGTGCCGCCCTCGGGTCGGCGGCCAGCGCCACCGCCAGGCGCAAATGCCGCTCGCGCTGCGCATGCAGGCGCGCCTGGTGCGCCATGCGCGCCGCCAGCCGGGCCGCGTCGGGCGCCGCGCCGGCGGCCAGCCGCGGCGCCAGGCCGAGGGCGCGCAGGATGCGATCGAGCACGTCCATCTGCACGTGCGGCGCCTTGCCCCGTTCGACGTGCGAAAGCGTGGTCCTGGAGACGGTCGCCGCCCTGGCCAGCTGCTGCTGGCTGAGGTTCAGCTCGCGCCGGCGCGCGCGAACGAGCGATGACAGGTCGGCGATCACGGGATTATCATGTTCAATATAATGAACCATTGATCATCATAATGAACATCATGATCGGCGTCAATTTCGCCGTCAGGCGATGCGGCCGATCTTCGGGCGCTCGCGGGCGACCCGTTTCATCCCTGCCTACCTCACGAAGGACAGCGCCAGGCCGAGCAGCGCGCAGGCGCCGATGACTTTCATGATGTCGACCTTGTACTTCCACAGGGCGAGGAAGGCGGCGACGGCGACGACGACCGACAGCCAGTCGAACGGCCCGGCGAAGGGCGCGGCCTCGCTGGCCTGCGGCCAGAAGGTGTGCCAGGCGAAGAAGACGGCGAGGTTGACGATCACGCCGACCACGGCGGCGGAGATGGCGGTGAGCGGCGCGGTGAACTTGAGCTCGCCGCGCGTGGCTTCCACCACGGGGGCGCCGGCGATGATGAACCAGAAGCTCGGCAGGAAAGTGAAAAAGGTGGCGACGCTGGCGCCGGCGAGGCCGGCGGCGACGGGATCGGCGAGCACCTGCTTGGTCACGCCGCCGATGTAGCCGACCCAGGTCACCACCATGATCAGCGGCCCCGGCGTGGTTTCGCCCAGCGCCAGGCCGTCCATCATCTGCGGGCCGGTGAGCCAGCCGAAGTGCTCGACCGCCGCCTGGTAGACGTAGGGCAGCACGGCGTAGGCGCCGCCGATCGTGAGGAAGGCGGCGGCGGTGAAGAATTCGCCCATGTCGAGCAGCGTGCCGCTGCCCCGCAGCGCCAGCAGCGGCGCCGCGCCGAGGGTGACGAACGCCAGCGTGGTCACGACCAGCCGGGTCCAGGTGAACCGGGCGTGGGCCGGCGGCGGGGTATCGTCGTCGATCAGCGCCGGGCCGTACTGCTTGTGCGAGGCGCCGTGGCCGCCGCCGCCCTTGAACTTGCTCGCGAGCTTGCCGCCCATTGCGTTACCCAATGCGCCGAGGATGCCGGCGGCCAGCACGATCCAGGGAAAGTCGATCTTGAAGAAGAAGATGCCGACGAAGGCCAGCGCGCAGATGCCGAGCAGGACTTCATTCTTGATCGCCCGCGAGCCGATGCGCCAGGCGGCGAACAGCACCACGGCGACCACGGCCGGCTTGATGGCGTAGAAGACGCCGGCCACCTGCGGCACGTCGCCGTAGGCGAGGTAGATGCCGGCGAGCAGCGACAGCAGCGCGAAGGCCGGCAGGAAGAACAGCACGCCGGCCATGACCGCGCCCCTGACACCGTGCATCAGCCAGCTGATGTAGATGGCGAGCTGGATGGCTTCCGGCCCCGGCAGCAGCATGCAGTAATTGAGCGCGTGCAGGTAGCGGTGCTCGGAGATCCAGCGGCGGCGCTCGACCAGCTCCTGGTGCATCATGGCGATCTGTCCGGCGGGGCCGCCGAAGCTGATGAAGCCGAGCTTGAGCCAGTACTTGAAGGCCTCGCCCAGCGTGGGCGCGGGCGGCGGCGCGGCGGGAATGTCGTCACTCATTGGGGTTCTCCTGTCGATAGTTGTTGTAGAGGCCGTCGAAGACGCGGCTCGCCTCGGCCAGCAGTTTGTCGTCGTCGGATGAAACGGCGCGGAGCCCCGTCAGCACCGCCTCGATGCCCGCCGCCTCGGCCACCGGCACGCCGCCGACGTCGAGAAAATGCACGATGGTGGCGATGCGGGCGAGGGCGGCGTCGGCCTCGAGGCCGAAGCTCGCCAGCAGCACCTCGAACGTCACGCGGCCGTCGACGTGGGTGAACGCCGCGCCGTCGAAGTCGAAGCCGAGCGCCTTCTTCGGGCAGCGCTTCGGGTCGTCGAGCCAGAGGAACTTCGCCTTGCGGTCGATGAAGCGGCGGATCAGCCAGGCCGAGGCCATGCGGTCCACCCACGGGTGTTTGCGCGTCGCCCAGTTGCGCCCCTGAAAGTCAGCCGCCGCGAGACGGCGCACCCGGCCGGCGATGCTGGCCGGCTCGCCGCCGGCGGCGGCTTCGCGCGCCCGCAGCGTTGCTTCCGCCTGGCGCCGGGCTTCGCCCGGGAAATAATCCGTCGCGGCGATGGCCTCGAACTCGCGGCGCAGGTTCTTCAGCGCCTTCAGCGCCGCCACCTCGCGCTTCGGCATCCTGCCGAGGGCATCGAGCAGGGCGCGGTAGTCGGCGCTGCGGTCGAACCCCTTGCGGAAGGCGGCCTCCTGCGCGGCGTCGCGGCTCGCCAGCCGCAGCAGGTGGGCGCTGCCGCCGGCCGCCTCGGTGTCGGCTGCGAGCCGCGCCAGGGCGTGCTCCGTCTTCGCCTGGTCCGGCAGCAGGTAGGCGCCGTCGCGCAGGGTGGCGCAGCCGTGCGCCTTGAGCGCGCGCCACAGGCGCATGCGCGCCGTGGCGTTCTTCGTCGGCAGGGTGGTGACGAGCAGCAGCCAGTCGGCCGGGGTTTGCTTGATCATGTAAATAACTCTACAATAAAGTAATACTTATAACAATAACTTCGTCATTCCCGCGAAAGCGGGAATCCATGGGAGGCACTCAATCGTGGATTCCCGCTTTCGCGGGAATGACGGATCTTTGCGGGAATGACGGACTTATGAACGACCGCCGCCTCATCTATGCCGCCGCTTTTCTGCGCGCGCTGGCCACCGGCATGGCCGGCGTGCTGCTGGGACTGACTTTGGCGCGGCTCGGCTTCTCCGCCGCCGCCATCGGCGCCGTGCTCTCGGCCGGACTCGCCAGCGCGACGCTGGCGCTGGTGATCGTGACCTGGGCCGGCGACCGCCTCGGCCGGCGCCGCTGCCTGCTCGGGCTGTCCCTGCTCGGTGCGATCGGCGGCCTCGGCGCGGCATGGGTGAGCGCGCCGTGGGCGATGGCGGCGGCGGCCTTCGTCGGCATCCTCAACGGCATGGGCCGCGACCGCGGCGCGGCGCTGGTGCTGGAGCAGGCTATCCTGCCGGCGACCACCGACGACGCCGGCCGCACCGGCGCCTTCGCCCGCTACAACCTGCTCACCGACATCGGCCACGCGCTCGGCGCGCTGCTGGCGGCGGCGCCGACCCTGCTCGCCGAACTGGGCGTCGACGAGACGCAGGCCTTCCGCGCCATGTTCCTGCTCTACGCGGCGCTGCTCGCCGCCGGCGCGCCGCTGGCCCTCGCGCTGTCATCGGCGGCGGAGACCGGCGCCGCCGGCCCGCGCCGGCCGGTGTCGCCAGAGAGCAGAAAGATTGTCTGGAAGATCTCGGCGCTGTTCGCCATCGACAGCATCGCCGGCGGCTTCCTCGGCTCGGCGCTGCTGTCCTATTATTTCTTCGAGCGCTTCGCCGTCTCCGCCGCGTGGATCGGCGGCCTGTTCTTCGCCGCGCGCGTGCTGAATGCCCTTTCGCACCTCGGCGCGGCGTGGCTGGCGGCGCGGATAGGACTGGTGAATACCATGGTGTTCACCCACATCCCGTCGAGCCTCCTGCTCGCCTCGGTCGCCTTCGCGCCGAATTTCCCCGTGGCGGCGCTGCTGTTCCTGCTGCGCGAAGGACTGGTCGAGATGGACGTGCCGACGCGGCAGTCCTACGTCATGGCGGTGGTGCAGCCGGAGGAACGCACCTATGCATCCGGGGTCACGCACCTCGTGCGCCTCGGCGGCTGGGCGGTGGCGCCCACTTTCGCCGGCTGGCTGATGCAGGCCGCCTCGCTCGCCGCGCCGCTGTTCATCGGCGCCGGCATGAAGATCGCCTACGATCTATTGCTCTGGCGCGCCTTCCGCGGCCTCAAGCCGCCGGAGGAACGTGATCAGCCGAGGTAGAGAAAGACGGCGGCGACGAAGACGAAGAATTCGACGAGCGTCGCCCAGACGATGAGCCGCGTCACGCGCCGCTCGCGCGGCTTCATGCCCAGCCAGACGCGTTCGCGCCAGCGGCGGTAGCCGGGCAGTCGGCCCCAGCGCGCCAACCCCATGAAATGGCGGCGGATCGATTGCCCCCACGGCGTCAGGCTGCGGTCGACCTGGGCGAGCTCGGCATCGTCGGCGGGCGGGCGGTAGGTTTCGCGGATGCGCAGCCTGGACCCCGCGCGATGCGGCTCGACCGCGACCTCGGTGGTCTGCTTCAGCCCCGTGTCGTAGCGGAGGACGTAGCCGCGCAGTCCCGCCGCGTCGAAAGTCAGTCGCTGCGACACGGCACATCCGTTCATCTCGTTGAGCGCTTCGAGCGCGAAACCTTGCGGCGCTTTTTCGAAGCGGCGGATCTCGAGGTAGGGATTCAGGCGCAGCAGGCGCTCGACGTCGCGCAGATATTCGGCGACGTCCTGCGCTGGCTGCGGCAGGTCGATGTCGACCCAGGCGGCGTTGTCTGTCGGTGGTTCAGCGGGCAATCAGCAAAGGGGCGGTCAGGCCGCGGGCGAGTTTCTCGAGGTCCATGCGGCTGCGGTAGCCCAGCGTGCCTTTCGGCCGCGGCGGGCCGATGACGACGAGGTCGGGCTGCACTTCGCGCGCTACGGCGAGCAGGCATTCCGCCGGCTCGCCAAAGCGCACCAGGCTGTTGCAGGTCAACCCGCGCGCCATGCAGTGCGCGGCGAGGGCGTCGACTTCCATGGTCGCCTCGGCGTCGAGCTGGCGCTCGACATGCACGGCGAAGGCGTCGCGCGTCCAGGCGTTGTTGAGCCAGTCGTCGCCCTGCATGCCGGCCCAGAAATCCGGAACGACGAAGAGGTGCACAATGCGCGTCCTGCTGGCGACGGCGCAGGCGAAGGCCGCCGCCTCCGCCCGCTTTGCCCCGTCCGTCCCGTGATGCGCCAGCAGCAGGGTTTCCGGAATAAAGCTCACTTGCCGACGACGATCAGGATGCCGATGGCGATGGCCAGCGCCAACACCAGCGCGCCGACGTCTTCCATGCGGTCGCTGACGAAAATCGAGAGCTGGGTGCCGCGGTCGAACTTCTTCTCTTCTTCAGCCATGACTTGCTCCTTTCTACGCCCCTCTCCCGCGTGCGGAAGAGGGGTCGGGGGAGAGGGTTAGACGAATTCCTTGACGAACAGCAGCACCACGATCAGCGAACCGATCGCCTTGATGGTGCCGACCACCGAGCCGATGATGAGCGGCTTGCCGCCGGCCTGCTTGATCGAGGCCACGGTGATCTGCATGCCCAGGCCGGTGAGGCCGATGGCGAAGAGCCAGGCAATCCAGTCGCGGAAGGCGCGGATGATCTTCGAGTCGTGCCAGGCCGCCTTGTTGGCGTTGCCGATGGCGTCCTTCACCGCCTTGTCGTCCTTGGCTGCCTTGGCCACGCCCTTCAGCACGTGATCCTGCTCGCGCGAGGTGAGCTTCCGGTTGGCGATGAGGTCCTGCAGCGCCTTCGTCTCCTCGGGCTTGGTTACTTTCGGCAGCATCGCCTGAAGGGCGGCGAGATCCTTCTCCTTGAGCAGCTTGTCCTCCTTCACCTGCTCGTGGGCGAAGTACTTGCCCTGGTAGTGGCCGGAAGGGGCGAACACGCCCATCGTGGACAGCAGGAACATGAAGAGGAAGCCGATGACGAACACCGGGAACTTCGCCACCAGCACCTTGCCCAGATCCACCTTCTGCGCGCCGACCTCGCGCTTGACGTACCAGGCCGCCAGCCACACCACGATGAGGGGCAGGAACAGCACGCGCGTGATGTTGAAGATCTCGGCGACCTTCAGCGTCTCGATGCCGTGCGGGTCGAAGGCCAGCGCCGCGCCCGCCACCTGCGCCGAGTTGAGGATGCCGGTGCCGGCCCAGGCGCCGAACTGCACCGGTCCCATGCCGAGCAGCTGGCCGATGGTGGGGAAGGTGAACATGCACAGCACGCCCCAGAGCAGGATGGTGCCGAGCGTGAAGGCGATGTCCACCGCCTTGGCGTTTACCACCGGGGAAGCGGCCACCGCCGCCGAGACGCCGCAGACGCCGACGCCGGAGGGAGAGCACCCCGTCATCGAGTTGCTGGCGCCCATGCGCGGGCCCCAGAGCAGCACCAGCCAGACCGAGCCGAGCACGAAGAAGCCGATCATCACCACCGACAGGGCGCCGAGCTGGGCCAGCTCGGCCGCCGAGTAGAGCGTGCCGAGCAGCACCACGCCGGTCTTGAGGAAGAGGCGCGCCGTTCTCACGCCGTTGTTCGCCCAGGCGGGAATGCGGAACACGTTCACGATGATCATGCCGAGGACGATGCCGAGGATGATGTAGTTGAGGTTCATGATGCGGGCGAAGTCCCAGCCCAGCGTCGGCTGCGCCGCCTTGCCCCAGTTGGCGAACATCGGATCGAGGATCCAGCGCACGGCGCAGGCGATGCCGACGATGAAGGCCATGCCCGGCACCACGCCGGCGTAGTAGTCGAGGTGCCCCTCCTTCTTCGGGATCACCAGCACCAGCACGCCGACGGCGGCGAAGAGGCCGCCGAGGATGTAGGCGAGCTGCGCCTGCTCGGCCTTGGTGCCGTCGAACTTCGAGGGTTTCATCGGCTTCGCCTCGGGTGCCGGCTTGCCCTCCGCCGCGGCCTTCTCGGCGGCGGCCTTGGCATCGGCGGCGTGCTTCTCGACTGCCTGCTTGTGCTCCTTGTAGGCGCCGGGATGCAACCAGCCCTGCATGCCGTCGAGGCTGCCGGCATTGTTCAGCCAGCCCCACATCAGCATGAGGATGCCGATGATCAGCAGGGCAGGGGATTTGTGGCTGTAGATCATGTCTCCTCCTCTTTCTTGTCGTTGGATGTTTTTTGTTATTGGCCGCTATTTCTACAACCAGACACGCCCGCCCGCAAACTCATCGCTTCGATGCCGTGATAGAAATATTCAATGGACTAATCAATCCGGTCGTTCGCCGGCCGGCCGCACCACGGTGACGCTGCAGGCGGCCTCCGCCACGACGCGCGCCGAGACGCTGCCGAGGTAGCGGCGCAGGGCGGAGTGGCCGCGCGCGCCGACGATGATCCGATCGGCATGGTGCGCGGCAGCATAGTCGAGCAGGGCGCCGGCGGGGTCGGTGCTCTCCGCGACATGGATGCGCAGCTTCTCCGCCGGCAGGCCGAGCGGGTGCGCCCAGTGTCGCAGCGCGATGAGCGCGGCGGTCTGCTGGCCGTGCGCCAGTTCGGGCGCGGTCTCCTCGCCGAAGGGCGGCGGCGGGCACGCGGCGACGAGCGTCACGCGCAGGCCGGGCTCTGCGGCCAACGCCCTGCGCAGGGCGGCGCGCATGGCCTCCGCCAGCGCCTCGCGGCGGTCGGCCAGGTCCACCGCCACCAGCACGTGCGGCGCGCGCGAGAGCTGCCGCGCGGGCGAGGGCGCCGCCGCGGGCGGTGCGCCGAACGCCCGCAGCCAGCGGCGCAGCGCCACGAGCGGACCGCGGCGACGCAGCCTCGCGGCGCGCTCGGTCAGCGGCACCTGCTGCGGATGGGCGAGGTCGTGCGCCAACTGGGCCGCCGTGGCATGGCGTGCCTCCGGCCGCACTTCCAGGCAGCGCAGGATGATCTCCTGCAGCCAGGGCGGCAGGCCCTGCGCGTGGGCGCGCGGCGGCAGCGGGTCGAGCCAGAGCCGCCGCCGCATGGCGCCGCGCGTCGTCGGCGCGCCGAACGGCAGCCGGCCCGTGGCCAGCCGGTAGGCGATGACGCCGAGGGCGAAGAGGTCGCTGCGCGGGTCGGAGCGGATGCCCGCCAGTTGCTCGGGCGAAATGGCGGCGCCGGTGCCGGCGGGCAGGTCGAATTCCTCCTCGACGAGATCGGGCAGTTCGCCATGGCGCGCCAGGCCGTAGTCGACCAGCACGGCCGTGCCGTCGGCGCGGAACAGCACGTTTTCGGGCTTCAGATCGAGGTGGATGACGTTCTGCCGGTGCAGGTCGTGCACCGCCGCGGCGACGGTGCCGGTCAGGCGGGCGACCTCGCCGGGCGCGAGCGGGGCGTGCGCCGCAACGTCGGCGAGCCGGCCGCCGTCGATGCGCTCCATCACCAGCCAGGGCGCGCCGTCCTCGTCGCCGCTGGCGACCAGGCGCGGCGCGTGCGGCCCGACGAGGCGCGCCAGGATCATCTGCTCCACCTCGAAGCCGACCAGGCAGCCGGGGTGGCTGCCGAAGCCGAGCCGCGGCACCTTGAGGATGAGCGGGAAAGGCGCCGCGCCGGCGGCGGGCTCGACATCGTAGAGCAGCGCCATGCCGCCTTCGTGCAGCAGGCTGCGCACGCGGAATCCGCCCACCGCCGTACCCGCCTCCAGCATGCCTTCGCCCAGCATCATTCCCCCACGATCAGTCGCCAGGCGAGCTTTTCCGGCAGCCCGGCATCGAGGATCTTGCGCGCCGCCTGGTCGACATCGTAGGGCACGCGGAAATGCGTCAGCGTGCCGGCATCGTGGTCGTGCAGGGCGTAGCAGGCGGCGGGGTTGCCGTCGCGCGGCTGGCCGACGGCGCCGGCGATGACCAGCCAGCGGCGGAAGTCGGACAGCGGCAAGGGCACGCCGGGCATCGGTTCGAACAGGCGCGGCGTCCCCGCCGGCGTCGTGAAGTACAGCAGCGGGTGGTGCACGTGGCCGACGAACACCAGGCGCGCCGGCGTTGCCGCGAAGGCGCGCGCGGCCTCCTCGGTGCCGACGACGTAGATCCAGTCCTGCGGACGCTCGGCGCTGGCGTGCGCATAAAGCCGGTCTGCCTCGCCGACCGTCAGCGGCAGGCCGGCGATGAATGCCCGCTCGGCCTCGCCGAGCCGCTCGCGCGTCCAGTAGATGGCGTCGCGCGCGATGAAATGCATCTCCGGCAGCACGCCGCCGAGGCAGGCCTCGTCGTGGTTGCCGCGCACGGCGAGGGCGCCTTCCTGCACCAGGCCGGCGACGATCTCCAGGCAGGCGCCGGGGTCGGCGCCGTAGCCGAGCAGGTCGCCGAGAAAGGCAAAGCGATCCACGCCTTCGCGCCGGGCGTGGGCCAGGCAGGCTTCGAGCGCCTCGAGGTTGCTGTGGATGTCGGCGAGGAGGGCGGTGCGCATGAGTGCGCCATCATGCCGCCCTCGCGCCAAAAAAAACAAGCCGGCGTGGTCAGCGCCGGCTCAAGTCCGCCCAAGGAGGGGGGGGTATGGGCGGGTGAGGAGGAAACCCTTCAGCAGGCCAGATGGCCCGCCAGTTCGGCCTGCCGGCTGCGATGAATGCGGGTCGAGGCCACGGAAAACTGGAACAGGTCGAGGGTCGACAACTGGGGGTAGGCGGCGCGCGCCGCGCGGAACACCAGCCACTCCACCGGCAGTCCCCGCGCCGGCATGTCGTAGCAGGGCGCGACGCGGCGGCAGGCCTCGTCGAAGAGGGCGCGCAGCTTGTGGTTCTTGCGTCGTTCGTGGTTCATGTGCCGGTCCTTTCGTGTCGCGTTTGCCTGATTAAACGGCAAATTCCCAAGGAACTGTATAGGGCGAACGATGAATTGCATGTAGGAATCGGTCCTACACGGCGATCTCTTCGGGCCGGGGCAGGTGGTTTGAGCCGGCCGGGTTGCGCTCGCGAAAGACGCGCACCGAGGCGCGCAGCCGGATATTATGGCGGCGTTCGATGGTCGTGGCATTCATGGCCGGCGCTCCGCTGCGGTACTCTTGGTCAACGGCCCAATGGACAAAAACTTGATGGCACATTCCCCTTCCCCGGCCCGGTTTCTCCAATCCCTGTTCGAGGCGGCGGTCGCCGCCGCCGACCCGGCGGCCTGCGTGCCGCGCCACCTGCCGCCTGCGCCGCCGGGGCGCACCTTGGTGGTCGGCGCCGGCAAGGCCGCCGCCGCCATGGCGCGGGCGGTCGAAGACCATTGGCCGGGCGAACTGTCCGGCCTGGTGGTGACGCGCTACGGCCATGGCCTGCCCTGCGAGCGCATCGAGGTGGTCGAGGCGGCCCACCCGGTGCCCGACGAGGCCGGCCGCGCCGCCGCCGGGCGCATCCTCGCCGCCGTGCGGGGACTGACTTCCGACGACCTCGTGCTGGTGCTGGTCTCCGGCGGCGGCTCGGCCCTGCTGGCCCTGCCCTTCGAGGGCGTCACGCTGGCCGACAAGCAGCAGGTGAACCGCGCCCTGCTGAAGAGCGGCGCCGGCATCGACGAGATGAACTGCGTGAGGAAGCACCTCTCCGCCATCAAGGGCGGGCGGCTCGCCGCAGCGGCCTATCCGGCGCGCATGCTGACCCTGGTGATCTCCGACGTGCCGGGCGACGACCCGGCCGTGGTGGCTTCGGGTCCCACCGTGGCCGATCCCACCACCTGCGCCGATGCGCTGGCGATCCTGGCGAAGTACCGCATCGCCGTGCCGCCGACGGTGGAGGCCCTGCTCCGGTCGTGCCTCAGCGAGACGCCGAAGCCGGACGACCTGCGTTTGGTACACTGCGAGACGCGCGTCATCGCCACGGCGCAGGCCTCGCTCGAAGCGGCGGCGCAGGCCGCGCGCGTCGCCGGGGTCGAACCGCTCGTCCTCGGCGACGCCATCGAGGGCGAGGCGCGCGAAGTGGCGAAAGTCATGGCCGGCCTGGCCAAGTCCTGCGCACTGCACGGCGTGCCGGCGCGGCCGCCCTGCGTGCTGCTCTCCGGCGGCGAGACGACGGTGACGGTGCGGGGGCAGGGGCGCGGCGGGCGCAACGCCGAGTTCCTGCTGGCGCTGGCGGTGGCGCTCGACGGCGCGCCGGGCATCCATGCCCTGGCCGCCGACACCGACGGCATCGACGGCACCGAGGACAATGCCGGTGCGATCCTGGCCGACGACAGCCTGGCGCGCGCCCGCGCCGCGGGCATCGACGCCAAGGCGCGCCTGGCCGACAACGACGGCTACGGCTTTTTCGCCGCGCTCGGCGATCTCGTCCTCACCGGGCCGACGCGCACCAACGTCAACGACTTCCGCGCCATCTACGTCGCGGGGAGTTCGCGTTAACCCGCATGGCCGCGCCGGGGCGCGGCGGCTACCATAGCCGGCTGGAGGAACCATGGGCTCACCCGAAGAACACCGCCAGTTGAGCGAGGCCGAGATCGCGCGGCTCGTCGCCGGCCTGCGCCGCATCCTGGCGACTGACTCTTTGCTGGTCGAACGCGAGGACCTCGTCCCCTACGAGTGCGACGGCCTCACCGCCTACCGCCAGCTGCCGCTCTTGGTGGCGCTGCCGACCACCGAGGAGCAGGTCGTCGCCGTGCTGAAGCTGTGCCACGAACTGCGCGTGCCGCTGGTGGCGCGCGGCGCCGGCACCGGGCTCTCCGGCGGCGCCACGCCGGTCAAGCACGGCGTCGTGCTGTCGCTGGCGAAGTTCATGCGCATCCTCGACATCGACCCGGTGGCGCGCACGGCGCGCGTGCAGCCGGGCGTGCGCAACCTCGCCATCTCGGAAGCGGTGGCGCCCTGCAACCTCTACTACGCGCCCGATCCCTCCAGCCAGATCGCCTGCACCATTGGCGGCAACGTCGCCGAGAACGCCGGCGGCGTGCACTGCCTGAAGTACGGCCTCACCGTGCACAACGTGATGCGCCTGCGCGTGGCGCTGATCGACGGCACGGTGGTGGAGATCGGCTCGGAGGGACTGGATGCGCCCGGCTACGACCTGCTGGCGCTGATGATCGGCTCGGAGGGCATGCTCGGCGTCGTGCTCGAGGCGACGGTGAAGCTGACGCCGAAGCCGCAGCTCGCCCAGGTGGTCATGGCTTCCTTCGACGACGTGGTGAAGGCCGGCAACGCGGTGGCCGACATCATCGCCGCCGGCATCATCCCGGCCGGGCTGGAAATGATGGACAAGCCGGCCACGGCCGCCGTCGAGGACTACGTGCACGCCGGCTACGACCTGAATGCGGAAGCCATCCTGCTGTCCGAGTCCGACGGCACGCCGGAGGAGGTGGCCGAGGAGATCGCCGCCATGTGCGCCGTGCTGGAGAAGAGCGGCGCCACCGAGATCCGCGTCTCGCGCGACGAGGCCGAGCGGCTCAAGTTCTGGGCCGGGCGCAAGGCGGCGTTTCCGGCGGTGGGCCGCATCACGCCCGATTATCTCTGCATGGACGGCACTATTCCGAGGAAGCATCTCGCCCGCGTGCTGACGCGCATTGCCGAGCTGTCGCAGAAATACAATCTCCGCTGTGCCAACGTCTTCCACGCCGGCGACGGCAACCTGCACCCGCTCATCATGTTCGACGCCAACCGCGAGGGCGAGGTCGAGCGCGCCACCGGCTACGGCGGCAAGATCCTCGAACTCTCCGTGGAAGTCGGCGGCACCATCACCGGCGAGCACGGCGTCGGCATCGAGAAGGTGAACCAGATGTGCGTGCAGTTCTCGAAAGAGGAGTTGGCCGCCTTTCACGGCGTCAAGGCGGCCTTCGACGAACACACCCTGCTCAACCCGGGCAAGGCCGTGCCGACGCCGCGCCGCTGCTCCGAATACCGATTGACCGGTTCTGCGAAATGACTGACCTGACCGAACAGCTGCGCGAGCGCGTGCTCGCCGCGGCGGCGGACAAGGCGCCGCTCTGCATCCGCGGCGGCGGCACGAAGGATTTCTACGGCAATGCGCCGGCGGGCGCGCGGCTCGGCACCACGAATCACGCCGGCATCGTCGCCTACGAGCCGACCGAGCTGGTCGTCACCGTGCGCGCCGGCACGCGGCTGGCGGAACTCGAAGCGGCGCTCGACGAGCAGGGCCAGATGCTCGCCTTCGAGCCGCCGCATTTCTCGCTCCCCTCTCCCGCGAGCGGGAGAGGGACAGGGGGAGAGGGTGCCACCGTCGGCGGTTGTGTTGCTTCGGGGCTTTCCGGCCCGCGTCGCGCCACGGCCGGTTCGGTGCGCGACTTCGTCCTCGGCGTGAAGCTGCTCGACGGGAAAGGCGAAATCCTCAACTTCGGCGGCCAGGTGATGAAGAACGTCGCCGGCTACGACGTCTCGCGCCTCATGGCCGGCGCGCTGGGCACGCTGGGCCTGCTGCTGGAGGTTTCGCTGAAAGTGCTGCCGAAGCCGCCGGCGGAAACCACGCTGCGACTCGATCTGCCGCAGGACAAGGCCATCGAGACGATGAACCGCTGGGGCGGCCAGCCGCTGCCGATTTCCGCCACCTGCTGGAGCGATGGGCACCTGACGGTGCGCCTGTCCGGCGCGCGCGCCGCGGTGGCGGCGGCGCGCGGGAAGATCGGCGGCGAGAGCGTCGCCGATGCGGAAACCTTCTGGCGCGGCGTGCGCGAGCAGCAGACGGATTTCTTCTCCGGAGCAGGAACGCTGTGGCGCCTCTCGCTGCCGGCGAAGACGCCGCCGCTCTCATTGCCGGGCGCGCCGCTGATCGAGTGGGGCGGCGCTTTGCGCTGGCTGACTTTCGACGGCCCGGCCGACACCGTGCGCGCGGCGGTGTCGCAGGCCGGCGGCCACGCCACGCTGTTCCGCGGCGGAAATGAATCCGTCGGCGCCTTCCAGCCGCTGCCGCTGCCGCTGATGGCGATCCACAAGAACCTCAAGCGCAGCTTCGACCCGCAGGGCCTGTTCAATCCCGGCCGCCTGTATCCGGAGCTCTGATGCAGACGAACCTCGCCGATTTCATCCGCGGCACGCCGGACGGCGACACGGCCGACGCCATCCTGCGGAAGTGCGTGCACTGCGGCTTCTGCACCGCCACCTGCCCGACCTACCAGCTGCTCGGCGACGAGCTCGACGGCCCGCGCGGCCGCATCTACCTCATCAAGCAGTTTCTCGAGGGCGCCGCGGTCACGGAGAAAACCCAGCGCCACCTCGACCGCTGCCTCACCTGCCGCTCCTGCGAGACGACCTGCCCCTCGGGGGTGGAGTACCACCGCCTGGTCGATATCGGCCGCGCCGTGGTCGCCGAGCGCGTGGCGCGTCCGGCCGGGACGCGCTTCCTGCGCTTCGCCCTGCGCGAATTCCTGCCGCGCGGCTGGCTGTTCGGGCCGGCCTACAAGCTCGGACAGTTCTTCCGCCCGCTGCTGCCGCCTTCGCTCAAGGCCAAGGTGCTGCCGCGGCAAAAGTCAGTCGCCACGACACGGCGCAACCACCCGCGCAAGATGCTCATGCTGGCCGGCTGCGTGCAGCCCGCCATGTCGCCGAACATCAATGCGGCGACGGCGCGCGTGCTCGACCGCTTGGGCATTGCGACGATCGAAGCCGAGGGTGCGGGCTGCTGCGGCGCCGTGCGCCTGCACCTCGACGACCACGAGGGCGCGCGCGACGACGCCCGGCGCAACATCGACGCCTGGTGGCCGCACATCGAGCGCGGGGCGGAAGCGGTCATCGTCACCGCCTCGGGCTGCGGCGCCCACGTGCGCGAGTACGCCCACCTGCTCGGGCACGACCGGGCCTACGCGGCGAAGGCGGCGCGCGTGACCCTGATCGCACGCGACATCGGCGAGGTGATCGCAGCGGAAAGAACGGGCCTCGCGGCCCTGCTGGAAAAGTCAGTCCCCATGGAACGGCGCAAGATCGCCTTCCACTCGCCGTGCACATTGCAGCATGGCCTCAAGGTGCGGGGCGCCGTGGAGGAAATCCTCCAGGCAGCAGGCTTCGAGCTGACGCCGGTGGCCGACGGCCACCTCTGCTGCGGCTCGGCCGGCACCTACTCCGTGCTGCAGCCGGAACTCTCGCTCAGGCTGCGCGACAACAAGCTCGCATGCCTCTCGGCCGGCGCTCCGGCGGCCATTGCCAGTGCCAACATCGGCTGTATCGCCCATCTGGGCGAAAGTGCGGCCGTGCCGGTGCGTCACTGGATCGAGCTGCTCGACGAGGCGATGTAGGAGGGCCTACCGGCCGTGCCGCTTCTCGAAGCAGCAGGAATACTGCTTGGTCACCTCGCCGGCGCCGTTCACGCTTTCCAGGAAGACGTCGAAACCCCATAGGCGGGCGACATGGCGCAGCATCTCGTCGGCGCTGTCGCCGAGCGGGCGGTCGCGGTGCATGAAGTGGCGCAAGGTGAGGCTGCGATCGCCGCGCGTGCGCACCGACCAGACCTGGATGTCCGGGTCGTGGTTGGATAGGTTGTACTGCTCGGCGAGCGCCTGGCGCAGATGGCGGTAGCCGTCCTCGTCGTGGATGGCGGAGACGAGCAGCTCCGATTCGTTCTCGTCGTCGGTGACGGCGAACATGCGCAGCTCGCGCATCAGGCGCGGCGAGAGGTATTGGGCGATGAAGCTCTCGTCCTTGAAGTTGCGCATGGCGAAGTCGAGCACTTCGCGCCAGTCGCGCCCGGCGATGTCGGGAAACCAGGCGCGATCCTCGTCGTCGGGCGTCTCGGCGATGCGGCGCAGCTCATTCATCATGCCATAGCCGATGGCGTAGGGATTGATGCCGTAATACCAGGGCTTGGTGAACGGCGGCTGCAGCACGACGTTGGTGTGCGACTGCAGGAATTCGATCATGAAGCCGTCGGAGAGCTTGCGCTGGTCGTGGAGGTCGTTCAACAGGGTGTAGTGCCAGAAGCAGGCCCAGCCCTCGTTCATCACCTTGGTCTGGCGCTGCGGGTAGAAATACTGGCCGATCTTGCGTACGATGCGCACCACCTCGCGCTGCCAGGGCTCCAGCAGCGGCGCGTACTTCTCGATGAAGTAGAGCAGGTTCTCCTCCGGTTCGGGCGGAAAGCGCTCGGCCTCGGCCGGCTCGGGTTCGGCCGGGCGCTGCGGCAGGGTGCGCCACAGCTCGTTCACCTGCGACTGCAGATAGGCCTCGCGCTCGCTCTGGCGTGCACGCTCCTTGGCCAGCGAGAGCTTCTGCGGGCGCTTGTAGCGGTCGACGCCGACGTTCATCAGCGCATGGCAGGAATCGAGCACGTCCTCGACGGCATCGACGCCGTGGCGGCGCTCGCAATCGGCGAGGTATTCCTTGGCGAAGACCAGGTAGTCGATGATGGTGGTGGCATCGGTCCACTGGCGGAACAGATGGTTGCCCTTGAAGAAGGAGTTGTGGCCGTAGGCGGCGTGGGCGATCACCAGCGCCTGCATGGTCAGCGTGTTCTCCTCCATCAGATAGGCGATGCAGGGATTCGAGTTGATGACGATCTCGTAGGCGAGGCCCATTTCGCCGCGCTTGTAGCGCTTCTCGGTGGCGATGAAGTGCTTGCCGTAGCTCCAGTGGTGGTAGCCGGTGGGCATGCCGGCGCTGGCATAGGCGTCCATCATCTGCTCGGAGGTGATGATCTCGAGCTGCACCGGATAGGTGTCGAGGCCGAACCCCTTGGCCGTGCGGTCGATGGCGCGCTCGTAGCGTTCCAGCGCCTCGAAGGTCCACTCCGAGCCGGTCGGCAGTTTCTTGCCGCCGCGCGCGGGCTTGGCCTTGGCCTCCGCGGCCGAACCGGGTTCAGTAGGCGAAGGCATTGGTTTTCTTGAACAGCTCGCGGAAGACGGGGTAGATCTCCTCCACGCCGCGGATGCGCTGCATGGCGAAGCGGTGCTTGTGCTGTTCTGCCACTCTCTCGTACTCCTGCCACAGGTTCTGCGGCTCTGCCTCGGCGATCTCGACGTAGGCGTAGTACTGCATCAGCGGCACGATCTCGTTGGCGAGCAGATGGCGGCACTGCGGCGAGTCGTCGTGCCAATTGTCGCCGTCGGAGGCCTGGGCGGCATAGAGATTCCACTCCGCCACGGGATAGCGGCGCGCGATGATCTCCTGCATGAGTTTCAAGGCCGTGGACACCACCGTGCCGCCGGTCTCGCGCGACTTGAAGAAAGTCTCCTCGTCCACCTCCTCGGCCTGGGTGTGATGGCGGATGAAGACCGCTTCCACCGTGTCGTAGTTGCGCGTGAGGAACAGATAGAGCAGGGTGAAGAAGCGCTTGGCGATGTCCTTCTTCGCCTCGTCCATCGAGCCGGAGACGTCCATCAGGCAGAACATCACGGCCCGCGCCGAGGGTTGCGGCATGCGCACGCGGTTGCGGTAGCGCAGGTCGAAGGGATCGAGGTAGGGAATGCGGTAGATGCGGCTGCGCAAGGCATGGATCTGCTCCTCCAGCTCGCGGATGCGCAACATGTCCGGCACCGGCTCGGACTCCAGCCGTTCCTTCTCTTCCAGCAATTGGCGCAACTCGGCCACCAGCGGCGAGCCGAGCGCGATGCGCCGGCCGATGGCGCCACGCAGCGAGCGCACGACATGGATGTTGGTCGGCGTGCCTTCCACGCTGTAGCCGGCGCGCGTGGTCTTGTAGTCCTGCGTGTTGGCGAGCTGCGTCTTGACCAGATTGGGCAGGGCCAGGTCTTCGAAGAAATAGTCGAGAAACTCCTCGCGCGAGAGCTCGAAGACGAAGTCGTCCTCGCCTTCGCCGTCGTTCGAGGCGCCGCCGCCGCTGCCGCCGGCGCCCGAGCGCGGCCGCGGAATGCGGTCGCCGCGGCGGTATTCCTCGTTGCCGGGGTGCACGGACTCCCACACGCCGCCGTGGCCCTGGCGGAACACCGGCTCGGAGATGTCGCGCGCCGGAATCGACACCTTTTCGCCGGAATCGATCTGCTTGATTGAGCGGCGCTTGATGGCGCGGTCGACGGCCTCCTTGATCTGGCCGCGAAAGCGGCGCATGAAGCGCTCGCGATTGACGGCCGACTTGTGCCGGCCGGCGATGCGGCGGTCGATCAGGTAGGCCATGCCTGCCTCCGCGTCGCGCTCAGGACGATTTCCGCACGCGCAAGTACCACTCGCAGAGCAGGCGCACCTGCTTTTGCGTGTAGCCCTTGGTGGTCATGCGATTGACGAAATCCTCGTGTTTCTTGCTCTCCTCGGCCGAGGCCTTGGCGTTGAAGGAGATCACCGGCAGCAGCTCCTCGGTGTTGGAGAACATCTTCTTCTCGATCACCTGGCGCATTTTCTCGAAGCTGGTCCATGCCGGGTTCTTGCCGTGGTTCTGCGCGCGCGAACGCAGGACGAAGTTGACGATCTCGTTCCTGAAGTCCTTCGGGTTGGAGATGCCGGCAGGCTTCTCGATCTTCTCCAGCTCCTCGTTGAGCGCCTTGCGGTCGAACACCTCGCCGGTGTCGGGATCGCGGAACTCCTGGTCCTGGATCCAGTAGTCGGCGTAGATGACGTAGCGGTCGAAGATGTTCTGGCCGTATTCGGAATACGACTCGAGATACGCCGTCTGGATCTCCTTGCCGATGAACTCGGCGTACTTCGGCGACAAGTACTCCTTGATGTGGGCCAGGTAGCGCTGCTCCACCTCGGGCGGGAACTGCTCCTTCTCGACCTGCTGCTCGAGGGTGTAGAGCAGATGCACCGGGTTGGCGGCGACTTCCGAATGGTCGAAGTTGAACACCTTCGACAGGATCTTGAAGGCCCAGCGCGTCGAGATGCCACTCATGCCCTCGTCGGGGCCGGCGAAGTCGCGGTACTCCTGATAGGACTTGGCCTTCGGGTCGGTGTCTTTCAGGTTCTCGCCGTCGTAGACCTGCATCTTGGAATAGATGCCGGAGTTCTCCGGCTCGACCAGACGCGAGAGCACGGCGAACTGCGACATCATCTTCAGCGTGCCCGGCGCGCACGGCGCCTGAGACAGGGCGGAGTTGGTCAGCAGCTTTTCGTAGATGCCGATTTCCTCCGAGATGCGCAGGCAGTAGGGCACCTTGACGATGTAGATGCGGTCGAGGAAGGCCTCGTTGTTGCGGTTGTTCTTGAAGGCGCGCCATTCCGACTCGTTGGAGTGCGCCAGGATGATGCCGTCGAAAGGAATCGCGCCGAAGCCCTCGGTGCCCTTGTAGTTGCCCTCCTGCGTGGCGGTGAGCAGGGGGTGCAGCACCTTGATCGGCGCCTTGAACATCTCTACGAACTCGAGCAGGCCGCGGTTGGCGAGGCACAGGCCGCCCGAGTAGCTGTAGGCGTCGGGATCGTTCTGCGCGTACTGTTCCAGCTTGCGGATGTCGATCTTGCCGGTGAGCGAGGAGATGTCCTGGTTGTTCTCGTCGCCCGGTTCGGTCTTGGCGACGCCGATCTGGCGCAGTACCGAGGGGAAGCGCTTGACCACGCGGAATTTGGAGATATCGCCGTTGTATTCGTGCAGGCGCTTGACCGCCCAGGGCGAGAGCAGACCCGTCAGATAGCGGCGCGGGATGGCGTATTTTTCCTCGAGGATGGCGGCGTCTTCCTCGGGCGAGAACAGGCCGAGCGGCGTTTCATTGACCGGCGACCCTTTCAGCGCGTAGAAGGGTACGCGTTCGAACAACTGCTTGAGGCGCTCGGCAATGGACGACTTGCCGCCGCCGACCGGCCCGAGCAGGTAGAGAATCTGCTTCTTCTCCTCCAGGCCCTGGGCGGCGTGGCGGAAATACGAGACGACGTTTTCGATCGCCTCCTCGAGGCCGTAAAACTCGCGGAACGAGGGATAAACCCTGATAACCTTGTTGGCAAAGATGCGCGACAGGCGCGGATTCTGCCGCGTGTCGATCATCTCCGGTTCGCCGATCGCGGCGAGCATGCGCTCGGCGGCGGTGGCATACGCGGTGTCGTCCTTGCGGCAGATTTCCAGGTATTCCTGGAGGGAATATTCCTCCTCGCGAATGCGTTCGTAGCGGGAGGCGACTTCGGCGACGATATCCATGTCTCTCTCCTTTTCCGGCCGCCCGTTTGCACGGCGACATGCGTTGTAGGAAGTTGTCCGACAGGTTTCGCTGGCCTGTTAACGACATTAACGTACAACTTTGGCTTTGGTTTAGAGATGCGGAAAAGAGGGTGAAGTTCCGCTCTATTGCTGGATGTGTAGAATTCACGGAACTCACCGGGGGGCGAGCCATGAAGTTGAATCGACAGGCGAAAAACTACGATGCGCTGCACAACACCTTCGGTTGGGAGGTGCCGTCGCGCTACAACATGGCGCGCGAGTGCTGCGGCCGCTGGGCCGGGGACCGTTCGCGCTTCGCCCTCTATTACGAGGACGAGGCGGGGCACAAGGAGGCGTGGACCTTCTGGGACATCCAGATGGCGGCCAACCGCCTCTCCAACGTGCTGCACGCCCTCGGGGTCATGCGCCGCGACCGCGTCGCCATCATGCTGCCGCAGCGGCCGGAGACCGGCGTCGCCCATGTCGCCTGCTACCAGATGGACGTCATCGCGCTGCCGCTCTCCCACCTCTTCGGCCCGGACGCGCTGGAGTACCGGCTGGCCGATTCCGGCGCCTGCGTTGCCATCGTCGACGAATCCACCCTGCCCAAGCTGTGGGCGGTGAAGGACCGTCTGCCGAATCTGCGCCACGTCATCGGCGTCGGCGCGGCGAAGGAGGCCGGCGTGCACGAGTGGGAGAGGCTGCTCGCGCGCGCCTCGCGCCGCTTCGCCTGCGTCGACACCGCGGCCGACGATCCGGCGCTGATCATCTACACCAGCGGCACGACGGGAAACCCGAAGGGCGCGCTGATGGCGCAGCGCACGCTGCTCGGAAACCTGTCCGGCTACGTCTGCTCGCACGACTTCTTTCCGCAGCCGGGCGACCTGTTCTGGTCGCCGGCCGACTGGGCGTGGACCGGCGGTCTCTTCGACGTGCTGCTGCCGACCTGGGCCTTCGGCCAGCCGCTGCTTGGCTACCGCGGCCGCTTCGATCCGGAGAAGGCCTTCTGGCTGATGGAGAAGTACGGCGTGAGGAACGCCTTCCTCTTCCCCACCGCGCTGAAGATGATGATGAAGGCGGTGCCTACACCTGCGGCGCGCTACGACCTCAGCCTGCGCAGCATCATGAGCGCCGGCGAATCGGTGGGCGAGACGGTCTTCGCCTGGGCGCGCGACAAGCTCGGCCTGACCATCAACGAGATGTTCGGCCAGACCGAGGTGAACTACATCGTCGGCAACTGCGCGGCGGCGTATCCGGCCAAGCCCGGCGCCATGGGGCGGCCCTATCCCGGCCACCGCGTGGCGGTGGTGGACGATGAAGGTCGCGAGCTGCCGCCGGGCGAGGTGGGCGAGGTCTGCGTGCAACGCTCCTGCAACGGCGAGCGCGATCCGGTGTTCCTCATCGAATACTGGAACAACCCGAAAGCGACGCAGGAGAAATACATCGGCGCGGGCGAGACGGCCTGGGCGCGCACCGGCGACCTGGCGAAGGCGGACGAGGAGGGCTACCTCTGGTACCAGGGCCGCGCCGACGACATGTTCAAGAGCGCCGGCTACCGCATCGGCCCGGCCGAGATCGAGAACTGCCTGGTCAAGCACGCGGCGGTGGCCAACGCCGCGGTGATCGGCGCGCCCGACGAGACGCGCGGCACCATCGTCAAGGCCTTCATCGTGCTGCAGCCGGGCGCGCAGCCGGGCGCCGCGCTGGAGGCCGAGCTCGCTGCTCACGTGCGGCAATACCTCGCGCCCTACGAGTACCCCAAGGCCATCGAGTTCATCGACGCCCTGCCCATGACCACCACCGGCAAGGTGCAGCGGCGCGTGCTGCGCCAGCGGGAAGAAGAGAAGCTCCAGAAATGACCCCCCTCTCCCCGCTTGCGGGGAGAGGGGTCAGGCGTTCCTGACCAGCATCGTCCCCGTCGCCTCGGCCACCACCTCGCCGTGCTGGTTGGTGCACGTCGCCTTCATGGCGACGATGCCGCCGTCGTGCTTCGGCTTCGGCGTCAATTCCGTCACTTCCCACACGGTCGTCAGCGTGTCGCCGGCGCGCACCGGCTTGAGGAAGGTGCAGGCGTGCTCGAGGTAGGCGACGGCCGTGCCGTGGAAGACCATGCCGTAGGAGGCGGCGATGAGCGAGCTGGTGAGGTAGCCGTGGGCGATGCGGCCGCCGTGGCGCGAAGCCTTGGCGAAGGGCTCGTCGACGTGCAGCCGGTTGAAGTCGCCGAACAGGCCGGCGCCCATGACGATGTGGGTCTCGGTCATGGTCATCGCGCTCTCGAAGCGCTCGCCGACGCGGACCTGGTTGAAGCCTCTGGCTGGATAGAGCATGCGCGACTCCGTGTGAGATGGGCAATCATAGCGCCTGGGGCGGTGTTTGCATGCTAAAGTCGCCCTCAGCGCATACGAACACGATCGATTCCGACCCCGTGGCCTTTACCGTAGAAACCTGCACCGCCCAGCACATCGGCGACCGCAAGGAGCAGCAGGACCGCGTCAGCCTGTTTCCGCACCCGACGCGGCGCGGCCTGATGATGGCCGTGCTGGCCGACGGCATGGGCGGCCACACCGGCGGCGCCATGGCGGCCGAGCAGGTGGTGTTCAAGGCCAGGCACCTCTTCGAGGTGTTCGCGCCGGCCGACGAGTCGCCGCAGCAGTTGCTTGGCGCGATCATCGAGGAGGCGCACATCGCCATCAAGCTGACGCGCTTCACCAGCGAGCAGGATCCGCACAGCACGGCCTGCGCGCTGCTCTTCCAGCCCGGCCGCATCGACTGGGCGCATTGCGGGGACTCGCGCATCTACCACTTCCGCAACGACCAGCTGGTCACGCGCAGCTCGGACCACTCCTACGTGAACGAGATGCTGAAGAAGGGCTATCTGACGCCGGAGCAGGCCGAGCACCATCCGCAGAAGAACGTCCTGCTCGGCTGCCTCGGCGCGGAGCGCGAGCCGACCATCGACTACGGCGAGGCGGTGCCGCCGCAGGCGGGCGATATCTACCTGCTCTGCTCCGACGGCCTGTGGGCCTATTTCACGGATGCCGAACTGGGCGGCGTGCTCGCCGCCCATGCGCCGCGCGCCGCGGCGGAGATCCTCATCCAGCGCGCGCGCGACCGCGCCCAGGGGCGCGGCGACAACTGCTCGCTGGCGATCGTCAAGCTGGTGGAGAAGAAGGAAGAGAAGAAGCCGGCGCCCGGCCCCTTGCCGCGTCCGCCGCAGCGCTGATCCGCTCCGGCTCAGCCGAGCCAGCGCCGCCGCCAGAAGATCGCGCCCATCGCCACGGCAATCGTCGCCATCATGCCGAGGGCGACGAGAAAACCCTCGGGCTCCTCCAGCATCGGCATGGTGCGGAAGTTCATGCCGAAGATGCCGGCGATGAGCGCCGCCGGCATGAACAGCGTGGTGATCACGGTGAGGATGCGCACCTCCATGTTGACGCGGTTGGAAATGCTCGACAGGTAGATGTCGAGCATGCCGGCGATGAGGTCGCGGATGCCCTCCAGCGATTCGATGACGTGCACGGCGTGGTCGTAGACGTCGCGCAGGTAGGGCTGCGTCTCCGCCTTGAAGAAGCGCTGGTCGGCGCGCGTCAGGCCGTTGATGACCTCGCGCAGCGGCCAGACGGCGCGGCGCATGACGAGCGTCTCGCGCTTGATCTCGTGGATTTCCCGCAGCAGGGCGGGCGTGGCCTGCTGCAGCAGCCTGTCCTCGAGGCCTTCGGTGCGTTCGGTGAGCTGCTCCAGCACGGAGAAATAGCGGTCGACCACCGTGTCGAGCAGCGAGTAGGCGAGGTAGTCTGCGCCGAGCTTGCGGATCGGGCCCTTGTCGCCGCGCAGCCGTTCGCGCACCGGATCGAAGGTGCCGGTCGGCCGTTCCTGGAAGGTGAGCACGAAGTCGGTGCCGAGCACGATGCTCACCTGGTCCGAGCCGATGCTGCCGCTCGCCGCGTCGTACTCGAAGAAGCGGGCGACGATGTAGAGGTAGTCGCCGTAATCGTCCACCTTCGGCCGCTGGTCGGTATTGAGGATGTCCTCCAGCACGAGGGGATGCAGGTTGAAGCGTCGCCCGATCTCGGCCATCACCTCCGGCTCGTGCAGGCCATGCACGTTGAGCCAGAGCGTACCCGGCCCGCGCACGTGCCCGCGCGAGGCGGCGAGCGAGGCGAAACGGGTCTCTTTCAGGACGGAGGCGTCGTATTCGAACAGCGCGATGTCCGGCTGGGTCGTGCGCCGCTCGCCGAGGTGGACGAGGGTACCCGGGGCGAGGCCGACCTTTTGAGAGCGCAGCTTGCGAGGCTTCTTCATGTTTCAACCCTCAACGGATTATTGCAACCAACACAGGGTGAATCGATTTAAGTATTATTGCCGTTTATCGCCAAGAGCAGGATTTCTGATGCGCCTTGGCTCCTTCCAACAAGCATAAAGCAAGGGGTGTGACATGTCTCTGGTCATAGGCGTACCGAAGGAGACGGCCGTGGGCGAAAAGCGGGTCGCGACCGTGCCCGAGGTGGTCGAAAAACTCATCAAGCTCGGGTTCTCCGTCGCCGTGCAGTCCGGCGCCGGCGAGGCCGCCAACTGCGGCGACGACGCCTACCGCGCCGCCGGCGCCGAGGTGGTCAATGACGCCGCCGCGCTGTGGTCGAAGGCCGACATCGTCTTCAAGGTGCGCGCCCCCTCGGCCGAGGAAGTCGGCCTGCTGCGCGAGGGCGGGACGCTGATCTCCTTCATCTGGCCGGCGCAGAACCCGGAGCTGATGCAGCAGCTCGCCGCCCGCAAGGCGACCGTGCTGGCCATCGATTCGCTGCCGCGCACGCTCTCCCGCGCGCAGAAGATGGACGCACTGACCTCCCAGGCCGGCGTCGCCGGCTACCGCGCCGTGATCGAGGCCGCCAACGCCTTCGGCCGCTTCTTCAACGGCCAGATCACCGCCGCCGGCAAGGTGCCGCCGGCCAAGGTCTTCATCGCCGGCGCTGGCGTGGCGGGACTCGCGGCGATCGGCACCGCCGCCGGCCTCGGCGCCATCGTGCGTGCCAACGACACCCGCGCCGAAGTGGCCGACCAGGTCGTCTCGCTCGGCGGCGAATTCGTCAAGGTCGATTACGAGGAGGAAGGCTCCGGCGGCGGCGGCTACGCCAAGGTGATGAGCGAGGGCTTCCAGGCGGCGCAGCGCGCCATGTACGCGCAGCAGGCGAAGGAAGTCGACATCATCATCACCACCGCCCTGATTCCCGGCAAGCCGGCGCCCCGGCTGATCACCGCCGAGATGGTGCAATCGATGCGCCCGGGCAGCGTCATCGTCGACATGGCCGCCGAGCAGGGCGGCAACTGCGAGTTGACCGTGCCGGGCGAGGCGGTGGTCAGGCACGGCGTCACCATCATCGGCTACACCGACCTGGTCGGCCGCCTCTCCAAGCAGTCCTCGACGCTCTACGCCACCAACCTCTTCCGCCTCACCGAGGAGTTGTGCAAGACCAAGGACGGCAACATCGACGTCAATATGGAAGACGAGGCCATCCGCGGCCTCACGGTCATCAAGGACGGCGCGATCACCTGGCCGCCGCCGGCGCCGAAGCAGGCGGCCGCGGCACCTGCCGCCGCCAAGCCAGTGGCCGCCGCACCCGCCGCCAAGGGCCACGGCCACGGTGCGAGCGAACCGATGGCCGGCAGCACGCTGGCGATCATCTCCGTAGTGGCCGCCGGGTTGTTCTGGCTGATCGGCGCCTACGCGCCGGCCTCCTTTCTCGGCCACTTCACGGTGTTCGTGCTGGCCTGCTTCGTCGGCTACATGGTGATCTGGAACGTGACGCCCTCGCTGCACACGCCGCTGATGAGCGTGACCAACGCCATCTCCAGCATCATCGCCATCGGCGCGCTGGTGCAGATCGCGCCGCCCATCGAGGCGGGCGCCGCCGGCAGGCCGGACGAGCTGATCCGCTGGATGGCGGTGGTGGGCATCGGGCTCACCTGCATCAACATGTTCGGCGGCTTCGCCGTGACCCGCCGCATGCTGGCGATGTTCCGCAAGTAAGGAGCGACGAGAAATGACTTCGAGCCTCACCACCGTCGCTTACCTCGGCGCGACCATCCTCTTCATCCTCAGCCTGGGCGGCCTCTCCAATCCGGAGACTTCGCGGCGCGGCAATCTCTACGGCATTGTCGGCATGACCATCGCCGTGCTCGCCACCGTGCTCGGACCGCGCGTTACCGCCGCCGGCATTCCCTGGATCGTCGCCGCCATGGTGGCGGGCGGGGCCATCGGCCTCTACGCCGCGCGCGCCGTGCAGATGACGCAGATGCCCGAACTGGTGGCCATCATGCACAGCCTGGTCGGCCTTGCCGCCTGCCTGGTCGGCTTCGCCAGCTACGTCGACACCTCGATCGCCTTCACCGGCGCCGAGAAGACCATCCACGAAATCGAGATCTACGTCGGCATCCTCATCGGCGCGGTGACCTTCTCAGGCTCGGTGATCGCCTTCGGCAAGCTCTCCGGCAAGATCGGCGGCAAGCCGATGCTGCTGCCGGGCCGCCACTGGCTCAACCTCATCGGCCTGCTGGTGGTGATCTGGTACGGCCGCCAGTTCGTCATGGCGCCGTCCATCGAGGCCGGCATGCCGCCGCTGATCGTCATGACGGTGATCGCGCTCCTCTTCGGCATCCACATGGTGATGGCCATCGGCGGTGCCGACATGCCGGTGGTGGTGTCGATGCTGAACAGCTACTCCGGCTGGGCGGCGGCGGCCACCGGCTTCATGCTCTCGAATGATCTTCTGATCGTGGTTGGCGCGCTGGTGGGCTCCTCCGGCGCCATCCTTTCCTACATCATGTGCCGCGCCATGAACCGCAACTTCATCAGCGTCATCGCCGGCGGCTTCGGTACGGGCGGCGGCGCGCCGGCGGCGGCGAGTGGTGCGCAGCCGGCGGGAGAAGTCAGTCCGGTCAGCGCGGCGGAGACGGCGGAACTGCTGCGCGAATCGAAAAATGTCATCATCGTGCCGGGCTACGGCATGGCGGTGGCGCAGGCCCAGCACACGGTGTTCGAGATCACGAAACACCTGCGCGAGAAGGGTGTCAACGTGCGCTTCGGCATTCACCCGGTGGCCGGCCGCATGCCCGGGCACATGAACGTGCTGCTGGCGGAAGCCAAGGTGCCCTACGACATCGTGCTCGAGATGGACGAGATCAACGAGGACTTCCCCGACACCGACGTCGCCATGGTGATCGGCGCCAACGACATCGTGAACCCGGCGGCGCAGGACGATCCGACGAGCCCCATCGCCGGCATGCCGGTGCTGGAAGTGTGGAAGGCGAAGACTTCCATCGTCATGAAGCGCTCGATGGCCTCGGGCTACGCCGGCGTGGACAACCCGCTCTTCTACAAGGACAACAACCGCATGCTCTTCGGCGACGCCAAGAAGATGCTCGACGAGGTGCTGGTGGCGCTGAAGGCGTGATCGGTTTTCCCCCTCTCCCCATTGGGGAGAGGGCAGGGGAGAGGGGCAAAGAGGCCGGGACACCCCGGCCTTGTTGTTTCAGGCCTGAAGGAACAGAACGGGCTGATGGACACCCTCGGCCGCATGCGCCTCCTCGGCTTCAGGAAATGGTACGAGCGCCAGCTCGTCGAGGGCCACCTTTACCTGACGAGCTGCTTCCTCGGCATCATCGCCATCGCCTCCTCGCTCGAACTGTACGGCGCGCGCGAAGGGCCGCTCGGCCTGGTCGTCGCGCTCGGCGTCGGCCTCGGCGGCGTCTGGGCGACGCTGTTCTGCTGGGAGCGCTACAAGCGCATCATGCTGGTGGCCGAGCACATCGGCGCCCATGCCCATTGCCCCGAATGCAATGCCTACGCGAGGTTCAGCGTGGTCGACGCCGGCAAGGCCCTGCATCAGGAACCGGCCAACATCGAGGACCCGAAGGAGGTCTGGCTCAAGGCGCGCTGCCGCAAGTGCGGCTGCGAGTGGACCATATAGGAAAAGTCAGCCGCGGCGGGACGGCGCTCTTAGCGCCGCGCCAGAGCGCGCAGGACGACGATCGAAAAGGCGATCAGGAGCGCCCACTTCGCCGCGGCGCTGAGGGCGGACAAGGCGTAGAGTGGAGCCAGGTCAAAGCGGGGCGCTGCGGTCAACCACAGGTGCAAGGCGTTTTCCGCGGCATCGAAAATCGCCGCCGCGGGCAGCAGCCACGCCGCAGCCGCGCGCGCGGCCGGCGTGCTGTGGGCGAACAGTGGTGAGCGGCGTGCGAACAGCCAGCCGAAGGCGGCATACAGCATGAGCAGCAGGAAGTCCCAGGGCAGGTGCGCGCGATAGCGGGCCAGGTCTTGCGGCGACCAGAAGTGCATCACTGCGCCGAAGGCTCGCGGCGTAAGGGCGAACTGCAGTTGCAGGACGCCCGGCTCGAGCGGCGCCAGGTAAAGCACTATGGCGCCGAACAGCGCTAGTGCCGAAGCGCCGAGGCCCCAGGCAGCCCGCATTGCGACGGATCTCAGCGCGAGGCCAAGACGATTTGCTCCTGCACGCCCAGCCCGTCGATGCCCAGTCGCAGTCTGTCTCCCGCCTTGAGGTAGCGCGGCGGCTTCATGCCGAGGCCGACGCCGGGCGGGGTGCCGGTGACGATGACGTCGCCGGGCAGCAGCGTCATGAAGCGGCTGATGTAGGCGACCAGCTCGGCGCAGCCGAACACCATGTTGGCGGTGGTGCCGTCCTGCACGCGCCGGCCGTTGAGCTCCAGCCAGAGGTGCAGGTCCTGCGGGTCGGGGATTTCGTCGCTGGTGACCAGCCACGGTCCCAGCGGGCCGAAGGTGTCGCAGCCCTTGCCCTTGTCCCACTGCGTGCCGCGCTCGAGCTGGTACTCGCGCTCGGAGACGTCGTTGGCGACGCAGTAGCCGGCGACGTGATCGAGCGCGCGCTCGACGGGCACGTGGCGCGCCAGCGAGCCGATGACGATGGCGAGTTCGACTTCCCAGTCGGTCTTCGTCGAGCCGGGCGGCAGCAGCAGCGGGTCGCTCGGGCCGCCGATGCAGGTGGTGGCCTTCATGAAGAGGATCGGCTCGGCCGGGATCGGCATGCCGGCTTCCTTCGCGTGGTCGCGGTAGTTGAGGCCGACGCCGACGATCTTCGAGATGCCGGTGAAGGGCACGCCGAGGCGCGGGCTGCCCTTGACGGGCGGCAGCGATTCGGGCGCCAGGCTGCGCAGGCTGTTGAGGCCCTGCGGCGAGAGCGTCGCCTGGTCGATGGCGGCGATGGCGACCGAGAGGTCGCGCAGCTTGCCCTCGTCGTCGATGAGGCCGGGTTTCTCCTGGCCGTTCCTTCCGTAGCGCACCAGTATCATTGTTTTCTCCCCCGTGTGGTTACCAGTATGTTTCCACGCTGATCTGCCCCGGCTCCTTGCGCCTGTGCTTGCGCAGGCCGCGCGCGGCGAGCGCGGCGGTGGCGTCCTCGACCATGGCCGGGTTGCCGCAGAGCATGACGTGGGCGAGCGCGGCATCGAGCTGCAGGTGCGCGCGCGCCTCGAGCCGGCCGTCGGCGACGGCCTGCGGGATGCGGCCGGCGAGCGCGTAGTCGGTCTCCTCGCGGCTGATCACCGGGACGTAGGCGAAGCGCTTCGGCTCGGCTTCGAGCACACGGGCGATGGCGCGACGGTAGCTGAGCTCCGCCGCCGTGCGCGCGGCATGCACCAGCACGACGCGCTGGAAGCGCTGCCAGGGCTCGGCGGTCTTCAGGATGGAGAGAAAGGGCCCGATGCCGGTGCCGGTCGCCAGCAGCCAGAGGTGGATCGCCGGCGGCACTTCGTCGAGGACGAGGAAGCCGTTCGGTTTCGGCGCCACCAGCACGGCGTCGCCGGCCTTGAGCTGGGACAGGCGCGGCGAGAGCGGGCCCTCGGGCACGGTGGAAAAATAGAACTCGAGCACGGGCTCGCCCGGCGCGCTGACGATGGAGTAGGGCCGGCCGACGATTTCGCCGTTGATCTCGAGGCCGAGCTTGGTGAACTGGCCGGCGCGGAAGGGCTCGATGGTCGCTGCCACGCGCAGCGAATGCAGGCGGTCGCTCCAGTCGATGCGCTCGACGACGCTGCCCTCGATCCACTGCGCCATGCAGCTGTCTCCATTTGTCCCCTCGCCCCGCTTGCGGGGAGAGGGCTAGGGAGAGGGGCGAGCGGCGGCCACCCTCTCCCCAACCCTCTCCCCGCCAGCGGGAGAGGGAGTGACCTGTTACTTCTCCGGCTCCGTCTTCGGCAGCCCGCCCAGCAACGCCGGCACCGGGCGCTTCGAACGATGGTGCGAACGCTTCGGCTCCGGCGGCGCCGCGTCCTGGGCGCTGACTCTCGATTCGTAGGGCTTGCTCGGGTCGAAGTCGAGCTTGGGCAGCTTCGGCTTGGCCGGCTCGATGCGGCGCGGCTCGCGCCGCTCCTCGTCGCGACGGGGGCGCTTCTCGCGCGGCTCGCGCGATTCGCGGCGGGAGGATTCTCTCGACTCTTTCTCGCGGCGCGGCTCATCTTTCCTGCCGCCGCGTCCGCGGCGGCCCTTGCCGATCTCGCCGTAGAACTCCGGTTCTGGCTCGAAGCCCTCGATCACCACCTGCTCGATCTGGCGCTTGATGAGCTTCTCGATCTCGGCCAGCTTGCCGCGCTCCTCGGCGCAGACGAGCGAGGTGGCGTCGCCCTCCTTGCCGGCGCGCCCCGTTCGGCCGATGCGGTGCACGTAGTCTTCCGGCACGTGCGGCAGCTCGTAGTTGATGACGTGCGGCAGGTCGTCGATGTCGAGCCCGCGCGCGGCGACGTCGGTGGCCACCAGCACGCGCACCGTGCCGTTCTTGAAGGCCTCCAGCGCCTCGGTGCGCTGCTGCTGGCTCTTGTCGCCGTGGATGGCGGTGGCGTCGATGCCCTGGCGCTCGAGGTAGTGGGCGAGGCGGCTGGCGCCGAACTTGGTGCCGACGAAGACCAGCACCTGGCTGACGTTGCTGGTCTTCAGCAGGTGGGCGAGGAGCTGGCGCTTGTCGTCGGCCGCCACCGGGTGGATGCGATGTGTCACCGTTTCGGTGAGCGCGTTCCTGCGCGCCACCTCGATCAGCACCGGCGCGCGCAGCATGGAGTCGGCGAGCTTCTTGATCTCCTCGGAGAAGGTGGCGGAGAAGAGCAGGCTCTGGCGCTCCTTCGGCAGCAGGGCGAGGATGCGCTTGATGTCGGGGATGAAGCCCATGTCGAGCATGCGGTCGGCCTCGTCGAGCACCAGCACCTCGACGAAGTTGAAGCCGACGGTCTTCTGCTCGACGTGGTCGAGCAGCCGCCCCGGCGTGGCGACGACGATCTCGACGCCCTTGCGCAGGGCTTCGATCTGCGGCTTGATGTCCACACCGCCATAGACGACGAGGTCGCGCAGCGGAACGTGCTTGCCGTAGGTCTGCACGCTCTCATGCACCTGCATGGCCAGCTCGCGCGTCGGCGTGAGGATCAGCGCGCGCACCGGGTGGCGCGCCGGCGAGGGGCTGTTGCTGGCGTGGCGCGCCAGGCGCTGCAGCAGCGGCAGGACGAAGCCGGCGGTCTTGCCGGTGCCGGTCTGGGCGCCGCCCATGACGTCCTTGCCTTCGAGCACGACGGGGATGGCCTGGGCCTGGATGGGGGTGGGCTCGCTGTAGCCGGCGTCACGCACCGCCTTGAGCAGTTCGGGCATGAGCCCGAGTTCATCGAATGTCATCGTGCCTCCGCCGGGCCGCCCCAAGGAGGCAGCCAGTCAACAACCGGAAGCCGCGTTAGCGGCTGAACTTTTGTCACCCCCTTCCTCGGGAAGGGGGCTGGGGGGTAGGTCATATCAATGCTCCTGGATCGGCCTGCGCCTTTCGGCGTACCGGTTCAGGACACGAGAATTGCTTTGGGATCTGGGTCGGAATCGACCGGACGGGTTTGCGAGCGCTAACCGGCGGAACGGCAAACCGGGCCCATTATACCCTGTTGGGGTGGATGCCCAGCATGCGCAGTGCAGCATCGTGCAGCGGCTGGCCGGGCGCGGCGAGGGCGTCGACCACCGTCAGGTGGTTCTTGCCGTCCACCCGCAGGTGGGCGCCGGCGCAGTGCGGCCAGGCCTCGCGAATGAGCCGGGTCTGGCGGTGGAACTCGGTGCTTTCCTCGCCGCCCACCGCGGTGTGCAGGAGCGCGCCGTGCGGCGGCCGGATGCGCACCGGGCTGGCGCGGCGCGCGGCGTCGCGGCCGAGGCGCAGATCCTGTTTCAGGAAGGGCGTGCGCGAGATCGGCTCGAGGTCGAACAGGCCGGAAACGGCCAGCCCGCCGCGCAGCATCCGCGGCGGCAGGTCGGCCGCCCAGGCCGGCCAGTCGGCGGCGAGCATCATCGCCGCCAGGTGGCCGCCGGCGGAGTGGCCGGCCACATACATGCGCTCCGGGTCGATGCCGAGGCTGCGCGCATTGCGCCGGCACCAGGCGCAGGCGTGCAGCGACTGGCGCACGATGTCCTCGATGCGTGCCTTGGGTGCCAGCGAATAGTTGATCAGCGCCACCGCCGCGCCGGCCTCGACGAAGGGCGGCGCGAGGAAGGAGAAGTCGCGCTTGTCGAGCGAGCGCCACCAGCCGCCGTGGATGAAGACGAGGAGCGGGGCGTTCGGGCTGCACGCCGGAAAAAAGTCGAGCGTCTCGTCCGGCGTGCCCCCGTAGTAGTAGTCCGGTTCGCAGCCGCCCTGCAGTCGCGCCTGCGCCGAGTCCTCGGTCCAGCGCGCGAAGATCTGCGGATGCTCCGGAATCGCGGCGCGGGCGTTGTACTGGCGGTCGAGTTCGGCCGGGGAAAGCCTCATGCGGCAGCCCTCCGCCCCTCGGCCTGGCAGGCCGGCAGCATCGCCGTGACCTCGATCTCGACCTTGGCGCCGAATTCGACGAAGCCGGCGACCTGCAGGGCGGTCATGGCGGGGAAGTGGCGGCCGATGAGTTCGCGGTAAATCCCGCCGATCTCGCCCAGGCGCGCGTTGTACTCCTCCTTGTCGGCGAGGTACCAGTTCATGCGCACGATGTGCTCCGGCCCGGCGCCGGCCTCCTTGAGGATGGCGACGATGTTGGTGAGCGACTGGCGGATCTGGCCGACCAGGTCGTCGGTCTCGAAGACCTCCTGACCGGTCCAGCCGACCTGGCCGGCGACGAAGATCATGCGGCCGCTGGCGGCAACGGCGTTGGAGTAGCCCTTGGGCCGTTTCCAGTCGGGCGGGTTGAACATCTGCATTACGCGTTCCTCCTGTTGTGGTTGTTGATGTCGAATTGCCCCTGCCGGAAGGCCAGCATGAGGGCGCGCAGGTCGTCGGGCACCGGCTGCGCGCGCTGCCGGTCGAGGTCCATGGAGACCAGCACGAATCTCGCGCGCAGGCGCTCCTCCCGTCCGTGCCGGCAGTCGACGGCGATCTCCATCGAGCTGCGTCCCAGCCGCTCGAGCTTCAGGCCGAGGGTGATGATCTCGCCGATCTTCGAGGGCGCGACGAAGTCGCACTCGAGCTTGACGATGGGGAAGCCGAGGCGGTGCTCGGTGATGTAGCGGGCGTAATTCACGCCGAGGCCCTGGTTGAACCAGTCCTCGACGAGGCCGTTGAACATGATGAAGTACTGCGGGTAGAAGACGATGCCCGCCGGGTCGCAGTGCGAGAAGCGCACCAGCATGTCGCTGTGGAAGGCGTCGCCGAGGATGCGGCACTGTTCCGTCACGGCGCCTGCCTCAGGCGGAAGCGCTGCAGCTTGCCGGTCTCGGTGCGCGGCAGGGTGTCGACGAACTCGACGGCGCGCGGGTACTTGTAGGGGGCGATGGACTGCTTGACGAACTCCTGCAGTTCCTTCGCCAGCACCGCGCCGGGCGTGTGGCCGGGGCGCAGCACGACGACTGCCTTGACGATCTGGCCGCGCTCCGCGTCGGGCATGCCGACCACGCCGCACTCGGCCACGGCCGGGTGGGCGAGCAGGGCGCCTTCGACTTCCGGCCCGGCGATGTTGTAGCCGGCCGAGATGATCATGTCGTCGGTGCGCGCCTGGTAATAGAAGTAGCCGTCGGCGTCCATCGAGAAGGCGTCGCCGGTGAGGTTCCAGCCGTGCTGGACGTACTGGCTTTGGCGCGGGTCGGCCAGGTAGCGGCAGCCGGTCGGCCCGATCACCGCCAGCCGCCCGACTTCGCCCGGCGGCAGCGGGTTGCCCTCGTCGTCGACGATGAGGGCATGGTAGCCCGGCACCACCTGGCCGATGGCGCCGCGGCGGACTTTCTCCGGCGGCGAGGAGATGAAGATGTGGATCATCTCGGTGGCGCCGATGCCGTCGATGATCTCGATGCCTGTCGCCTGCTTCCACAGCTGGCGCGTGGCGTCGGGCAGGGCCTCGCCGGCGGATACGCATTTCTTCAGGCGGCCGACGCCGTCCTTTGCGGCAAGCGGCGCCATCAGGCGCCAGAAGGTCGGCGCGGTGAAGCAGATGGTGGCCTTGAAGTCGCGGATCGCCTGCATCAGCGTGTCCGGCATCAGCTTCTCGACCAGCACGGTGGAGGCGCCGAAGCGCAGCGGGAAGCAGAGCATGCCGCCGAGGCCGAAGGTGAAGGCGAGTGGCGGCGTGCCGCAGAAGATGTCGTCGGGGCCGGGTTTCAGCACCGAGCGAGGGAAGGCGTCGCACATCGCCAGCACGTCGCGGTGGAAGTGCATGGTGCCCTTGGGCTGGCCGGTGGTGCCGGAGGTGAAGGCGATCAGCGCCACGTCGTCGGCCGCCGTGTCGACGTTGGCGAAGCTGTCGGGCTTGCCCTCGAGCAGGGCTTCGAGCGAGCCGGCGCCGCCGTCATTGAACGGCACGATTCGCGCAAGCTCCGGGCAGTCCCGCCGCGCCAGGTCGAGTTCCTCGAGCAACCGTGCGTCGCACAGGGCGAGGCTGCAGCGCGCCTTGACGGCGATCTGCGTCAGCTCCTTGGCGCGCAGCAGCGGCATGGTCGCCACGACGATGCCGCCGGCCTTGACGATGCCGAGCCAGCAGGCGGCCATCATCGGGTTGTTCGGCCCGCGCAGCAGCACGCGGTTGCCCGGCACCAGGCCGAGATCCTCGGTGAGCGCCCGTGCGATGCGGTTGGCGCGCGCCAGCAACTGGCGGTAGGTGCAGGCGACGGGCCTGCCATCCACCGGCGCCCAGAGCGCCGGCCGTTCGCCGTGGCCGGCGGCGACCATGCGGTCGAGCAACTCGGCGGCGCAGTTCGCGCGCTCCGGATACTGCAGTTCGGGCCGCGCGAAGACCAGCTCGGGCCATTGCGCGCGCGGCGGGAGATTGTCGCGTGCGAAGGTGTCAACGTGCGCCGTGCTTGCCATGCCTACGCCTCCTTTCCTCCGGCCCGCTTCAGCTCCTCGCGGGCGATGATGAGCTTCTGCACCTCGCTGGCGCCCTCGTAGATGCGCAGGGCACGGATCTCGCGATAGAGGCTTTCGGCGATCTCGCCGCGCCGCACGCCGCGCCCGCCGAACATCTGCACCGCCGCATCGATCACCTGCTGCGCCTGCTCGGTGGCGAACAGCTTGGCCATCGCCGCCTCGCGCGTCACCGGCTCGCCGCGGTCGCGGCGCCAGGCGGCGCGATAGACGAGCAGCGCCGCGGCGTCGAGCGCCAGCGCCATCTCGGCCAGCCTGGCCTGGGTCATCTGGAAATCCGCCAGATGCTGGCCGAACATCGTGCGTTGCCGGGCGTGGGCGAGCGCCTCGTCGTAGGCGCGCCGGGCGAAGCCGAGCGCGGCAGCCGCCACCGAGGTGCGGAAGACGTCGAGCGTCTGCATGGCGATGCGGAAACCCTCGCCTTCCGCGCCGATGCGCGCGGCGGCAGGCACGCGGCAGCCGGAAAAGCGCAGCCGCGCCAGCGGATGCGGCGCCACCACCTCGATGCGCTCGGCGATCTCGAGGCCCGGCGTGTCGGCCGGCACGAGGAAGGCGCTGAGGCCGCGCGTCGGGTGCGCATCGCTGCGGGCGAAGACGACGTAGAAGTCGGCGATGCCGCCGTTGGAGATCCAGGTCTTCTCGCCGTCGAGGACGTAGCCGTCGCCGTCTCGGCGCGCGGCGGTGGCGATGGCGGCGACGTCGGAGCCGGCCTGCGGCTCGGACAGGGCGAAGGCGGCGATGGCGGAGCCGTCGGCGACGCGCGGCAGCCAGGCCGCCTGCTGACTGGCGGAACCGAAGAGGGAGATCGCGCCGCTGCCGAGGCCCTGCATGGCGAAGGCGAAGTCGGCCAGCCCGTCGTGATACGCCAGCGTCTCGCGCATCAGGCAGATGCGCCGTGCCGAGAAGACTGACTTTTCGCCGGGCACGCAGTGGCGCAGCCAGCCGGCGGCGCCGAGCCGCTTGACGAGCGCCTTGCAGCTGGCGTCGGCGTCGGCGTGGTCGATGTGGCCGAGTTCGGCGCGGCACCAGGCCTCGGCCGCCGCGGCCAGCGCGCGGTGCTCGTCGTCGAGGAAGGGCCAGTCGAGGGCTTCGCGTGCCATCAGTCGCCTCTGAAAACCGGTTTTCTTTTCGCGGCGAAGGCCTCGAAGGCGCGGCGGAAGTCCTGCGTCTGCATGCAGATCGCCTGGGCCTGCGCTTCCGCCTCGATGGCCTCGTCGACGCCCATCGCCCATTCCTGGTGCAGCATGGTCTTGGTCATGCCGTGGGCGAAGGTCGGCCCGTCGGCAAGCTCCTGCGCCAGCGCCTGCGCCTCGGCCAGCACGGCCTCCGGTTCGCACAGGCGGTTGAAGAAGCCCCAGGCGAGCGCCTCATCGCCGCTCATGCTGCGGCCGGTGTACAAGAGGTCGGAGGCACGGCCCTGGCCGACGATGCGGGGCAGGATGGTGCAGGCGCCCATGTCGCAGCCGGCCAGGCCGACGCGGGTGAACAGGAAGGCGGTCTTGCTGCGCGCCGTGCCGAGGCGCAGGTCGGAGACCATGGCGACGATGGCGCCGGCGCCGGCGCAGACGCCGTCGACCGCGGCGACGATCGGCTGCGGGCAGGCGCGCATGGCCTTGACCAGGTCGCCGGTCATGCGCGTGAAGGCAAGCAGACCCGCCATGTCCATTTTCGTCAGCGGGCCGATGATCTCGTGCACGTCCCCACCGGAGCAGAAGTTGCCGCCGTCGCCGGTGACAACCACTGTCTTGATGTCGGTGTCGAGGCGCAGCGCACGGAACAGGTCGCGCAGCTCGGCGTAGGACTCGAAGGTGAGCGGGTTCTTCCGCTCGGGCCGGTTGAGCGTGATCGTGGCGACCTTGCCCTCGGCCTGCCAGAGGAAGTGCCGCGCCTGGTATTCCCTCAGGCCAGCCATCTCAGTTTCCCGTGCCGAGGCTGCCGACAAACTGCTTGAGCCGGGCGAGGAGATCGTAGAGCTGCTTCTTCTCCTTCTCGCCCAGGCCTTCGAAAAGGCGGATGACCCAGTCCTCGTGCTCGACCGCCCACTCGCGGAAGACGCGGCGTCCCTCCTTGGTCAGCTTGACGATGTAGGCGCGGCGGTCCTTCGGGTTGTCCTCGCGCACCACCAGGCCCTCGGCGACGAGCTGGTCGGTGATGCCGGTGACGTTGCCGCCGGTGACCATCATGCGCCTCGAGAGCTCGCCCATCTTGAGACCCTCGGGATGGCGCTCGAGCTGCGCCATCAGGTCGAAGCGCGGCAGCGTCGTCTGGAAGCGCAGGCGCAGTTGGCTGCGGATGTGCGCCTCGACCAGGTTGGTGCAGGAGAGCATGCGCAGCCAGAGGCGCAGCGATTCGTGGTGGTCGTCGGTGACCCGGGTCTCGTGGTCTGACCGTTGCGGCGCGGTCTTGCTCGGCTTGCTCATTTCATCTCTCCCCGCTTGCGCGGCATCAGGTTAAAAAGTGGGCGTCTCATGCGCGTATCGCCAGCTGCGCGGCGCGCGCCAGGTTGCGCTCGAGCTGCGCCTTGCCGGTGAGATACTGCTTCGGCCAGGCGAGGTCGCCGTAGCCGAGTTGCGCCGCCGCGTGCAGGGTCCAGGCCGGGTCGGCAAGATGCGGCCGGGCGATGGCGCAGAGGTCGGCGCGCCCGGCGGCGATGATGGAGTTGACGTGGTCGGCCTCGAAGATGTTGCCCACGGCGATGGTGGCGATGCCGGCCTCGTTCCTTATTTGGTCGGAGAAGGGCGTCTGGTACATGCGGCCGTAGACCGGCTGCGCCTCGCGCGTCGTCTGGCCCGAGGAGACGTCGATCAGGTCGGCGCCGGCCGCCTTGAAGGCGCGCGCCATGGCCACGGCGTCCTCCGCCGTGTTGCCGCCCGGCGCCCAGTCGTGGGCGGAGATGCGCACCGTCATCGGCTTGTCTTCGGGCCAGACGGCGCGCAGCGCGCGGAATACTTCGAGCGGATAGCGCAGGCGGTTTTCCAGCGAGCCGCCGTAGTCGTCCGTGCGCCGGTTGGTGAGCGGGCAGAGGAAGCTCGACAGCAGATAGCCGTGGGCGCAATGCAGTTCGAGCAGATCGAAGCCCGCCGCGATGCCGCGCCGCGCCGCGGCGACGAATTGCTCGCGCACGGCGTCCATGTCGGCGCGCGTCATGGCGCGCGGCACCTGGTTCTGCGGGCCGTAGGGAATCGCGGAGGCGGCCAGCAGCGGCCAGTTGCCGGCGGCCAGCGGCTCGTCGATCTCCTCCCAGCCCACCTGGGTCGAGCCCTTCGGTCCGGCGTGGCCGAGCTGCAGGCCGATCTTCGCGTCCGTGCGCTCGTGCACGAAGTCCGCGATGCGACCCCAGCCGCGCGTCTGCTCGTCGTTCCACAGGCCGGCGCAGCCCGGCGTGATGCGCGCCTCGGGTGCGACGCAGGTCATCTCGGTCATCACCAGTCCCGCCCCGCCCAGCGCGCGGCCGCCGAGGTGCACCAGCAGGAAGTCGTCCGGCTGCCCGTCGCGGCAGGAATACATCGCCATCGGCGAGACGACGACGCGGTTCCTGAGCGTGAGGCCGCGCAGCGTGAAGGGGGTGAACATCGGCGGCAGCGGCTGCGCCGGCAGGCCGGCCTTCCGCGCGAACCAGGCCTCGACGCTGTCGACGTAGGCCTTGTCGCGCAGGCGCAGGTTCTCGTGGCCGATGCGCTGGCTGCCGGTGAGCAGCGTGTAGGCGAACTGCTCCGGCTCGAGGTGGGCGTAGCGCGCCACGTTCTCGAACCACTCCATGCGGTTGCGCGCCGAGCTCTGCAGCTTGAGCGCCTCGATCTCGCGCTCCTCCTGGTAGAGGGCCAGCGCGCGCCCGACGTCGCCGGGATGGGCATTGAGCGTCTTCGACAGGGCGATGGCGTCCTCCATCGCCAGCTTGGTGCCGGAGCCGATGGAGAAGTGCGCCGTATGGGCGGCGTCGCCGATCAGCACGATGTTCCCGTGGTGCCACTTCCGGCTGAGGACGCGGTTGAAGTTGAGCCAGGCCGAGCCGCGCAGGTGGCGGGCGTTGCTCATCAGCCTGTTGCCCTTCAGGTGCTTCTCGAAGAGCTTCTCGCAGAAGGCGATCGAGCCGGCCTGGTCGAGCTTGTCGAGCCCGGCGGCCAGCCAGGTCTCCTCGCGGCACTCGACGATAAAGGTGCTGGTGTCGCGGTCGAACTGGTAGGCGTGCACCTGGAACCAGCCCCACTCGGAGGGCTCGGTGATGAAGGTGAAGGCATTCAGCTTCAAATGGGTGCCGAGCCAGATGTAGCGGCACTTGCGTACGTCGATGTCGGGCTGGAAATGCTGGAGGTACTTGTTGCGCACCTTGCTGTGCACGCCGTCGGAGGCGACGATCAGGTCGGCGCCGGCCAGGCGGGGATCGGTGTCGTCCTCGACCTCCGTCTCGTACGCCAGCTTGACGCCGAGGCCGGCGGCGCGCGCCTGCAGGATGTTGAGCAGCTTCTGGCGGCCGATGCCGCAGTAGCCGTGGCCGCCGGAGGTGATCCTGCGGCCCTTGAAGAAGACGTCGCAGTCGTCCCAGTGGTGGAAGGCGCGCGTGATCTCCGCGTAGCTTTCCGGGTCGGCCACCTGGAAATTGCCCAGCGTGGCGTCGGAAAAGACGACGCCCCAGCCGAAGGTGTCGTCCGGGCGGTTGCGCTCATAGACCGTGATGTCGTGGGCCGGATGGGCCTTTTTCATGAGGATGGCGAGGTAGAGCCCCGCCGGTCCGCCGCCGATGCACGCGATACGCATTTCTCCAAGCCTTTCTTCCCGCGCCGGGATGTCGTTTGTCCACCACAATATTTTAACCTTAAATATTTGTGGTAGGCAAGGCAAGATTCCGGCACGAGTCCGAACAGGAAATATCCTGCAGCACTAATATTTAGACATGAATATTATCCGGCTGAGCGCCAGCGGCCTTGAGGCAAGTCAATCGTCTGTTTCCGTTAAGGCCGGATTAAGCCGGGGCGCCCAGAGTCCGGTTCCA
>VGHJ01000006.1 GCA_016868295.1 Betaproteobacteria bacterium | reverse complement strand
TGGGTGGCGATGACCGACCGCGCGCACATGCCGCAGTCGAAGCTGGACCTGCTCTGCTACGAGGAACTGGTCAACGCCCATTCCGACGATTACGAATGGCCGGAATTCGACGAGCTCACCGCCTCCTCGTTGTGCTACACCTCGGGCACCACGGGCAATCCGAAGGGCGCGCTCTACTCGCACCGCTCGACCGTTCTGCACGCCTACGGCTCGTCGTTGCCCGATGCGCTCGACCTCTCGGCGCGCGACACCGTGCTGCCGGTGGTGCCGCTGTTTCACGTCAATGCCTGGGGCCTGCCCTACGCCTGCGCGCTCACCGGCGCCAAGCTGGTCATGCCGGGCCCTCAGCTCGACGGCGCCAGCCTGCACGAACTGTTCGAGCAGGAAAAGGTGACGGTCTCGGCCGGCGTGCCGACCATCTGGCTCGGCCTGCTGCAGCACCTGCAGGGGAAAGGGCTGAAGCTGACGACCGTCAAGCGCCTCGTCATCGGCGGCTCGGCGGCGCCGCCGGCCATGATCCGTACCTTCGACGAGCAGTTCGGCGTCACCGTGCTGCACGCCTGGGGCATGACCGAGATGAGCCCGCTCGGCACGGTGAACACGCCGAAGGGCAAGCACCTCGGACTCTCCGCCGACGAGCGCGACCGGCTGCGCCTCAACCAGGGCCGCCCCATCTACGGCGTGGACATGAAGATCGTCGACGACTCCGGCCGCGAGCTGCCGCGCGACGGCAAGGCCTTCGGCGACCTGCTCGTGCGCGGGCCGTGGATCGTTTCCGGCTACTTCAAGGGCGAGGGCGGCGGCGTGCTGCGCGAGGGCGGCTGGTTCCCCACCGGCGACGTCGCCACCCTGGACGCCGACGGCTACATGCAGATCACCGACCGCTCGAAGGACGTCATCAAGTCGGGCGGCGAGTGGATCAGCTCGATCGACCTGGAGAACCTCGCCGTGGCGCACCCGGCCGTGGCCGAGGCGGCGGTGATCGGCGTCGCCCATCCGAAGTGGGACGAGCGGCCGCTGCTCATCGTGGTGAAGAAGGAAGGCCAGACCGTGACGCGCGAGGAACTGCTCGATTTCATGCGCGACAAGATCGCCAGGTGGTGGATGCCCGACGACGTCGTCTTCGTCCCCAGCCTGCCGCACACCGCCACCGGCAAGCTGCTCAAGACCAGTCTGCGCGAGGAATTCCGCGACCACAAGCTGCCGGGCTGAAGGCCGCCGCGGACTGCTCTGCGGAACTCGCCCCTGGACGATTGGACTTTGGAACGACTTCGGGTAAAGTGGTGCAGCGCACCATTCGCCCGGAGTTGTCCCTAGATGATCTATACGCTGCACGAACTTCAGCACGCCGCCTCCGCCCCCCTGCGTCTGTGGGCGGAAACCAGCCAACAACTCTTCACCAACCCCTTCAGCCCGCTTGCCTACCTGCCCCACAGCAGCCGCGTCGCCGCCGGCTCGGAACTGCTGGCCCGCGTCGTCAAGCGCTACGAGAAGCCCGAGTTCGGCCTTGACCACACGCTGATCGACGGCGAGACGGTGGCGGTGCGCGAGGAAATCGTCGCCGAGAAACCCTTCTGCCGGCTGCTGCACTTCCGCCGCGAGACGAAACGGCAGCACCCCAAGGTGCTCGTGGTGGCGCCGCTCTCCGGCCACCACGCCACGCTGCTGCGCGATACCGTGCGCGCCCTGCTGCCCGACCATGACATCTACATCACCGACTGGATCGACGCGCGCCTCGTCCCGCTCGCCGAGGGCTATTTCCACTTCGCCGACTACGTCGCCTACATGCAGGAGTTCATGCGCCTGCTGGCGCCCGACCTGCACGTGATTTCGGTCTGCCAGCCGACCGTGCCGGTGCTGGCGGCGGTCTCGCTGATGGCCGCCGCGGACGACCCGGCGCAGCCGCGCAGCATGACGCTGATGGGCGGGCCGATCGACACGCGCGCCGCGCCGACCGAGGTCAACCGCTACGCCAAGACGCGCAGCCTGCGCTGGTTCGACACCCACGTCATCACGCGCGTGCCGCTGAAATACCCCGGCTACATGCGCCGCGTCTATCCCGGCTTCCTGCAGCACTCCGGCTTCGTCGCCATGAATCCCGACCGCCACCTTCAGGCGCACCTCGATTTCTACAACCATCTGGTGGAAGGCGACGGCGACTCGGCCGAAGCGCACCGCAAGTTCTACGACGAATACAACGCGGTGATGGACCTGCCGGCCGAGTACTACCTGGAAACCCTCGACATGGTGTTCATCAGGCATCAGTTGCCGCAGGGGGAAATGACGGTGTCCGGCCAGCGCGTGAAGCCGTGGGCCATCCGCGACACGGCGCTGTTCACCATCGAAGGCGAACTGGACGACATTTCCGGCCCGGGTCAAACCGAGGCGGCGCACGGGCTGTGCCGCAACATCCCGCAGCAGAGGAAGGAACACTTCCTCGTGCCGGGCGTCGGCCACTACGGCATCTTCAGCGGGCGGCGCTGGCGCGAGACGATCTGCCCGCGCGTGGGCGACTTCATCCGCAGGTCGCAAGCCTTCCCCCCGCCCCCCTTCCCGAGGAAGGGGGTGACGGTGGTTCGCTGCACTCCTTGCAGATGACGGGGCAGCGCTACTCCCCGGCGGGCTGCCGGCGGTTCTCGTGGTGCTTGACGTCGCCGCGCTGCCGGCGGCCGTATTCCTCGACCTGGCGCTTGGCGGCGTCGAAGGCGTCGCGCAGGGCGACATAGATGTCCTCGTGCTTGTCCCGGTTCACCACGATCTCCGTGCCGGGCACCTTGATGTCGATGCGCACGTTGTGCATCTTGCCCTGGTGATGGTGCTTGTGCGGCGTTTCCACCGTGACATGGCAGCCGATGATGTTGGGGTAGAACGTTTCCAGCTTGGCGACCTTCTCGCGAATTTGGGTTTCCACCGCGTCGGAATGGGGGATGTCCTTGAAGGTGATCTGGACGGGTCTTTGCATGATGACACCTGTTGTGAAAGGTTGAGCTTCGATTCCAGAATAGCCGCCGCATCCGCGACGGCTTTGAGCTAAATCAATCCGGCGCCGTCCGGCGGTCCACCTCGTTCGCCAGGTCGCGCAGCGAGTCCGCCACCGTCACCGGAAACGCGCCGGCCGGGGCCAGGCCGCGCAGCGGAACGGGCAGACGGCCCAGTTCCGCCAGCGTGCGGCGGCGGATGTCCGCCAGCGGCTCGGCCGGTCGCAGCCGCCGGCCGTCGCGCATGACCGGTTGCAGCAGGGGGGCGCCGGCCTGCGCGTCGCCCGCGAGGGCCAGGGTGTCGCCGACGATCGCGCCCGCCCCATCCTGCCGGCGGAAAACCTGCTTGCGGCCGGGCCAGGTCGCCTTGCCCTCGGAACGCTTGCGCCGCGCGCGGCCGTCGTATTCCTGCAGCTTGTAGGCGCAGTCGAGATAGGGCGCGTCGGCCGAGGTGTTCATGCGCGTGCCGACGCCGAAACCGTCGATGGGCGCCTCGGCGGCGAGCAGCGCCTGCACGCGCTGCTCGTCGAGGTTGCCGCTGGCGAAGATCTTCACCGCCTGCAGTCCCCCAGCGTCGAGGACCTGCCGCACGTTGCGCGCGTGCGCCCCCAGGTCGCCGCTGTCTATGCGCACGGCGCCTATGGCGATGCCCTCGCCGGCCAGCCTGTGCGCCAGCGGCACCAGCCCGCGCGCCGCGGCTTCCGTGTCGTAGGTGTCGATGAGCAGGGTCGTCGCCTTGGGATGGGAACGTGCAAAATCCTCGAAGGCCTGCTGCTCGCTGTCGTGGGCCTGGATGTAGGAATGCGCCATGGTGCCGTAGAGCGGTATGTCCCAGCGCATGCCGGCCAGCATGTTCGATGTGCCGACGAAGAGGCGCGCGCCGTCCGAGCCGGCGACACAGTGCGGCGGCCAGGGGCCGCCCTGGGCCGCGAACGAGCAGTGATCGGCGGGATGCCAGTCGCGCGTGGCGACGACGGGAAAAGTCAGTCCGTGGAAGACGGCGATGTAGCGGTTGAGCGCCGGCACCACCTCGTCGCCCTGCGGCACGGCGAGGCTGCCGCCGGGCAGGAAATCCAGCTGGACATCGACCAGGATGAGGGCATCGCCCTTGTGCAACTGCATGCTATTGCTTCTTCTTCCCGCCCTGCTTCCTGCCCGTCGCGGCAAAGGCCTGGCGCAGCGCGGACATCTCGGCCAGTTGCGCCGCCACCAGATAGTTGATCGATCCCTCCGGCACGAGGCCCTCCGCATCGGGCTCGCCGGCCGGCACGCCGGTGAGCAGCGCGATGGCCTGATCGACGTCCTCGACGGCAACCACGCGGAACCTGCCCTCGGCGCAGGCGGCGACCACCTCCTCCTTGAGCATGAGGTGCTTGACGTTGGACTGCGGAATGATGACGCCCTGTTCGCCGCTCAGCCCGCGCGCCTTGCAGATGTCGAAGAAGCCCTCGATCTTCTCGTTCACGCCGCCGATCGGCTGCACGCGGCCGTACTGGTTCACCGAACCGGTGATGGCGAGGGACTGCCGGATCGGCACGGCGGAGAGCGCCGAGAGCAGCGCGCACAACTCGGCAAGGGAGGCGCTGTCGCCCTCGACCGGGCCATAGGACTGCTCGAACACCAAGCTCGCCGAAAGCGACAGCGGCAGGCTGCGCGCAAAGCGCGAAGCGAGGAAGGAGGAGAGGATCATCACGCCCTTGGAGTGGATCGCCCCGCCCAGTTCCGACTCGCGCTCGATGTCGACGACGTCGCCCTCGCCGATGCGCGCCGTGGCGGTGATGCGCACGGGGTGGGCGAACATGACGTCGCCGAGGTCGATCACGGCCAGGCCGTTCACCTGGCCGACGTGGGCGCCCTCCACCGCGATGAGCAGGGTGTCGCGCAGGATCTGCTCCTGCAGGGCTTCGTTCAGGCGCCCGGCGCGATGGCGCTGCGCCGCCAGCGCGGCCTCGATGTCCTCGCGCGCGACGACTTTGCGTCCCGCCTTTCCGGCATGGTGGTCCGCCTCCTGCATCAGGTCCGCGAGCCGGCGCGTGCTGGCCGAGAGCTTCTCCGAGTCGCCGGCCAGCCGCGCGCTGTGCTCGATCATGCGCGCCACGGCCTGCCGGTCGAAGGGGCGCAGTCTGGCCTGCCGCGCCAGCATGCCGAGAAAGCGGCCGTAGCTGCGCGTGTTCGGCTCGTCGCGCGCGAGTTCGCTCTCGAAGTCGGCGCCGACCTTGAACAGCTCCTCGAACTCGGGATCGTATTCCTTGAGCAGGTAGTAGAGTATGCGCTCGCCCACCAGCACCACCTTGACCTCGAGCGGCATCGCCTCGGGCTCGAGCGGCAGCGTGCTGGCGAAGCCGAACACCTGGCCGAGCGACTCGATGCGCACCTGGGCCGAGCGCAGGGCGCGCTTGAGCCCCTCCCAGGCGTAGGGCTGGGTCAGCACCTTGGCGGCGTCGAGCACGAGGTAGCCGCCGCTGGCGCGCTGCAGCGCACCCGGCTTGACCAGGGTGAAGTTGGTCACCAGCGTGCCCATGTGGGCGATGCTGTCCACGCGGCCGACGAGGTTTGGATAGACCGGATTGTCCTCGAACACCACCGGCGCCGCCTTGGCCGCGCCGTTGTCGACGAGCAGGTTCACCTGGTAGCGCACCAGGGAAATGCTGCCGCTGACGACGACCCCGCTCATGTCGCCCTCGGCCTTCGGCTGCTCGCGCAGATCTTCGCCGCTCTCGATGACGTCCTGCACCACCTGGTCGAGAAACTCGAGCACGTTGAGCAGGTCGGTGTAGCGCTCCTTCAGTTCCTCGATCAGGTGTTCGACGGCGAGGCCCATGGTCTCCCGGCTGGCCGCCTTGATGCGCTGCTGCATTTCGCGGCGCCATTGCGGGAACTGGTGCATCAGCCTGTGCAGCCTCTCGCCGTATTCCTCGATCAGCTTGCCGATGCGCGCCTTTTCCTCGTCGGAGAGCTTTTCGAACTCTTCCGGCCCCATCGTTTCCTCGCCCTTGACGGGCGCAAAGACGAAGCCGCGCGGCGTGCGCAGCAGGGCGATGCCCTTCTCGCCGGATTCCTGCCCGAGCGCGCGCAGGGCGCCCTCCTCGCGCTGCTTGAATTCCTCCTGGATCGCCTCGATGCGGACGCGGTATTCCTCGCTCTCGAAGGCGGCGCCGATCGCCTTGCCCAGCTCGGTGACGAACTGCTGCATGTCCTGCCTGAAGCGCCCGCCGCGTCCGGGCGGCAGGCGCAGCAGGCGCGGCTTGTTGGCATCGGCGAAGTTGTATACGTAGCACCAGTCGCTCGGCGCCGGCTCGCTCGCCGCTTTCTCCTCGATCAGACGGTGCACTGCGGCATGGCGGCCGCTGCCCGGATCGCCGAGCACGAAGAGGTTGAAGCCGGGCTGCTTGATGTCGATGCCGAAGCGCACGGCATCGAGGGCGCGCGCCTGGCCGACGATATCGGCCGCTTCGGTCAGCTCGGCCGTGGTTTCGAAATCGAGGAGGGAGGCATCGCAGCGACGCAGCAGTGCCTGCGCGTCGAGAGGCAGGATGTCGGACATTCCGATTCGTCTGGAGATGTTGTCTGTAAATATTCGAATTTTCGAAACAACTATAGCGCCCGCGGCACCGTCGCACAAGGATTCAGGTTTGCTCGCCGGCGACCGTTAACGTCTTCAGGTGCCAGGGTTGACTCCGGTCAACGAACGCACCGACGAAACGCCATAGCTTTTCGTTCAGAATTGGTTCATGATGAACCCGTCTCTGCAGGAAGGAGAGAGAACATGCCCAAGAACATTCCCGCCACCCCCGCGGCCTACGACCGCACCCGGGTCATCGAAAGACCGGACGGCTTCTACTGGCAGGACAAGGAAAGCGGCGAGGAGTACGGTCCCTTTCCCACGCTGCTCGAAGCGACGGAGGACATGGAATACAGCGACGAGTCCGATTTCGAACCGGGCGAGACGCTGGCCCAGGCCGAGGACGAGTTGGGCATCTCCGACTGGATCGATCCGGACACCGGCGTGCCGGCGGAAGAAGGCCGTCCGCACATCGAGGACCACTGAACCCGCCACGCCGCGCATGCCGGACTGATCGGCACCTGCCGGAAGCATCAGTGACGCTTCCCGACTACTCGGGCGGCAGCATCGCCAACCTGATGCGCTCGCTCGGCGATGCCTGCGGCGCCTCGCAGTCGCTCCCCTATGCGCCCCTGCGCGGGGAAAAAGTCAGCCTCCGCGGCACGGCGCGTCACATCGTGCTGCTCGTCATAGACGGCCTCGGCTACCGCTACCTGCAGCGTCACGGCACGGGCGGCCACCTGCGGACACATCTGCGGGGCGGCATCACCTCGGTCTTTCCGTCCACCACCGCCAGCGCCGTCACGACCTTTCTCAGCGGCCTCGCGCCGCAGCAGCACGCGCTGACCGGCTGGCACATGTATTTCGCCGAGCTCGGCGCCATCGCCGCCGTGCTGCCGCTGCGGCCGCGCGGCGCCGAACGCATCGACCTGCCGCCGGAGGAATGGCCCGCGCGGCTCTTCGGGCACCGGCCTTTCGCCCGACGCATCGACCGCACCGCCACGTTCGTCTCGCCGCGCGAGATCGCCGACTCGCCCTTCAACCGCTACCACAGCGCCGGCGCGCAGGTGATCGCCTACGCCACGATCGAGGAGTTGTTCGGCGCCATCGTCCGCGTCGTGCGGCAGGCCGAGGAACCCACCTACACCCATGCCTATTTTTCCGAGCTCGATTCGCTCGCCCATATACACGGCATCGGCAGCGACCAGGTGGCACGCCGCTTCGCCGAACTGGACCGCGCCTTCGGCGCCTGCCTCGACGCGCTGGCCGGCAGCGACACGCTGCTCATTGCCTGCGCCGACCACGGCTTCGTCGACTCGCCGCCCGAGCGGCAGATCGATCTCGCCGAACACGGCGAACTCGCGGCGACGCTGGCACGGCCGCTGTGCGGCGAGCGGCGCGTCGCCTACTGCTATGTCAAGCCCGGACAGGCCGCGCGCTTCGAGTCCGAGGCGGCCAGGGCCCTGGAGGGTCGCGCCGACTGCTACCGCGCCGAGGAACTTGTTGCCCAGGGCTGGTTCGGCCCGGGCACGCCGGATCCGCGCCTCGCCGCACGCATCGGCGACTACGTGCTCGTGATGCGGGAAAACTGGACCCTGCTCGACTGGGTTGAAGGGGAAAGGCGCTACCGCCAGCTCGGCGTGCATGCTGGCATCAGCGAAGAGGAGATGATCGTCCCGCTCGTCGTCACGGATTGCGCCGGATGAGGCGCCGCATCGAGCACGCCTGGGACCTGACGCCGAAGGAGGCGATGGCGCTGCAGTCGCGCCTCGCCGGCAAGGTCGTCCGCCACGACGATTTCGGCCCGGTCGCGCGCATCGCCGGCGTGGACGTCGGCTTCGAGGATGCGGGCGCCGTCACGCGCGCCGCCGTCGCGGTGCTCGACAGCCCTTCCCTGCGCCTCGCCGCCTCCGCCATCGCGCGCCAGCCCACCCGCTTCCCCTACGTGCCGGGGCTGCTTTCCTTCCGCGAGGTACCCGCCGTGCTGGCGGCGCTGCGACAACTCGACACGCCGCCCGACCTCATCCTCTGCGACGGTCAGGGCATCGCCCACCCGCGCCGCTTCGGCATCGCCTGCCACCTCGGCCTGCTGCTCGATTTGCCCGCCATCGGCGTCGCCAAGACGCGCCTCGTCGGCACGCACGACGCCGTGCCGGACCGGCGCGGCGCCTGGGTGCCGCTGAGGGATGGCGATGAAGTCATCGGCGCCGTGCTGCGCACACGGGCAGGCGTCAAGCCGCTCTACGTCTCGCCCGGCCACCGCGTCGGTCTGGAGTCCGCCGTTTCATGGGTCATGGCCTGCCTGACGCGCTACCGGCTGCCGGAGACGACGCGCTGGGCGCATCGCCTGGCTTCTGAAAAACCCTAGAGATTCTTCACCACGTTGATGGTGTCGCCCTCGCCCAGATCGCGCTGGAACTCGAAGCCGAGCTGGCGGCAGAACTTGAGCATCTTGTGGTTGCTCGCCAGGACGTAGCCGACCATGCTCTTCAGGCCGCGGCCGCGCGCCGCCGCCATCAACTCGAGCATGAGAATGCCGGCCACGCCGGTGCCCTGCCAGGCGTCGTCCACCGCGATGGCGAACTCGCAGCTCTCGCTGCCCGGCGTGACGACATAGCGGGCGACGCCGATCTCCACCTCGCGGCCTTCGCGCTGAATTGTCGCGATGAGCGCCATGTGCAGGTCGTAATCGATCGTCGTCAGGTACTGCAGCTTGCGCGGAGTCAGTTCGCGCAACTGGCCCATGAAGCGGTTGTAGCGCGAATCCTCCGACAGCCCGCGCACGAAATCCTGCTCGATCGGCGCGTCCTCGGGGCGGATCGGCCGGATGACGACTTCGCTGCCGTCGAACAGATGGTGGGGATGAATCAGTTCTTTAGGGTAATCGGACATCGCGTTTGGTCTTCTGTTTTGTCTTCTTCTTTCCTTCGCCCATGATAGAGCGCATAAGAGTGATCGTACAATGCCGCGATGGATTCCGCCCACCCCTATTCCAGCCTGACGCCCGACGCCGTGCTCGATGCGCTGGAAGGCGCCGGGCTGCCCTGCGACGGCACCCTGCTGGCCCTCAACAGCTACGAGAACCGCGTCTACCAGGTCGGCCTCGTCGATGACAAGCCCGTGGTGGCCAAGTTCTACCGGCCGGCGCGCTGGAGCGACGCGGCGATTCTCGAGGAGCACGCCTTCACGCAAGAGCTGCTCGAGCGCGAAATCCCCGTCGTCGCCCCGCTGGCCCTTGCCGGTGCGGGCACCCTGCACCATACGCAGGGTTTCCGCTTCGCCGTCTTCCCCCGCCGCGGCGGCCGCGCGCCCGAGTTGGACCGACCCGAGACCCTGCAATGGATGGGACGCTTCCTCGGACGCATCCATGCCACCGGCGCTGTGCGCCCCTTTCGCGCACGGCCCACGCTGGATATCGCCGGCTTCGGCGAGGCCTCGCGCGATTACCTGCTCGAACACCGCTTCCTGCCGGACGACCTGCTGGCCGCCTGGCTAAGCGTCGCCGAACAGGTGCTCGACGGCGTGCGCCGCTGCTACGATCGCGCCGGGCCTATCGCATCGATCCGCCTGCACGGCGATTGCCACGCCGGCAACGTGCTATGGACCGACGCGGGCCCGCACTTCGTGGATTTCGACGATTGCCGCATGGGGCCGGCCGTGCAGGATTTGTGGATGCTGCTCTCGGGCGAACGCGCCGAGATGACGCGCCAGCTCGGCGACGTGCTGGCCGGCTACGAGGATTTCTGCGAATTCGATCCGCGCGAGCTGCACCTGGTGGAGGCGCTGCGTTCCCTGCGCCTGCTGCACTACTCGGCCTGGCTGGCGCGGCGCTGGGACGACCCGGCCTTTCCGGCGGCCTTCCCCTGGTTCAACACCCAGCGCTACTGGCAGGACCGCATCCTTGAACTGCGCGAGCAGGTCGCGCTGATGGACGAGCCGCCCCTGGCGGCCTGACTTTCACCTGTCGATCTTGGTGATCTTCGAGCCTTCGAACGTCAGGTTGGCCATCAGCCCCTTGTTCGAGAAGATGAAGCCGATGATCGGCTTCTGCGCCGTTTCCGTGTCGATCGATCCACCCGTGCCGACCGTGACGAGCGCGATGCTGCCATCCACGCCCGCCTTCCAGCCTTCGCTGCCGCGGAATTTCGACAGGGCGCTTTCGGTCATGAAGAGGATGATCTCGCTGCGCGCCTGCGCGCCCAGTTGCAGGCCGATGGAGGCGGCCGCGATGTTGTAGTACGCCACCGGCTTGCCGCCGATGAGGAGCGCGCCCTCGCCATACTCGCCGCCGACGCCGATGCCGGCCTTCACCACGCTGGGAAACACCAGCACGCCGGCCGCCTTCTGCGACAGCTCGTAGCCGGCGCTGGTGTGCTTGCGAAATTCCTTCATCGCCTGGCGTACCTCGGCGTTGATCTCCTCGCGCGACGCCGCTGCTGCGTTGGCCGCGATGAACAGCGCAAGCACCCCTGCCAGAAACAGCCGGATCCGATTCGTGACGATGGCGCACTCTCCCCCCAGACAATGAAGCCTGCATCCTATCCCAACTCGGCGATGCCCGAGGCAAAAGAAAAGGGCCTGCGAAATCGCAGACCCTTGATGATGCTGGCGCGCCCGAAGAGATTCGAACTCCTGACCCCTTGGTTCGTAGCCAAGTACTCTATCCAGCTGAGCTACGGGCGCGTTGAGGCTTGAATTATAACAAACTCTGGCGGAGAGAGAGGGATTCGAACCCTCGATGCAGGTTTAAGCCCGCATACTCCCTTAGCAGGGGAGCGCCTTCGACCACTCGGCCATCTCTCCGAAAACGGCTGGCGATCTTACCGCTTTCGCTCTGGCCGGTCAAACCGCTCAAGCCGGCACTTGATCCAGTTCGAACGCCTTGTGCAGCACGCGTACGGCCAGTTCCAGGTACTTCTCGTCGATGACCACCGAGATCTTGATCTCCGAGGTGGAAATCATCTGGATGTTGATGCCTTCCTCGGCCAGCGTACGGAACATCTTGCTGGCGATGCCGACGTGGGAACGCATGCCGACACCGACCACCGACACCTTGGCGATCTTGTTGTCGCCCGTGATCTGGCGCGCGCCGATGTGTCCCTTGACCTGCTCGAGGATGGCGGTGGCCTTGGCGAATTCGCCGCGCGGCACGGTGAAGGAAAAGTCCGTCGAGCCGTCGTGGCCGACGTTCTGGATGATCATGTCGACGTCGATGTTGGCCTCGGCCACCGGGCCGAGAATCTGGTAGGCGATGCCGGGGCGGTCGGGCACGCCGAGCACGGTAAGCTTGGCTTCGTCGCGGTTGAAGGCGATGCCGGAAATGATCGGTTGTTCCATCTTGATGTCTTCCTCGAAAGTGATCAGCGTGCCGGGGCTTTCCTGGCCCAATTCCTCCAGGCTGGAGAGGACGCGCAACTTGACCTTGTACTTGCCGGCGAACTCCACCGAGCGGATCTGCAGCACCTTGGAGCCGAGGCTGGCCATCTCCAGCATCTCCTCGAAGGTGATCGTCTCCAGCCGGCGCGCCTCGGGCACGATGCGCGGATCGGTGGTGTAGACGCCATCGACGTCGGTGTATATCTGGCACTCGTCGGCCTTCAGCGCCGCGGCGATCGCCACGGCAGAGGTATCGGAGCCGCCGCGGCCGAGCGTGGTGATATTGCCCCCCTCGTCCACACCCTGGAATCCGGCCACCACCACCACGCAGCCCTCGTCGAGGTCGCGCCGGATGTTGCTCTCGTCGATGCTGACGATGCGTGCCTTGGTGAAGGCGCTGTCGGTCAGCACGCGCACCTGGCCGCCGGTGTAGCTCCGCGCCTTCACGCCGACGTCCATCAGCGCCATGGCCAGCAGCCCGATCGTCACCTGCTCGCCGGTCGATGCGATGACGTCGAGCTCGCGCGAATCCGGATGGGCCTGGACCTCCTTGGCCAGCGCGATGAGGCGGTTGGTTTCCCCGCTCATGGCCGACACGACCACCACAACCCGGTGCCCCTTGGCCTGCCAGCTGGCGACGCGACGAGCGACGTTCTTGATCCGTTCCGGATTGCCGACTGAGGTACCGCCGTATTTCTGAACGATGAGTGCCATGGATTGCAGCTTCTAGTGCTTTGAAAAGCTGCGGATTTTACCCGAATTCGCGGCCAGCACCATAAGTTATTGGCAGACAGGCGACGGCAATGCCCCTGACGCAGGCCCGGGTTATGCCCGGGTTATGCCAACCTTGTATGTTGATAGGGTAATCCCTACTTAGCGGAATGCTATAACCTTAGTTATAGTGTGAATGGCTTCGCTAATTTTTTAGACCTCGAATAACTGATTATCAGGACGGCATAATATTATGAAAACCGACACTATCGACGCACGTGAAATCCGGCGCAAGCTGGGGCTCAACCAGCAACAATTCTGGTCCAGGATCGGCGTCACCCAAAGCGGCGGGTCGCGCTACGAAAGCGGCCGCAACATGCCCCGCCCCGTGCAGCAGCTTCTCCGCCTGGTTCATGTCGAGCAAATCGACATCGGCAAGATCAAGCGGGACGACTGGGAAGTCATCGAATATCTGAAGTCGAACGATCCGGAGCAGTTCAAGGCGCTCAAGAAAGCCGCCAAGGGCAGGTCCCGCAAGGGCTGAGCGCGTCACGGGCTGACATGAACGGTCAGCCCGGCATTCCTGAGCCGGCAGGCGATTTCCTCCATCCTCTCCGGAGGCAGGCGAGAGAGCCGCGGCGCCTCCGCCTGCATCGAAGGGCGCGCCAGTCCGTAGAGGTGCACGCCGGCCAGCTTGCCGATGCCGGCCTGGCAAAGCAGCGAGAGGTACGCTGCCAGTTCCACGTCGCCGGGAGGCAGCCCGTCCAGCGCAAACAGGCAGGTTTGCACCCAGGTGGTGCACAGCGATGCGCTCCTCCTCAGGTTGCGCATCACCGCTTCAGGCGCCAGGTCCGCGCCATTGATCCGCCGGAAGCCTTCCCTCGTTCCGGCGTCGACTTTGAACCAGACTTCGCCGCCCAGTTCGCCCAGCCGACGGACGCCCTCCTGCACCCTCGAACTTCCGAACTGGCTGCCATTGGTGATCAGACGGATCTTCACGCCGCCCTCCAGACAGTGCGCGCGCAACACCTTGCCGACTATCTCTATCGCCTGAGGAAACGAAGCGGCAGAAGTCGGCTCGCCGTTGCCGGAAAAGGCGACATCGGCAATCCGCCTGGCTCCTTCCGGCACGCGCGCAGCCATGAAATCGCCCTGCTGCACGCCCTCAATGAAGCTGTCCAGTTCCCGCTCCAGAAGGGCCAGGTCGATCCTTGGCGCCGAACCACGTCGCAAGCCGGGCACCTGGCAATAGATGCAGCGCCAGTTGCATGCGTTGTTGGGGTTCAGGTTGATGCCAATGGATACGCCGCCAGCGCGCCGCGACAGCACCGGATAGACATACGTCATGCCCGCGCTGTCACGGTTGTGGTCCGTCACCTCGAGCCGTTTTCCCGTTACGTTCATTTCCTGCCTCGACTCAAGCGGTTATAATTCGCCGCCGCTCCCGCCATTTCCAGAGGCACCATGCGCATAACCCGCCGCCTCGAATTCGATTCAGGCCACCGCATCCCCGATCACCAGAGCCAGTGCCGGCATCTGCACGGCCATCGCTACGCCATCGAGATCACCCTGCTGGGCGAGGTCATCAGGCAGCCCGGTTCGCCCGTGAATGGCATGGTAATGGACTTTTCCGACGTCAAGGCATTGGCCAAGGAGAACCTGGTGGACGCCTGGGACCATGCCTTCCTGGTTTGGCGCGGCGACACCGCCCTGCTGGGCTTTCTCGATAGCCTGCCTGGGCACAAGACTGTTGTGCTGGACGTAGTGCCGACCGCGGAAAACCTGGCCGCTGTGGCCTTCACGCTTCTCGACAGGGTCTATCGGGACACCTACGGCAACAACCTGCGTCTGGAACTGGTTCGCCTCTACGAGACCCCCAACTGCTGGGCCGAGACGCGACGCGAGGAAACGCAGGATTAGCTGGCGGAAGGTGTGAGATTCGAACTCACGGTGCCCTTTCGAGCACGCCGGTTTTCAAGACCGGTGCATTAAACCGCTCTGCCAACCTTCCTAAGGTCTTGAATTTCATCATGCCACAAGAAGCGCCTTGTTGTATGGAAACGATTGAAACTTTCCTGCGCTTTCGCTAGTCTTACGAAAGTTATTTTCCGTAACCGGAGGAGTCGATGCAACCTGTTCAAGCCGTCGGAAACGTGTCAACGGAGCTGGCCATCCAGCAAAACCGCGTCCTGCGCAACACCTATACGCTGCTTGCCCTCTCCCTGCTGCCCACCGCTGTCGGCGCACTGGTCGGCGTGCAACTCAACTTCGCCTTCATGGCGGGCAGCCCGATCATCTCCTTCCTGCTCTTCCTGGCTGTTGCCTGGGGCTTCATGTGGGGCATCGGGAAGGCCAAGAACAGCGGCTTTGGCGTCATCCTGCTGCTCGGCTTCACGTTCCTCATGGGAATCATGCTCGGGCCGATCCTTCAGGTCAGCCTGGGCTTCCGCAACGGCGGCGCGCTGATCGCCACCGCCGCCGCGGGCACCAGCATCATCTTCCTGACGCTGGCGGGCATCGCCACCGTGACCAAGAAGGACTTCGGCTTCATGGGCAAGTTCCTCTTCGTCGGGGTGATCCTGCTGCTCGTTGCGATGCTGGCCAACATCTTCCTGCAGATCCCGGCGCTGTCCCTGACCATTTCCGCCATTGCAGTGCTGATCTTCTCGGCCTACATTCTCTACGACGTGAGCCGCATCGTCACCGGCGGCGAGGACAACTACATCGTCGCCACGCTGTCGATCTACCTGGATATCTACAACCTGTTCGTGCATCTGCTCAACCTGCTGCTGGCCTTCGCCGGCGAGCGCGACTGAGCGGGACGACCCAAGCAAAAAGGCGGCTGCGGCCGCCTTTTTTCATTCCCTCTCGAAGAGGGCGATCGATTCGACGTGCGAAGTCTGCGGAAACATGTTGGCGATGCCCGCGCCAAGCAAACGGTAGCCTCGCTCGTGCACCAGAACGGCGGCGTCGCGCGCCAGCGTGGCTGGGTTGCAGGAGACATACACGATGCGGCGCGGAGCCTCCGTGCCCAGCGCCTTCATCAGTTCGATGGCGCCCTCGCGCGGCGGATCGACCAGCCACTTGTCGAGACGTCCCCAGCCGGCGATCATGGCGGGTGTCGCCTCGAAAAGATTTGCGACGGCGAATCCGGTATTGCCGGTCAGACGATTCAGGGCCGCGTTCTCCTCGGCGCGCCGCACCAGGACCGAGCTGCCCTCCACGCCGAACGCCAAGGCACCACTGCGCGCAATGGGCAAGGTAAAGTTCCCCAGGCCGCAGAACAGGTCCCCGATGCGCTCACCCGTCTGCGGCTGCAACAGGTGGATGGCGCGTCGCAAGAGCATGCGGTTGATGCCATGATTGACCTGCGTAAACTCGTTGGGCCTGAACTCCAGGCGCAGATTGAAGTCCGGCAGGTCATAGCCGAGCGAAGGAGCCTCGAGGGGGTGGAAGGGCCGGGCGGTTTCCGGTCCGCCCGTCTGCAGCCAGAACTGGATGCCCTGCGCTTCGGCGAATTGCCGCAGCAAGGCTTCGTCGGATGTCGTCAGCGGCTGCAGGATGCGCAAGACCAGCACGCTGACGGCATCGCCCACCGCCACCTCGATCTGCGGCAGGCGGTCGGCTATCGAGAGCGATCCGACCAGAACCCGCAACATCGGCAGCAGGGCCGAAATCGGTGCGGGAAGCACCTCGCAACTGTCCATGTCGGCAATGTAGCTGCTCCGTTTTTCGTGAAAGCCGACCAGCACCCCGCCTTTCTTCGGCACCAGCCGAACCGAAAGCCTGGCGCGGGAACGGTAACCCCAGGGCGATCCGTAAATGGCCGGATAAACCACTTCCGGATGCAGCCGTGCAATGTGCCAGAAGGCGTCCTCGATCACCCGCTGCTTGATGGCGGCCTGCCCCTTCAGGTCGAGATGCTGTATGCTGCAGCCGCCGCAAATGCCGAAATGCGGACAGCGGGGCGACACACGCAGGGCGCTGGGCCGAACGATCCGGCTTGCCGTGGCCAGTTCGTAGTTCGGTTTCCTGCGATAGCTCGAGTAGACCACCTCCTCCCCGGGCAGCGCGCCTTCGACGAAGACCGTTTTGCCTTCGCAACGCGCAACACCCCTGCCTTCGTGATCCAGCGATTCAATGGTGGCTTGTGGCATGTTCTACCGGGAGTCCGATGCATGGGGAGCGCAATTGTAGGCACGACGTCAGGAATTGCAACGCCTGCCAGGTTACCCTAGGATGTCGTCTCCCCCATATGGTGACAAAGTCCATGCCGGATGCTCCTGGCCAACCCTTCGACACGCGTGCCGCCTTTCTGCAGGCCCTGGACGAAGTTCTTGCCGGCGCGCGAAAGGAAGTCTGCATTTTCGATACGGACCTGAAGAAACTCGAATTGGATACCCGGACGCGGTCGGAAGCGCTCGCTGCGTTTCTCGCTGGAGGGCAAGATCGCAAGCTGCGCGTCGCGCTTCACGACTTGGATCACCTGACACGCCATTCGCCGCGATTGATGACCCTCCTTAAGCGCTATGGTCATTGCTTCAGCGTGCGGCAGACACCGGATTCCCTGCGCACCCTCGACGACTGCCTGTTCCTGGTCGATGGCATCAGTGCGGCCATCCGTTTCCATGCCGATTTCTTTCGGGGCAAGAAGCTGCTGGAACAACCCGTAGAGGTCCATGATTGGCAGCAGCGCTTCGAGGATCTGTGGCTTCAATCGTTGCCGGGCGCGTCCGCGACCCACCTTGGCCTCTGATCGGCCTGAAGGGGACAGGGATGGTTTTTTTATCGTTTTTTGATAATATTGACAATTGGCTTGGGCGACCCCCGGGCCAAAACCAAAATTTTGGCAAGTTGCACTCAAACATATCTTATCGATAAGGGAAATCACATGAAACACTCTCTCCTCGTTGCTGCTCTCGTCGCCGTGGCCCTGACCGCCTGCGGCAAGAAAGAAGAAGCCAAGCCCGCCGCGGCCCCGGCTCCCGCTCCCGCCGCTGCCCCGGCCCAGCCTGCCGGTATGGGCGGCATGGCCGGTATGGAAGGCCAGAAGGGCATGGAAGGAATGGGCGGCATGGCCGGCCAGCAAGGCATGAGCGGCATGTCCGGCATGGGCGGTATGTCCGGCATGGAAGCCAAGAAGGAAGAGCCGAAGAAGTAATTCGGCTCAGCCAAGACAAAAAAGCCGGCTTTCGAGCCGGCTTTTTTTGTCCACTCGTTTTACCGGATATCGCTCTAGAGGAGGTCGCGCCAGCCAAACCCCTCATCCTGGTCGGCTACCCCGATCCATGCGTCGGCACACCCCAGCGCTGCGGCAAGCGCCCTTCTGGCCAGGGCCGGCGTATTGTTCTGCTGGCTCAAGTGGGCGGCAACGATATGCCGGAGACGGCTGACATCGATCGCCTTCAGCAAGCCGGCCGCCGATGCGTTGTCGAGGTGTCCCAGGCGCCCGCCGATGCGGCGCTTGAGCATGAGGGGGTAATCGCCAGTCCGCAACATTTCCTCGTCGTGATTGCATTCCAGCACCAAGGCATCGCATCCGCTCAGCGTCCGCTTCACATGAGGCGTTGTACAGCCCAGGTCGGTCAGCACGCCCAGCCGGTGGCGTCCGTCCGAGAAGGTGAATTGCACCGGTTCGCGTGCGTCATGGGGAACGGGAAAGGGCTGGACTTCCAGGTCGCCGACACGAAAAGGACGGTGGCTGTCGATCACTTCCACGCAAGCGTCCTCGCTTCCTGCGCCGCGGCAGGCTGACAGCGTGCCATGGGTCATCCAGATGCCGAGCCGCCATCGGCCGGCCAGCGTGAACGCACCGGCAATGTGATCGCTGTGTTCATGGGTGACGAGAATGCCGGAAAGCGTTTCAGGCCCGCAACCCAGCCGCGCCAGCCGCGCAGCGATTTCACGAGGGCCGAAACCGCAATCGAGAAGGATCCTGGTTTGACCCGCCTCCACCAGCAGCGCATTGCCCTTGCTCCCGCTGCCCAGCGATGCAAAGCGCATTATTTGAGCTGGTCGTAGAGCAGCCCCAGGATCTTCTTCGCCGTCTCTGAGTTGTCCACCCCGCCTTCTCGCGTCAGTACCTGGACGCTGCTCTCCCCGCCTTCCCCTTTGACGAGGATACGGAACTGCTGGTTGGCCGCCGGCTTGCCGCCACCCCAGAATTTGAGCTTGCTGAGCAAGCCGCCCTCCGATTTCTTGCTGTCCATGGCCTCCGGATCGACATAGCGGACGAAATACAGCCCGTTGGCGCGATCCCGGTCCTCCACCGTGAAGCCAACACGATCCAGCGCCAAGCCGACGCGACGCCACGAGCGATCGAAACTCTCCAGCAGCTGCAGCGTGCCGACCCCGCCGGCGGACCTGACCATGCGCGCCTTTTCTTCTTTCTTGGTGTCCGCAGCCATGAGAGTCTTGGCGCGCGTTTCCTCCGTTCCCAGGCGCACCATGAGTCTGCGCAACATCTCAGCCTCGAGTTCCGGATCGGCCGGGCGCGGCTGCCATACCGTACGACCCTTGCCCTCGTCGGCGTAGGCCTCATACATGCCACGATGGCTGATGTATATCTCCGTGGTGCCGGCTTCCGCGCCCTTCTCCAGGCGTGTGCGGAACTTGTCGCGTTCCGGCGTCGAATAGATCTGATCGAGGAACTTGCCGAGGGTGGCGCGAATGACGTCCTGCGGCAGCTTGGCGCGGTTCTCGGCCCAGTCCGTCTCCATGATTCCGGCATCGGGAAGTTCCAGGTTGACGATGAACCCCAACTCCTGCCAGAAATCCTTGATATTGAGCCAGAGCTTGTCGGGCGTTCCGGCAACGACCAGCCAGCGCTGGCTGCCCGACCGCTCGACGCGCATTTTGTCGACCTGCGGCAGAACTTCGACGGCGGTCGCATCCCTGGTGCCGCTGCGTTCGGCGCTGTAAGCCGAGAAAGTGGCCGTGCCGCGCGGACTGACGTCCGGCACGGTATAGCGCTCGTCCCGGCTGGGCGAGGTCAGGTCGGGGGGAATTTCCAAGGGCGGCAGTTTACCCGCCGTCTTGTAATCGATCTTCTTCGACTCGATCATCGAAGTCGAACAACTCGCCAGGATTGCCGTCAGCGAAAAAAGCAGCAACGACTTGGACAGCTTGCGAATCATGCTCCGTCCTTCAGGATAGGTTTGGAATCAAACTGCAACGCCGGCATCGCGCATGGCCTGGCGCACGCGTTCGTGAAATTCGGACGAGAGCGGCGTGAGCGGCAGGCGGATGCCGCTCTCCATCAGTCCCATCTGGTTCACGGCCCATTTGACGGGGATAGGATTGGCTTCGACGAAGAGATGGCGATGCAGCCCCAACAGGCGAGCGTTGATGGCGCGCGCCCTGGACAAATCGCCCGCCAAGGCAGCCATGCACATCTCGTGCATCAGCCGCGGCGCCACGTTGGCCGTCACGGAAATGGTGCCATGCCCGCCCAGCAGGATGAATGCCAGCGCGCTCGCATCGTCTCCGCTGTAGAGGGCAAATCCCTGCGGAGCGCGCTTGATGAGGTCCGTGCCGCGCTCCATATTGCCCGTGGCGTCCTTGATGCCGAGAATACCCGGTACCTGGGCCAGCCGCAGGACGGTTTCGTTGCTCATGTCCGCCACCGTGCGGCCGGGCACGTTGTAGAGGACCATCGGCAGATCGACCGCCTCCGCAATCGCCTTGAAGTGACGGTAGAGCCCTTCCTGCGTCGGCTTGTTGTAATAGGGCACGACGTTGAGGGAAGCCGTCGCACCGGCCTTGCGGGCGTACGCCGTGAGTTCGATTGCCTCCGAAGTCGAATTACCGCCGGTCCCCGCGACGACCGGTATGCGTCCCGACGCATACTCGACTGCGGCACGGATCAGTTCGCAATGCTCGTCGACATCGACGGTCGGCGACTCTCCGGTGGTACCGACGATGACAATTCCGTCTGTGCCTTCCGCCACATGGAAATCCACCAGCGACTTGAGGCGGGGGTAGTCGAGGCTGCCATCTTCCCGCATGGGCGTCACGATGGCGACTATGGAACCTTTGATCATGAAATGGATTCTGCAAAAAATGAATGGGGGATTTTACTTTATGAAGGCAGCTTCAGGAAGAAAATGAACGAGTTGGCCATCTGATTGACAGCCAAGGACGGGCGGCGTTCCCTGCCTTCGCTAGAGATCGGCCAGAACCTTGATATGGGCCGTCACGCTGCGCGCGAGGGCGGACAGGGCATAGCCCCCTTCCAGCATCGACACGATGCGCCTCTGCGCCGACTCGCCGGCGATTGATTTCAGTTGCTGTGTGACCCAGGCGTAGTCCGACTCGACCAGGCCCAGCGAGGCCATATCGTCCTCGTAATGCGCATCGAAGCCCGCGGAAATGAAAATCGCTTCCGGCGCGAACCGGCGCAGGGCAGGCATCCAGACATCGGCGACCACTTCGCGAAAGCCGTCGCTGCGGGTTCCCGCCGGAACCGGGACGTTCACCATGTTCGACGCCGGCGACTCGGTGCCGCTGTAGGGATAGAAAGGATGCTGGAACGTGCTGGCCATCAGGACGCGCGCGTCGCCCGAAAAGATGTCTTCCGTCCCGTTACCGTGGTGAACGTCGAAATCGATGACCGCCACCCGCTTCAGGCCGTGCACCTCCAGCGCATGGGTCGCGGCAATTGCGATGTTGTTGAAAAAGCAGAAACCCATCGCGCGTGCGCGCTCGGCATGGTGGCCCGGCGGCCTGACGCTGCAGAACGCGTTTTCAGCCTTTCCGCTCATCACGAGATCGGTCGCGAGGACACCCGCCCCCGCCGAGCGCAAGGCAGCCTGCCAGGTGCCCGGGCTCATCGCCGTGTCCGGGTCGAGATGGACAATGCCGCTCTCCGGAGCATTGTCGGCGATGTTGCGGATGTAGTCCTCGGGATGTACGCGCCCGAGTTGCTCGATGGTGGCCAGGGGTGCGTCGTGAAAGGACAGATACATGTCCAGGCCGGCGGCGATCAGCCGGTCGCTGATGGCGGACAGCCGCTCGGGGCATTCCGGGTGATGCGTGCCCATGTCGTGCAGCCAGCAGTCGCGGTGGGTGATGAATGCCGTCGTCATCGAATGCCCCTGTATGGCACGGGCCTTTTCAGAGCGAAATTGCAATATGAATGCTTGCGCATCGTTGCTATTATCCACTTATTGCCCGTTCCGCCTCAAGTCATGCCCGAATCCCCCATTGCCGAAACCATCGGACAGGCCGGCCGCATCGTGCTGGGCAAGGAACGCCAGATACGACTCGCCCTGACGTGCTTTCTCGCCCGGGGTCACTTGCTCATCGAGGATCTGCCGGGCATGGGCAAGACCATCCTGGCGCATGTTCTGGCAAAACTGCTTGGCCTGGATTTTCACCGCATCCAATGCACCGCAGACATGCTACCAGCCGACATCATGGGTGTGGCCATCTACGATCGCGGCAGCGGCAGCTTCCAGTTCCACCCCGGGCCGATCTTCTCGCAAGTGGTGCTGGTCGACGAAATCAACCGGGCCACGCCGAAAACGCAAAGCGCCCTGCTGGAAGCAATGGAGGAGCACCAGGTCACCTGCGAAGGGGAAACACGGTTGTTGCCGGAACCTTTTTTCGTCATTGCCACCCAGAATCCCTATCACCAAATCGGCACCTTTCCGCTGCCGGAATCCCAACTCGACCGATTCCTGATGCGCATCGAGATGGGCTATCCAGATCATTCAGCCGAGCGTGAGTTGCTGTCCGGCGCGGATCGCCGCGACATGCTGAACGGACTGCCTCCTTGCCTGCAGCCTGGGCAGCTGATCGAGCTTCAGCGCAACGTTATCCTGGTACACGCCTCTCCGGCGCTCATTGCCTACGTCCAGGCGATTGCCGAGCACACACGACGCTCGCCCGACTACCAGATCGGGCTGAGCCCGCGTGCGGCCCTGGCCTTGCTCCGGGCCGCACGCGCCTGGGCACTGATCGACCAGCGGGATATCGTATTGCCCGAGGACGTCCAGGCGGTGCTGCCGGCGATCGTCGGCCATCGGCTGCATGCCCCGGGGGGCAATACCATGCCCTCGTCGGTGGAAATGGCCGGAAAGCTGGTCGCCGCGGTGCCCGTTCCCTGATTCGAGCGCATGCGGGCAGCAGCCTCATTCAAGCGCTGGCTGTTCCGCCTCTACGGCCCGGAGCCCGCCCCTATCGTCCTGACACAGCGGCGGATATTCGTCCTGCCCACCCGAGCAGGGCTGGCCTTTGCCGCTACGCTCGGCTTCATGCTGATCGGGGCCATCAACTACAACCTCAGCCTCGGCTATGCGCTGGTCTTCCTGCTCACCGGTCTCGGGCTGGTCACGCTGCTGCACACCTTTCGCAATCTGGTCCAGCTTGAAATCTCGCCCGGTCGGGCTGATCCTGTATTTGCCGGGGAAACCGCGCTATTCACTGTGCTCATCAACAATCGTCGCAGTTCGGATCGCTGCGCTGTCCATCTGCATTTTTCCGATGCGCCAGCAGTGATAGCCGACCTGGCCGCCGATTCGACCAGCCCGATCGGCATTCCCTCTCCTGCCGCCCGCCGGGGCTGGCTGCGTCCCGGACGCATCACCCTGGAAAGCCGTTATCCGCTTGTCCTCGTGCGGGCCTGGAGCTACGCCGAACCGGATATTCGCTGTCTTGTGTATCCCGCCCCAGAGTCTTCGGCCCCTCCCTTGCCGCTGGCCGCGTGCGGGGCAGCGGGGGGAGCGCCTGGCGGCAGCGGCCTTGAGGATTTCTCCGGCCTGCGCAGCCATACGCCTTCCGATTCACCCAAACACATCGCGTGGAAGGCCGTGGCGAGGGAACAGCCGCTGCTGACCAAGCAATTCACGGGCACCAACCAGGCCGAGGCCTGGCTGGACTGGGGCGCACTCCCTCCCGGTCTGGATGTCGAGGCGCGCCTGTCGCGACTGACTCGCTGGGTGCTCGATGCAAAATCAGCAGGCATCTCCTACGGCCTGCGCCTGCCCGGCCTGGAAATCCCGCTGGGAACCGGTGAGCGACATCACGAAACCTGCCTCAAGGCACTGGCCCTCCATGGCGGCAAGGAAAGCTAGGACACCGGCTGCATCCCTCGATAAAGCCCAGCAGCTCTGGCTGCTTGCCTGCGCCTTCCTAGCCCTGTTGCCCGCCGCGGAGCATGTGCCACTTTGGCTGACCGGAGTGGCCGGACTCGCCCTGGCCTGGCGCGTCATCCTCTGGTGGCAGGGACTGCCCTTGCCGCCGCGCTGGCTGCTGACGTTTCTCGTCCTGGCAGGTACGGCCGGAGTGTTCATCACCTACCGCCAATTGTTCGGCAAGGATCCAGGCGTCGCCCTGCTGGTTCTCTTCATGGTGCTCAAACTGCTCGAACTGCGCAGCACACGAGACGCCCTGACCGTCGTCCTGCTCAGCTATTTCCTGCTCCTGACGCATTTTCTGGAAACACAAAGTATCGGATTTGCCGGACTGAGCCTGCTCGCGCTGATCGTCGCCACCGCAGCCATGGCCAGTCTGGCCCGCAGAGGCGGGACTGTAGCCGCCCACCTGAGGCTGTCGATGCTGATGCTCGCTCAGGCGGCCCCCTTCATGCTCGTCCTCTTCCTGCTCTTCCCGCGCGTTCAGGGCCCGCTCTGGGGCATGCCCGTCGATGCCTACAGCGGCATGAGCGGCCTCTCCGATACCATGTCGCCCGGCTCGATCGGCAATCTGAGCCTGTCGGGCGAAATCGCTTTCCGCGTCCAGTTCGATGGAGCCATACCACCGAGACAGGCCCTGTACTGGCGAGGGCCGGTGCTGCGTTTCTTTGACGGGCGGACATGGCATGCCGGCGTACCGCAAATCATGCCAAGCCGGGAACTTCCCCATGCCGTCTCCGGTCCTGCCATCGCCTACACGCTCACGCTGGAGCCACACAACAAGCCATGGCTCTTCGCCCTCGAAATGCCGGGCACCCTGCCCGCCAACGCAATCATTACGAGCGAATCGCAAATGCTGGCGAGAATGCCGATCCGCAGCCGCTTGCGCTACGCGCTGCTCTCGCATCCGGAATACTCCTTGGGCGGATCCAATTCCGCCGACTCATTCAAACCGCTGCTGCAATTGCCCGACGGCAACCCGAAGACCCGCGTGCTCATGTCGCAATGGCGCAAGGAGGCGGGAGGCGACGAGGCGCTCATCCGCCGTCTGCTCGCGCATTTCCGCCAGGAAAGCTTCTTCTACACGCTCACCCCGCCATTGCTGGGCGAACATGGCGTCGACGAATTCCTCTTCGGCACCCGGCGCGGCTTCTGCGAGCACTTCGCCTCCGCCTTCGTCTTCGCGATGCGCGCCGCCGGCATCCCGGCTCGGGTCGTCACCGGCTACCAGGGCGGCGAGCACAACCCGGTGGATGGCTACTTCATCGTGCGCCAGTCCGATGCCCATGCCTGGGCCGAAGTTTGGCTTCCCCAACGGGGCTGGCTTCGCGTCGATCCCACGGCAGCGGTTGCACCAAACCGCATAGAAACGGGCCTCGCGACTGCGGTCGGCACAGGCGAGCCGCTTCCTTTCATGGTGAGGGCTGATCTCGACTGGCTGCGGGCGCTCCGCTTCCGCTGGGAAGCCCTGTCCAATTCATGGAACCAGTGGGTGCTGGGCTACACCCCGGAACGGCAGCGGGAACTCCTCTCCCGCCTCGGCATGATCGAGCCTGACTGGCAGGCCATGACCGCAGCCATGGGGACGCTCTGCGGCCTGCTGCTGTTGGGACTGATGGCCTGGGCGCTGCGCAAGCGGGCAACGCGCGATCCGCTTCTGCGCGCCTGGGAACGTCTGAGCGGAAAGCTGTCCCGCATCGGCCTGGCGCGCCACGCTTGGGAGGGCCCCGCGGACTATGCCCACCGCGTGGCCGCAGCCCAGCCCGTGCTGGCCAAACCGGTCGCGGATATCGCGGCGCTCTACATTGCGCTACGCTACGGCAGGGCCGGCAGTAGGGAGGCTGCTGACAGATTGAACCGCATGATTGCACTCTTGAAAGTTCCTACCCGCACATGATGCGCACGTTCGCCGCGCTCTTGGCCACTTTTCTCCTCTGTCCAGGCCAGGCCGTGGCAGACGGTGGCTTCGTCGATCGACCTGAAGTCCGTGATTTCATCGACGACATGCAGGCGCGTCATGGATTCGGCCGCACCGAGCTGAACCGCTTGTTTCGCAAACTCACTCCCCAACCCCGTGCGCTGCTGGCGATCGCGCCGCCGAAGGATCCTGTTGCGAAATCCTGGCAGGCCTACCGGGCCCGCTTCATCGAATCTGCGCGCGTCGAGGGAGGGCTGCGCTTCTGGGACAGGCATCTGACAATGCTCGAGGCGGCGCGACAGCGCTACGGCGTGCCGGAGGAGGTCATCGTCGCCATCATCGGCGTGGAAACCATCTACGGGCGCAACAAGGGCAGATTCCCCACCCTGGCGACGCTCGCCACGCTGGCCTTCGATTATCCGCCGCGCGCCGACCTCTTTCTTCGCGAACTCGAGGCTCTGCTCCTCCTGGCGCGTGAAACCGGCAGCGACCCGCTCGCCTTTCAGGGATCCTTTGCCGGGGCGCTGGGCATTCCGCAGTTCCTGCCCAGCAGCGTGCGCAACTGGGGGGTGGATTTCGACGGAGACGGGCAAGTCGATCTGAACGGCAGCGCGGCCGATGCCATCGGCAGCGTCGCCAACTTTCTCGCCAGCCACGGCTGGGAAAGCGATGGCCCGATCGCGCATCCGGCCCAAGTCGAGGGAACACGGCACGAGGAATTGCTCGACGGCGCCGTGCTGCCGAGACTGGCTTTTTCCGACATGAGGGGATACGGCGTTTCGGCGCACGGCGCCCCGGACGCACCGTGCGTTCTGGTCGACCTCGTCACGCCGAATGCCGCAACGGAGTACTGGCTCGGTTTCAGGAACTTCTACGTCATCACGCGCTACAACCGCTCCAGCTTTTACGCGATGGCCGTTTTTGCCCTGTCGCAGGAACTGCTCGCCAGGCGTAAAGCGCGCCTGGCCTCGCGCTAGGACCTGTTCAGTCCCAGATCAGAGCAGCACGTCCTTGGATACCCCGCGGCGCTTGAGGATGCGCCGCAACTGGGCCAGGGCCTCAATCTGGATCTGCCGCACGCGCTCGCGGGTCAGCGAGAGGCGCTCGGCCAGTTCCTCCAGCGTCGCCACTTCGCGGCCGTTCAGCCCGTAACGAGACTCGATGACTTGGCGCTGCTTGTCGCCGAGCATGCCGATCCACTCCGTCACGAGATGCTCCACTTCCGCGGCATGGATCTGCATATCCGGGGGCTCGACGGAATCGTCGGCGAGGGATTCCCCGATCGAGAGGCTCGGGTCGATTTCGAGCGGCGCGTCGAGCGAGGCCACATGTTCGTTCAGCGCCAGCACCTGGCGCACCTCCTCGACCGGCTTGTCGAGGAGTTGGGCAATCTCCTCGACACCGGACTCGCGTCCGCCCACCGCCTCCAGGTTGCGCATGGCGCGCAGGACTGCGTTGAGTTCCTTCACCACATGCACCGGCAGGCGGATGGTGCGCGACTGGTTCATGATCGCGCGCTCGATGTTCTGCCGGATCCACCAGGTAGCGTAGGTTGAGAAGCGGAAACCGCGCTCCGGATCGAACTTGTCGAGCGCGTGGATCAGGCCGAGGTTGCCTTCTTCGATCAGGTCGAGCAAGGGCATGCCGCGGTTCAGGTAGTGCTTGGCGATGTTCACCACCAGCCGCAGATTGTGCTCGATCATCTTCTGCCGCGCGGCCAGATCCCCGCTGCGCGTGCGTCGCGCGAAGTCCAGTTCCTGCCCGGCGCTCAGCAGGGGGCTGGCGCCGATCTCGTTGAGATATATCTGCGTGACGTCGTTGATGAACTCTGGCTCGGCGGCCGGCGCCGGCTCAGCCGCGACCGGCTCTGCCGCATCGCCGTCCTCGGGAAGGGAATCGTCCTGCATGGGCTACCTGACGGGCAGCAGTTTGAGCGGATCGATCGGTTTGCCCTGCCGCCGGATCTCGAAGTGAAGCCTGGGTTGATCGGCGTCGCTGTTGCCCAGTTCCGCGATCTTCTGGCCGCGGACCACCTGCTGCCCTTCCTTGGCGATCAGCCGATCGTTGTGGGCATAGACGCTGGACAACCCGTTCGGGTGCTGGATGATGAGAAGGTTGCCGTAGCCGCGAATTCCGCTGCCGGCGTAGGTCACCTTGCCGGCTTCCGCCGCCACCACCGCATCGCCAATTTTCCCCTCGATGTCGATGCCCTTGTTGCCGCCTTCGACAAATTGACCGATCAAGCGGCCCTGGCTCGGCCAGGTCCAGTTGAACTCGCCGCCCGCCGCTGCCGGCTCGGCCGGCCATGGCTCGGGTCTGGGCGAAGCCGCAGGCGGCGGTTCCTTGCGTGCGGGTTCCTCCCTTTGCGCGCTTGCCAGGGCTTGTTCGGTGAAGGGCTGCTTGCCCCCCCTCGGTTCGCGCTTCACCATGTCCGTGTTCGGCTCGACCCGTGCCGCAGCGAGCGGCCGCGTTTCAACCGCTGCCGGCGTATCGATGGGTCTCGCCACGGCAACGCCCTCTGGGGGTGCGACGCGCAACTGCTGACCGACGCGGATCATGTTCGGGTTGTCGATATTGTTCCAGGCCGCCACGTCGCGATAGGCCTGGCCATGTTCGAGCGCGATGCTGTAGAGCGTATCGCCGCGCTTCACCGTATGGTAATCCATGCTCCTGACGGAGCTGCTGGCCTGTGCCGGCGCTTTCACCGGCGCAGCGCGCTCGACCACCGGCGCCGGCTTCTTCGAAACGCAGCCGGACGCCGCCGTCAGGGCAATGGCCCACATCAGGAGCATCCCTCTCTGCAGTAGTCGTGACATGCTCACTCGACTCCTGCCACCAGTGGCACAAAACGCACCGCGTCCAGTCTGGTCTCGCTGTATCCGCGATAGCTGCGCTCGATCAGGCAAAGTGACTGCTCGGCCCCGCCAAGAGGCAGGAGCAGGCGACCGCCCAGTGCCAGTTGTTCGAGCAGCGCCGGCGGAACGTGCGAGGCCGCGGCGGCGACGATGATTGTATCGAATGGCGCTGCCTGCGCCAGCCCCAGATTGCCATCGGCATGCTTGAGGCGAATGTTCGGCAGGCGCAGATGGCGCAGATTGGCGCGCGCCCGGTCCAGCAACTGGGCGATGCGTTCGATGGCATAGACGTCCCTAGCCAACTGGGCCAGCACGGCCGCCTGGTACCCGCAGCCGGCGCCGATCTCGAGCGTCTTGCCCAGTTCACGCCCGCTGCGAAGCAGTTCGATCATGCGCGCAACGATGTATGGCTGGGAAATGGTCTGCTGGAAGCCGAGAGGCAGCGCGGTGTCCTCGTAGGCCCGATGTGCCAGCGCTTCCTCGACAAACACGTGGCGCGGCACCGCGGCCATCGCCTTCAGCACCGCCTCGTCGCGGATGCCCTCCTCCCGCAGCCGCTCGATCATGCGCGCCCGCGTGCGCTGTGACGTCAGGCCGATGCCCGCCAGGTCGCGCTTCATGTTTCCAGCCACTGCCTGACCGCGCCGATCTGGGCGGCGCGGGTCAGGTCGATCTGCAACGGCGTTACCGAGGCACAGCTGTCGGCGACGGCGTGGAAATCCGTGCCTTCGCCGGCATCCTGCGCGGCGCCGGCTGCACCGATCCAATAGACCGTCTCGCCGCGCGGATTCACCTGCTGCACCACTCCCTCGGCCTTGTGCCGCTTGCCAAGGCGCGTCACCCTGATGCCCTTGAGCGCGACGGACGGCACGTCCGGCACATTGACGTTGAGTAGGTACGGTTCGCCCAATGCCCGTTCAAGGTGCTTTTCCACGAGGCGACGCGTCACGGCCGCCGCCGTTTCGAAGTGCGCCGCCTTGTGGCTGGCGAGCGACACCGCCAGCGATGGAATGCCGAGCAGATACCCTTCCGTCGCAGCCGCGACGGTACCCGAATAGATCGTGTCGTCACCCATGTTGGCGCCGACATTGATGCCGGAGATCACCATGTCGGGCAGTCGATCAAGCATGCCGGTGACGGCCAGATGCACGCAGTCGGTCGGCGTGCCATTGACGAAGTAAAAGCCGTTGGCGGCCGTGCGCAGGCGCAGCGGACGGTCCAGCGTCAGCGAATTGCTGGCGCCGCTGCGGTCGCGCTCGGGCGCCACGACGGTGATGTCGCCTAGGTCGGACAGGGTCCTGGCGAGAATCTCGATACCGGGTGCGAAATAGCCGTCGTCATTGGAAAGCAGGATGCGCATGGTGTGCCGCGCGGCGAAGGCTGCCTCAGAAAAGAATGGTCGGGGCGGCGGGATTTGAACTCGCGACCCCTTGCACCCCATGCAAGTGCGCTACCAGGCTGCGCTACGCCCCGACTGGTGGCGAATTATATCAGAGTATCGAAGGGATCGAGTCGGGCTGGTGCCGTTCAGGCGCGCAGCAGCGCGATGATGCCGGCGATCTCCCCGCGAAGCGTAGCGGCCGGCACATGCTCCTCCGCGGATGCGGCGACCGCAACATGACTCTCCTTCCCCGGCCCCTCGTCGAGGCGGTTGCGCGCACCGCTGATGGTAAAGCCCTCGCGGTAAAGCAATTCGCGAATGCGGCGCACGAGCAGCACTTCATGATGCTGGTAATAGCGCCGGTTGCCGCGCCGCTTGACCGGCTTGAGCTGCGTGAATTCCTGTTCCCAGTAGCGCAGAACGTGCGGCTTGACGCCGCACAGCTCGCTCACTTCGCCGATGGTGAAGTAGCGCTTGGCGGGAATGGGCGGCAGGTCATCCTTGCTGCTTGATGCCATGGCTGCTCAGCTTCTCGACGGAGGCCTTCAGTTTCTGGCTGGCGTGAAAGGTCACGACGCGACGCGCGGTGATCGGGATTTCCTCGCCCGTCTTGGGGTTGCGGCCGGGACGCTGCGGCTTGTCGCGCAACTGAAAATTGCCGAAGCCCGACAGCTTCACGCTCTCGCCGCGTTCCAGCGCCGTACGGATTTCCTCGAAGAACCCCTCCACCATATCTTTCGCTTCGCGTTTGTTCAGGCCGACCTTTTCAAACAGGAGATCGGCGAGTTCCGCCTTTGTTAAAGTCATTTCTGCTCCCTATGATCGCAGCTTGGCGGCGAATCTGCTGGCAGCGGCTTCTATCATTTTCATGACCGCCGCTTCGACTTCGCCATCGGAAAGTGTTTTCTCAGTATCTTGCATAACCACCCGGAATGCAAGACTTTTTTTCTCCGGATCGACTCCTTTTCCCTGGTAGAGATCGAACGGGAGAACCTCCCTGACGAAGGCCGGTGCGGCCGCGACTAGACAGCCCCGCAACGACTCGGCTGAAACACCCTGATCGACCACCAGAGCCAGATCGCGTACGACCGTGGGATAGCGAGAAATCTCACGATAGGCCGGCAGGGGCTGTTGCTGCGCGGCATCGAGATCCAGTTCAAACACGACCGGTGCGCTCCCCAAATCGTACTTCTGGGTCCAGAGCGGATGCAGTTCGCCGACCAGCCCGATCGTCTTGCCATTGACGAGAACCGCTGCGGCGCGGCCCGGATGAAGTGCCGGGTGCGAAACCCTTTCGAAAGTCGCCATCGTCGGTGCCAGCAGAGCCTCCACGTCGGCTTTGGCGTCGAAGAAATCGGCGCGACGCGTCGGCACGCCCCATTGTTCAGGCGCCGTCGGCCCTGCTGCCAGTCCCGCGATCCGCTTCGGCTGGAGATAGCCGGGAATCTGGTCGCCCCTGGCATCGCGGACGAAACAGCGCCCGGTTTCAAAGACACGGATGCGCTCCACGCGACGGTTGAGATTGCCGACGAGATTGGCCACCAGGCCGCCGATCAGGCTGGAGCGCATGACGCTCATCTGGCTGGCAATCGGGTTGGCCAGGACGACCGGCTCGCCGTTGGCGCAGAAATCGGCTTCCAAGGCGGCATCGACGAAGCTGTAGTTCACCACCTCCTGATAGTCTCGCCCCGCCAGCAGCCGACGCAGCCGCCAGATGCTGCGCGTCTGTTCGCTCTGCGGCAGGATGGCGAGCGAGCCCTGCGGCAGGCGGGCCGGAATGTTGTCGTAGCCATGCAGCCGCGCCAGTTCCTCGACCAGGTCCTCCTCGATGGCGATGTCGAAGCGGTGCGGTGGCGGCGTTACCGTGATCACGTCGCCCTCGCGCGTGAAGGGCAGATCGAGCCCCTTGAGTAGCCGGGCCGCCACATCCGCGCCGAGCGGGATGCCGAGGATCTTCTCGGCGCGCGTGACGCGCAGGCGCACGGGCGAGCGCTTGGGCAGCAGCCCCGCTTCCACAGCATCCGTCACCGGGCCGGCCTGGCCGCCGCAAATCTCCTGAATCAGCTGGGTGGCCCTCTCCAAGGCATCCAGGGTGGCGGAGAAGTCGACTCCGCGCTCGAAACGGTAGGAGGCGTCGGAGGAAAATCCCAGGGCACGCGCCTTGCCGGCAATGGCATCCGGCGCAAAAAAAGCGCTCTCGAGAAAGAGTTCCGTCGTGACATCCGAGATGCCGCTCTCCTCGCCCCCCATGATCCCGGCCAGCGCAAGGGCGCGCCTGCCGTCGGCGATCAGGGCCGTGTCGGCGGAGGGCTCGACGGTCTGCTCGTTGAGCAACAGCAGTTTTTCGCCGGCATTGGGAAAGCGCACATGGATTGCGCCCTGCAGTCGTGCGTTGTCGAAGGCATGCAGCGGCTGGCCCAGTTCCAGCATGACGTAGTTGGTGACATCGACGACCGCACTGATGGCGCGGATGCCGCTGCGCTCGAGGCGGCGCTTCATCCACTCCGGCGTGGGCGCCTTGGCGTCGATGCCGGTGATCACGCGGCCGCAGTAGCGCGGACAGGCGGCGGGGGCATCCAGCATGACGTCGCGACGCTTGTCGCTGGCGACCGTCGTCTTGGGGATGACGGGGAAGGAAACCGCAGTCCCGGTGAGCGCGCCAACTTCGCGCGCCACGCCGTTCAGGCTGAGGCAGTCGGCGCGGTTCGGCGTTAGCTTGAGGGTGAACAACATGTCGTCGAGCGCGAGATATGCCCGAATGTCCTCGCCCACCGGCGCATCGGCCGGCAGCGCCAGCAAGCCGCTATGATCCTCGGACAGACCCAGTTCGCGCGCCGAGCAGAGCATGCCGAAGGATTCGACGCCGCGCACCTTGGCGGCCTTGATCCTGATGCCGGGCAGCTCCGCGCCAACCAGGGCGCAGGGCACCTTCATGCCGGCGGCCACGTTGGGCGCGCCACAGACGATCTGCAGCGTCTCGCCCTGCCCCGCGTCGACCCGGCACAGCCTCAGCTTGTCGGCATCGGGATGCTTGTCCGCAGCCAGCACCTGTGCCACGACAACGCCGGCGAACGCGGGCGCCACGTTCTGCAGCGCCTCGACTTCCAGACCGGCCATGGTCAGGGCGTGTGCCAGCTCCGCGCTGGTGAGCGGCGGATTCACGAAACTGCGCAACCAATGCTCGGAGAATTGCATGCTATTTGAACTGGGCCAGGAAGCGCAGGTCGCCGTCGAAGAAAAGGCGCAGGTCGTTCACGCCATAACGCAGCATGGTCAGGCGGTCCGGTCCCATGCCGAAGGCAAAGCCGATGTATTTCTCGCTGTCGATGCCGACGGCCTTGAGCACGTTCGGATGCACCATGCCGCTGCCGGCGATTTCAAGCCAGCCGGTATGGCTGCAGACGCGGCAGCCATTGCCGTCGCAGAAGACGCAGCTCATGTCGATCTCGGCCGACGGTTCGGTAAACGGGAAGAACGAGGGGCGGAAACGCGTGCGCAGATCCGGCTTCTCGAAGAAGTTGCGCAGAAAGTCGGTGAACACGCCCTTCAGATCGGCGAAGCTGACGTTCTCGTCGATCCACAGCCCCTCGACCTGGTGGAACATGGGCGAGTGCGTGGCGTCCGAATCGACGCGGTAGACGCGGCCCGGCGCAATGATGCGGATGGGCGGCTTGTGCGTCTCCATGTAGCGCACCTGGATCGGGCTGGTGTGCGTGCGCAGCAGCAGCCCCGGGGCGTTCTCCAGATAGAAAGTGTCGTGCATCGAGCGCGCCGGATGGTTCTCCGGCGTGTTGAGCGCGGTGAAGTTGTGGAAGTCGTCCTCGATCTCGGGCCCGTCAGCCACATCGAAGCCGATCGACCGGAACAGCGCCTCGATGCGCTCGAGCGTGCGCGTGACGGGATGCAGTCCGCCCGTCGGCAAACCGCGCCCGGGCAGGGTGATGTCGAGGGCTTCGGCCTTCAACTGGGCTTCCAGGGCGCCACGCCGGATCGCTTCGCGCCGCGCGCCGAGCGCCGCTTCGATGCGTTCCTTGGCGCCGTTGATGGCCGCTCCGGCCTGCTTGCGTTCCTCGGGCGCCAGCTTGCCCAGGCCCTTCAGCAGCTCGGTGAGCGATCCGCTCTTGCCCAGATAGCGCGCCTTGGCCTGCTCCAGCGCCGCGGCATCGGCAATCGCGGCAAACTCGGCGGTAGCCTGTGAAACGAGTTGGTCGACGTTGGTCATAGATCAAAAAAAGGGAGGCCCCCGCCTCCCCTTTTTCCCGGTTTCCGGCTTCAGGCGGAAAGGCTGGCCTTGGCCTGGTTCGCGATCTGCGCGAAGGCCGGCTTGTCGAACACCGCCAGGTCCGCCAGCACCTTGCGATCGACCTCGATGGAGGCCTTCTTCAGGCCGTTCATCAGCACGCTGTAGGTCAGTCCCAGTTCGCGCGCGGCGGCATTGATGCGGGCGATCCACAGAGAGCGGAACTGGCGCTTGCGCTGGCGGCGGTCGCGGTAGGCGTACTGGCCCGCCTTCATCACCGCCTGCTTGGCGATGCGATAGACGCTGCCGCGGCGGCCGCGATAGCCCTTGGCCTGGTCGAGAACTTTCTTGTGGCGCGCGCGCGCCGTTACACCGCGTTTGACTCGTGGCATGGCGTCCTCTCCTTAGGCGTAGGGCAGCATGGCGCGGACGGACGACACATCCGAATCATGCACGTTGGCGGCACCGCGCAGATGGCGCTTCGCCTTGGTGGTCTTCTTGGTCAGGATGTGGCGCTTGAAGGCCTGGGAACGCTTGACGCTTCCCCCTGCCCGCACCTTGAAGCGCTTGGCGGCGCCCGACTTGGTTTTCATCTTAGGCATTGAAATGCTCCGTATAACATGGTGACGGGTGGCTTCCGATGCAGAAGCGCTTCGACAACCCGCAGCCACTTGTCTGAACCTGTCGAGGCCGGTTCATGCCGCCTTGCGCCGCAGGGGCGCGAAATCAATGTTTCTGCTGCTTCTTCATCGGCGCCAGCACCATGATGAGCTGACGGCCTTCCATCTTGGGAAACTGCTCGACCGTGCCGTACGACTCCAGGTCGGCCTTCACCCGCTCCAGCAGGCGCACGCCGAACTCCTGGTGCGCCATTTCCCTGCCGCGAAAACGCAAGGTGACCTTCGTCTTGTCGCCTTCCTGCAGAAAGCGGATCAGATTGCGCAGCTTGATCTGGTAGTCGCCTTCGTCCGTTCCCGGGCGAAATTTCACTTCCTTCACCTGGATCTGCTTCTGCTTCAGCTTGGCCTCATGCGCCTTCTTGGCTTCGGCATACTTGAACTTGCCGTAGTCCATGATGCGACAGACCGGTGGCTTCGCCAGCGGAGCGATTTCCACCAGATCCACACCCGCTTCCTCGGCCAACCTCAGCGCAGCCTGGACCGTCACGATCCCGACCTGTTCGCCGTTTTCCCCGATCAAACGAATTTCCGGGGCGTTGATTTCTTCATTCAGGCGCTGCGCCTTCTGCTGTATTGCGATGGTTCGAGTCTCCGAAAAATTGAAAATCAGGCCGCCCCGGCCCGCGCATCGCGTTCTCGCGTCAGGCGTTCGACAAACGTCTCGAGGGACATTTGCCCGAGGTCTTGACCTCCCCGGGCACGCACGGCGACCAGCCCGGCTGCCTTTTCCTTGTCGCCCACGACGATCTGATAAGGCAGCTTCTGCAAGCTATGTTCGCGTATTTTATAGCTAATTTTCTCGTTGCGCAAATCCGCAACAGCCCGCAAGCCGGCTTGACGTAGCTTTTCCGCAACAGATTCTGCGTAATCGGCCTGATGCTCGGAGATGTTCATCACCACTGCATGAACCGTCGCCAACCAGAGCGGGAAGGCGCCGGCATGGTGCTCGATGAGGATGCCGATAAAGCGCTCCATGGAGCCGAGGATGGCCCGGTGCAGCATGACCGGTTGCCGGCGCGTGTTGTCCTCCGCGACATACTCCGCTCCCAGCCGGCCCGGCAGCGAGAAATCCAGTTGCAGCGTGCCGCACTGCCAGACCCGGTTCAGGCAATCCTTGAGCGAAAACTCGATCTTCGGGCCGTAGAAGGCCCCCTCGCCCGGTTGCAAGTCGTATTTCAGACCCTTGTCGTCGAGCGCCTGCGCCAGCGCCGCTTCGGCGCGATCCCAGGTCTCGTCGGAGCCGAGGCGTTTCTCCGGCCGGGTGGACAGCTTGACGAGGATGTCGTTGAAGCCGAAATCCGCATACACCTTGCGCAGCAGGTCGATGAAGGCGGCGGACTCGGACAGAATCTGCTCTTCCGTGCAGAAGATGTGCGCGTCGTCCTGGACGAAGCCGCGCACGCGCATGATGCCGTGCAGCGCGCCGGAAGGTTCGTTGCGGTGGCAGGAGCCGAACTCGGCCAGTCGCAGCGGCAGATCGCGGTAGCTCTTGATGCCCTGGTTGAAGATCTGCACGTGGCCGGGGCAGTTCATCGGCTTGACGGCGTAGTCGCGCTCCTCGGCCTTGGTGGTGAACATGTGCTCGGCATAGTTCTCCCAATGGCCCGACTTTTCCCAAAGCACGCGGTCCATCACCTGCGGGGTGCGCACTTCCTGGTAGCCGTTGGCCGAGAGCAGGCGGCGCATGTACTGCTCCACCTCCTGCCAGATAACCCAGCCCTTCGGATGCCAGAACACCATGCCGGGCGCCTCATCCTGCAGGTGGAAGAGATCGAGTTGGCGGCCAAGCTTGCGATGGTCGCGCTTCTCCGCCTCCTCCAGCATGTGCAGGTGGGCGTCGAGTTCGTCCTTCTTCGCCCAGGCCGTGCCGTAGATGCGCTGCAGCATCTCGTTGCGCGAGTCGCCGCGCCAGTAGGCGCCGGCCACCTTCATCAGCTTGAAGACCTTCAGCTTGCCGGTCGACGGCACGTGCGGCCCGCGACAAAGGTCGACGAAATCGCCTTCGCGATAGAGCGAGACGTCCTGGCCGTCCGGAATCGAGCCGATGATCTCGGCCTTGTAATGCTCGCCGATGGACTTGAAGAAATCGACGGCCTTGTCGCGCGGCCACACTTCACGCACGACGGGGAAGTCCTTCTTCGCCAACTCCGCCATGCGCGCCTCGATCCGGGCCAGGTCCTCCGGCGTGAACGGGCGCTTGCAGGAGAAGTCGTAGTAGAAGCCGTTCTCGATCACCGGGCCGATGGTCACCTGCGCTTCGGGGAACAGATCCTTCACGGCATAGGCCAGCAGGTGCGCCGTCGAGTGGCGCAGGATCTCCACCCCTTCGGCATCCCTGTCCGTAACGACCGCAAGCGCGCAATCGCTCTCGATGCGATGGCTGGTATCGACCAGCCTGCCATCGACCTTGCCCGCCAGCGCCACCTTGGCCAGCCCGGCGCCGATCGAGGCGGCGACCTCGGCGACGGTGGTCGCCTGGGCATACTCGCGCTTCGAACCATCCGGCAATGTAATCGTCAGCATTCCTGAAACGCCATAAACAACAAAAGCCAGAAAACCGAAGCCACTTCGGCCCCCGTCCTCTGACTTCTGCTTGAAGAATTGGTAGGCGCGATAGGACTCGAACCTACGACCCCCACCATGTCAAGGTGGTGCTCTAACCAGCTGAGCTACGCGCCTGAAAGGTGCGCATTGTAGCCGAAACGGCTTCCATTTCAAAGAACTTCCTGCAATACCGCCGGCTTCGTAGAGGTCTAAAGATTGCCTCGGGATTGCCGTTATTCGGCAAACTCTACACTAGCCAGGGTCTTCCAGAGGCAGCCGCCCCGGCTGTCCTTGTCGATCTCGGCCAGCACCCTTTCATGCTCGGCGAGTTCGTCCTCGCCGGCGCGCAGCACCCGGATGGCCTGCCGCTCGCCGGTCAGGCCGGCCTGCACGCTGCGCACTGGAGCGGCATCCAGCTCGATGAGCAGGCTGTCCTGGCCGCGCGTCATGGCCAGATAGACCTCGGCCAGAAGCTCGGCATCGAGCAGGGCGCCGTGCTGCGTCCGGCCGGAATTGTCGATCCCGTAGCGCTCGCACAGCGCATCCAGCGAATTCTTGCGCCCAGGATGCAGTTCGCGCGCCAGTTTCAGCGTATCCACCACGCCACCGCAACATTGATCCAATGCCGGCTCGCGGCAAAGCGCCAACTCGTTGTTCAGGAAGCCGACATCGAAGCCGGCGTTGTGGATGACCAGTTCCGCACCCTGGATGAACTCGAGGAACTCCGCGACGATCTCGCCGAACTTCGGCTTGTCCTGCAGAAACTCGCTCGACAGGCCGTGCACCGCCAGCGCGCCCGCCTCGACCTCACGTTCGGGGTTGATGTAGCGATGGAAGCGCTGGCCGGTCGGCTTGCGATTGAGCAATTCCACGCAGCCCACCTCGATGACGCGGTCGCCGAGCCGGAAATCCAGCCCGGTGGTTTCCGTATCCAGCACGACTTGTCTCACAACTCCCCCTCCCTGACCGCATCGATGCCCCGCCTCGCCAGCGCATCCGCGCGTTCGTTTTCCGGATGGCCGGCGTGTCCCTTCACCCAAAGCCACTCGATGCGGTGACGCGAAGCCAGCGCATCGAGTTCGCGCCATAGCTCGGCGTTCTTCACCGGTTGCCTGTCGGCCGTGCGCCAGCCGCGCTTTTTCCAGCCATGAATCCACTCGCTGATGCCCTTCTGCACGTACTGCGAATCGGTATGCACGCGCGCGCGCACCGGACGACGCAGGGCCTCGAGGGCACGGATCACCGCGGTCAGTTCCATACGGTTATTGGTCGTGTCCGCCTCCCCGCCGAAGAGCTCCCTCTCGTGTCCCCCCATCCGCAACAGCACGCCCCAGCCGCCCGGACCTGGGTTGCCGCTGCAGGCGCCGTCCGTATAGATCTCCACCGTTTCGCCGGATTCGATCATTGCCCGCCCTTCTGGAGCCTCTGCACGGCTGGCGCCAGCGCCTTGGCGCGCGCCATGCGGTCGTGCCAGGCCGGCGTCAGCAGGCGCAGGCCGTGCTGGCGCTTGATGCCCTGCAAAATGTAGACGGCGCCGGCGATGGGCCACCAGCGATCCCCTGCCGGCTCCATGAACGCCCATCGACGCAACCAGCGTTCCTGGGAGACCGGCGGCGCATAGCATCCGAAACAGCCTGCATGCGTTTCGAAACTGAGGAGGGAAAACCAATCCTTCAGCCGCCGGACGCTGAGGTATTGTCCCTGCCAGGGGAGCGGCGCGGACCGGCCGGCAAAACGACGCTTGATGCCCCACAGGCTGAACGGGTTGAACCCCGAGATCAGCACCTGCCCTTCCGGCACGAGGATGCGTTCCGTCTCGCGCAGCACCTGATGCGGATTGGCGACGAACTCCAGGATATGGGACAGAACGACCAGATCGACGCTGTTGGCGGCGAACGGCAGGTGATGGTAGTCGGCCCGAACGTCGGCCGCGCCATGCGCGTCCAGCCTCGCGCGCAGCGGCATGCGATTGGCGCTCAGCAGGTCATGCTGCGGCAGGCCGATCTGTACGGCATTGAAACCGAATATGTCGGCCACCATATGGCCGAAGCGATCCTGCTCCCATTCCAGGACATACCGCCCCAACGGTGTCGTCAGCCAGGCATCGAAACCGGGAATTGACATTTCGCTCCGAAGTCAGAGAATCGCGCCATGGACATTCTTCCCTTGCGCGCCTTCGAGGACAATTATATCTGGCTGATCCGGGAGGGATGCCATGTCGCCGCGGTCGACCCCGGCGATGCCGCCCCGGTACTGGCGTACCTGGAGCGCGAGGATGCATCGCTGCAGGCCGTTCTCCTGACTCATCACCATGGCGACCATACGGGCGGCGTGGCGGATCTGCTGCGGCGCCAGAACGTTCCCGTATACGGGCCGGCCGGCGAGTCGATCGACGGCGTAACCCATGCCTTGCGGGATGGCGACACGGTCGCGCTATCGAGCGGCGCCGCGGCATTCAGGGTGATCGAGGTGCCCGGTCACACACGCGGGCATATCGCCTATTACGGGTGCGGCGCGCTGTTCTGCGGCGACACGCTGTTTGGCTGCGGTTGCGGCCGCCTGTTCGAGGGCACGGCGCAACAGATGTGGTCTTCGCTGTCCCGGCTCGCCGCCCTGCCGGGGGACACGCTCGTGTACTGCGCCCATGAATACACGCTGTCCAACATCCGCTTCGCGCTTGCCGTGGAATCGGGCAACGCGGCCCTGGCAGCCCGCGCTGCCCAGGTCGGTCAATTGCGTGCCAGCGACCTGCCGAGCGTCCCCTTCCCCCTCGACATGGAACTCGCAACCAATCCCTTCCTGAGGTGCAAGGAGGCCGCTGTCGTCGCCGCGGCCGAACGCCATGCCCAGGCCAGGCTGCGCGAGACGGTCGAGGTCTTCGCCGCCTTGCGGGAATGGAAAAACGGCTTCCGCTAGATCTAATTCCCGAAAGGTTCCGGACTGGCCACCTGTACTGCGTTGCGCCCCCCGACGTTTCGCTTCATAGAGCGCCCAGTCGGCCGCGCTGACCAGACCGGACATGCCATCCATTCGCTGCGGCACCAGAGCCGCCACGCCCAGGCTCACCGTCACAACGCCGGCTGACGTGTTCTCGTGCGGCTGCGCCAGCGCTTGCACGCCGGCCCGCATCGCCTCGGCCACAAGCATGGCGCCTTCCATGTTCGTATCGGGCAAAATGGCGGCAAACTCCTCGCCGCCATAGCGCGCGACGATGTCGGCCGGCCGCCGCAGCTTGCTTCGCAGGGTTTCGGCAACCCGTTTCAGGCACTCGTCGCCCGCCTGGTGACCGTAGCCGTCGTTGTACTGCTTGAAGAAATCCACGTCGCACATCAGCAGCGAGAGCGGCTCCCCGGCGCGCAGGCAACGTCGCCATTCACGCGCCAGCGCCTCGTCGAATTGCCGCCTGTTGGCGATCCCGGTCAGGCCATCGACCGCAGAGAGACGGGTCAACTCGCGGTTGGTACTGTCCAGCTTGCTGGTAAGCACCAGCAGGGAGTAGCGCATCTGGATGATGCGCTGCATGGCGCGCACCTTGGCCCCCAGGACCACCTCGCTGACCGGCTTGGACAGGTAATCGTCGCCGCCCGCCTCGATGCCGCGCTCGAGGTCTTCGTCCTTTGTCAGTGCGGTGAGGAATATGATCGGGGTCCACTGGCCGGGCTTTTCCATGCCGCGAATGCGCCGGGCGACTTCGAAACCGTCGATGCCAGGCAGAATGATGTCGAGCAGGATCAGGTCGGGGCGTTCCTGTTCGAACAGCGCAATGCCCTTACTGCCGTCCCGCGCCTGAATAGGCTGGATGCCCATTCGCTCAAGCAGGTGGCATATCACCGCCTGGCTGGTGGCGGTATCCTCAACAACCAATGCTTTCATGGAATCGACGATCGTCCGTTTGGTCTAGCATAGTTGATTCTCGGCCGCCAGGCGCTTCTGCTCGGCGTGACGGCACGGTCGGAAATTGACGGTCGACGGGGGCAACGGTAGCATTGGGCTTTCGCACGCCTTGGCTCCATGTTCAAGCTCAAGCCGGCATTGCCGGGTGTCCTCGCCAGCCTTGTCCTGACTCTGTTTTCCCACCTTGCCGTCGCGGAGGCCGTGCCGTCGGCCGTTCCGGCTGCGACGTCAGCCGCCGAGGAGCGGTCGGGCGAGCCGATGCCCGTCATCGAGTTGAAGGAGGATCCGCCGCCGCTGGCCACCATCGACCTGACCCTGCCACCCGACGACCTGTGGATCCGCATCCGGCAAGGCTTCGGCATGGCCAATCTCGACAGCCCGCTGGTGCAGCAGCAGCAGGCCTGGTATCTCGCACGTCCGGATTACCTGCGGCGGGTGGTCGAACGCAGCCGCCGCTACATGCACCACATCGTCGAGGAACTGGAAAAGCGCGGCATGCCGACCGAACTGGCCCTGCTGCCCATCGTCGAGAGCGCCTACAACCCGATGGCCTATTCGCGTGCCCACGCCTCCGGCATGTGGCAGTTCATCCCGTCGACCGGCAAGAACTACCAGCTCGACCAGAACTGGTGGATGGACCAGCGCCGCGACATCATCGCCTCCACCAGCGCCGCGCTGGAGTACCTGCAGTCCATCTACGAGATGCATGGCGACTGGCACCTGGCCCTCGCCTCCTACAACTGGGGCGAGAACGCCGTGGCGCGGGCCATCAACAAGAACCGGGCCAAGGGCCTGCCCACCGACTACCTCAGCCTGACCATGCCCAACGAGACGCGCTGGTACGTCCCCAAGCTGCAGGCCCTGAAGAACATCGTCGCCCAGCCGGACCTGTTCCACGTCAGGCTCGATCCGATTCCCAACAGGCCCTATTTCCAGACCGTCGAGGTGTCTGCGCACATGGACGTCGCCATTGCCGCACGCCTGGCGGAGATGACCATCGAGGAATTTCTCGCGCTCAACCCGGCCTACAACCGGCCGGTGATCCCGGACAGCAAGGGCAGCGGCAGCATCGTGCTGCCATCGGAAAAGGTGGATGTGTTCGTATCCAACCTGGAAGCCCACAAAAAGCCGCTGACGAGCTGGCAGGCCTACACGATCCGCAAGGGCGAAAGCCTGGAAAGCGTGGCGAAAGCGCATGGCCTGACGGTGGCGCGCCTGAGGCAGGTGAACGGCATCAGCGCCAGGATGCGCGTCGGACCTGGCCATACCTTGCTGGTGCCCGCCAGGGGCGACAGGGGCTCGGACAATCTTTTCGCCGTCAACCTGCCCGTGGCCAAGCCGGCTGTTCCGAAGAACCCCGCCAAGAGCGGCAAGAAGACCCCGGTGAAAGCCAAGAAGCCGGCCAAACCGGCCGCGAAAAACGTCGCCGCGCAACGCCCCCCCGCCCGGAACTAGCCGTAGAGCAGGCAGCGCACGCGACGCGTGTCGTCGAGACGCGTTTCGGTCGGATAGTCCCTCGCGCATTGCGGCATCGCGCGCGGGCAGCGCGGATGGAAATGGCAGCCAGAGGGCGGGTTCGCCGGCGAGGGCAGGTCGCTCCTGAGGACGATCAGCGGCCGTTGCCCTTGCGCGTCGAGCCGGGGCACGGCCGAGAGCAGAGCCTCCGTGTAGGGATGCTTCGGATCGCCCAGCACCTCCGCCGCCGAGCCGCGTTCGACGATGCGCCCGAGATACATCACCGCCACCTCGTGCGCCAGGTACTCCACCACGGCGATGTTGTGGGTGATGAACAGATAAGCGAGGCCGAGCGAGGCCTGCAGTTCCCGCAGCAGGTTGAGGATCTGCGCCTGGACCGACACGTCGAGCGCGCTGGTCGGCTCGTCGCACACCAGCAAGCGCGGTTCCACCGCCAGCGCGCGAGCGATGGCGATCCTCTGCCGCTGGCCGCCGGAAAACTCGTGCGGATAGCGTCCGCGCATCTCGCCGGAAAGCCCGACGCGCTCGAGCAGACCGACCGTGCGCCGTTCGCGCTCCGCTGCCGCGGCACCCGCCTTGAGCGCACCCATGCCTTCCTCGATGATGTCGCCGACCCGCATGCGGGGGTCGAGCGAGGCATAGGGATCCTGAAATACGATCTGCATCTGGCCGCGCAGCCGGCGCAGCCGCTCGCCGCCCAGGGCCGTGAGCTCCTCGCCGCCGAAGCGCACGCTGCCTGCGGTCGGCCGGATCAACTGCAGGATGGCCTTGCCGGCGGTCGTCTTGCCGCAGCCGGATTCGCCCACCAGGGCCAGCGTTCGACCGGAAGTCAGCCCCAGCGACACGCCGTCCACCGCCCGGACCTGTCCGACAGTCCGCTTGAACAGGCCGCGGCGAATGGGGAAATGCACTTTCAGGCCGCTTGCCTCGAGCAGCGGCGCCGGCACAGGCTGCCGATCGTCACGCTCCGGCGTCGCCGGCAGTGCGGCACCGGCGCGGTCGACCGGCGCGGCGCCGGGCGCGTAGAGGTGACAGCGCACGCCGTGCCCTGCGTCCGTTCCGTGCCAGGACGGCGGCTCGGAACGGCAGCGCGCCCAGGCGTGCGCGCAGCGTTCGGCGAAGCGGCAGCCGGCGAAGCTTGCGGCAAGCGAGGGGACGCTGCCCGGAATGGTCTCCAGCCCGGCGCCGCGCCGCGCCGGCCGCGGCAGCGCGGCGAAGAGCTTCTGCGAATAGGGATGCCGCGGCCGCTCGAAGAACGCACGGCGTTCCGCCACTTCCACCAACTGGCCGGCATACATGACGCCGACGCGCTGCGCCAGCTGGCCGACGATGCCCAGATCATGGGTAATGAGCAGCATGCCCATGCCGCGGCTGCGCTGCAGATCGCCGAGCAACTCCAGCACCTGCGCCTGGATGGTGACGTCGAGCGCCGTGGTCGGCTCGTCGGCGATCAGCAGGCGCGGATCGCCGGCCAGCGCCATGGCGATCATGACGCGCTGTTTCATGCCGCCGGAGAACTGGAAGGGGAATTCCTCCAGGCGCCGCGGCGCATCTGGAATGCCCACGGCATCGAGCAGCTCGACGGCGCGCCGCTTCGCCGCATCGCCGCGCAACGGCGTATGCCGCGACAGAACCTCGCCGATCTGGCGACCGACGCTGAGCACGGGATTCAGGCTGGTGGACGGCTCCTGGAAAATCATGGCCAGGTCGCGGCCGCGCACCTGCCGCATTTCGGCTTCAGTCAGGGCCAGCAGGTCGCACCCGTCGAGCAGCACCCGGCCGCCGGCGATGCGGCCGGCGTCCGGCAGCAGGCGCATCAGCGACAGCGCCGTCATCGATTTGCCGCAGCCGGACTCGCCGAGCAGGGCGAAGGTCTCGCCCGAGGAGACATCGAACGAGACATCGTCAACGGCCCGCAGCGTGCCGTCCGCGCTGTCGATAAAAGTCCGCAGCGACTCGACCCTGAGCAGGCTCATGCCGTTTTCTCCCGCAGCGCGGCCCTGCGTCCGGCCAGGCGCGGATCGAAGGCATCGCGCACTGCGTCGGCAAACAGGTTGGCCGCCAGCACCAGCACGAACATGAAGACGAAGGCGGCCAGCAGCGACCACCACACCACCGGCTCGCGCGCCAGCTCGAGACGCGCCGTATTGATCATGGTGCCGAAGCTGATGGTGCTCGGATCGACGCCGATGCCGATGTAGGAGAGCACCGCCTCGGCCAGCACCAGGCCGGAGAAATCCATCACCACCGCGATCAGCACGATGTGCATGACGTTGGGCAGGATGTGGCGGCCCATGACGCGGATCGCGGAAGCGCCGAAGGCCTGCGCCGCCTGCACGTACTCCAGCTCGCGCAGCTTGAGCGTCTCGGCGCGCAGCAGCCGGCACAGCCCGGTCCAGCTCGTCACGCCGAGAATCAGGCACAGCGCCAGCAAACGCGCGTCGGCGCGCTGGGCGCCGGTGGCGAACCAGTCCGGATGGGTGTCGATCGCCACCTGCACCATCAGCACCGCGGCGGCGATGAGCAGCACGCCGGGGATCGAATTGAGCGTCGTGTAGATGTACTGGATGACGTCGTCCACCCAGCCGCCCAGGTAGCCGGCGGCGATGCCCAGGGCGACGGCGAAAGGCAGCATGGCCAGCGTGGTGATGGTGCCGATGACCAGGCCGGTGCGGATGCTCTTCAGGGTGAGGTAGAGCACGTCCTGACCGACCTTGTCGGTGCCGAAGACATGGTAGCCGCCGGCCAGCGAGGCGACCGGCCCGGCAATCAGCAGGAGCACGGCCAGCGTCGCCAGCACCGCATTCCAGGCAATGCGCGTCTCGCCGCGCCGGATGCGACGCCAGGCCGCCAGGCGGCCGATGCCCCAATGCCGTGCCGCCAGTTGGGCCGCCAGCGCGGCAAAAGTCAGTCCGCACAACACGGCGAGAGCGAGGCCGCGCAGGACGCGCAGGGCCACGTCGCGGCCCCATTTCGCCTCGGCGTCCTGGAGATGGGCGCCGCCGTGCTTCAGGCGCGGGAAGAGGCGGGCCTGGCTGCCGTCGGGCAATTCCACGGTCTCCTTGGCATACAGGTGCGTGGCCAGCGGCGCCGAATAGGTCTTCTCGGTGGCGGCCTTCAGCGGCAACAGCAACGCATCGAGCGCGCTGCGCACCTCCGTGCTGTAGCCGCCGCCCGGCTTGCCGGCCGCAACGTCCAGCCGCGGGCGATAGTGCAGCGAATCGAGCAGGCCGACGGCGACGAAGGCCAGCAGAACGGTCAGTGCCGCCATGCCGGCGCGGCTCTCGCCGACGCGGCGCCATGAGGCGAGCAGGTATTCGCGCCGGCCGACGTAGAAGCCGGCGCCGGCCGCGCAGGCGATGAGCAGAAAGACCAGGGCATCGGTCCACAGGACGACGGGCATCATTGCAGTCTCACGCGCGGGTCGACCAGCGTGTAGGAGAGATCCGTCAGCAGCAGGCCGACGATATAGAGCAGCGAGCCGATGAAGACCATCGAGCGCACCACGGCAAAATCCTGCGCGTTGATGGCGTCGATGGTGTAGGAGCCGAGGCCCGGCACGCCGAAAAAGGACTCGACCAGCAGCGAGCCCATGAAGAGCAGCGGGATCACGACGACGACGCCGGTGAGGATGGGGATCATGGCGTTCTTCAGCACGTGGCGGAACAGCACGGTCGGCTCGGACAGCCCCTTGGCGCGCGCCGTGCGCACGTAGTCCTTGCCGATCTCCTCGAGAAAGATGGTGCGGTACCAGCGCGTGCTGCTGCCGATGCCGGCGACCACGCTGATGAGCACCGGCAGCAGCAGGAAGCGCATCGCATCAGGCCCGCCGGCGTAGCCCGAGATCGGCACAAGGTGCCAGACCTTGCTCACCAGGTACTGCCCTCCGATGATGTAGAACAGGCTGGAGACCGACATCATGGCGACGCAGACCACCACGCCCCAGAAGTCGAGGTAGGTGGCGCGGAAGAAGGCCAGCAGCAGGGCGAACGACACCGTGACGAAGAGGCCGAGGACGAAGGTCGGCACGGCGATGGCCAGGCTCGGCCCCATGCGCGTCCTGATCTCGTGGCCGATGTCGCGTCCGTCGTCGGCGCGGCCGAAATCGAAGACGAAAAGCTTCACCGACTTCTCGAAGAAGATGGTGCTCGTCACCTTCTCCGCGCCGTCGGCGGCCCCGTTGTAGAGCAGCGGCTTGTCGTAGCCGCGCTCGGCCTTCCATTTCTCGATCGCCTCGGGCGTGACGCGCTTGACGCCGAGCTGCATGCGTGCCATGTCATCGGGCGTGTTCACGACGAAGAACAGCGCGAAGGTGAGCAGGTTCACGCCGATCAGGATGGGGATGGCGTAGAGCAGGCGGCGGACGATGTAGGCCAGCATCAGGCGCCTCCCCTGGACTGCTCGCGCCGGCGCCAGCCGATCACCGCCGGCGCCGCGCTCGCCGCGATGAGGGCGGCGATCAGCCCGAGCGGCCACAGCACCGGCCGGTTCCATTCGGCGCGACTGCGCTCGCGCAGCGCGGCGTCGATCCTGCGATACTTGAGGCCGTTGCGCGCCATGTGGTTGGGCTTGAGATTCGTCACCCATCCGTGGATGAGGCCATAGTCCTTCGGATGGAAGCCGAAGGACCACGGCGCATCCTCGTGCAAAATGGCCGTCATGCGATCGATGAGGGCCTGTCGCGCCGGGCCGTTGTCCATGTGCTTCACCTGCTGGAACAGGCGGTCATACTCCGCATTGGCGTAGTTGGCGGCGTTCTCGCCCTGTGTCCTGGCGCGGCTCTGCGGACCGTGGAACAGGAAGAGGAAATTCTCCGGATCCGGATAGTCGGCGTTCCAGCCCCAGGCGAACATCTGCGCCGCGCCCTTGCGCACCTTTTCCTGGAAGCGGTTGTAGTCCGTGCCACGGATCTCCAGCTGGATCGACAGCTTGGCGAACTGCTTGCGATACCAGTCGAGCCGCGGCTTGTCGCCGGGGCCGCGGTCGGTGGTGTCGAGATACAGCACCAGCGGCTGGCCGCTCTTCGCCTCGCGCCCGTCGGGATAGCCGGCCTCGGCGAGCAGGCGCTTGGCGACCTCGATGGATTTGCGCTGCGACGCGCCGTTCGACCAGTCATAGACCACCGGATTGATGCCGGCCTCGCCCGCCTTGAAGCCGAAGATGCCGGGCGGGATCGGCCCCTGTCCCGGGATGCCGCGGCCGTTGGCGAAGATGGAGATGAACTCCTCCCAGTCGAGCGCGATGGAGATCGCCTGGCGCAGCTTCCTCGCTCGTTCGCGCGCCGCCGCATCCGCCTGGCCGCCGCCGACCACCGGGTCGAGCCAGTTGAAGGCGAAATAACGGGTTGCCGTGCCGACGGACGCTTCCAGCCGGATGCCCCTCGCCGCCATCTCGGGCGAGACGGCCGCCTCGCCCTCGACGGAAACGCGCACGGCCTGGTCGAAGCTGTCCGAACTGATGCCCGAGGAGTCGTAATAGCCCTGCAGGAACTTGTTCCAGTAGGGGATGCCCTCGCGCTCGCGCGAGAAGACCACCTTGTCGACGAAAGGCATGCGCTTTCCCGCGTCGGCGAGCAGTCCCGCGGCGGCATCGCCCTGCTCCCCCTCGTTCGGATACGCTTCGCCGCGGTAGTTCGGATTGCGTTCCAGCACCATGCGCGCGTTGGGATTGTTCTCCGTCAGCATGTAGGGACCGGTGCCGATCGGGTACCAGTCGAGCGTCAGGTTTTTCTCGGCCATGCCAAGCTGGGCGAAGAAGCGGTCCGCCTCGATCGGCACGGGAGCGAAGAAGTTCATCGCCAGCCAGTAGGCGAACTGCGGGTAGCGGCCCTTGATGCGGATGCGGTAGGAGTACGTGTCGAGGGTCTCGACGCCGGCGAGCGGAAACCGCGTCAGATCCAGCCAGGCGCCGCGCCGCCCGGCGGCCGCCAGAGCCGCATCCTCCTGCTTCAGCCGCTGGGCGAATTCCCTGAGACCGACGATGTACTCGCTCATCAGGCCAAGGACCGGCGAGTGGAGGCGCGGATGGGCGAGTCGCTTGATCTGGTAAACATAGTCCGCCGCGGTCAGCTCGCGCGTTCCGGTGTTCGGAAAGTCGCGCAACGCGTAGATGCTCGCCAGATCCTCTCGCCTCAGATCGTGGTAGCGCAGCCGGCCCGTCTCGTCGCGGGCGAAGGCGGGATGCGGCTGGTAAAGAATGCCGGGCTTGATGCGGATCTCGTAGACCGAGAAGGCCACCCTGGGCGAATCCGCCGCCACCGGCCGGCCCGCCGCATCTTCGTAGCGCGGTCGCGGTACCGCCTCGGCCGTCATCGGCACCAGCGCGTAGGGCCGCTTCAGGTAGTGGTACTGCAGCGGCGGCTCGTAGATCTGCGCATTGAACTCGGCCTCGTCCTCGCTGTAGGACTGCACCGGATCGAGATGCTTCGGCCGCTCGGTGAAAGCGCTGTAAAACGTGTTGCTGCCGCCGTCCTGCGCCGGATAGGGGTTGTTCCAGACCTCGCCGCAGCCGCCGAGAAAAACAGCGAAGACCAGCAGCCAGACATGCCGTGGAAATTCGTGCATCGTGCGCGGAGTGTAGCGGATGCCGGATTTGGCGTCATCTGCGGCGCTCCGCTATAATCGCGCAGTCATTTTCGGGATTATCGACGATGGGCTTTCTCGACGGAAAACGCATTCTCATCACCGGCCTGCTCTCCAACCGCTCGATCGCCTATGGCATCGCCAAGGCCTGCCATCGCGAAGGCGCGCAACTCGCCTTCACCTACCAGAACGACCGCTTCAGGGAACGGCTCGCCAGGTTCGCCGAGGAATTCGGCAGTCAGCTGATTTTCCCCTGCGACGTGGCCGAAGACGCGCAGATCGAGGCGCTCTACGCCGAACTCGGCAGACAGTGGGACGGGCTGGACGGCCTCGTGCATTCGATCGCTTTCGCGCCGGGCGAGGCCATCGAGGGCGATTTCCTCGACGGCATCTCGCGCGACGCATTCCGCATCGCGCACGACATCTCCTCCTACAGCTTTCCTGCGCTGGCGAAGGCGGCCAGACCGATGCTGCTGAAGGGCAATCACCCCGCCCTGCTCTGCCTGACCTATCTCGGCGCCGAGCGCACCCTGCCCAACTACAACACCATGGGCCTGGCCAAGGCCAGTCTCGAAGCCGGCACGCGCTACCTCGCCTTCTGCCTCGGGCCGCAGGGCATTCGTGCCAATGCGATTTCCGCCGGACCGATCAAGACGCTGGCCGCCTCCGGCATCGGCAACTTCGGCAAGCTGCTCGCCTACAACGCCCACCATGCGCCGCTGCGGCGCAATGTCACCATCGAGGAAGTCGGCAACGCCGCCGCCTTCCTGCTCTCCGACCTCGCCAGCGGCATCACCGGCGAGATCATGTACGTCGATGGCGGCCTCAACACCACCGCCCTGGGCAACGCCGAGCCGCTGCCGCAGTAGGCGTCCGGAGCGCAAAAAAAACGGGCTGCCGCGGCAGCCCGTTTTCGCCGGTACGGCCGTTGTCAGAGCTTGCCGCGCGGACGCTCGGGCGCCGGTGCGGCGGGCGCAGCTCCCTCGCCTTCGCCGCCTTTATCGAGCAGGGTCCGGTCGATCTTGACGCCATAGTGCGCCCGCTTGGCGGCGAGATAGGCATTGAAATCCTCGCCGCCGGAGAGTTGCGCCAGTTGCATGCCCAGCGCGCGCGCGCGGGGATCGTCCGTCCCCTTGGCAGCGGACTTCACCTGCGAGATGCGATAGATCGCGTAAGCGCCGTTCTGCAACTGCAGGCCGGCATAGGACGGCAAGGTGTCCACCGACGCCTTGAAGATGGCGCGCTGGGCCTCGGGCGCGAGGCCGCGCATGGGCTGGCGCAACACGATCTGGGCGGGACTCCAGGTCAGGCTGACGCCCTCCCCCTTCTGCAGCCGCGCCAGCTTCGCCTCGCCCTCCTGCCTGGCCAGGCGCGCGGCTTCCTCGGCGGACAGCCGCTTCTCGATCTCGGCCCGGACGGCATCGAACGCACGCAGTTCGGCCGGGCGCACTTCAAGCACACGCGCCGCCGCCAGCGTGTTCGGCGCCACCTCGACGGCATCGGTGTTGCGCCGGTTCTTCAGCGCATCGTCCGAGAACAGGGCGCCGAAGAGCTTCTCGTTGCTGGCCAGCGGGCCGGCTGCGCCCCGGTTGGCCAGATCGAAGAAACCGGTCTGTCTCACCTCGAGCTTGAACTTCTCCGCCGCCGGCTTGAGCGAGTCGGACTGCTCGTAGACCATGTTGGAGAAGGTCTCCGCCGCCTCGGCAAACTTGCGGCCGGCCGCCTGCTGCTTCAGTTCCGCCGCGATGGCGTCGCGCGACTCCTCGAAGCCGCGCACCTTTTCCGCCTTGATGCCGGTGACGCGGATGAGATGGAAGCCGAACTCGCTGCGCACCACGCCGCTGGTCTGGCCCTCCTTGAGCGAGAACACCGCATCCTCGAAAGGCTTGACCATGGCGCCGCGCGGGAAGAAGCCGAGATCCCCACCCTTCGCCGCCGAGCCCGGGTCCTGCGAGTGCTCCTTCGCCAGTCTGGCGAAGTCGGCCGGATTCTTCTTCAATTGCTGCTGGATCGCCTCGATCCTGGCGCGGGCGGCCTTCTGCTCGGCCTCGGGCGCGTCGGCCGGTGACTGGATCAGGATGTGGCTGGCACGCCGCTCCTCCGGGCTGACATTGCCCTTGGCGTTCTTCTCGAAGGCGCCGCGGATATCCTCCGCGCTGACCGTGATCTGCGCCGCCAGGGCGTCGCGGCTGAGCACGACGTACTCCGCGCGGATCTGCTGCGGCGTCTCGAACAGCTTGCGGTTGTTCTCGTAGAAGGCCTTGACCGATTCCGCCGACACCTTGACCTGCCCGGCGAACTGCTCGGGGCGGACAGCCGATTCGCTCACCTCGCGCGTCTCGAGCTGGATCGCCAGTACGCGCCCGGCCGCGGCGCGGGACACCACGGCGGTGTCGGACACCGACTGCACGAGCTGCTGGATGGTGAGGTCCTGGCGCAGCTTGGCCTCGAAGCCCTGCTGCGTCAGGCCCTGCGCCCGCAGGGCCTGCTCGTAGCGGCGCATGGAAAACTTGCCGTCCTCCTGCAGGGCGGGTATCGAGCCGATCACCTCGCGCAGCTGGGCATCGCTCGCCGTGAGCCCGGTCTTCGCGGCATGCAGCATGAGCAAACGCTGCGAGACGAGCGAATCGAGCATGGCCGCCCGGGCTTCCGGCGACTCGAGCATGGCCGGGTTGAACTCGCGCCCGAACTGGGCGCGCAGGCGCTCCTGCTGGTCGCGCAGGGCTGTCGAATACTCCTGCTGGGAGATCGCGCTTCCGCCGACGTTGGCCAGATCGCCCCCGCGCCCCCCTGCCCTGAAATAGGAATCGACGCCCCAGAAGGCGAACGGCAGGGTGATCAGGGCCAGGAAGACCTGGACAATCCGTTTGTTGTTGCGCACCGCGTCAAACATAGTGGGTCACCGTAACAGGCCTGCTGACTATATGAAAAAAGGCGAACTCGCGTTCGCCTTTTTTGGTGTTGGCGGAGTGGACGGGACTCGAACCCGCGACCCCCGGCGTGACAGGCCGGTATTCTAACCGACTGAACTACCACTCCTGAATCATCGTGCTTCCGGCCTGGATCGTCACTCATCCTGGCTGGTGGGTGCTGACGGGATCGAACCGCCGACATTCGCCTTGTAAGGGCGACGCTCTACCGGCTGAGCTAAGCACCCGCGTACCGCCCCGGCCGCAAGGGCCGGTTCAGCAAAGCGCGCTAGTTTACAGCATCTTTCAGCTCTTTTCCAGCGCGGAACTTCGGCACGCGCGCCGCCTTGATCTTGATCGTCGCGCCGGTGCGCGGGTTGCGCCCGCTGCGCGCCGCCCGCTTGCCGACATAGAAGGTGCCGAAACCGACCAGCGTCACCATGCCGCCTCTCTTCAGAGTGGTGCGGATGGCGCCGACGGCAGCGTCAAGGGCCCGCCCCGCCGCCGCCTTAGAGATGTCTGCCGACTTGGCGATCTGATCGATGAGTTCCGACTTGTTCACAAAAGCCCCCTCTGATTTGGAATGATTGATGAACCGCAAACTGCGAGAGTAGAGGGCGCTTTATAGCAAGGCGAAAAAGCCCGTGTCAAGCAAATGCTTCACGCACCCGGACTGCGCGGGCGCGATGCCGGGCTGGCTGGCGCCGCCCGGCATGCGAGTGAGAATGAGTTCAGTGCGTGATCAGGTTCGAGGCCGCATTGGCCTCGCCCGCGGGAACGGCCGCCACCTCGGCCGTCTCGGACAGCGGCTCCGGCTTGCGCTCGAGCGCCAGTTCCAGCACCTGGTCGATCCACTTCACCGGCACGATCTCCAGCGTGTTCTTGATGTTCTCCGGAATCTCCGTCAGGTCCTTGACGTTCTCCTCCGGGATCAGCGCGACACGGATGCCGCCGCGCACGGCCGCGAGCAGCTTTTCCTTGAGGCCGCCGATCGGCAGCACCTCGCCGCGCAGCGTGATCTCGCCGGTCATGGCGACGTCGGCGCGCACCGGAATGCCCGTCAGGATCGACACCAGCGCCGTCGAGATGGCGATGCCCGCGCTGGGACCGTCCTTGGGCGTGGCGCCTTCGGGCAGGTGGATGTGGATGTCGCTCTTCTGGTAGAAGTCCTCCGAGATGCCGAGCGCCTTGGAGCGCTTGCGCACCACGGACAGCGCGGCCTGGATCGACTCCTGCATCACCTCGCCCAACTTGCCGGTGGTCATGGTCTTGCCCTTGCCGGGCAGCACCACCGCCTCGATGGTGAGCAGTTCGCCGCCGACCTCCGTCCAGGCCAGCCCGGTCACCTGGCCAACCTGGTTGTCCTTCTCGGCCATGCCGTAGGTGTACTTGCGCACGCCGAGGTACTTGTCGAGGTTTCGCGCATTGACGACCACCTTGCTGTGGCGCTTCTTCAGCACCAGCGCCTTCACCACCTTGCGGCAGACCTTGGACACTTCGCGCTCCATGCTGCGCACGCCGGCCTCGCGCGTGTAGTAGCGCACGATGTCGCGCAGGGCGTCCTCGGTCACCGACAGCTCTTCCTTCTTCAGGCCGTTGTTCTTCATCTGCTTCGGCAGCAGGTAGCGCTGGGCGATATTGACCTTCTCGTCCTCGGTGTAGCCGGACAGGCGGATCACCTCCATGCGGTCGAGCAGCGGCGCCGGAATGTTCAGGGTGTTCGCCGTGGCGACGAACATCACGTCGGATAGGTCGTACTCGACCTCGACGTAGTGGTCGACGAACGTGCTGTTCTGTTCAGGGTCGAGCACCTCGAGCAGGGCCGAGCTCGGATCGCCGCGGAAGTCCTGGCCCATCTTGTCGACCTCGTCGAGCAGGAAGAGCGGGTTCTTCACCGCGACCTTCGTCATGTTCTGCAGGATCTTGCCGGGCATGGAGCCGATGTAGGTGCGGCGGTGGCCGCGGATCTCCGCTTCGTCGCGCACGCCGCCGACCGACATGCGCACGAACTTGCGGTTGGTGGCACGGGCGATCGACTGGCCAAGCGAGGTCTTGCCCACCCCCGGGGGGCCGACCAGGCAGAGGATCGGCGCCTTCAGCTTGTCGACGCGCTGTTGCACGGCGAGGTATTCGAGGATGCGCTCCTTGACCTTCTCCAGGCCATAGTGGTCCTTCTCCAGCACCTTCTCCGCCGCGGCGAGGTCCTTGCCGATGCGGCTCTTCTTCTTCCAGGGCAGGTTGGTCAGCGTCTCGATGTAGTTGCGCACCACCGTCGCCTCGGCCGACATGGGCGACATCAGGCGCAGCTTCTTCAACTCGGACTGTGCCTTGGCCTGGGCCTCCTTGCTCATGCCGGCGGCCTTGATCTTCTTCTCCATCTCGTCGAGGTCGGCGCCCTCCTCGCCCTCGCCGAGTTCCTTCTGAATGGCCTTCACCTGCTCGTTCAGATAGTACTCGCGCTGGCTCTTCTCCATCTGGCGCTTGACGCGGCCGCGGATGCGCTTCTCCACCTGCAGGATGTCGAGTTCGGTCTCCAGTTGCGAGAGCAGCTTCTCCAGGCGCCCGCCGACGTCGAAGATTTCGAGGATTTCCTGCTTCTGCTCCAGCTTGAGCGGCAGGTGCGCGGCGATGGTGTCGGCCAGGCGCCCGGCCTCCTCGATGCCGGCGAGCGAGGTGAGGATCTCCGGCGGGATCTTCTTGTTCAGCTTCACGTACTGGTCGAACTGGGCGATGATGGCCCGGCGCATCGCCTCCACCTCGTGCGTCGTGCGCTCGGCCGCCGGAACGGGCACCACCACCGCGGTGAACATGCTGCGCTGGTCGCTGATGCGCTCGATGCGCGCGCGCTGGCTGCCCTCGACCAGCACCTTCACCGTGCCGTCGGGCAGCTTGAGCATCTGCAGGATGTTTGCGACGCAGCCGATCTCGTACATGTCCTCGGCGCCCGGCTCGTCCTTGGCCGCCGACTTCTGCGCCACGAGCAGGATGTGCTTGCCCGCCTCCATGGCGGTCTCCAGCGCCTTGATCGACTTGGGCCGCCCGACGAAGAGCGGAATCACCATGTGCGGGAACACCACCACGTCCCGAAGGGGAAGCAGCGGCAATTCGGTTCTGTCTGCGGGGAGGTCAAGCGCGCTTGACATGGTCGTTGTCCTTTGTAGTGACTGCCGTTAAGCCCACATTGGGGTCAACGGCTGAAAATTCAAGAAGTTCAGCGCCGGCGGAAAGGCCGGCAGAATCAATCAGTTGGAGCCGGCCACCTTGGGCTGGTCGGCGTAGATGAGGATGGGCTTCGACGCGCCCTCGATCATGCCCTCGTCGACCACCACCTTGGAGACATTCTCCATGTTGGGAAGTTCATACATGGTATCGAGCAGCACGGACTCGAGAATGGAACGCAGCCCCCGCGCACCGGTCTTGCGCTTGAGCGCCCTGCGCGCGATGGCCTGCAGGGCCTGGGGCCGGACTTCGAGCTCGGCGCCTTCCATGGCGAAGAGCTTCTGGTACTGCTTGATGAGGGCGTTCTTCGGCTCGACGAGAATCTCCATCAGCGCGGCCTCGTCCAGCTCGTGCAGCGTCGCCACCACGGGCAGGCGGCCGACGAATTCCGGGATCAGGCCGAACTTGATCAGGTCTTCCGGCTCGATCATGCGCAGGGTCTCGGTGACGTCCTTGCTGTCGCGGCTCTTCACTTCGGCGCCGAAACCGATGCCGCCCTGCTCGGTGCGGTTGCGGATCACCTTGTCGAGGCCGTCGAAGGCGCCGCCGCAAACGAAGAGGATGTTGGTGGTATCGACCTGGACGAAATCCTGGTTCGGGTGCTTGCGCCCACCCTGCGGCGGCACCGAGGCGATGGTGCCCTCGATCAGCTTGAGCAGCGCCTGCTGCACGCCCTCGCCCGAAACGTCGCGCGTGATCGACGGGTTGTCGCTCTTGCGCGAGATCTTGTCGATCTCGTCGATGTAGACGATGCCCTGCTGCGCCTTCTCCACCTCGTAGTCGCACTTCTGCAGCAGCTTCTGGATGATGTTCTCGACGTCCTCGCCGACGTAGCCCGCCTCGGTCAGCGTCGTCGCGTCGGCCATGACGAAGGGCACGTTGAGCAGTCGCGCCAGGGTCTGCGCCAACAGCGTCTTGCCCGAGCCGGTCGGGCCGATGAGCAGGATATTGCTCTTGGCCAGCTCGACTTCCTCGCTCTTCGACAGGTGTTTCAGGCGCTTGTAGTGGTTGTACACCGCCACGGCGAGAATGCGCTTGGCCTGATCCTGGCCGATGACGTACTGGTCGAGGATGGTGCTGATCTCCTTCGGCGTCGGCAGGTCGCCCTTGGCGCCCTTGCCGCCGTGGTCGGAGGCGATCTCGTCGCGGATGATGTCGTTGCACAGCTCGATGCACTCGTCGCAGATGAAGACGGACGGACCGGCGATGAGCTTCCTCACTTCGTGCTGGCTCTTGCCGCAGAAGGAACAGTAGAGGAGCTTCTCGCCGCCGGTTTTCTTGTCCGTCATCTCTGTCTCCGCATCCTCAGGCCGCAGTCTCTGCGCGGTTCGTCAGCACCCGGTCCACCAGGCCGTAGTCGACGGCCTCGGCGCCGGAGAGGAAATTGTCCCGGTCCGTGTCGCGCTCGATGCGCTCGATCGGCTGGCCGGTGTGCTTCGCCATGATCTCGTTCAGCTTGGCGCGCAGATAGAGGATTTCCTTGGCGTGGATCTCGATGTCGGAGGCCTGGCCCTGGAAGCCGCCCATGGGCTGGTGGATCATGACGCGCGAGTTGGGCAGGCAGTAGCGCTTGCCCTTGGCGCCCGCCGCCAGGAGGAAGGCGCCCATGCTCGCCGCCTGCCCGACGCAGAGCGTCGACACGTCCGGCTTGATGAACTGCATGGTGTCGTAGATGGCCAGGCCCGCCGAGACGGAGCCGCCCGGCGAGTTGATGTAGAAGTAGATGTCCTTGTCGGGGTTTTCCGACTCGAGGAAGAGCAGCTGGGCGACGACCAGGTTGGCCGTGGCGTCGTTCACCGGCCCGACCAGGAAGACGACGCGCTCCTTGAGCAGGCGGGAATAGATGTCGTAGGCGCGCTCGCCGCGCCCGCTCTGCTCGATCACCATCGGGATCAGGCCGAGGCCGACCGGATCCCAGCGGCTGTTGTCGTCTGATTGCATCATGCTCGGTCCCGGCATCATGCCGCATTTCCCATGAGTTCGTCAAAAGACACCGGCTTGTCGGCGGCCTTGGCGTTGGCCGCCACCCAATTCACCACGTTCTCCTCGATGGCCAGCGCCTCGACCTGGGCCAGACGCTGCGGCTGCGAGTAGTACCAGCGCACCACCTCGTCCGGCTGCTCGTAGGACTGCGCCTGCTCGTCGACGAGGGCGCGCACCTGTTCCGGTTTGGCATGCAGGTCGTGCTGTTTCACCGCCTCGGCGATGATCAGGCCCAGCTTAACGCGGCGCTCCGCCTGCGCCGTGAACCAGGACGCATCGACCGGCATGTTCTTGACGTCGACGCCGCGATTGGCCAGGTCCTGGCGCGCCGCTTCGGCCATCGACTCGGCTTCCTGGTCGACGAGGACGCGCGGCACATCGAGCGGATTGGCCTCGAGCAGCGCCTGCATGGCCTGCTCCTTGACGCGCGCCTTGACGCGCTTGCCGACTTCGGTTTCCAGGTTGCTTCGGATTTCCGCCCGCATCTTGGCCACGTCGCCGTCGGCAATGCCGAGAGATTTGGCGAAATCCGCATCCACTTCGGGCAACTGCGGCGCCTCGACCTGCTTGACCGTCACCTCGAAGCTGACCTGCTTGCCGGCCAGGTCCCTTGCCTGGTAGTCCTCCGGGAAGGTCAGGTCGAAGCTGCGGCCCTCGCCCGCGCTCAGGCCGACGATGCCCTTCTCGAAATCGGGCAGCATGCGCCCCTCGCCCAACACCACCGGGTAGTCGGTGGCCTGTCCGCCCTGGAACACCTCGCCGTCCAGCCGGCCCGTGAAATCGATGGTCACGCGGTCGCTGCCGGCGGCGGCGCGCTCGGCCTTGCTGAAGGTAGTGCGTTGCTTGCGCAGCACCTCGACCGTCTTGTCCACCTCGGAATCGCCGACCGTGATCTGCGGCCGCTCGATCTCCTTGTCGCCGACGCCGTTCAGCCGGACGTCGGGATAGACCTCGAAGGTGGCGGAGAACTCGAGCTTGCTGCGGTCCTCGCCGCTCTTCGGTTCGATGCGCGGATAGCCGGCCACCCGCAGGTTCTGGCTGCGCACGGCTTCGCCGAAGGCTCTCTCGACCGCTTCTCCGATGGCTTCGGAACGGGCTTGCGCGCCGTAGTGCTGCTCCACCATCTTGAACGGCACCTTGCCGGGGCGGAATCCGGACATCTTCACGGTGCGCGCCATCTTCCTCAGGCGCTGCTCCACGTCCTTCTCGATATCCGCCATCTGCACTGCCATGTCGATGCGGCGCTCGAGAGAGCTTGTTGCGGGTTGCTGGTTGGTCTGCATGAAAAATCCCAGGTCAAATCAGTTGGTTGCACGGTGGCTGGTGCGAAGGGCGGGACTTGAACCCGCACGCCTCGCGGCGCTGGAACCTAAATCCAGTGCGTCTGCCAATTCCGCCACCTTCGCGCGCTGTCATTCTACCTTATTACCCCCTATACTGGCGACCCCGTCAGTGCTCGCAAGTGCCCGTCCGGCCGCATTTTTTTCGATGTCCGTGGACCATTACGAGAATTTTCCGGTGGCCTCCTTCCTGCTGCCCGCCAGGCTGCGCGAGCCGGTGAAGGCAATCTATGCCTTCGCCCGCGGCGCCGACGACATCGCCGACGAAGGCGATCTCTCCGATGCCGAGCGCCTCGGCGGCCTCGACCGCTACCGCGCCGAGCTCGATGCCATCGAATCCGGGCGGCCGACGCAAGACCCGATTTTCCTGCGCCTGCGGCCGGTCATCGCCGAACACCGACTGCCGCTGCAGCTCTTCAGCGACCTGATCGAGGCCTTCGCCCAAGACGTGACGAAGAAGCGCTATGCCGACTTCGCCGAGCTGATGGACTACTGCCGCCGCTCGGCCGACCCGGTCGGGCGGCTGCTGCTGCATCTGTTCGGCCGCGCCGACCCGAAAAGTCAGTCCCTGTCGGACGGCGTCTGCAGCAGCCTGCAGCTCATCAACCACTGGCAGGACATCGCCGCCGACTGGGGCAAGGGCCGCGTCTATCTGCCGCAGGACGAACTGGCACGCTTCGGCATCGACGAGTCCCAGATCGCCGAGGGCCGCTGGGACCCGGCCTGGGCGGCCATGATGGATTTCCAGATCGACCGCGCCCGCGCCATGATGGCGGCGGGCAGTCCGCTGGTGCATGCCCTGCCCGGCCGCATCGGCCTTGAGCTGCGTCTCATCGTCGCCAGCGGATTCCGCATGCTGGACAAGCTGCAGCGCGTGCGCGGCGACGTCTTCCGCCGGCGGCCGGTCATCGGCCGGCGCGACTGGCCGGGAATTCTGCTGCATGCGGCCCTCGGATAGCGCCATGACGCCGGAGGAATACTGCCAGCAGAAAGCCGCCGCCAGCGGCTCCAGCTTCTACTACAGCTTCCTCTTCCTGCCGCTCGAGCGCCGCCGCGCCATCACCGCCCTCTACGCCTTCTGCCGCGAGGTGGACGACGTCGTCGACGAATGCAGCGATGCCGCGCTCGTGCGCGCCAAGCTGGCCTGGTGGCGCGCCGAACTGGCCGCCACCTATGAAGGCCGGCCGAGCCACCCGGTGACGCAATCCCTCGCCGGCGTGCTGGCGCGATTCAATCTGCCGCAGGAACTGCTCGCCGAGATCATCGACGGCATGGAGATGGACCTGACGCAGACGCGCTACCCGGACTTCAAGGCGCTGCACCTGTATTGCTACCGCGTCGCCAGCACGGTCGGCCTGCTCGCGGCGGAAATCTTCGGCTACGCGGACCGCCGCACGCTCAGATACGCCCACGATCTCGGCCTCGCCTTCCAGCTCACCAACATCATCCGCGACGTCGGCGAGGACGCACAGCGCGGCCGCATCTATCTGCCGCAGGACGAACTGGCGCGTTTCGGCGTGACGGAAGCCGACATCCTCGCCGGCCGCCACGGCGAGGCCTTCCGTGCCCTGATGGATTTCCAGATCGAGCGCGCCGAGCGCTGCTACGAGCAGGCCTTCGCCCAACTGCCGGAGCAGGACCGCAAGGCACAGCGCGCGGGCCTGGCCATGGCGGCAATCTACCGCGCCCTGCTGCGGGAAATCCGCAAGGACGGCTGCCGCGTCCTCGATCGCCGCATCGCGCTCACACCGCTGCGCAAGCTGTGGCTGGCCTGGCGCACCTGGAACAGGAACAAGGGATAGCCGCCGTGCACGTAGCCATCGTCGGCGCAGGCTATGCGGGCATGGCGGCCGCCGCGGAGCTCGCCGCGCGCGGCGTGCGCGTCTCGCTCTTCGAGGCCTCGCGCACGCTGGGCGGACGGGCGCGCCGCACCGAACTGCACGGCCATCCGCTCGACAACGGACAGCACATCCTGGTCGGCGCCTACACCGAACTCTTGCGCCTGATGCGCCTCGTCGGCGCCGACCCGGAGACGCTGCTCGAACGGCTGCCGCTCACGCTGGCCTTCCCGGGCCGCATGCGTCTCGCGGCGCCGCCCCTGCCGGCGCCGCTGCACCTGGCCGTGGCGCTGCTCACCGCGCAGGGCCTGCCCCTCGCCGCCCGCCTCGGCGCGGTGCGCTTCATGCGGCACATGAAGCGTGCCGGCTTCCGTCTCGACGCCGACATCCCCTTCACCGCGCTCATGCACCGGCACGACCAGCACGCCGCCGCGGTGCGCTACCTGTGGGCGCCGCTCTGCATCTCGGCGCTCAACACGCCGCTTGACGAAGCCTCGGCCCAGGTCTTCCTCAACGTCCTGCGCGACAGCCTTGCCGCGCGCCGCGAGGCGAGCGACCTGCTCATCGCGCGCGCGGATTTCTCCGCTCTCTTCCCCGAGCCGGCGGAACGCTTCGTCCTCGCGCACGGCGGCGAGGTGCTGCGCGGCACAGCCATCGTGTCCGTCGCCTGGGACCCCTACGGCTTCCGCCTCGAGGGCGACCCGGCCGGCCGCAGCTACTCTCACGTGATCGCCGCCGTCGCCCCCTACCGCCTCGCCGCGCTGGCGCGGAACCTGCCGCGCGTCGCCCCCACGCTCGAAACCGTGGCGCAGCTCGAGTACGAGCCGATCCTCACGGCCTACCTGGCCTACCCGCAGGCGGTTCGGCTGCCCGCGGCCATGGTCGGCGTCGGCGGCACGGCGCATTTCCTCTTTCCGCGCGGCGAGCGCATCGTCGCCGCGGTGTCGAGCGCGCGCGGCCCGCAGCTGGACCTGCCGTGCGAGGAACTCATTGCCCGCATCCATGCCGAGGTCGCCGAGGCGGCGGGTGCCCTGCCGCCGCCCGAATGGTCGCAGGTCATCGTCGAGAAGCGCGCCACCTTCGCCTGCCGACCCGGCGTGGCACGCCCGGCCTGCGAGACGCCGCTGGCCAACTTTCTCATCGCGGGGGACTACGTCGCCTCGGACTACCCGGCGACATTGGAAGCGGCGGTGCGCAGCGGCGTCGCCTGCGCGCGGCTCATCAGTCGATCAGCGCCCCGCTCCTGAGCTTGAGCAAGCGGCCGCAGCGCCGCGCGATGGCCTCGTCGTGCGTCACCAGCACCAGGGTCGTGCCCTGCTCGGCGTTCATGGCGAACATCAGATCGATGATCGACGCGCCGGTGGCGGCGTCGAGGTTGCCGGTCGGCTCGTCGGCGAGCAGCAGGCCGGGCCTGGCGGCGAAGGCGCGCGCCAGGGCGACGCGCTGTTGCTCGCCGCCGGAGAGGTGCTTCGGGTAATGGCCGAGGCGCTGTGACAGGCCGACGCGTGCCAGCATCTGCGCGGCGTCGGCGCGTGCCCCCGCGCGCCCGGCCAGCTCCAGCGGCAGCATGACGTTCTCCAGCGCGGTGAGCGGCGGCAGCAACTGGAAGGACTGGAAGACGAAGCCGAGCATCGCGCCGCGCAGCCCGGCGCGCGCATCCTCGTCGAGGGCATTGATGTCGCGCCCGGCCAGGCGCACGCTGCCCTGCGTCGGAACGTCGAGTCCGGCGAGCAGTCCAAGCAGCGTGGATTTGCCCGAGCCCGAGGCGCCGACGATGGCCACCGCCTCGCCGGCCATGACCTTGAAGGAAATCTCGTGCAGAATCACCAGCCGGCCGTCGCCGCTCGTCACTTCCTTGCCGAGCGCGTCGGCCTCGACCATGGGAACCGAGGAATCAATGCTGAAGTTCATCTCTGCGGGACTCTTTCTGCTCTTGTCGTTCGCCGCGCAGGCGGCTGGCACCATTCTCGTCGTCGGCGACAGCATCTCGGCCGGCTACGGCCTCGGCCAGGGACAGTCCTGGCCGGCGCTGCTGGAAAGGCGCCTGCGCGAGCAGCGGCTGGATTATAGCGTCGTCAACGCCAGCATCAGCGGCGACACCACGGCCGGCGGGCGCAGCCGCCTCGGCGCCGAGCTCGACCGCTCGAAACCCGCCGTCGTCGTCATCGCGCTGGGCGGCAACGACGGCCTGCGCGGCCTGTCCGTCATCCAGATGCGGGACAACCTCGGTGCCATGATCGAAGCCGCCCGCGCGCACAAGGCGCGCGTCGTGCTGGCCGGCATGAAACTGCCGCCGAATTACGGCGCCGACTATACGTTCGCCTTCGAGCGGAGCTATGCCGACCTGGCGCGCAGACACAAGGCGGCGCTGGTGCCTTTCCTGCTCGAGGGCGTGGCGGAGAAGCGCGAGCTTTTCCAGCCCGACAACATCCATCCGACCGCGGCGGCGCAACCGCTCATTCTCGACAACGTCTGGAAGGCGCTGCGGCCGCTGCTCAAGTGACCGTCAGGCGCGGCGCGCCGGCGGCGAACGAGCCGATCTGCGCCGCCTCGGCGAAGCCGGCGCTCCGGAGTTCGGCGAGCACCCCGCCGGCGGCCTCCGGTGCGCAGGCGACGAGCAGGCCGCCGCTGGTCTGCGGATCGGTGAGCAGCTTCTGCTGCCACTCGGGCGCACCCGCCGGCAGCGACACGTCCGCGCCGTAGCCGTTCCAGTTGCGCGTCGACGCGCCGGTGGAAATCCCCTCCTGCACGAAGCCGACCGCCTCGGGAATCAGCGGCAGGTCGGCGAAGCGCAGCGTGGACGCGAGCTTCGAGCCGCGGCAGATTTCCAGCAGGTGTCCGGCGAGACCGAAGCCGGTGACGTCGGTGATGGCATGCACGCCGTCCATCTCGGCGAGGCGCGTGCCCGGCGTGTTGAGCTTCGTCGTGTGGCGCAGCATGGTAGCGTAGCCGGCCGGGGCGAGCAGGCCCTTCTTCAGCGCGGCGGAGAGGATGCCGATGCCGAGCGGCTTGCCGAGGATCAGCGCGTCGCCCGCCTGCGCGCCGCTGTTGCGTTTGACGCGGGCGGGATGCACCAGGCCCAGCGCCACCAGGCCGTAGATCGGCTCGAGAACGTCGATGGAATGCCCGCCGGCGATGGGAATGCCGGCCTCGGCGCAGACCGACTCGCCGCCGGCGAGGATCTTGCGGATCACTTCCAGCGGCAGCTTGTCGAGCGGCATGCCGACCACCGCCAGCGCCATGATCGGCCGCCCGCCCATGGCGTAGATGTCGGAAATGGCGTTGGTGGCGGCGATGCGGCCGAAGTCGTGGGGGTCGTCGACGATGGGCGTGAAGAAGTCCGTCGTGGCGACGATGGCCTGGCTGTCGTTGAGCTTGTACACCGCCGCGTCGTCGCTGGTCTCGGTGCCGACGATAAGCTCCCTTGGCATGACGCGCAGCGGCGTGTCGGCGAGCAGTTCGGTGAGCACGGCCGGGGCGATTTTGCAGCCGCAGCCGCCGCCGTGGGAGAATTGGGTGAGTTTGATGTCCATGAAAACGATGAAAACACAGGGTGTCGCGAACGTAACACAGGCCGGCGAGTTTGACGAGATCATCGACGTGCGCTCGCCTGCCGAGTACGCCGAAGACCACATGCCGGGCGCGGTCAATTGCCCGGTGCTCTCCAACGAGGAGCGCGCCCGCGTCGGCACGATCTACAAGCAGGAGTCCCCCTTCGCCGCCAAGAAGCTCGGGGCGGCGCTGGTCGCACGCCACATCGCCGGGCACATCGAGACGCGCTTCCTCGACCGGCCGCGCGAGTGGAAGCCCCTCATCTACTGCTGGCGCGGCGGCAAGAGGAGCGGCGCCCTGACGCACGTGCTGCGCCAGATCGGCTGGCAGTCCTGCGCGCTGGAAGGCGGCTACAAATCGTACCGCCGCCACGTCGTCGAGCAGCTCGCCGAACTGCCGCGGCGCTTTTCCTACCGCGTCGTCACCGGCGCCACCGGCAGCGGCAAGAGCCGCCTGCTCGAGGCGCTTGCCGCCCAGGGCGCGCAGGCGCTCGACCTCGAGGCGCTCGCCGCGCACAAGGGCTCGGTGCTGGGCGGCCTGCCCGGCGAGCCCCAACCGTCACAGAAAATGTTCGAAAGCCGCCTGCTCGCCGTGCTGCAGGGACTGACTTTTGCCGAGCCGGTGTATGTCGAGGCGGAAAGCCGCAAGATCGGCCGGCTGCAGGTGCCCGACGCCCTGCTCGAGACCATGCGCGCCGGCTCCTGCCTGCGCATCGAGGCGACCGACGCGGCGCGCGTCGCCTTCCTCATCGGCGACTACGACTACTTCCTCGCCGACCCGGCCGCGCTCAAGGCGAAGCTCGCCTGCCTGCGCGAGCTGCAGAGCGCCGAGACGCTGGCGCGCTGGAACGCCCTCATCGACGCGCGCGACTGGCCGGCGCTGGTGGCGGAACTGCTGGAGAAGCACTACGACCCGCTCTACCGCCGCTCGCAGGGGAAGAACTACGCGCACTTCGCCGAGGCGCCGCGCTTCGCCACCGACGATCTCTCGCCAGCCGGGCTGACTGAACTGGCTAAACGGATTCTGGCAGACGCGGGCTCATCCCGGCGGCGATCCTGACGGCGCAGAGGCGCTGCACCACGGCCGGTTTCGGCAGCAGTACCTCGCCCTGCTCGAAGGCGACCACCGCCAACGCGTCAAAGGGATCCAGCAGTTCATTCGGTCTGAGCAGGAAATCCGGGTTCGACGGCCGGCCGAAGCGCTCGTTGCCGAGCATGAAGGTCTCGTAGATCAGCACGCCGCCCTCGCGCAGCGCGTCGACGAGCAGTGGGAACAGGGGGCGGTGCAGGTAGTTCGTCACGACAATGCCGTCAAAGCCGCGCCCGGCATACGGCCAGGCCCCGCCCTCGAGGTCGGCTTGCCGCACGTCGATGCTGGCCGTGTCGGCCAGGGCGGCGAGCGCCCCAATGTCGCGGTCGACGGCCTCGACCCGCAAGCCGAGGCCGGCGAGCGCCCGCGCGTGGCGCCCCTCGCCGCAGGCCAGGTCGAGCACCTCGCCGCCGGCGCGGATCAGCGCGGCGAAACGCAGCACCCATGGCGAGGGCGGCTGGGCGGCCGCATGGCTCAAGTTGTGCATCGGAACGTCGTTAACCCGTTATTGCTTCGACCGTCTGCAGATTATAAGCTGCGATCATGATGGCTCTTCCGGCGCAGGACCACAACCAGGGCGGCCTGTCTCCGCGCGCGGTCGCCGGGCTCGTCCTGGCGGGCGGGATCCTCATCGCCTTCCTCATCGCCCGGGTGACGTCCAACCTGCAGGCACGCGAGACGCAGACCCGCTTCGACACCCAGGCCGAGATCGCTTTCGTCCAGTTCGGCAAGCGCCTCGACGACTTTAGCAACCTGATCCTCGGCATGCAGGGCCTGTACATCGGCTCCGGGCATGTGGATCGCGAGGAGTTCCACCGCTACGCGAAGAACCTCAACCTGAAGCAGCGCCTGCCCGGCCTGCAGGCCCTGTCCTACCAGCGCTACGTCCGTCACGCCGAAAAGGCCGCCTTCGTCGAGCGCGTGCGCAACGACCGCAGCCTGGATCCGCACGGCTATCCCGCTTTCGCCATCCGGCCGGAAGGTGACCGGCCGGACTATGTGGTGATCGACCATATCGAGCCGATGAACGTCAACATGGCCGCATTCGGCTTTGACGCCGGCACGCAGCCGGGCAATGCCGCCGCCATCCGCATGGCGCAGGACACGGGCCAGTTCCAGGTCTCCGAGCCCATGCAGATCGTGCAGAACCCGGGCGGCACGCCGAGAATCGTCATGCGCGCTCCGGTCTACCGGCCGCAGGCGCCCACCGCCACGGCGGCACAGCGGCGCGCGGCCCTCGACGGCTTCGTCGTGCTCACCATCGACGCCCACGAAAGCCTGGGCGAATTCTTCAACAAGCTCGGCAGCGAAGGCGTGCGCATCGACGTCGAGGACACTGGCCTCGCCCAGCCCAACGGCGTCACTCGTCGCATGGCGGTCTTCGACAGCGGCACCCTGTCCGATTCGGCGCCGCTGCTGACGCGCAAGACTGCCTACGAGTTCGGCGGCCGCAACTGGGAGATCATCTACAGCGCGCACCCCGCCTGGCTCGAGGCGCAGCCGGGCCGCCATGCGGCATGGCTGGTGTTTTCCGGCGGCGCGATCATCAGCCTGCTGCTGGCCCTGCTCTACCTCGCGCAGGCGCGCTCGCGCGAGCGTGCCCATCGGCTGGCCGAAAGCATGAGCGAGGACCTGCGGCAGAACCAGGCGCGCCTGCAGGCCGTCTCCGACCTCTCCTCCGACTGGTACTGGGAGCAGGATGCCGAATACCGCTTCACCCACATCGAGGGCAAGGCACACGACGTTGGCGGCCTGCGGCTCGACAAGGCCCTGGGCAAGACGCGCTGGGAGGCCTTTCCCGCGGGCTGCAGCGAAAGCGAATGGCAGGAGCACCGCCGCATCGTCGAGGCGCACCAGCCCTTCGAGATCGAATACGGCGTGTCCGATGCGCAGGACGTCCGCCACCGGATACGCATCAGGGGCGAGCCGCGCTTCGACGCGCAGGGCGCCTTCGTCGGCTACCACGGCATCGGCCAGGACATCACCGAGACCCGCAAGGCGCAGGAACAGCTCGCCGGCCAGGCGAGCGTGCTCAGGGCCACACTGGACAACATCTCGCAGGGCATCAGCGTGGTCGATGCCGACCTCAGGCTGCGCGCCCACAACCAGCGCTTTCTCGATCTGCTCGGCTTTCCCGCCAGCCTCGCGGGGGAAAATGCGAAATTCGAGGACTTCGTCCGCTACAACGCCGAGCGCGGGGAATACGGCCCGGGCGAGGTCGACACGCTCGTGCGCGCGCGCATGGAGCGGGCACGGCGCTTCGAACCGCACCACATCCGCCGCACCCGACCCGACGGCACCGTGCTCGAAATCGTCGGCACCCCGCTGCCCGAGGGCGGCTTCGTCACCACCTATACCGACATCACCGAGCATGTGCGCAGCGAAGACGCCATTCGTCTGCAATCGGCCGTTCTTAAAACGACGCTGGACCATCTCGAACAGGGCATCAGCGTCACCGACGCCAACCTGTGCAGGACGGCGATGAATCCGCGCTACGGCCAGTTGCTGGATTTTCCGGAAGAACTGATGCGTCCCGGGACACCGATCGAGGCCTACTACCGTTTCAACGCCGAGCGCGGCGAATACGGACCGGGCGACGTCGAGGAGCAGGTGCACCAGCGTATGGCGCTGGCACGCCGCTGCGAACCGCACCGCTTCAAGCGCGTTCGCCCGGATGGTACCGTGCTCGACATTCGCGGCACACCGCTGCCGGGGGGCGGCTTCGTCACCTCCTATACCGACATCACGGAGCAGGAGCATTTCGCGCAAAAGCTGCAGGGAGAGCGCGATTTCCGGCAGAACCTCATAGAGTCGATTCCGGGCATCTTCTTCCTGTTCGACAAGCAGGGGCGTTTCCTGCTGTGGAACCGCAATCTGGAGAGTTTGATCGGCGCGTCAGCGGAGGAGTTCTCGAAGGGACACACGCTCGATCTCTACGCCGAGGAGGACCGCGAGCGCATCCGCAAGGCAACCCTCCAGGCCCTCGCGACCGGCACCTCCAGCGTCGAGGTCACCATCGTTACCCGGCGCGGCGAGTGCATACCCTATGTGATTTCAGGCGTGCGCATCGACGTCGATGGCGAGCCGAACGTCATCGGACTGGGCCTCGACATTTCGGAACGCAAGCACGCCGAGCAAGTAGTCAAGGAACTCAACGAAACCCTCGAGCGCCGCGTGCGCGAGCGCACCACCGAACTCGAGGCCTCGAACCAGGAACTGGAGTCCTTCAGCTACTCCGTCTCGCACGACCTGCGCGCGCCGCTCAGGGCGCTGAACGGCTTCAGCCACCTGATCGAGGAGGAATACGCCCACCGCATCGACGCCAACGGGCTCAACTACCTCGCCCGCATCCGCGCCGCCAGCAAGCACATGGGCGAACTGATCGACAACCTGCTCGACCTCGCCCGCGTCAGCCGCCAGGAATTGAAGCGCGTGCGCGTCGACCTCAGCGCCCTGGCCGAAGAGATACGCGCCGCCCTCGAGGAGCAGTCGCCCGCGCGCCAAGTGGCCTGGAAGATCGATCCGGGCCTCACCGTGCGCGCCGATCCGGTGCTGGCCAAGGCGCTGCTGGAGAACCTGTTGCGCAATGCCTGGAAGTTCACCGCCGAGCGCGAGCAGGCGCGCATCGGCTTCACCGCCACGACCCGCGACGGCGAGACCGTGTATTGCGTGCGCGACAACGGCGCCGGCTTCGAGATGACCTATGCCGGCAAGCTGTTCAAGCCCTTCCAGCGCCTGCACGATGCCAAGCGCTTCGAGGGCACCGGCATCGGACTGGCCATCGTGCACCGCGTGCTGCGCCGGCACGGCGGACGCATCTGGGCGGAGGGCGCACCGGGCGAGGGCGCCGCCTTTTTCTTCACGCTGCCATGAGCGCCGCGCGCCGGCGCTGCGGATGGTGCGGCAGCGATCCGCTGTATGTCGCCTACCACGACACCGAATGGGGCGTGCCCGTGCACGACGACCGGAAGCTGTTCGAGTTCCTCATCCTCGAAGGCGCCCAAGCCGGCCTGTCGTGGATCACGATCCTGAGGAAGCGCGAAGCCTACCGGAAGGCCTTCGCCGGCTTCGACCCGGTGAAGGTCGCCCGCTTCGGATCGCGCCAGGTCGCGCGCCTGCTCGCCGACGCCGGCATCGTGCGCAACCGCCTGAAAATCGAGGCCGCCATCAACAATGCGCGGCGCTTCCTCGCGGTGCAGGAGGAATTCGGCAGCTTCGATGCCTACGTCTGGCGTTTCGTCGACGGCCGGCCGATCGCGAACCGCCGGAAATCGCTGAAGCAGGTGCCGGCCAGCACGCCGGAATCCGATGCCCTCAGCCGCGACCTCAAGGCGCGCGGCTTCAAGTTCGTCGGCTCGACCATCTGCTACGCCCACATGCAGGCCACCGGCATGGTGAACGACCATCTGATCGATTGCTTTCGCCACGCCGAAGTCGGCAAAATTCGAAAATGAGTTCCTGGAGTTGCCCCCACGACCTGAACGGCGTCTGCCAGCTCGTCAAGGGCGCCGCCTGCGATCCCGGCATGCGCGGCTGCGTGCTGCACGGCAAGGTCCGCTTCGCCGGCGAGGACAAGGACCGGCCGCGCAAGCCGGCCAAGGCCAGACCTGCGTCTCCCCCGCCCCCGCCCAAGCGCCGTCTGCCTTTTTAACCCCTGCACCTTAAGTTGACCTGCCCACGCCCAGCGCCGTCAGCACCGCCGCGGCCTGCAGCAGCGCCACGCCGACCAGCACGGCGCCGAAGCGGCCCGCGTCCATGAGCGGGCCGAAGGCGAGCGGCGAGAGCGCCAGCCCGATGTCCAGCCCGGAATAGACGAAGCCGTACACGCGGCCGTAGGCCTGCTGGCCGAAGCGCGAGGTGGCGGCCCGGCGCACGAGCAGATCCCGTGAGGGGCCGGCGATGCCCGAACAGAAACCCATGGCGCCGAGCGCCGCCACCACGCTCCAGTCCGGCAGCGCGCCCGAGGCGACGAGGGCGGCAATCAGCGCCGCCGTCCCCAGCGCAGCGGCGATGAGCCGGTCGTGCGCGGCATTGCGGCTCGCCAGCACGCCGCCGAGGACGATGCCGGCGCCGCCGCCCAGCATGTAGGCTGTGAGCGTCGCGGCGGCCGCCGCGACCGTCAATCCGTACAGGTTCTGCATCAGCGGCGTGGCGAAGCTCTGCAGGGCGCCGAGCGCGGCGGTGATGAGCAGGAAGAAGGCGAAGCACAGCCACACCGCCCCGGCGCCGAGGAAGGCGAAGGTCGGCGCCGCCCCGCCGGGACTGACTTTTGCAGCGGGCTCCGCCAGTTCCGTGGCTTCGCGCCGCAGCCAGACGACGGCCCAGGCCAGCGCGCCGAGGGCCGCCGCGCCGAGCCCCGCCGTGCGCCAGCCGGCCGCCGCGGCGATGCCGGTGAGGAATACCGGCGCCAGCGCCCAGCCCAGGTTGCCCGAGAGGCCGTGCACCGAGAAGGCATGGCCGAGCCGCGCCGGGCTCACCTTGCGGTTGAGCACCGTGAAGTCGGCCGGATGGAAGACGCTGTTGCCCAGCCCGGCGAGCGCGCCGGCCAGCAGCAGCGTGGCGTAGCTGCCGGCGGCGGCAAGCGTCAGCGCGGCCAGCACGAAGCAGGCGATGCCGGCGAGCAGCACGCGGCGCGGACCGGCGTGGTCGACGACGAAGCCGGCCAGGGCCTGACCGACGCCGGAGACGACGAAGAAGACCGTCATGATCGCCCCCGCTTGCGTGAAGCTGAGGCCGAACTCGGGCATCAGCCAGGGAAACAGCGGCGGCAGCAGCAGATGGAAGAAATGCGAGGTGCCGTGGGCGAAGCCGATCAGCCCGATGACGCGGGCGTCGCGGCGCAGGCCGCCCGGCTCGGGCAGGGCGGCGGCGCTAGTCATCGGCGTTCCGGCTCATCGATCCGGCAATTTCGTCGCGGGGCCGGCAGCGTGGTCGAGGGCCTTCCTGCGCCAGACCCAGACGTAATGGGCGCCGGAGACCAGCACCGAGGCGAAGAGCAGGAGGAAGAGCGGCATGAGCCAGGCCGAGGCGTCGACGATGCCGCCGGCCTGCGCCATGACCAGCGTCAGCACGCCGAACTCGAGGAAGGTGTTGGCCTTGGACAGCCGCGTCGGCGCCATCTCGATATGGCCGACGAGGAAGCGGTAGGCGATGGCGCCGGCGACGATGATGGCGTCGCGCATGACGATCACCACGGCGAGCCAGACCGGCAGCAGGCCCTGCGCCGCCATGATGATGGCGACGATCATCATGGTCATCTTGTCGGCGACCGGATCGAGCACGGCGCCGAGCTGCGATATCTGGTTGAGCCGCCGTGCGAGAAAACCGTCCACCCAGTCACCCACCGCCGCCGCCATGAAGACCGCGAAAGCCAGCTTGTAGTCGTGGTCGAGCAGCAGGAAGGCCACCACCGGGATGAGCAGTATCCGGGCGATGGTGATAATGTTGGGCAGGGTGAACATGGCGCGGCAATGATGCAGCGAAATCCTGCGCCGGGCAACGGTGATAGCATGGCGGCTTCGTTTTGGAGAGATTCATGACCGATACCGCCCCCCGCCTGCGCCTCGGCATCCCCAAGGGCAGCCTGCAGGAAACCACGCAGAAGCTGTTCCAGCGCGCCGGCTACGACCTGCGCATTTCCGGCCGCTCCTATTATCCGGACATCGACGACGCCGAGATCCAGTGCATCCTCATCCGCCCGCAGGAGATGGCGCGCTACGTCGCGCAGGGCGTGCTCGACTGCGCCATCACCGGCCTCGACTGGGTCCTCGAGACCGGCGCCGACGTCGAGGAACTGGCCGACCTGCGCGCGCCCTGGCCCAACTACGGCACGGTGCGCTGGGTGATGGCCTCGAAGGAAGGCTCGCCCTTCAACAGCGTGAAGGACCTGGAAGGCCGCCACATCGCCACCGAGGCGGTCGGCATGACCAAGCGCTTCCTCGCCGAGCACAATGTTTCCGCCAGCGTCGAATTCTCCTGGGGCGCCACCGAAGTCAAGCCGCCGATCCTCGCCGACGCCATCGTCGATGTCTCCGAGACCGGCTCCTCGCTGCGCGCCAACCAGTTGCGCGTGATGCACGTCGTGCTGGAGAGCACGCCGCGCTTCATCGCCAATCGCGACGCCGCAAAGGATCCTTGGAAGCGCGCCAAGATCGAGCGCATGCTGATGCTGCTCAAGGGGGCGATTGCCGCCGCCACGCGCGTGCTGCTGGCCATGAACGTGCCGAAGGACAAGGTCGACGCCGTGCTGCAGATCCTGCCGGCACTGGCGACGCCGACGGTATCCACCCTCTCCGACCCGGCCTGGGTGGACCTCAGCACGGTGGTCGCCGAGAAACAGGTGCGCGAACTGATCCCGCAGCTTTATGCGGCCGGCGCGCGCGGCATCATCGAACTGCCCATCAACAAGATCATCGAGTAGCCGTGCCCGAAGCCAGGCAATTCGGCCCGGTGCGCCTCATCCCCGGCGGCAACCAGGGACGCTACCCGCATTCGAACTCGGTCTACGTCGAGGGCGCCGGCGTGCTCATCGACGCCGGCGCCGATGAAACCGCCTACCGCGCGCTGCTCGACGGCCCCGGCGTGAAGGAGGTCTGGCTGTCGCACTGGCACGAGGACCATCTGAGCTACCTCGACCTCTTCGACGGCCTGCCGCTGCGCATGATGGCCGAGGACGCCGCGCCGCTCTCCGGCCTGGAAGCCTTCCTCGACGCCTACGGCATCGAGAAGGCGGAATACCGCGATTACTGGCGCCGTGTCCTGCCGGCCGACTTTCACTTCCGGCCGCGCCGGGCGACGAAGCATTTCACCCCGGGCGAGCTCATCGACCTCGGCACGTGCACCGCCGAGGCGATCCACGCCCCCGGCCACACGCCCGGCTTCACCGCCTTCTTCTTCCGCGAGCCGGCCGTGTGCTTCCTGGGCGATTACGACCTGACGCGCTTCGGGCCCTGGTACGGCGACCGCGACGGCTCCATCGAGCGCACCATCGCCTCGCTGCGCCGCCTGCAGCAGGTACCGGCGAAGGTGTGGCTGACCAGCCACGAGGACGGCTGCTTCGAGGGGGATGCGACGGAGATATTCGACCGCTACCTCGCCGTGATCGACGAACGCGAGGCGAAGCTGCTGGACCTGCTCGCCGAGCCGCGCACGATGGACGAGATCGTCGCCGCCTGCATCGTCTACCGCAAGCCGCGCGAGCCGAAGGCCTTCTTCGAGTGGGGCGAGGGCGCCATCATGGGCAAGCACCTCGAGCGGCTGCTGAAAAGCGGCGCGGTCGCCCGCGAGGGCGACCGCTACCTACGCGTTTGAAAAGTCAGTGCCTGGAGGACGGCCTCAGACCTTGTCGGCCACCCTCTGGGCGGTGTTGTCGGCCGTGGTGCTCGAACCGCCGACGACGCCATAGGCCTGCATCAGGCGCACGACCTGCAGCATCAGTTCCACGTTCTGGCTAGACGAGAACGATTCCGGCAGGGCCGTCGGCAGCCCGCCCTGGCCCAATGCGAAGGAACGCATCTCGCGGATGCTGACGCGGCCGTCGCCGTTGGCGTCAGCCTTGTCGAAACTGCCGGCGATGCTCGTCGTCAGCGCCGTGAGCTCCTCCCTGGTGAATCCGGCATCGGCGGCCGATGCCGGCGGGCCGCCCTCGCCGTGCAGGCGCAGTCGCATGTATTGGTGATCGAGCTGCTCGGCGAGCCGGTTGATCGAGCCGGAAAACTCGCTCTTCGTGATCGTGCCGTCGCCGTCGGCGTCCAGCCTGGCGAACAGCTTCTCCGCGCCGCCCGTCGTCGTCTCCGCGATCCGGTCGAAAGCCTTGTCCAGATCGGCGCGCTGTATCGCGCCCTGCCCCATGGCGTCCAACTCGGCGAAGAGCTTGTCCGCCTTCTGCTGCGGCTGCGCCGCCTGGGGCGGATCTGGCCTGTTGAACGCCCGCACGAGCTGCACGACCGATGAAACGATTCCGATAACCGCTGCGATGCCCATGATCCGTCCTCCTGCCTGTGTGTCCGCGCCCCATGCGGGCGTGCAAGACGCTTACAGCAAGATTCCGGCCAGGGATGCCGTCGAATTGATTTCAAAAGGAAAAGAAGCAGGCGGAGGCGATCGCCTGCAAGGCTTGCCGCTCATGCATTGAAGGGGCGGCAAGGATTGCCGGTCAGGCGTTCAGGCGTATTCCAGCAGCAGGTCCTTGGCGTTGACCGCCTCGCCCGGGCGGACGTGGATGGCGGCGACCACGCCGTCGCGCTCGGCGGCGAGCATGGACTCCATCTTCATCGCCTCGATCGACACCAGCGGATCGCCCTTGCCGACCTTCTGGCCGGCCTGCACGGCGACGGTGACCACCGTGCCGGGCATGGGCGCGCCGACGTGGCGTTCGTTGCCCTCCTCGGCGCGCGGATGCGCCTTGGCGACGGCGAGGCCGGCCTTGGCGATGCGCGCCGAACGCGGCTGGCCGTTCAGTTCGAAGGCGACCTTGACGTGGCCCTCCTCGTCAGGCCCGGTGAGGCCCTGCTGGCTGATGATCAGCGTCTTGCCGCGCTCGATCTCGATGGCGATCTCCTCGCGCTCGCGCAGACCGTAGAAGAAGGCGGGCGTCGGCAGCACCGAGACGTCGCCGTAGTGGCTGCGGTGCGCGGCGTAGTCCCTGAACACCTTCGGGTACATCAGGTAGGAGGCGAGGTCGGTGTCGCTCACCTTGCGATGGATCAGGCCTTCCGCCTCGGCGCGCTTCGCCTCGAGGTCCACCGCCGGCAGGAAGTCGCCGGCGCGCCCCGGCAGCGGCTTCTCGCCGCGCAGCACCTTCTTCTGCAGGTCGACGGGGAAGCCGTCGGGCGGATAGCCCAGCTCGCCCTTCATGAGCGAGACGACGGATTCGGGGAAGGCGACCTCGCGATTGGGGTCCTTCACCTGCTCCGGCGTCAGGTCGTTGGCGACCATGAACAGCGCCATGTCGCCGACCACCTTGGAGGTCGGCGTCACCTTGACGATGTCGCCGAAGAGGAGGTTCACCTCGGCGTAGGCCTTCGACACCTCGGCCCAGCGGTGCTCGAGCCCCATGGCGCGGGCCTGTTCGCGCAGGTTGGTGTACTGGCCGCCGGGCATCTCGTGGCGGTAGACGTCGGCGGTGCCGGAACGGATGTCGGCCTCGAAGGGCGCGTAGGCGCGGCGCACGCCCTCCCAATATTGCGACAGCGCCTGCATGGCGTCGAGGTCGATGCCGGGATCGCGCGGCGCGCCCTGCAGGGCGGCGGCGATCGAGCCGAGGTTGGGCTGCGAGGTGAGGCCGCTCATGGCATCGAGCGCGCCGTCGACGGCGTCGACGCCGGCCTCCACCGCCGCCAGCACGCTCGCCGCGCTGATGCCGCTGGTGTCGTGGGTGTGGAAGTGGATCGGCAGGCCGACCTCCTGCTTCAAGGCGCGGACCAGCTCGCGCGCGGCGCGAGGACGGCAGACGCCGGCCATGTCCTTGATGCCGAGGACGTGGGCGCCGGCGCGCTCGAGCTGTTTGGCGAGATCGACGTAGTACTTCAGGTCGTACTTCGGCCGCGCCGCATCGAAGATGTCGCCGGTGTAGCAGATCGCCGCCTCGCAGAGGGCGCCGGACTCGCGCACCGCGTCCATCGCCACGCGCATGTTGTCCACCCAGTTGAGCGAGTCGAAGACGCGGAAGACATCGACGCCCTCCTTCGCCGCCTGCTGCACGAAGTAGCGCACGACGTTGTCGGCATAGTTGGTGTAGCCCACCGCGTTGGAGGCGCGCAGCAGCATCTGGAACAGCACGTTGGGGATGGCCTCGCGCAGCTGCGCCAGGCGTTCCCACGGGTCTTCCTTGAGGAAGCGCAGCGCCACGTCGAAGGTCGCCCCGCCCCAGCACTCCAGGCTGAAGAGCTCCGGCAGCAGGCGCGCATAATGCGGCGCGATCTCGAGCAGGTCGTGCGTGCGCATGCGCGTGGCGAAGAGCGACTGGTGGGCATCGCGCATCGTCGTGTCGGTGAGCAGCACGCGCGGCTCGTTCTTCATCCATTCGGCGAACTTCTCCGCGCCCATTTCCTTCAGGCGGTCGCGCGTGCCGGGCGGCGGCGGCGCCGAAAGATCGCAGCGCGGCCCACGTGGCTTCAGCGGCTTCGCCAGCGGCAGGTGCGGCAGCACCCTGCCCTTCATCTCCGGATTGCCGTTCACCGCCACCTCGCCAAGGAACTTCAAGAGCTTGGTGCCGCGGTCGCGCCGGCGCTGGAAAGCGAACAGCTCCGGCGTGGTGTCGATGAAGCGCGTCGTGCACTCGCCCGAGCGGAACAGCGGATGGTCGATGACGTTCTCGAGGAACTGCAGGTTGCTGGCGACGCCGCGGATGCGGAACTCGCGCAGCGCGCGGTCCATGCGGGCGATGGCCTCGTCCGGCGTGTGGCCCCAGGCCGTCACCTTCACCAGCAGCGAGTCGTAATACGGCGTGATCACCGCGCCGCCGTAGGCCGTGCCGCCGTCGAGGCGCAGGCCGAAGCCGGCCGCGCTGCGGTAGACGCTGATGCGGCCGTAGTCGGGCGTGAAACCGTTCTCCGGATCCTCGGTGGTGACGCGGCACTGCAGGGCGTGGCCGTAGAGGCGGATGTCCTCCTGCAGCGGCACGTAGGCATCGGCGTCGCCGATGCGGGCGCCTTCCGAGATGCGGATCTGCGCCTTGACGATGTCGACCCCGGTCACCTCCTCGGTGACGGTGTGCTCGACCTGGATGCGCGGATTCACCTCGATGAAGTAGAAGTCGTCGGTGTCGGCGTCCATGAGGAACTCGACGGTGCCGGCATGGGTGTACTTGGCGGCGCGGGCGAGCTTGAGGGCGGCACCGCACAGTTCGGCGCGGCGCGATTCCGCGAGATAGGGCGCCGGCGCCCGCTCCACCACCTTCTGGTTGCGCCGCTGCACCGAGCAGTCGCGCTCGTAGGCGTGCACCAGGTTGCCGTGGCTGTCGCCGATCACCTGCACCTCGACGTGGCGCGCGCGGCGCACCAGTTTTTCCAGATACACCTCGTCGTTGCCGAAGGCGGCCTTGGCCTCGCGCCGCGCCACTTCCATGGCCGGTCCGAGGTCGGCCTCCGTTTCCACCACGCGCATGCCGCGCCCGCCGCCGCCCCAGCTCGCCTTGAGCATGAGCGGATAGCCGACCGCCGCCGCCAGCTTCTGCGCGCCGGCGAGGTCGTACGGCAGGGCGCCCGTCGCCGGCACCACCGGCACCCCGGCCTTCTGCGCCAGTTCGCGCGCCGAGACCTTGTTGCCGAGCAGGCGCATCACGTCCGGCTTCGGCCCGATGAAGACGATGCCGGCTTGCGCGCAGGCCTCGGCGAAGTCCGGGTTCTCGGAGAGGAAGCCGTAGCCGGGATGGATGGCGTCGACGTGGGCCTCCTTGGCGACGCGGATGATGTCGTCGATGTCGAGGTAGGCCTGGATCGGCTTCTTGCCGGCGCCGACGAGATAGGATTCGTCCGCCTTGAAGCGGTGCAGCGCGAAGCGGTCCTCGTTGGAGTAGATGGCCACCGTGCGGATGCCCATTTCGGACGCCGCGCGCATGACGCGGATGGCGATCTCGGAGCGGTTGGCGACGAGAAGGCTGCGGATTTTCTTCATGGCTAAACTAAGACGACAGGCGAAAAAAACGGGCCGGCGGCCCGTACCAATCGAAGTTTAGCCCGGCAAGGCACACCGCAGCATTCAGGGTTTTTATGTATTCCCAAACTCCTGCTTTCAAATCATCGGGTTCAGGGCCTGTTGATCGAACCAGGGGGCGGTGCTACGATTCAGGCGTATAGACGCTTATGTGGATAAGTCATGAATGAAACCGTCCGCTGGACCATCAAGGTTTCCCCTGAAACCGATCTCTCGCTGCGCGGATATCTCGGCGCCCAAGGCATGAAGAAAGGCGATCTCTCCAGATTCGTGGAGGACGCCGTGCGCTGGCGCATGCTGGATCGCACGGTACAGGGCATCAAGGACCGCAACCAGGACATCCCCGCCGAAACGCTCGAGGCGATGATCGAAGAAGCCGTCCGCGAAGTCCGCGCGACCTACGACGCCAAGCGCTGACGGCTCGATGCGCGTCGTCCTCGACACCAACATCCTGCTCTCGGCTCTGATGGTGCGGGGCACGCCGCCCGACCGGCTCTACGAGGAATGGCGTCATGGCCGCTTCGATCTCGTCACCACGGAAAGACAGATCGAGGAACTGCGCCAGGTCGTGCGCCGGCCCCTCTTCCAGGAGCGGCTCAAGGCCAGCGAGATCGGTCGCATGGTCAATGACCTCCGCCGGCTTGCCGTGATGCGCAACGACCTCCCCCGCGTCAGCCGCTCGCCCGATCCGGCCGACGACTACCTGCTGGCACTGTGCGAGGCCGCCCAGGCCGATTACCTGGTCACGGGAGACAAGAGCCACCTCCTGGCGCTGAAAAGCCACTTCGGCACGCGCATCGTCAGCGCCCGAGCGCTGGCGAACAAGCTTCGGCGATAGCCGCACGGCAGGCCATGACTGCGTCGGAGCCTGCCCAGGTCTGCCGGTAGGCCGCCACCTTCTGGCCGACAGGCACGATCCCCTCCAGGACCGGCACGCCGAATGCTTCCGCCACGATGCGGCCGTGCAGGCTGCTGCCGACGAAACCGGCGCTGGCGGCGATCAGGGCGCAGATCGCCCAGATGTCGAGGGAATCGAACACCCGCGCGTCCGGCAGGCGAGCCGCCGTCCGCCGATAGACGGCGAGGTCGTCATGCCAGGGCGCGGCGCCGGCGCGGAAGAAGACGATGCCGCGCCCTGCCGCTACCCGCGCCAGCCCTTCCGCGATGCGTGCCAGCGTAGCGTCGTCGCCGAGCGCGGCGGCGAACTGCACGGCGAGCCAGCCCTGCGGAAGGGCCGCGCGCACGGCGGCGACCTCGCCGGCCTCCGCCCGTTCGCGAATGCGCTCGCCGAACAGTTCCGCCGTCAGCACCGCCGCATCGGGCATCAGCGTCGCCGCGATGCCGGCGGCGGACAGGTGCGCCAATGTCAGCCTGTCGCGCACGCCAATCCAGTCCGCCGCACGCAGCTTGGCCAACACTTCTTCCCGCAGCACGGCATCGCGCCGGTCCAGGTCGACGCCGCCGACGCCGAGAAAGATCCGCCCGCCGTGTCGCAGCGACTGACTTTTGCCCAGGCAGTAAGGGGCGCGGTCCTCGCGTCCAAGAAACTGCCGCGCCCACACGAAGCGCTCCGGCCGGCCGTCGAATCGCGCGATCACGCCCCGCGCCTCGTCCGGCGGCAGCAGCATCACCGCCGCCTCCCAGGCATCGCAGGTGAGCAGTTCGCCGCCGGCGTGGATCACCGCCGCGCCGGGCCATTCCCGCAGCGCCTCGCCGATGGCGCGCACGCGATGGCCGCCGAACGGCGTCAGGTCGCGCGCGGCCAGCCCGGCGACGACGACCGCTCGCGGCGCCAGCAACGCTTCGGCGATGTGCGGGAGCAATAGGTCGCCAAGGTTGTGTCGGTCGCAGGCGCCGAAGAGGATGACCGGAAAGTCAGTCGCCATGGCGCGGCGACCGGCCGCGCCGCTTCGCCGCCGGTGCGGCGGGCAGCAGGCTGGTGGTTTGGCGGTAGAGGTCGAAGAGGAAGGCGACGCGCTCGGCATCGGCGGCGAAGCCTTTCTTGCCGTAGGCGGCGTCGACGGCGCGGTCGAGGTCGGCGCCGGCGCTCTTGTGCTCGACCAGCAGCGTGCCCTTCCAGAAGCAGTCGATGCGGCCCTGTCTGAGCTTTTCGCCGGCGCGGGCGAGCTGCACCTGCTTCTCGAACACCGCCACGCGCTTGCGCTCGACGCCGAACACGGCGAAGAAGTCGTTCCAGAAGGACTGCGCCTCGGCGCGCTCGGAATCCTCCCCCGCCCACTTGTGCGCGAAGGCGGCGGCGCGTTCCTTGATTTCGTTGGGCGAGAGGGGCATGGCGGCTACGGCAGCAGGAGGCGGACGCTGGGGAAGTAGCTGCGGAAGCGCTGCGCATCGCGCGTCAGCAGCGGCACGCCGAGGACCGCCGCATGGGCGCCGATGAGGAAGTCTGCCAACACGCCGGGCCGGCCGCCGCCTCGGCGGCGGTAGGTCTGGTGCGCCTTGCCGGCGAGGAACAGCGCGGCTTTCGGCACCTCGCGAAAATCCAGGCCTGCCGTCGCGATGGCGATTTCCAACGCCTCGGGGTCAGGGTACCCCGGCGCCAGCTCCGCGTAGACGACCGGATTGATCAGCAGCGGGCCGCGCGCGCTCCAGACATCGAGCTGGCCTTGCGACCAGGCCGCCCAGACCGGATCGCCGCCCAGCACGTCGAGCAGCACGCAGCTGTCGACCAGGATCATTTGACGTTCCGGAAGCCCGGATCGTCCTTGTCTTCGTCGTAGCCGCGGATGAGGTTCATGTATTCGTCCGTCGACATGCCGAGCTTGACCGTGCCGCGCAACGCGTCGAAGCGGCTCGGTTTTTTCCTCGATTTTTTCTCCGGCTTGACGGGACGAATGACGACCTGGCCATCGGCCGTATAGGCAAAATCGACGAGACTGCCGGGCTCAAGGCCGAGGTAGTCGCGCAACTGCTTGGGGATGGTGACCTGCCCCTTGGTCGTGACGGTGGTGCTCATGGCCGCTTTCCCTGAAGTATTACCGATGACATAATGGTAATACTTCGGACCGGCCGGCGCAAGGCGGCGCTACAGGTCCGGCAGGCAGTGCTTCCTCCGCGCCCGGTTGCAGGCGTCCGAGCCGGGCTCCAGTTCCCGGCAGGGGCCCGGCCGTTGCGCGTAGATCGTGCAGCGCACTTCACGGCCGATCTCGCCTTCCAGCGCGACGCAGCGCGGCGGGAAATCGTCGGTGCCGCGCAGGCGCACCAGGTTCGCCGTCAGCGAAAAAGTCAGTCCCGCCGGCACGGCGCCGCCCGGCGCGCTGTCGAGGTCGAGTCGGTGGAAGTCGACGCGGTAGGCGGCGCAGCAGGCGCCGCAGGTGGTGCAGGGATCCGTCATGGCCGAGACTATAATTAAACAAGGAGATACTTGCCATGACGCATCGCCGCCTTCACCCCTGGTTCCTGTCCGCCCTGCTCACCCTCGCGGGCGGCGTCTGGGCGCAGGACGACTTCGGCATGCCGAAGAAACCGGAAATCCCGGAGTACCTCGAGGCCGAACAGCTCAGGGACATCGCCGAGAGCGGCGGAGAGGCGATCGCATCGACCGTCCAGGCCAAGGGCGAGTGGACCAGTTCGGGCGTGCGCGTGCGCAAGGGGGTCAAGTACCGCATCAGCGCCAGCGGCGAGTGGCACATGGGCGGTTTCTGCGGCCGCTCCGGCCCGAGCGGGCTGGGTTCCAACTCGCCGCTGTGCTTCTCCTTCATTCCGCCCTTCGTCCTGCCCCAGCACCAGGTCGGCACGCTGATCGGCAGGATCGGCCAGGACGGACGGCCCTTCGCCGTCGGCGAGCAGCTCGAGTTCGAAGCCGACCGCGACGGCACGCTCTACCTGCGCCACAACGATCCGAAGGGCATGACCTGGGACAACTCCGGCCAGGTGACCGCCAAGGTCGCCCTCGCCGCGCCCCCGGCTCCTGCCTCCCCGCCGCCGGTTGCGGCCCAGCCCGCGGCTGCCCGCCAGAACGGCGCGGCCGCTGCCGCCGCCCTCCTCGGCCAGCCGCCCTCCTCGGACAGCACGCAGCACTGGGCGGTGGTAATCGGCGTCTCCAGCTACGCCGACAGCCGCATCCCCTCCCTGCGCTACGCCGCCAAGGATGCACAGGCCCTGCACGACTGGCTGGTGTCGCCGTCGGGCGGGCGCTATGCCCCTTCGCGCGTGAAGCTGCTCACCGACCGCAATGCCACGGCGGCGGCCATCAAGGAGGCGCTGTACACCTGGCTGCGCCAGACCATCGAGGAGGACGTGGTGGTGATCTACTTCGCCGGCCACGGCTCGCCCGACTCGCCCGACACGCCGCAGAACCTCTATCTCCTGCCGCACGACACGCGCTACGACGCCATCGCCTCGACGGGCTTTCCGATGTGGGACGTGGAGACGGCGCTGAAGCGTTTCATCAAGGCGCGGCGCGTCGTCGTGCTGGCGGACGCCTGCCACTCGGGCGGCGTCGGGGCCAGCTTCGACGTGGCGCGCCGCGCGCTGGGCGACGTGCAGGCCAACCGCATCTCAGCGGGACTGCAGAACCTCGCCACTGTCGGCGCCGGCATCGCCGTGATCTCGGCTTCCGACGACCGCCAGCTCTCCGCCGAGAGCGCCAGGTTCGGCGGCGGCCACGGCGTGTTCACCCATTACCTGCTGGAAGGCCTCAAGGGCAAGGCCGACTACAACAACGACAGCCGCGTCACGCTCGGCGAGCTGATCCCTTACCTCTCAGAGCACGTGCGCCGCGAAACCCTCAACGCGCAGAGCCCGACGGTGGCCGGCCGCTTCGACCCGGCCCTCACGCTCGGCCGCTAGGACGCGGCCGATTTCCATCACGTCGTTCGATTCGCGCACGCGGCGCCACAGCGCCTCTGCGCCCGGGTAATTCCGCCGCAGCAGGCCGAGCCACTGCTTGAGCCGCCCCGGCGCGTGGCGCGGCGCGACCTTCTCCTGCACCTGCGCCCAGAAGTCGGCGAGCAGCGGCTGCAGTTCGCGCCAGTCGTGTTCGACGGGATGTTCCGCGCGCAAGCCGCGGATGCGCCCGGCAAGGAAGGGATCGGCCACCGCGCCGCGGCCGAGCATGACGTCAGCGCAGCCGGTCGCCGCGCGGATGGCGCGCCAGCCGGCCACGTTCCACACCTCGCCGTTGGCGATCACCGGCACGGCCACCGCCTCGCGCACGCGCGCCACCCACTCCCAGCGCACCTGCGGCCGGTAGCCGTCGGATTTCGTGCGGGCGTGCACCACCAGTTCCTGCGCGCCGCCCGCCGCCAGCGCCCGCGCGCAGTCGAGGGTGCGCGACGTGTCGTCGATGCCAAGGCGCATCTTGGCACTGAGCGTCAGTCCCGGCGGCAGGGCGGCCCGCACCGCGGCGGCGATGTCATGAAGCAGTTCCGGCTCGTCGAGCAGCGCCGCGCCGCCGCGATGGCGGTTCACCAGCGGCGCCGGGCAGCCGAAGTTGAGGTCGATGCCGGCCGGCCGCAACTCGGCCAGGCGCGCGGCGTTCTCGGCGAGGCATTGCGGATCGGAGCCCATCAGCTGCACCCGCACCGGCGTGCCGGCGGCGGTGCGCGCGCCGTTCAGCAACTCCGGGCTGACGCGGGTGAAGCTCTTCCGCGGCAGCACGGTTCCGGTGATGCGCACGAACTCGGTGACGCACCAGTCGTAGCACCCGGCGCGCGTCAGCACGCCGCGCAAGATGTCGTCGGCGAGGCCCTCCATGGGTGCGAGGACGAGGCGGGACATTTTGGTGGAAGAAAGGCCAATGTAGGAGCGGCCTACCGGCCGCGATATCGCGGCGAGTACGCCGCTCCCACGGTCCGGATCAAGCGTAAGTGAAGAACCCCCGGCCCGTCTTGCGGCCGAGATAGCCCGCCTCGACCATCTCCACCAGCAACGGCGCCGGGCGGTACTTCGGGTCCTTGAAGCCCTCGAACAGCACGTTCATCACCGCCAGTTCGACGTCGAGGCCGATCATGTCGCACAGCGCCAGCGGGCCGATCGGGTGGTTGGCACCGAGCTTCATCGCCTCGTCGATCTGGGCGGCGCTGGCGAGATTTTCTCCGAGCGCGAAGATCGCCTCGTTGATCATCGGGCAGAGCATGCGGTTCACCACGAAGCCCGGGCTGTTCCTCACCTGCACCGGGCTCTTGCCGACGGCCTTCGAGGCTTCCTCGACGGCGTCGTAGGTGGCATCCGACGTCTGCAGGCCGCGGATCAGCTCCACCAGCGCCATCAGCGGCACCGGGTTGAAGAAATGCATGCCGATCACCTTGTCCGGGCGCTTGGTCGATGCCGCCAGCTTGGTGATGGAGATCGACGAGGTGTTGCTGGCGATGACGGCATCGGACTTGGCCAGCGCATCGAGCTGCCTGAAGATCTTCAGCTTCAGCTCGAGGTTCTCGGTGGCCGCCTCGATGATGAGATCCGAATCCTTCAGCATGGCCAGCTCGGTCGCCGTCTTGATGCGGCCCAGCGCCGCGGCCTTCTGCTCGGCCGTCATCTTCTCCTTCTTGATGAGTCGGTCGTAGCTGCCGGAAATGGTGGCCATGGCCCGGTCGAGCGCGGCCTGCGCCACGTCGCTCATGACCACCTCGAAGCCCGCCTGGGCGAATGCCTGGGCGATGCCGTTGCCCATGGTGCCGGCGCCGACGACGCCGATTGTCTTGAAAGCCATGCGGATCCCTTTCAGTGATGATTGCGGCAGCGCTCTCCCGCGCCCCGCAAGACCTGCAAGTTTACAGGAGACGGGGCAGTATTTTGTCGTTGCGAAGACACGGGGCTGCTATGGCTCGCGTAAAATTGCGATTCAATCCAGCCGATTTCCATGAACAACGACGACCTCCTCCGCCGCAGCCTCGACGCCGTCTGGCATCCGTGCACCCAGATGAAAGTGCACGAGACCCTGCCGCTGGTGCCGATCCGCCGCGGCGAAGGCGCCTGGCTGGAGGATTTCGACGGTCGCCGCACTCTGGACGCCATCAGCTCCTGGTGGGTGAACCTCTTCGGCCACGGCCACCCGCGCATCAAGGCGGCGCTCGCCGAGCAGCTCGACACGCTCGACCACGTCATGCTGGCCGGCTTCACCCACGAGCCGGTGGTGGCGCTCTCGGAAAAGCTCTCGGCGCTGACCGGCCACGAGCTGGGCCATTGCTTCTACGCCTCCGACGGCGCCTCGGCCGTGGAGATCGCGCTGAAGATGAGCTTCCACTTCTGGCGCAACACGGGACATCCCGGCAAGCAGCGCTTCGTCAGCCTCGCCGGCAGCTACCACGGCGAGACGCTCGGCGCGCTGGCGGTGACGGACGTCGCCCTCTTCCGCGACGCCTACGCGCCGCTGCTGCGCGCCTGCGACTCCGTGGCGAGCCCGGACTGGCGCCTCGCCGGCGACGGGCAAACGCCGCGCGATGCGGCGGTGACGGCCGCCGTCGCCCTCGAGGCCTACCTGGCGGAACACCACGCCGAGCTGGCGGCGCTCATCGTCGAGCCGCTGGTGCAATGCGCCACCGGCATGGCCATGCATGACCCGGAATACCTGCGCCGCGCGCGCAACCTGTGCGATTTCTACGGCGTGCATCTCATCGCCGACGAGATCGCCGTCGGCTGCGGCCGCACGGGCACCTTCTTCGCCCATGAGCAGGCCGAGATCGTGCCGGACTTTCTGTGCCTCTCGAAGGGCATCACCGGCGGCACCCTGCCGCTCTCGGTGGTGCTGACGACGGACGCCGTCTACGCCGCCTTCTGGGACGACAGCACGTCACGCGGTTTCCTGCACTCGCACTCCTACACCGGCAATCCGCTCGCCTGCCGCGCCGCGCTGGCGACGCTGGGGATTTTCGAGACCGACGGAGTGATCGAGTCCAACCGCCGCCTCGCCGCGAAGATCAACACCGCCGCCGCACCGCTC